>NZ_JBXARK010000002.1:0-691602 GCF_058808175.1 Flavobacterium sp. GW821-FHT11G01 | reverse complement strand
AACCTATACCAATACCTGGATTGCCAAAGATGTTTGCAACAATACTTCCACAATTTTCACACAAACAATTACCATTGAAGATAATACTGCTCCAACATGGATAACAGCAGCTACTGCCCTGGACGTTACTTTACAATGCAGTGACGCGCAAGGATTAACAGCTGCCCAAAATCAGGCACCCGTGGCTACTGATAATTGCGCCGGAACAGTAACCTATACCAAAACAAGCGGTTTGTTTGTGGCTTCTCAGTCTTGTGCCAATGCAGGAACTTATACCAATACCTGGATTGCCAAAGACGTTTGTAACAATACTTCCACAATTTTCACGCAAACAATTACCATTGAAGATAATACTACTCCAACATGGAACAATGCAGGTACTGCACTGAATGTAACCTTGCAATGCAGCGATACACAAGGATTAACTACCGCACAAAGTCAGGCACCCGTGGCTACCGATAATTGCGCCGGAACAGTGACCTATACCAAAACAAGTGGTCAATTACAAAGAGGAGCTTGTGGAAGTACCGGAACTTATACCAATACATGGATCGCTAAAGATGTTTGTGGAAATACTTCAACAACATTTACACAAGTAATTACAATTCAGGATAGTGCTGCTCCAAATTGGATTACAGTAGCTGGAACTTTAAATGTTACTTTACAATGTAGCGATACTGTAGGTTTAAATGCTGCTCAAAATCAGGCACCTGTTGCAAGTGCAAATTGCACGGTAGTTACTTATACTAAAACTAGCGGTGTATTTGTTCCTTCACAATCATGTGCCAATTCAGGTACTTATACTAATAGCTGGATAGCAAAAGATGATTGTGGAAATACTACGAGTACTTTCATTCAGGTAATCACCATTGAAGATACTACTGCTCCAACATGGACTACGCAAACAGCTTCCTTAAATAGAACAATAGAATGCAGTAATACACAAGCTTTGGCATCGGCGCAAGCCTTATTTCCAAGTGCTACGGATTTATGTGATTCTAATGTTTCAAATATTGTAAAAGTAAGCGGTCAGTTCGTAGCTTCTCAAACCTGTTCAAATGTCGGAACTTACACTAATACATGGACTGTAAAAGACGATTGTGGAAATACTTCCAACATCTTTACTCAGATAATAACTATCGAAGATACTACTGCTCCAGTATTTACTGGCGATCTTCCACAAAATATGACAGTTTCATGTGATGCAGTTCCGGAACCCGCTACAGTAGAAGTTTCTGATAACTGTAATGGAGATTTACCAATCGTATTTTCTGAAATCAAAAGCAATATTCAAAATGGTTGTAGCACCAATTATACTTTGACCCGTAAATGGACAACAAGTGATTGTGGTGGAAACCAAGCTTCATATACACAAATTATAAAAGTAGAAGATAAAACAGCTCCAACAGGAACAGCTCCTGCAGATGTTGCTAATTTGCAAAGTATCGCTGATATTCCGTCAGGAAGCCCAACTGATATTAAAGATGCGGCTGATAATTGCAGCACAAATATAAATATTACAGTAAGCGACTCTAATAATGAAGGAAGTGGTTGCGAAGGAAATGCTTACATCTTAACCAGAACATATACTTTAACAGATTGCGCCGGTAATAAAACCGAATTAGTACAAACTTTCACTGTAGAAAATAAAGTTTCTGTATCTGGTGTCGCTTCAAATGTAAGTTGTTTTGGAAAAAGTGATGGTTCAATTTTAGTGACTAATAGTCCTGGATCAACTGTTGTTATTACAAATGCAAATAATGAAGTTGTAGGGAACACTAATTTACCAGCCGGAACCTACACACTTACAGCAACATCTTCTGTAAACAGCGGAAATCAAACTTGTACTGCTACAGCTACAGTAACTATAACTCAACCTAGTTATACTATTAAAATATCTGGACAGGTAATAAATGTAGATACCAATGCACCTATTGCCAACGTACCAATAACATTGCTTCCACAAGGAACAACTCCCGGACCAATATTGTTTCGTTTAACAGGAGCAGATGGAATGTATAGTTTCTCAGGTATGGTTGCCGGAAGTTATTTAGTTCAGGTTCAAGACGCTAATCTAAATAGTGCTTATCAATTATATCCTGTAGATTCCAGTTTATTTTTCACTACTCTTGAAGATTGTAAATTTCAGGTACATAATTTCGAATATGGAAAATCAAAACTTCCTGTTTTAGGAGATTATGTTTGGTATGATACAAATGGCAATGGAATTCAGGATGAATGGTATGACGCCAATAATGATGGGGTTGTAACTAAAAATATTCCGGACAGCGAAGGTGCTATTGATTACAGTCTATGGGAATGGATCGATTTTAATGGCGATGGAAGTTATGTTGGCCCACAAAACACAGGTGAATTAAATGCCGGTGGTTTTGGAAATGCCTTAAGTTCAAATGTTATTATTGATGGGCCAAATGGATATCATGACGATGTGATCGTGGGAATTCAGGGATATTGGAGAAACAGACCTGAATCTGAAAATCCTTATGGACAATACAATGTAAAATTAGTTCGAGATGCGAATTTTGATGCTGTTGCAACTGCTTTAGGAGTTACAGGATTAGTAAAAGTGCTTCCATCGATCACAAACAAAAAAATTACATCTAAAACTAATAAAACACAATTACACACGGTTTGTCAAACCACAACTGATGGTGGATATATCGTAAATGTAACACCTGAAGATTTAGTTCATTTAGATATTGACTTTGGCGTAAATTGTAAAGAATACAAAGATATTGTTGCCAATGACGATAGTGCAGGCCCATTTGCTGGTGTTAATCATACCACAACAAATGTACTGAATGTGTTGCCAAATGACACAATTGAAGGTGTTGTGGTAACAGCTTCAGATGTGATAATTACTACGGTAACACCAAATGAATTTTTACAATTAAATCCTGATGGTTCGGTAGATATTTTACCAAATGCTCCGGTAGGTACCTTAACAATGGTTTATCAAATTTGCGAAGCAGATCAAACTTCAAATTGCGATACTGCAACGGTAACTGTTACCATCGTAGCACCAGTCATGACTGTTACAGCAACATCAATTTGTATAAATGATGTTCCTTATGTCGATTATGTAGTAACACCTGGAAACTTCACTCCTGTAAATGGTGTAACAATTGCATGGGCAGACAGCAACAACAAAGTTATTACTACTATGAACAACTTACCATTGACTGGACGTGTATTATGGCCTGGAGCTGTAGTCGATCAAGCCGGAAATGGCGTAGACTGGCCAGGATGGTTATTCCAAAATAATCAATGGATACAGGGTGCTGATGGTTTCGAAACATTGCGTCCTACAGCAACTTTAACTATATCTGTAAATCCGTCACAAACTATAGTCGTAAATTATCCACCGGCAGATCCTTATTGTATTGCCAGACCAACATTTGCAATCGTTGCCAATGATGATACAGCCGGACCAATAAGCGGCAATACCGGAGGAACAAACGTGATCAATGTTTATACAAATGATACCTTAAATGGTAATCCAATTAATCCGGCTGATGTAACCCTTACAACAGTTACACCAGATCCGAAAGGAGCGTTGACATTAAATCCTGACGGATCAATAAATGTGGCTGCTGACACGCCTACCGGAACGTATACACTAACCTATCAAATTTGTGAAAATGCTGATTTTGGAAACTGTGATACTGCAATAGTAACTATAAATGTTGTCAATGTGCCGCCAGTAATTAATGCCCTTGCCGATACTTATAGTGTTACCTGTAATGGATTTGGAGCTGTTGGAAATGTATTAAGCAATGATAGGATTGATCTTGCTCCGGCCTTAATAGGATTATTAAATTTCACCTTGCTTCCTGGCACTCAAGGTAATCCAGGAATTACCGTTGATGCTTCAGGAAATGTAAATGTTGCAAGTACAACTCCTCCCGGAACCTATAACTATGAGTATCAAATTTGTGTCAAAAAATATCCAAATGTTTGTGCTACAAGATCCATTACTGTAACGGTTCTTCCAAATATCACAAACATTGCGAGTGAGGCTTGCGCCGATGATTCTACACTTGTTGATTTGATGACATTGTTACCAGAAAACACACCAAGAACCGGAACCTGGACTGACACAAATAATAGTAATGCATTACAAGGAAGTACTCTTAATCCATTTGGTCTTCCGTTAGGTAATTATGTTTTTGAATATAAAATTGCCGATCAAAATTGCCCAAGAAGCATATTGCTTTCAATGGAAATAAATGATGACTGTAAAGTATTACCATGTACAAATGTTGTGGTACACAATGCTTTCTCTCCAAATGGTGATGGAATAAATGATGTGTTTACAATTGATGGTATTGATGAAACAACCTGTTATCCAGAAAATACGGTTGAAATTTATAACCGTTGGGGAATATTAGTATTTGAAACTTCTAATTATAACAATACAACCAACGCATTCGACGGAACTTCCAGAGGAAGAACGACTGTCAATAAATCAGACGGGCTGCCAACTGGAACCTATTTTTACATTGTAAATTATAAATCCTTAGATGGAAACAATGTAATGCAATCTAACAAAAAGGATGGCTATCTATATCTGTCAAAATAAAGATACTAATATATGTAGTTCGCTGTAAATACTTATTTTATAGCGAATTACATAATAATTAATAAAAAAAATCCTTAATTTTGAGTAAGCGAGTGTATTGACTTTTATTTCTTAGAAGTTTTCTTAATAAAAATCGATAGTAATAATAAATAATAAAATATCTACTATGAGAACAAAATTATTTTCCTTCGTCATAATGTTTGTTACAATTGCAGGTTTTGCCCAGCAGGACGCTCAATATACGCAATACATGTACAACACTATAAATATCAATCCTGCCTACGCAGGTTCTCGTGGAGCATTAAGTATTTTTGGTTTATATCGCACACAGTGGGTTGGACTGGATGGGGCTCCTGAAACCAGCAGTTTTTCAGTTAACACACCAATAAACAATAGTAATCTGGGAATTGGGGCTTCGCTTGTAAACGATAAAATTGGACCAACTAATGAAAATAATATATCTGTTGATCTTTCGTATACTGTTCAGACATCAGCCAATTTCAAACTTTCCTTTGGTATAAAAGGAACTGCTAATATCTTCAATTTAGATGTTACTAAATTGAATCCTGCAGACCAGGGAGATCCTCAGTTTCAGGATCTCGACAATAAATTTTCTCCAAATGTGGGAGCCGGGGTTTATTGGCATTCTGATAAGGCATACATAGGTTTATCTGTACCTAATTTTATTGAAACCAACCGATATGATGATAATGATGTAGCTATTTACAAAGATAAAATCAATTATTATTTGATGGCCGGTTATGTATTCGACCTCGATAAATACCAATACATAAAATTCAAACCTGCAGTACTTACCAAAATGGTAGAAGGCGCACCTCTTCAGGTAGATTTATCAGCCAATTTTATGTTCTATGACAAATTTGTAGTGGGTGTTGCTTACAGATGGAGCGCTTCTCTTAGTGCTATGGTAGGATTTCAAATTACAGACGGACTTTATTTAGGTTATGGTTATGACCGTGAAACCACAAACTTAAATAATTACAATTCAGGATCGCATGAAATATTCCTTCGCTATGAATTCTTCAAAAACAATGGTAAAATGACCACTCCTCGTTTCTTCTAAAAACAATGATTATGAAAAATTATATACTTCTTTGCCTGACAATTGTAAATGTTTTTTCATTTGACAGTTATGCACAGCAATCCAAAATAAATGCTGGTGACAAAAAGTACGACGACTATGCTTATATCGATGCTATTAAAACTTATGAGAAAGTAGCAAACAAAGGATATAAGTCTGAGGATATGTTTAAAAAACTAGGAAATGCCTATTACTTCAACTCAGATTTTGCCGGAGCTGCAAAATGGTACGGTGAACTTTTTGCCATGAACACTACCGTTGAACCAGAGTATTACTACCGATATGCCCAGTCTTTAAAATCAACTGGAGATATCGCAAAAGCAAATCAGCTGTTAGATGAATTTAATGCCAAAAACAAAACTGACAACAGGGCAAAACTTTATGAGAAGGAGACAAACTATCTTGATCAGATTAAAGCCAATTCAGGGCGTTATACTATCGAAAATGCCGGAATTAATTCTAAATATTCAGATTACGGAACCTTTGTTCATGACAATAAAATATACTTTGCCTCTGCGCGTGATACGGGTAATTTCTCGCAACGCAAACATAAATGGACAGGAGAATATTTCACTAATTTATATATAGCTGATGTTGATTCGGCAAAAGTTAAAAAATTCAAAACCGATCTAAATACTAAATTTCATGAGGCCACACCGGTTTTTACCAAAGACGGTAAAACGGTTTATTTTACCAGAAACAATTACGTTGACGGAAAAAAAGGAAAAGATGACGAAAAAACTACTTTAATCAAAATATACAAAGCCACACTTGAAAACGGAAAATGGACCAAAATTACTCCATTACCTTTTGCCAGTGATAATTATAGTACAGCACATCCTGCATTAAGTCCCGATGAAAAAACTTTATATTTTGCATCTGATATGCCCGGAACGTTGGGCCAGTCTGATCTTTATAAAGTAAATATAAACGACAGTGGTGCTTTTGGAACTCCGGAAAGTCTTGGAAAAAGTATTAATACAGAAGGAAAAGAAACATTTCCGTTTGTAACCGATGAAAACGAAATCTATTTTGCCTCAGACGGACGCCCTGGACTTGGAGGATTGGATGTATTTGCCGGAAAAATCGAAAAAGATGGAACTATAAGTGATATCCAGAATCTTGGAGCTGATGTCAATTCACCAAAAGATGATTTTGCCTATATTATTGATCCAGTTTCCCGAAAAGGCTATTTCAGTTCTAATAAAGATGGCGGACAAGGATCTGATGATATCTATAAATTTGTAGAGAATAAGGCACTACGATGTATTCAGGAATTAAATGGTACGATAACAGATTCTGAAACAAGTGCTATTTTACCGGGAGCAAAAGTTTCACTTTATGAAAATATGGTAGTAAAAAATACCACAATTGCAGATGGCAGCGGGAATTATAAATTTCCGGTTGATTGTGGTAAAACCTATAATGTTAGAGCTGAAAAAGAAGAATATGCAACCAAGGAAGTTAGCATAACAATTGGAAAATTGTCAGGAAAAACAAGTTTACCGATTGCCTTAGATCCTGTAACCTGTAAAGTAACAATTGGTGATGATTTAGGAAAATGCTTCAAAATAAAAATGATTTATTTTGATCTTGACAAATCAAATATTCGACAAGAAGCTGCAATTGATTTAGAAAAAATATTGGTTGTCTTAAATGAAAACCCAGGTATGAAACTGGATATCCGTTCGCATACAGATAGCCGTGCAACTTTTAAATACAACGAAGCCTTATCTGACAGAAGAGCAAAATCTACTATACAATGGCTAATCAAAAATGGTATCAAGGCTGATAGATTAACCGGAAAAGGTTATGGAGAAACTCAACTTGTAAATAAATGTGCCGATGATGTACCTTGTACTGAAGCTGAACATCAGGAAAACAGACGTAGTGAATTTATTATTACTGCCTTGTAAATTATAATTAGTTAATTAAGATTTTCATACATGTTAAAAAAGCTGTCTTTTGGGACAGCTTTTTTTTGAAAAAAAAAAAAAAACCGTTGCAACCTTTAGAGTCACAACGATCACTAAAAAACCAACCAGTTTTAAATTATCTTAAATTCTAACAAATATATTAGTATAATATTTTTTTCCCGTTGCAGGATCTGTTGTTACAGATAATCCGAAGTGGGTAAAGTTACCTTCGATATTTTCTTTGTGTCCAGGGCTTTCCAACCAGGCTTTTAATACAGCCTCAGAAGTTTTATAGTTGTAAGCTACATTTTCACCAACGTTTTTGGCACCAAGAACCTTCATAATGTTTTCAGATCGCGCAGTAAAATTATTATGATTCACAACATTATTTGCTATCATATAAGTATTATGTTCCTGACATTTATAAGAGATATGATTAATGATTTGTAATGCATTTAAACCAATTCGTACTCGATAATCGTTTATTAATTGCATTGTTTCTAACTCTGAATCATTATAAGTATAATTTGTGATCAGAGCTTCTGTTGGAGCACTACTTTCAGTTCCCTCGGCAGTATCGGCAGAGCATGAGTTCATTGCAATAAAAATTGCAATGAACAGCATGGTGTGCATAATTTTCTTCTTCATAGTCATCAGTAGTTTACGCAAGCTTAAAGTAAATGTTGGGGCAAATCCTTTAAATTTTTATATTAAATTAAATCGTTTTTTCTTACACCAAACGTATTCAATTTACCGGTAAACTACAAAAATAATCGACGAACTACATATTAATTTTTAATATAGCTATATTTTTCTTACAGCTAAGAGGATAATCGGTCGATTTTCCATGAATAATCAGATTGGCTTTGGTATCGAATCCTATCGTGTAACCTATTAGGTCTTCCCTGCCAAAATTCTACTTCTAAAGGAGTTACTAAAAATCCACCCCAATTTTCTGGTCTCGGAATCGGTTTTCCTTCAAATGCTGCTTCTAATTTTTTAAGGTTTTCTTCTAAAAAAGTTCTTGACGGAATAACTTCACTCTGGTTTGAAACAATAGCACCTAACTTGCTCCCGTCCGGACGAGAATCAAAATAACCATCAGAAATATTTTCAGAAGTTTTTTGAGCAATTCCTTTAATGATCACCTGACGTTCCATTTCCTGCCAAAAAAAAGACAAACAAACATGTGGATTCGCCGCAATTGCTTTCCCTTTTTCTGAATTGTAATTCGTATAAAATATAAAACCTTCTTCAGAGAATTTCTTCAGAAGAACTACTCTGGATTTTGGAAAACCATCCAAACCAATTGTTGAAACCGTCATGGCATTAACTTCTCCGCTTGCGCCAAAATCTTCTACTTCATGAAACCATCTGTTAAAAAGATTAATCGGATCTTCGGGAATATTGGTTTCTAATAATTCACTTTTCTCGTAAGATTTTCTATAATTGCTTAAATCGTTCATGATTTATTATTTTAGATTGTTGATTTTAGATTTTAGATCTATTGAAATTTGATTTAACGAAATTACGATTAAAACACTAATTACCTAAATGAGTAAATGATGTATTAAAGAGTTTTAACTTTTGTTTTATTTAAGTTTAATCCTGTTCCTACCAAAATATTCCAAATAAGAATCTGCATCCCTGTGTACAATTCTTTATCATGGGGATTGGGATAATAATAATCAAAAATCAAACAAGATAAAATGCTTAATAATATTACACTGAAGAATGCTACTTTTTTATTTTCAAAACCAAACTGAAATTCAAATAAAAGTGATATTCCTATTCCTGTAACGGCTCCTACTATTAAATAAGGTGTTTTATCATTAATCGAATAAGTTAAAATTTGCAAGGCTGACATTAAAATTATTGAAAAACACCAGAGAAATATATAGTAAGCAAGACAGATTAATAACGGTTTAAAATCACTAAACCCATCTGAAAATAATCTCGGGATTGTTATCGAAATTCCGAACAATAAGCCAGGTAAGAAAAACAAAAAAAATATTGGTGTAAAAGAGGAAAAATTCATCATCAGAAAGGAAAAAACTACAATAAGTAAAAATGAGATTATTCTTTTCATATAAACAATTTCTAATTTAAAACATCCAGAATTGAGATTCCTTAAAGAATTTAAAATTCAAAAGAAACCCCATCATTAGCTAAAAGCACATTTGGAAAAACGGTTTCAGCTTCTTCTTTAAAAGGTTCTATACCATCATATCGTGTTGAATAATGACCTAAAATCAATTGTTTTGCATTTGCTTTTAGTGCAATTCGGGCAGCTTCTTTGGCTGTGGAATGTAATGTTTTTTCAGCCAAAAGCGCTTCTGATTCTAAGAATGTTGATTCGTGATATAAGACATCTACATTTTCAATAATCGGGATTATACTTTCGGTATAAACAGTGTCAGAACAAAAAGCATAACTCAGGGACGGAATTGGGTCGAAAGACAATTTTGCATTCTCAATCACAGTTCCGTCATCCAATGTAACATTACCACCACCTTTTATTTTTTGATAATAAGCGGTATGAATATTATACTGCTGAACTGCTTCTACATTTAGTTTTCTGTCTCCGGGTTTTTCCTGAAATAGAAATCCGTTAGTGTACACGCGATGTTTGAGCGGAATCGTTTTTACAATTACTTTCTGGTCCTCAAAAATTACTTCGCTTTCAGTTGATTCTAATTCATGAAAAAACAAATTATAAGTTGTCCAGGAATTTGATAATCTCAATTGTAAAGTAATGATTTCCTTCACTCCTTTTGGGCCGTAAATATGTAGATCTGTTGTTCTTCCTAAAAGTGCAAAAGTCGAAATGGTTCCGATTAATCCAAAGAAATGATCTCCATGCAAATGCGAAATAAAAATGTGATTAATTTTAGAGAATTTAATCTTGTTTTTACGCAATTGCACCTGAGTTCCTTCGCCACAATCAATCAAAAACAATCTGTTTTTAATCTCTAAAACCTGCGAAGTCGGGTTGGTAATGGTTCTGGGAGTTGCGGCATAACAGCCAAGTATGGTTAATTTCATTTTAGATTGTTGATTTTAGATTTTAGATTGATAAAATATTTTAGAATTGATAAAAACATTTTAGATTCAGTAATAATCTAAAATCTAAAGTCTAAAATCTGAAATCTAAAATCCGAGGTCTCTTTCGATTTCTTCCATTTCGATAATATCGTGTGCTTCTAAAAGAGAAGGAACAACCACTAATTTATCAGAAATAGCATTAAAATCAAGATCAGAAACTACAATTACAAATGACTTTTTTGATTTTTTATGTTGTTTCGAAAGCGGAAGAAAAAGTTTCAAATCACTTTCAGATAATTTATCATCTGCTGATAAATCGATTATAATATTCTGTTTTTCAAAAGTTTTAAACTGTTGCGTAACTTTCTCTACAAAGCCATTAAAATCGCCTTGTGTATCTTTTATCGTTACGGTATGTCCTTTTTGATCTACTTTCATTTTACTAAGGTACGAAGTTTTTTTATTTTGTTGTTCAGGTTTCAGGTTTCAAGTTTTGGAACGTTCAGTTTGACAACTTGAAACCTGAAACTTGAAACAAATAAAACTTATTGAATTTTAGACGCTAAAAGATAAATAACCGCCATTCTGATGGCTACTCCATTTTCTACCTGATTCAGGATTACAGAATGATCAGAATCCGCTACTTCAGAAGTAATTTCTACTCCCCTGTTGATTGGTCCCGGGTGCATGATTACGATTTCTTTTCCAAGAGAATCTAATAGCGGTTTATCGACTCCGTATTGCTGTGCGTATTCTCTTGTGGATGGAAAAAAGTTCACGTCCATACGTTCGTTTTGTACACGAAGCATGTTTGCTACGTCACACCATTCTAATGCTTTTCGTAAATTCGGCTCGACCGTAACTCCAAGTGATTCAATATATCTCGGAATCAAGGTTTTTGGTCCGCATACTTTTACTTCTGCGCCTTGCATTTGCAAAGCATATATGTTTGAAAGCGCTACACGTGAGTGCAGAATATCACCTACAATAACTACTTTTTTTCCGGCTACATCGCCCAGTTTTTCTCTGATTGAATAACTGTCTAATAAAGCCTGCGTTGGATGTTCGTGCGCGCCGTCTCCGGCATTTACGATACTTGCTTTGACATTTTTAGATAAAAAATAAGCCGCCCCGGGATTGGAGTGGCGCATTACAACCATATCTACTTTCATCGAAAGGATATTGTTAACCGTATCAATAAGTGTTTCTCCTTTTTTAACCGAAGACTGAGCTGCCGAAAAACTGATCACATCTGCAGATAATCTTTTTTGGGCTAATTCGAAAGAAAGTTTGGTTCTGGTACTGTTTTCGAAGAAAATGTTAGCAATGGTAATATCTCGTAATGAAGGAACTTTTTTAATCGGTCTGTTAATGACTTCTTTAAAATGATCTGCCGTTTCAAAAATTAGGTTAATATCATTCTCGTTGATGTATTTAATTCCTAATAAATGATTTACGCTTAATTCTTTCATTTTTGTTTCTTTAATTATTTGTCAAATTTTTGAATTTCTGAAAATATTCAGTTCTTCAATGCTATTAAAGAGCAGTTGCTCTATTGAACCATTCTGTCTACAACCTCGCTATAATCCTGCAAATCTCTGGCATCTTCGTCAAAAATCTTCTGCCATTTGAAACCCGGAATTTCAATTTTAGATCTTGCAGAACCGTTCCAGATTATTTTAAAATCGTTATTTATTAAAACTTCTGCAACTCGTTTTCCTACCTCTATTGTAATGGCATCATCTGAATTATCTACTTTCTGAAAAGCGATATACAAGCCTGGATTTTCAATATCGATTGCTCTGGCTAAATCCTGTTCATGATAAAAACAATACCCATCAGATTCTACTTCATTTTCCTGTAAATCTCTTTCAACTTCAACTACTTCATATTCACCATCGGTTGTGGTATAACCCGCATTGTGAAGTGCGATTATATTCTCATCACATAATTCATCAAACGCTTTTATCAGCTTTTCAGTATCAGTAGGGCTTTTCCATTGTTTACTTTCTAAAAGTAAATTTTGGTATTCCTGATCGATTTTTTTTAAAGCCCATTCTTCTGAAATTTCGTCTTCAAACTCGTTGTCTTCAATTTCTTCAATGATGTTTTCTTTAATTTCATCAACAGAAAGAAATCCCATTCTAACCTGATTAAAAATTGATTCATAAATAAACGCTTCGTTCTCTGTCATGATTGTATTTCTCAATTTTTAATGATTCCCTTAATTGGTTACCAGATAAACAACATCTTCGCCTTCATTTTCTTTCCAGCTTACTTTTACCTTTTCATCATTAATGGCATCTACCTGACGACCGCGATAATCGGGCTGAATTGGCAGATTTCTACTAAAACGTCTGTCGATTAACACTAACAATTCAATTTCTGAAGGTCTCCCAAAAGATTGAATTGCGGTTAAAGCAGAACGAATGCTTCGTCCGGTAAACAAAACGTCATCGATAAAAATGACTTTTTTGTTTTCGACTATAAAATTTATTTGTGTTTTATTAGCTTCAAGCGGTTTATCCGTACGGCGAAAGTCATCTCTAAAAAAAGTGATGTCTAAATATCCTAAAGAAATTTCAGGAGTTTGGTATTCGTTTTCTAAGATTTGTTTCAAACGTTCGGCTAAAAAAACGCCTCTTGGCTGGATTCCGACTAAGATTGTATCAGAGAAATCAAGATGTTTTTCGATTAACTGACAAGCCAAACGATGGAGTATGATAGTAACTTCTTTTGAATTAAGTAATACTTTTTGGCTCATAATTAAGTGTGATGTTTGGTTGGGCAAATATACGAAATCAGAATTTATTTGTTGGGGTGTTGAGTGGGGAAATATTTTTTTTTGATTTTGCGTAGAAATTGAGTTTGAAAACTCATTTCAAGATGACTTTGTTTTTTTTGGAATTAGGATTGTTTTAAAAAATATATTTATTTTTAAATCTGTTTTCAAAGTGAAAAAATAAATCAATGGATAAATACAAAGAAACATTTGAAACCTGGAATAAAATTGCAAAGCTCTATCAGGATAAGTTTATGGATTTAAACTTGTATGATGAGACTTATGATTTTTTCTGTACTGTTTTAAAAGATAATCAAATAAATATTTTTGAAATTGGCTGTGGTCCGGGAAATATTACCAAATATCTTTTATCCAAAAAACCTGAATTAAGAATTACAGGTATTGACATTGCAACTAAAATGGTTGAATTAGCTAAATCAAATAACCCTTCTGCTAATTTTAAAGTGATGGATACACGATACCTAGATAAAGTAAATGATAAATTTGACGCCATTATGTGTGGTTTTTGTTTACCTTATCTTTCGGAAACAGATTTTTCAAAACTATTAAACGATGCAAATAAACTACTTACTAAAGATGGTGTATTATATCTAAGTTTTATTGAGGGACAACCTACAAAATCAGGTTTTATTTCAGGAAGTACTGGCGATCGTACCTATTTTTATTATCATTCTCTAGGAGATATAAAAAATCAACTTTTTAAAAATCATTTTGAAATTCTCAAATCATTCGAAGTTAAATATCCAAAGGTCGATGATTTTGAAATTCACACCATAATCATTGCAGAGAAAATTGGATAATACATGTATCTAAATTATTAAAAAATCTTTTTGATTATATTTGATAAAATAATAAAACACCAAACATCATGAGAAAAATAATCGTCATAACCATGATTACAATAGATGGCGTAATGCAGGCACCTGGCGGTCCTGAAGAAGATACTTCGGGTGGTTTTGAATATGGAGGCTGGGTGGCGCCTTTTGGAGATGAAGAATATGGAAATGTCATGCAGGAACAAATGAAACCTGCAGATATTCTTTTAGGCAGAAAAACATTTGATATTTTTGAAGACTATTGGCCAAAACATGCAGAAGGCTGGCCGGGAATTAATGAAGTAACCAAATACGTTTTATCTTTCACCAGAAATAAGTCAGACTGGGAAAACACCGAATTTCTTTCCACTATAGAAGACATCAAAAAACTCAAAGACTCAGCAGGCGGTGATATTAAAGTTTGGGGAAGCGCAACACTTGTTCAACTTTTGCTTCAACATGATTTAGTTGATGAACTTGCGCTATTAGTTTATCCTATAATTTTAGGTAAAGGAAAAAAATTGTTTGATGATAGTTCAACTCCGGCAGGATTTACCTTAATAGAAAGTACCGTTACACCAAGCGGTGTAATTGCTGTGAGTTACAAACGAGCTGGAGAAGTTAAGACGGGAACTATTGGAGAATAAGGAAATCAACAGCATATCAGTCCCATCGGGACGTCATATTTATAGAACTAAATAAGTCGAGTTCAAAAAAGCCCCATTGGGGGTGATATTTCACTACCACAATAAAAATGATATGTCGCTTCGCTGGAACTCTTTCTCTATTACGCATAATTGATTAGCTATAAACATTATGCTCCGCTGGAGCTTTTAACTTTGAATATCTTTCACATTTCCTCCTCATTATTATAATATAAATCCCCAAATCATAGAACTTTTCGACCAAATTATGTAAGACCTTTTTTTGCTGATTGAAGTAATTTTATTCTACGGTAATTAGAATACTAAATTCTTTTTAAAACAAATTAAAACAGCAAAATCATGCAAAAGAACATTACACGTTTGTTAATGGTATTCGTAATACTATTTTCATTTACAAGTTGCGAAGTTATTGGAGACATTTTTAAAGCCGGAATGGGATTCGGAATATTTATCGTAATCTTTATTGTTGCGATTATTATTTTCATTTTCGCCAAGCTTTTCGGTAAAAAATAAAACATAAAAAAATCCCGATCGCAAAACGATCGGGATTTCTTTTTATAGTCCGTTACAATATTACAAATTGTACATTTTCTTTCTTAATTCCTGAATTTTTTCATCATCAAGGTATTCGTCAAAGGTCATATAACGGTCGATTGCTCCGTTTGGTGTTAACTCCACTACTCTATTACCAACAGTTTGTGCAAACTCGTGGTCATGTGTTGTGAAAATTACAGAACCTTTAAAGTTTTTCAATGAGTTGTTGAAAGCCGTAATAGACTCCAAATCCAAGTGATTCGTTGGTTCGTCTAACATTAAGATATTAGCGCGCTCCATCATCATTCTTGACAACATACAACGTACTTTTTCTCCTCCTGATAATACGCGGCTTGTTTTCAAGGCTTCTTCTCCAGAGAAAATCATTTTCCCTAAGAAACCTCTAATGAAAACCTCATCGCGTTCTTCTTCTGTTTTTGCGTATTGACGTAACCAATCTACCAAAGTCAAATCATTTTCGAAAAATGAATGATTTTCTGCTGGCAAATAAGCCTGATTTGTTGTAATTCCCCAATCAAAAGTTCCGGCATCTGCTTTTTGGTTGTTGTTTAAAATTTCGTAGAAAGCCGTTGTTGCACGTGAATCTTTAGAGAAAAGTACGATTTTATCGCCTTTTGCCATATTCAAATCTACATCTTTAAACAAAAGATCTCCTTCTACAGAAGCTGCTAAACCTTCAACATTCAAAATCTGATCTCCTGCTTCACGATCCTGATCAAAAATAATCGCTGGATAACGACGGCTAGAAGGTTTGATTTCAGAAATATTCAATTTAGAAATCATTTTTTTACGAGAAGTTGCTTGTTTAGATTTTGCAACGTTCGCACTAAAACGACGAATAAATTCTTCCAATTCTTGTTTCTTTTCTTCTGCTTTTTTGTTTTGCTGAGCACGTTGTTTTGCCGCTAATTGGCTAGACTCGTACCAGAAAGTATAGTTTCCTGAATAGTGATTGATTTTTCCAAAATCGATATCAGAAATATGCGTACAAACCGCGTCTAAAAAGTGACGGTCGTGAGATACTACAATTACAGTATTTTCATAATTTGCTAAGAAATTTTCTAACCAGGCGATTGTTTCAAAATCCAAATCGTTGGTAGGCTCATCCATAATAAGCAAATCCGGGTTTCCAAAAAGAGCCTGCGCCAAAAGGACACGAACTTTAATTTTTCCCTCCAAATCGCCCATTAAAGTATAATGATGCTCTTCGTTGATTCCTAAGTTAGACAACATTGCAGCGGCATCAGAATCAGCATTCCAGCCGTTCATTTCTTCAAACTGAACCTGAAGTTCTCCAATTCTGTCAGCGTTTTTGTCGTTGTAGTCTAAATAAAGTTCATCCATTTCTTTTTTAACAGCATACAAAACTTTATTTCCCATCAGAACGGTTTCCAAAACCGTATGCTCGTCGAACATGTTGTGATTTTGGTTCAAAACCGACATACGTTTTCCCGGTTCTAAATGAATGTGTCCAGAAGTTGGGTCGATATCGCCCGAAATGATTTTTAGAAAAGTAGATTTTCCAGCACCATTGGCTCCAATAACGCCGTAAATATTTCCGTGAGTGAAAGTGGTATTTACTTCGTCAAACAAAATTCGTTTGCCAAATTGAACTGATAAATTATTGACTGTTAACATGAATGTCTTTTTAATTAATTTTGTGCAAAAGTAGTGAAAAAGGTTCTAAGTTGCAAAGATCCTAAGGTACTAAGGTTTTTTATGCGAACGAATATTTCTCGCAGAGTCGCAAAGGCGCAGAGTTTTGTTTCACGTAGATGATTTTTAGTCAATCTTGTCATTTCGAGGAACGAGAAATCGCACTAGTTAATCGACAAAGATTGGAGACATACTTTGCGTCCCGATGCATCGGGATTGTGTGATTTCTCCTTTCAGTCGAAACGACAAACTATGTGTTTAATTATTTTCAACTACAATTTACTTTCTTTCGCTAAAGCCACTTCTAAACTTTCAAAATTGGGCAAAACTTTAGCAATCAAACCTTCTTTATTTAGAATAAAATGTGTCGGAAAAGCATTTAAATCCAATGTTTCATTCATGTAAATTTTCAGATCAGGAATAACTGAATACGATAATGGTTTTCTCGCTAAAAATGTTTTTAATTGCTCCGGAGAATCTTCGGCTAAACTTATAAAAAGAATATCTTTTCGATTTTTATATTCTTCTACTAATTTATTGACTTGCGAAAATTCTCTAATACAGGGCGTGCAGTGAATGTACCAGCATTTTATTACGACAATTTTACCTTTCATGGTTTCGTTTGAAACTTCATTCCCGTTTAGATCTTTAAATGAAAATTTAGGAAAAGCTGTGCCTTCCATTTTGAAATTTTTATAAGCATCAAAACCAATTTGGTTTATTGTAGCTTTTATACTGCTATCCGTTTTGGGCAGAATTTTGAAAAGTTTGTAAACAAATTCATTTTCTTCTGATTTTAACCGAATTGGAATAAAATTTCCGTTTGCCAGCTGATCTAAAAATACTTCTTTTGAAATTTCTTTCGAATTAAAATCAAATGCCTTAAAATCTCTGGAAAGCATTATTTTTTTGCTTTGATACACTGACCAATCGTTAAAAGTTTTCTGAATTTGAATAGGATCAACTTCTGGATTTCCAAATTTGTTTTGGCTAAAGCCGGAAGCAAAAATTAAAAATAAAAATATAAGACTAAACGATTTCTTCATGAAAGGAGGGTAATTATTTGGCTTCAAAATTACTTAAAAATCTAATGACTTTATTAGCTATTTTTGATTGCAATATCATTGTTCTTAATTTCGTTTCCACTTTTATAAATCATTTAAAAATGAGAAAATTATTCTTATTACTCTTGCTGACATCTTCTTTCATCAGTTTTTCGCAAACCGAAAGACTTTATTATTTTGTAGAAAAAGACAGTTTATTGGGAGTCAAAAATCAAAATGGAAAAATCATTATTTCTCCTCAACCTTCTATGAATACAGATGTATCTGTTGATGGGCAAGAAATAAAAAGTATGATATTTTTTGTTGACTTCATGAAATATTATGATCGAAACGGTAATTTTTTGTTTACACCATACGGAACTGGCGAAGGACCAGATTTTTTTCAGGAAGGCTTTATTCGCTATGGCGAAAACAAAAAAGTGGGTTTATTTAATGAAAAAGGAGAAAAAATTATTCCAGCCAAATACGATTGGATGTCATCAATAAACTTTGGCTTTGCCCAATTTTGCAATGGTTGTCAATTTGATTTCTCTAAAGATCCAGAGCATCCTTCTTTAATTGGAGGAACCTGGGGTTTTGTTGGTAAAAACGGAATCGAAATACAGCCAACAAACAAACGAAATCATCCAAAAGATTTTGAAACAGAAAAGCATCAATTCATTCCGTATCAATTTGAATATAGCGAAAAGGAAAAAGAAATTCTAAACTTTTTTGAAAAAAGAAAAGAACAAATCAATCAAATTAATGGTTATGACTGTGATGATAAAATCGTTTATTTTGAAATTATTGAAAAACCGTCAGAATTTAATCGTTTTTACAAAATAAAGACATTCGAATTGTGCAACGGTTATATTAGAGGATTTGAAAATTATGATGATTTCAAGAGTTTTAAAGTTTCTGAAGACGGCAAACAATTCTACACGACTTATTTGGATTTAGTAGATCACAAAAAATATTCAGAATACGTAGAACGCAAAATTCTGGTTGATAAATGGATTAAGCAAAATCTTAAAAAATCTAAAAAATAAAAAAACATAGCAATAGAGATTTGCCAGGTTCATAATGCGATCGTCAAGGAGATTTTTAAAAATACCTGAAAGTTATATTAATAATTTAATTAACTCTTAACTACAGGCAAAAATGAAATATCCATATAATATTTCTTTGGATTTTCTGGGTCAATCAAAACCATTATTTCATCTGTTTTTATAAATTTAGTTGGATTAAACCAAATATTTTCGCTTTCAAAAAAAAGGATTTTGTTGGTTTTTGGATCCAGCCATTCTGTGCAGATAAAATAAGGATTGCTGTCATTAAATGATACACCTAAATCGACCTGAACATCGATAAATTTTGTGATAATACTTTTACCGCCTTGCTGCAAAAAATCTGTTTTCTTTTGTTTGGAACGATCAGACAAAAAAAATGAAAAACCTGTTAAAAAGAAAATTACTCCTATAAATCCTAAAACTGTTACTCCTAAATATAGAGTATAAAAATCATTGATGCTAGCATTATTTGGATTCGAGGGATCATAGAAAACTTCAATACTTTCGCCTTCGGTGAAGCCTGATGGATTATTACCAGTATCAGATGAAAATTTAATTTGCTTGCCATCTTTAGTGACAAAAGACACAAAAGTTCTATCATTTGCCGACTCACTTAAAACTGTACCCGATGCAAGATTTGCCTTTTCTATAAAAATCCTATCTTTCTGATAAATATAAAAGGCTTGTGCCAATATTACCAAACCCATTATACAGAAAATATATTTTAAACTAAAAAAGCTATTTTTCATTTTTTAAGAATTAAATTTTAATGCAAAATACTTCAAAAAATAAAAAAACAACTATTATTGATTCCGTTTTTTATTACTATAAAAAATAAAAAAACCCGGCAATAAATTGCCGGGCTTATAATGCACTCTTCTAAGTGAAAACCAAATAACAAATCACTTAAATTCGTCGCATTTATTCGAAATAAAAACCAGATTAAAAAATAAATAACCAAACTCAAATTTAACCGTCCCAATTTTTTTATTTCTAAATTTTCTATTCATAGTAACTAGTTTAAAAAGTTCATTACTTTGAATGATTTTCTGTTTCCTGCTTTGTCAGTTACTACAACTATAAACAATTGTTTTGTTGTAAAACTTTGGTTTTGAAGCAGAACTTCTTTGCTATTCTGAATGTTTTTATAACTTACCAATGATTGTCCGATTGTATTGAAAACATCAACCTGAGCAATATCTTCTGAGTCATTTGTAACTGCTAAAGCATCATTTTTAAAATAAGCTACCGTAGCATTTTTTGGTTCAATTTTATCAACAGCTAACATTTTTGCTGCTGATTGCGATGCAAAATAAGCGGCATATGCTTTAGATAATTCAGATGAATTACCACAAGAAGAGGCATCCCAGTTTACAGACCAAGTCATTAAACCTCTTAAAGAAGGATATGGTCCGCCTGGCTGCATAGTGTATGTTCTTCCTGAAAAAGTGTTTCCGGTTCTTAAATAATCCATAGCACTAATTCCTTCTGCCGGCGTTATATAACCGCTACCTGCTGCACTTGGACAAGCTGGTAATGCAATAAGAACTTTTGAGGCCGGTAAACCATCAAAATGCATTCCTGTTGTACCAATGTTATACCCTTTTATTACCATATCCGTTAGGGCTGTTACCATGTTTGCTCTTTTAGCTGAACCATAATATTGACCATCTAATCCGTTTTCTCCTCCTGTATTATACAATTGTACAGCTAACAAATCCAATTCACTACGCAAGTTTTGAATGATTGGCAAGAAAGAACCAAAAGTATCCGTATAGGTAGAATATCCTCCTTGTACGTATTGTGTTTCCGGAGCTGCAGTTAATAGAAATCCAGGACCATAGTAAGCTTTTAATTCTTTACAAGCATCTACTATGTTTTTTAATCTTGGATAAGCAGAAATACCCGCATAAGAAATATCTCTTAAACCTCCTGCATTAAAATTCATCGATCCGCCTTCAAAATCCAAATCAACTCCATCAAATTGATACTCGTCGATAATTGCTTTCAGACCATTAACAAAAATATTTTTTTGAGTTACATTGTCTAAAACAACATGACCGTTTTGACCTCCAATAGAGACAATAACAGGAACACCGCTATCTCTTAAGGATTTTATATCATTTTTCAACAATTGTTTATTGAAAACACCATTGGTCAAATATCTCGTGTCATTTGTAGTTAATACAGGCGTATAACCATCACGATTAACTGTTTCTACGAAAGAATAATCGACTACGTTGAACTTACTTCCCACCATTTGAGAAAAATATAAAAATGGAGCAGAAGTATTTTCCCAAGAATGTGCATATCCTAAAATAACTTTAGATGGAAGTGCAATAAATCTATTAGTGCCCACTTGAGCAATTTTAATTGTATTGTTTAATGTAGTTACACCCGATTGATTATCGGTTGCTTTGATTACAACTGAATAATCCTGATAAGCAGATGGTGTGAAATTATACGTATAGGCATTATTTGCACCTGCTGTCATGTTAAATGTACCGCCATTTATTGTAATACTAACACCTGAAACCGACCCGTCATTATCAACAGCTATAACCGAAATTGGCACAACCTGGAAAGCATTCTGGTATATAGTAGTATTCGATGGTGAATTCCAGGTAATTACCGGCAATGAATTTGGACAAGTAGTTCCTGAACATTGTAAAGAGAACGCTTTTGTATTCTCAGCAGTTGTACCACTTGAAGTAGTTACTGTTGCTTTCAACGTATAATTTTTGTTGAAATCTGCTGCAGCCGGAGTCCAGTTTGCAACATATTCTGTTCCTGAAAGTGCTGCTGTAATATTTTGTCCGTTTATGTTAAAAATTACTGACGAAATAGTTAAGCTTGCATCTACACTTGCAGTTGCTTTCAGCTGAATAGCTGTTCCCGGAGCAATCGCTACAGTTGCAGCTGAAGGAGCCGTAATAGTAACCTGCGGTGGTGTAACTGTGTTTGTATTGAAGTTATAAACCTGAGGCGTTGTTGGCACCGCGAAGTTTGTCAAATTGTTTGGAAAATAGGCTACTTCACCATTTTCCCATGAATTCAATTTTAAACTTGTAATGATAGAATATCCTGCTAAAGCCGAATTGTTATAGCTGAAATTTCCTGAAGCATCTGTAGTTGCAATAATACTTACATAACCGTGAGTATTATCTGTCCAAGGTAAAATTAATTCTACTTTAGCTCCAGAAACTGGAGATGAACCATTTTTAACTGTTCCGCTGATTAAGTTTCCGCTTGTAACATTTTGAGTAAAGTTTAATGTTTTATTTGCAGCTATAGCCGTATAAACTGTAGTAGCCGGACTGAAACTTAAACCTGTTTTAGCCGCTGTTACAGCATAATCTGAACCTGCAACTAAATTAGCAACACTGTAATTTCCTGAAGCATCGGAAGTTGCTGTTAATGTTGTAGTTCCTGAAGTAGCCGAAATTGTTACTCCTGAAACTGCTGTTGTTCCGTTTTTCACTGTTCCGCTTACTGTATAATAAACTGGTGTTACAACCTGCGTAAAATTCAATGTTTTATTAGAACTGATCGCATTATAAACTGTTGAAGCAGGTGTAAATGTCAATCCTGTTTTTGCAATAGTTACAGTATAATTTGATCCTGAAACCAAATTAGCAATACTGTAATTTCCTGAAGCATCTGAAGTAGCTGTTAAAGTCGTTGTTCCTGTAACTGCTGAAATCGTTGCGCCTGAAACCGGAGTTGCTCCGTTAAGAACCGTTCCGCTAACTGTATAATATACTGGCGTTACAACTTGTGTAAAATTCAATGTTTTATTCGAATTTATAGCACTGTAAACTGTTGAAGCTGGTGTAAAAGTTAATCCCGTTTTAGCAATAGTTACCGTATAATCTGATCCTGCAACTAAATTGGCAACACTGTAATTTCCTGAAGCATCTGAAGTCGCTGTTAAAGTTGTACTTCCTGAAACCGCTGAAATTGTTGCGCCAGAAACTGCAGTTGATCCGTTTAAAACGCTTCCACTTACCGTATAATAAACTGGTGTTACAACTTGTGTAAAATTCAATGTTTTATTAGAACTGATCGCATTATAAACTGTTGAAGCCGGAGTGAATGTCAACCCTGTTTTTGCAATAGTTACGGTATAATTTGATCCTGAAACTAAATTTGCAATACTGTAA
Source organism: Flavobacterium sp. GW821-FHT11G01 (assembly GCF_058808175.1). Classification (NCBI taxonomy): domain Bacteria; kingdom Pseudomonadati; phylum Bacteroidota; class Flavobacteriia; order Flavobacteriales; family Flavobacteriaceae; genus Flavobacterium; species Flavobacterium sp. GW821-FHT11G01. The sequence continues at coordinate 668,166 of NZ_JBXARK010000002.1, read as the reverse complement.
TTTCCTGATGCATCAGAAGTTGCTGTTAGAGTTGTAGAACCTGTAACGGCTGAAATTGTTGCGCCTGAAACAGGAGCTGCTCCGTTTAGAACTGTTCCGCTAACTGTATAAGTTGTTGTAACTGCACCTGTATTGAAATCATAAACAGTTGGATTTGCAGGAACAGCAAAGTTTGTCAGATTGTTCGGTAAATAAACAACTTCTCCGTTTTCCCATGTATTTAATTTTAAACTTGAAATAGTGGTATATCCTGACAATATAGCATTATCAAAACTGTATTTTCCCTGAGCATCTGTAACAGCCAATTTGCTTAAATATGGATGTGTGCTATCTGTCCAAGGCAAAATCAATTCGACTTTAGCTCCTGAAACCGGAACCGTACCATTTTTAACTGTTCCGCTAATTTTACTTGTACCTACAACAATAACATCCTGAGAAAAATTCAATGTTTTATTGGCTGTTAAATTAGTATAAACTGTTGAAGCCGGCGTATACGTTTGTCCTGCTAAAGCAGCAGTTACAGTATAATTTCCGCCTGATGGCAAATTAGCGATTGAATAAACTCCGCTTGCGTTTGTAGTTGCAGTAAAAGTTCCTCCTGTTGAAGTTGCTGTAACTGTAACTCCTGAAACTGGAGTTGTATTGTTCAAAATTGTTCCGCTTACCGTATAATATACAATTGGTGCACCCTGAACGAAATTCAACGTTTTGTTAGCATCAATAGCATTATAAACTGTAGAAGTTGGTGTGTAAGAGAATCCTGTTTTTGCAGCTATAACTGTAAAGTTTAATCCGGCTGTTAAACCTGCAACGCTGTAAACACCACTTGCATTCGAAACTGCCGTTAAAACTGTAGATCCGGAAGTTGCTGAAACCGTAACTCCAGATACTGGCGTTGATCCGTCAAGAACAGTTCCGCTTACTGTATATAAAGGTTGAGATCCGTTAATTACAATAGCGGTTTGGTTAACTGTAACATTTGTTAAAGTTACCGGAGTAAAAGTATAAGTCGCTTTTAGCGCTGTTAATTTATAAGTTTGTCCAGAAGGTAAATTGTTGAATGTAAAATTACCAGCTGTAGAAACTACAGTTTGTAATACTGCATTACTTGCATCGCGCAATTCAACTGTTACATCTGGAACTAAAGCTGATCCGTTTTTTACAGAACCTGCAATACTTACTGTTCCTGCAACGATGCTTCCAAAAGAAGTGTCAACCTGATTTAATAATGCATTAGGAATTGAACCTCTGGTATCCTGAGATAATTCCCAAACCATACCTCCTGCAAGATTTCTCGATTTAATATATTGTACTTTTAAATCCATTGATTGTTTATCCTCATAACTGATAAACTGTTTTAAAGTAGCATTGTATAAATAAGGAACTTTAGTTGTATTGTCAAAATACCTAACCCATCCTGCAGCTGCTGCAGTTGGTGTAACTAACATGGTATTTGGATCTAAATAAGGATGTGAATTCGTAACCGGATTTCCAACTAAATCACAAATTTCAATACTTCCTGATTTTTCGCAAGCTGCGGGACCATCCCAGGTTCCTGTTGGATTTTGCGGATTTGTACATCCTGAAACGATATCTCTTGGCGCAGAAACGAATAATCCAGGTAAATTTGGATTTGTTCCGTTATTGGCAACATGATCAAATTTTTTCCCGTAGAAAGGTAATCCCATGATTAATTTATTCGCAGGAAAACCAACAACATTCAAATATTGATTTGTTAATTCATCTAATGATTCTGATTGAGTTGCTCCGTATAACGGATCATTTGGATTTCCACTTGAATATAATGGAGCATTAAGACAGGTTTTATCATACCAGTTTCCTCCAAAATCATATCCAAAGTAAGTGATATAATCACAATAAGTCGAAATATCTTCTGTCATTCCGTATTGCGCTCTCGTGTTTGGTCCTAAATATTGTTTGGCAACATTTCGAACATTGTTTCCGGCTGCAATAGTGATTAATTTATTTGGCATTGCCTGACGCATTGCTTTCAATAAATACACTAAATTTTTGTTGTCATCCGGGCTGTATTTTTGTGGAGGAATTGGGGCTCCATTGATTACTTCAGTACCGTCTGTTCCTCCAGAAAGAGGATATTCCCAATCGATGTCAAATCCATCAATAAAAGGATACTTTACAATAAAGTTTGCCATGTCTGCAGCCAAAGCAGCTCTTGCTACCGGACTTGCAGCAATCGGAGAAAGATCCTGACCTTTAGTCCATCCTCCAACAGAAATTAAAATTTTAAGATGTGGATACTTTTGTTTGAGTTTCATCAAATCATAAAAGTTTCCTTTTACTGGGGCATCCCATGGGATTCCGCCTTCCATATGCTCAAAATCAGCATACGAATCTAAACATAATAACTTTGTATTCTCTGGATGGGCAGGATCATAAGTTGTCCCATAAAAAGAATAATTCAAATGCGTCAATTTACTTCCGTCGATCTTTGGGACATTAAAATCCCTGGCATAGATAGACCATTGCGCATAATACCCTACTACCTTTTTTCCGTGAGCTGGTTGAGCTAACGCTAGTAAGGGAAACAGTAACAAAAAAAGCAATCTGTAATAATGTTTCATAATTAATAAATATTGGTTAATAGAAAATAAATATTCCGGTTACTAAATAATACACGCCAAAACGTAGCATATAAAAAACAATAACTGGGCTTTCAGCCAACTGCAATTTGGAGATTGCAATCAAGTGGAATTAATTCATATTACTTCTATAAATAAATATTACTATTACCGATTCTACCATAATCATTAGCAAATAGTATTGATTGATATTTAGATATAATTTTTAAAAAATTAGATTAAATACAAGAAGATAAACTTGGGCATTCATCAATCTGAAATTCTATTTTTGTCATGTTTTGTTTTTATTCTTTTTATTTGGTTTTAAAATGTTAATACTCCTTTAGTGGTTATTTTTAAAGATTTTATTGGTTTTTGTGTTTTGAAAAAAATCTATAATTATCCTGATTACCTGATAAATATCTCTACCAGAAATTCCGGTAGAGATAAATAATTACTAAATAAACTGATAACTACAACATACTAATTCAAACCAAACTTTAAATTAATTTTTTAAGACTTTCATATACTGATAACTCAACATCAGCGTGATCTTTGCTATTGCATTGCTCTATTAGATTTTTCAAATCATCTGCTTTTAATGTTGATTTATTATCCAGAACAAGTAACAATTCCTGCGATGCATCTGTTAACTTTTTAGATAAAGGCAAAATGGGTTGTACTAACGGAGCAGTGGAACTTAGCTCTATTAATCCTTTATTCATTGCAATCCATTTGTTAAAAAATGCAATCACTTTTGCTTTATTTTCAGGCGACTTATTAGCTAAATATTGAGAAACTGCCGCATCAAAAGCTAAAGAGTCTTTAGCATCAGATGTACAGGCATCTGCAAATAATGTAAATGGAGAATACATTTGATATTCAGTTCCGCCTTTATTACGTTTATATCCTTTTAAAGGTTCACAAACATTTGTAAATTCATTCAATGCTTGTGTATTTTGATTGTTTGCAACATTTCTTAAGATTACTTCTTTATTGCGAATATGCGTCAGTCCTAATTCTTCTAATCTAAATGAAATTACATCAAGACGTTTGCGCATATTTTCAACATCTGTAATATTTTCTGCTGACCAAAGTCGTTCTGCAATTGCAGCAGTTCTTGGCCAAACTCTTGAATCTATTGTGGTTGGCGTTACAAGTTCTGTCCACATTGTTGCTTCTCCACCTAAAATTCTAGCTCTTTCTTCTGTAGATAAATCAGCTCCTTTTGGCATTGGATCATTCAAATAATGACTTTCAACCGGATACATTAAATCAATATAATATCCGTTTGATAACACAGTTTTGTATCCTTTTTTTACTGCATCGACTAATGATTGGCCTGCAACAACACCTTCATTAGGTCCTCTCCAGGAATGAATAATAGCTTCTTTTGACATGTTTTTTGTCAAAATTTCTTCCCATCCCATCAATTGTTTTCCGTGTTTTTTAAGCATCGGAACTAATTGCATGGTAAAATAGGTTTGCAATTCGTGATTTGTAGCCAGGTTGTTTTTCTTTTTGAACGCCTGAATTTTAGGGTTTGCATCCCAATCTTTCCCTTCGTTTTCATCTCCCCCGATATGAAAATAAGCTCCGGGAAAAAGTGGGCAAACCTCATCAAACAATTCACTTAATATTTGATATGTTTTAGGATTTGAAGGATCTAATGTTGGCGAAAAAATACCAGCATTTCTTTCAACTCCATAGGTAGCAATTGCTGTACCCTGAATATTTTTTTCTGAGGTTCCACCAGTCAGCGTAATCACTTTGCTACCAATTTCCGGGTAAGCTGTAAGTATTGCAGATCCGTGACCAGGAACATCTATTTCCGGAACTATCAAAATACCGCGCTCATCAGCATATTTTACGATATTTTTAATTTCCTCTTGTGTGTAATACATTCCATCTGAGGCTAACTCAATTAGTTTTGGATGTTTTTTCATTTCAATTCTCCAACCCTGATCATCAACTAAATGCCAGTGAAAAACATTCATTTTCATCGCTGCCAATCCGTCAATATTTCTTTTGATAACATCGGTTGGTTGAAAATGTCTTGAAGCATCAATCATCAAGCCTCTCCATGTAAATCTCGGAAAATCTGAAATTTGTGCGTTTGGAAAATAAAATGAAGTATTATTATTTTGTAACATCTGCAATAACGTTTCAAGACCATGTAAAGCTCCTAAATCGCTTGTTGCATTAATTGTAATTTTATTTTGTTTGATATCTAAATGATAACTTTCGTCTTCATACAAGCCAATTTTTCCACTTTTAGTACAGTTTATCTGAAGTTCTGCTGTTGGAACTTCATTTAATTTTGTAATAAAACCCTGTTCGAAAAAAATACCAGCTCTACCATCTAATCGTCGTAAAAAACGAGTCACGCCTCCAAAAATTCTTGGATTTGGATTTCCGGTAACGTTTACTTTAAAATTTTTAGTTAAAGTAAAATTTCCATCATTTAAAACAACATTTTGAGGCCACGGCATAAGATTTAGCTGCTCTTTTTGAATTTGAGCACTAGAAGTTAAACCCGCTAATAGTAGGACTAATAAATATTTCATTTTATTGTGTTTGAAAGATGCTATCCGGAGATAACATTAATAAATAGATAAAAGAAACAAAACTCAGAATGACTTCTAGTGAACCTCACTTTCATTATAAAATCAAACTGAATTTTGAAATTTGATTCGCTAACCGAATCTTAAATAATTTTAGTAATCAAAACGTTTAAAGGCTTCGATTGCTTCGTATTCAGCTAATCCTAATTCATCGTAAAGGATTGCTGTATTTTTGTTTCTGTCTTCTGCCCTAACCCAAAACTCTCTTGAGTCATTTCCTTGAAACATAACTCTGTCCTTTTGAGATTGGTGGTATAAAATCGCATGACGTTTCAATAATACTTCTGATGGAGAAAGCGGAACGGCCATGTCAATTTCATGAATATCCCATTCGTGCCAAGCACCTCTGTACAACCATAACCAACAGTCGTCCATGTATTTTTCTGGTTTCAATTCTTTCATGGCAGCAAAAATCGCGTTTAGACAAACTTCATGCGTTCCATGCGGATCTGCTAAATCTCCGGCAGCAAATACCTGATGCGGTTTTATTTTGGCAATAATATCCTTTACAATAGCAATATCTTCAGGTCCTAGCGGATTCTTTTTAACCTGCCCTGTTTCATAAAATGGAAGGTCTAAAAAGTGAGTATTCTCATCTTTCAAACCAATATATCTTGTCGCCGCGTAAGATTCTCTTCTTCTGATAAGTCCTTTTAATTTTCGAACTTCCAAAGAATCAATTTGATTTTCTGATTTATTATTCAAAAACTCAATTACAGCTTTGAAATTTATTCCGCTACCGGCTTCTCCAATAAAATCTTTGGCAACTTCGGCAAATTTTAACGCTTCGTCATCTGTAACTGCTATATTTCCAGAGGTTTGATATACAACATGCACATCGTGTCCTTGTTTTATCAATTTTGAAAAAGTTCCTCCCATAGAAATCACATCATCATCTGGATGTGGACTAAAAAGAATCACTCGTTTTTTTGCAGGATTGGCTCTTTCAGGTCTGTGTGAATCATCAGTATTTGGTTTTCCACCCGGCCATCCCGTTATGGTATGCTGCAATACGTTGAACATATTAATGTTCAAATCATATGCAGAACCTTCCTGTGCCAAAAGATCAGACATTCCGTTGTTATTGTAATCCCTGTCTGTTAGTTTTAAAATAGATTGTTTTGTTTTTTGGCATAACCATACAATCGCTTTGCTTTTTAATTCTTGTGTCCATATGCATTCTCCTACTAACCAAGGCGTTTTGAAACGAGTCAATTCAGAAGCTGCAGACTGGTCTAAAACGAAAGTTGCATTTGGATGGTTTTGTAAAAATGTAGCAGGAACTTCTGAACTGATATCACCCTGAATAGTTCTTTTGATGATATCGGCTTTATTTTGTCCCCAAGCCATTAATACGATTCTTTTAGATCTCATAATCGTAGAAACTCCCATGGTAATTGCTCTTTTCGGAACATTATCAATACCATTAAAGTCAGATGAAGCATCTACTCTTGTAATGTGATCCAGTGTAATAATTCTGGTTCCGGAGTTAATGTGCGATCCCGGTTCGTTGAAACCAACGTGACCTGTACGTCCGATACCTAATAATTGAAAATCAAGTCCACCGGCTTGTTTAATATTCATTTCATAATCAATGCAGTATTGATTTAATTCATCAATAGCTACAGTACCGTCAGGAATATTTACATTTTCAGGCTTAATATCAATATGATTAAAAAGATGCTGATGCATGAAATAGTGATAGCTCTGGTTGTTCTCTTTTGTCATTGGATAATATTCATCCAGGTTAAAAGTAATTACATTGCTAAAACTTAGTCCTTCTTCTCTGTGCATTCTAACTAATTCCTCATATACTTTTATAGGAGAAGAACCTGTTGCTAAACCTAATACACAAGATTTATTTTTTTCTTGTTTAGATCTAATTAACTGAGCGATTTCCTGCGCTACAATTACTGAAGCTTCTGCAGAACTTTTGAATATCTCATTGTGGATTTTTTCAAATCGAGTTTCTTCAAATTTTCCTGCACTTTTATAGCTAATATCAGGTTTTATTTCTAAAGCACTTTTCATTTTTTTCTTTTTTGGTAATTATTAAGTTGGTTTTTGAAATGGTATAAGCAATTTGCATCGCTTATACCATTTACTAACCAAACTAAAATTCTTTTAATCTTATGTTCTCTTAGAAGTTTGCTTTGTTAACATCCCACCAAACTCTGGTTCCTCCATTATCAGGACCACCCAGTTTTGCAACTCCGGTAGCGACACCACCTGCATTACCAGCTTTTTCAGAATTAACATAGTTGATTCTACGTGCACCAAACTCAGTAGTGATTTTACCTCCACTATAGTTTTTAAGTACAGGGAAAAGTTTAGGATATCCGGTTCTTCTATAGTCAGACCAGGCTTCTTGTCCTTCCGGGAAACCAGCAATCCATTTTTGAGTAATAATTTTTTGCAATTTAACTTCGTTAGTTGCGGCAGCATCCCACGCAACAGTAACATTATTAACTGCAGGAGAGTTATTTACAGGAAAATTAGGATCTACGTAAGCTTTTGCTGTTTTTGTATTATCAGTAATATAAGCCGCTGCACCTGAAGCACCTCTTTGCTCAAATGAAGCTTTAATTCCTGCTTCATACAAATCCTGGGCTGTCCCATTCATGTTCCATCCTCTTAATGCACCTTCAGATCTTAAGAAATAAGCTTCGGCAGTAGTCATTAAAACTATCTCTTTAGCTCTAACAACAGATCCAATTCCTGAAAAATTCTGGTGATCGGATTTTGCAGCGATGTCAATTCCTGTACGAACACCTTTGTATTGTCCTGGAAATTGAGTTGAAGTCTCAAAATAAGTAGCTATTCTTGGATCATTATATCCACCAAGGATTGACTCCATATCTGCTGACATACGGATATCTAACCAAGAATCACTAATTGTAGCAACTGGATTAGTGTAAACCGGAGAAACAATTTTAAATAAATCAGCATTTGTCATAAACACTCCAAACTTATGAGCCACCGCTTTTTCAGCTTGTGTTTTTGCCAATGCCGGGTCAATTTTAACAACACGCATTGCTAATCTTAGGCGCAAAGTATTTGCAAACTTTACCCATGCTTTGTAATCTCCACCATAACCTGACATATCAGTTGATGCAAAAGATGAAGCTTCACCTGCATCTACTCTTTTAGTCAATTCAGCAACGGCTACATCTAATTCAGCAAACATTTGATTGTAAACCTCTTGTTGTGAATCATATGCAATAGTTGAATCTGTCGTTCCAAATTTTGAATAAATAATTGGTCCAAAAGTATCTGTTAATCTATGCATACCTTCTACTTTCAATATTAAAGATAAAGCATAAAACTGATCATATTTGCCTTTAGATTTTTGGGCAATATCATAGGCATTAAACATTACATTACTGTAAGCATAATCCCAAATAAATCCATTCCAGTTGTCAACCAACGCATAAGTTGTGTTGTTTATACCTCCTTCAAAGCCTGTTGGTGTAGCCATATAACCAGACCATATGTCACTATTTAAATTTTGCTGTAACTGATAAACCCAATCTGGAGTGAATACATAAATGTTATTAAACATTGGAGCAAAACCTCCTTTAATATGATTAAAATCCTGCTCGAATAATTCAGGAGTAATACCATTTGGATTGGTATTAATATCTTCAAAATCACCTGTACAACCTACTGCTGCGAGTAATGATATACAGATAGCTGTTTTTTTTATTGTATTTAATTTCATGTTTTTAAAATTAGAATGTTACATTTAAATTAAGACCGATACTTCTTGTAGATGGTAATCCATAAATATCAACACCTTGTAAACCTTCGCCTGTACTTAATGCAATATTTGGGTCAAACGGTGCATCTTTGTAGATAAAAAATAAGTTTCTTGCAATTAAAGAAATACTTGCACTCTGAATAAATGGTAATTTTTTAGCACTGAAATTATATCCTATTGAAAGCTCTCTAACACTAACATTAGTTGCGCTGTAAACGTATTCTCCTGTGATTCCTGCTCTACCACCTACCTGTGTATAGTAAAGTTTAGCATCCATACTTGAAACCGGAGTTCCATCGCTTGCTCTTACTGCATTTACACTAACACCACCTGCATTTCTTGCATCACCTGTAGCTTTTGAAACTCCAAAAGAATCATTCTGTGCTTGTGTCAAACTCATTACTTCACCACCAAAACGACCATCGATTAATACATTAGCGAAGAAAGAACCTAATTTGAATGAGTTAGAAAAACCTAACATAAAATCAGGATTAGAATTTCCTACTTCTTCAAAATCAGTTTTTTGAATTGTTCCATCGTCATTTAACAACATTCTTCCCTGAGCATCTTTTTTGTAGTTAATACCTTCAATAACCCCAAATGGTTTTCCTTCAATTAAAGCATATCTGTAGCTATTTACACCCGCTTCAGTCAAGTTAACTCTACCTCCTAATTCAGTAGGAATTTCTTTTACCTTATTTTTATTTTGCGAATAGTTAATACTTGAATCCCATGAAAATTTTTCTCCTCTGATAATTCCTGCTGTAACAACTGCCTCAAAACCTTTATTTTCGATACTACCTGCATTGATACCGTAAAAATCAACTCCTTGAGAATTTCCTTTTGGTGCAACAACTTGTAAGTATTGATTTTTAGTTTCTGAATTATAGTAAGACAATTCGAATGTAAATCTATTGTTAAACATTCTCCATTCTGTACCAAACTCATACTCTGACTTCAATTCTGGTTTCAATGATGTTCCTTCTTTTGGAGCAACTTTTGGTTTTGGATCTGTAACACCCGGAGTGTAGTAATAAGTTGGAGTAGTTACAAATGGAGCAACGTCATTACCAACTTCTGCATATGTAGCACGAACTTTACCAAAGTTAATCCATTCTGGCATTGTTGCCATTTCGCTAATAATAGCTGTTATACCCACAGATGGATAAAAGTAACTAGGATTAGAAGTGTTTGCTAACGTTGATGACCAGTCATTTCTTGCTGCAACATCTAAGAATAACATTTCTTTATATCCAAAAGTAGTGGCTGCAAATATAGATTGTACTTCTTTTCTTGAATCTATAGTTTGGTAATTTCCTGCATTATTATTGAAGTTTTGTAATGTAAACCAGTTAGCATATTTTAATCCTGCACTAATTCCTGAATCCAAAATAGTTTTTTGGTTTCCTAGTGTATTAGTAACACTCGTACCAATGTTTGCGTTGAAAGTAAAATCATCGCTGAATTTTGTATTAATAGTAGCGATTAAATCAGCATAACGTTGTGTGCTTAATGCATCTTCTACATAATATCTACCATTTATGTGAGATATTGTACCTTGCGTAGTTGCGTATATTTTTTTATCAAAAGCATTCTCTGCTCTATTATAGCTGTATCGTCCTGCAATACTTAACCAATTATTAGCTTTATAAGTCAAAGATAACGCTCCATTAAAGAAATTGTTTTTATCTACAGATTTATTTCTATTTATACCCCAATATGGGTTTTGCATAATATCTCTGTTTGTCATCCAGTTTTGCGCCATTAAGTTTCTGTTTGGATCAAAAACTTCATAATTATTTTTATAATAATCAAAATCATTTCCTCTTGGCATCAAATAAACTCCTGTCAAAGGATTGAAATAAAATCCATTTACTGGTTTGTTTTCAATATTCTGAGTAGTATAATTAGCGTTTGCTGCAAAAAGAAGTTTATCATTAAAGAATTTCGCTGTTTGACGAATACCAAAATTGTTTTTCTTAATACTATTTCCTGGCATAATACCTGTTCCTGAAGTATTTGAATAAGTAAATGCTGTAGAAGAATTGTCAGCAGAAGTTGAATATCCTACTGAAGTAATTTGCGTGTTTCCAACATTAAAAAAATCTTTTACATGATCTTTTGATTTTCCTGCAGCACCCCATGATTCATCAGCACCTGGAGCGGCAATATAATCACTTTGAAATTTAGGCAAATATGCAGCTGATTCAAAAGTTGTTACAGATGAAACTGTAAGACTTGGTTTACCAGCTTTTGCTTTTTTAGAAGATAATAAAATTACTCCATTTGCTCCCTGGCTACCATATAATACAGATGCAGCAGCACCTTTTAATACAGTCATACCTTCGTAATCATCTGGGTTAATAAGAGAAACAACATCACCACCATCACGGTTTCCTGTAGATGTACTACCAAAACTATCGTTTGGCTGGCTTGAAGAACCATTATACAACGGAATACCATCAATAACATATAAAGGTTGATTGTTTGTTACTGAAGAATTTCCTCTAATTACAACTTTTGTAGATCCTCCAGTTCCGCTTGAACTTTTAGTTACAGCAACACCGGCAATTTTACCTGCGATAGTATTAATAAGGTTAGCGTCTCTCACTCTTGTCAACTCTTCTCCTTTAAGCTCTTGAGCTGCATAAGTTAAAGACTTTCTTGTTTTCTTAATACCTAAAGAAGTTACTACAACTTCATTCAATGCATTAGTAGATGCCGTATTCATTTTCACATTAATTGTAGTAGCATCACCTACAACTATACTTTGCGTTTCAAGACCAACATAGCTAAAAACTAATGTCTGTCCTTTTTGTGCTTCAATTGAGTACAAACCGTCAAAATCGGTAGTAGCACCTTTTTGACCTCCTTGTACTGCAACAGATGCCCCTGGCAATGGCATCCCGTCAGAATCCGTAATCACACCTTTAACATTTTTTACCTGAGCAAGAGAAACTTGCGCCGTAAAAACAATCATAAAGATTAAGAAAATTTTTTTCATGTTTATTTATTTTGTTAGTTATGGTGTAAAATTATTCTTAAGGTATTGTTAAAAAAAATATATTATACAAACAGCAATAAATTTTAAACAAACGACATAAAACAATCAATAATCTGTTTTTCGAAAACGTTTTCACTTAAATAAACATCACTATTTTCAACACTAATGGATATTTTATTCACTAAATTAACTTTTTTAATAAAAAAAAATAACATTCAATAAATCACTAAACACCTGATAGTTACACAGAAAATTATATTTTATTTAACAAGATTTATACATTCTCAATAATTCTGGTTTTCTAAACCAATTCTTTTTATAGATAACATCTATATTTTTCAAATGAAGAATCAGAATATTTATTTTAATTGCCGCAAAGTCCCGTAGTTTTAAATTTTAAATGGGAGTATTTTTTATGAATTACATCTAATAAAGAATATTCACCAAATGAGTCTTGAGCTATCTCCCAAATCATAATACCTCCTGCATTTTCTGAAGCAAATTCAACTTTTTGAGCAATTAAAGGTCTTCCGTTATAGTATATTTTTCCTATTTCGTCCAGATCTGCATATTGAGTTCCTGCTTCTACAATTTGACTAAAAGTAGCACTGGTTACATTTGCATAAGTAAAATTATAACCATAAAAAGGTACTCCGAGTGTTAATTTTTCGCTTGGAACATTTTGTAGTTTGTGCCAAAAATTGATTCCGTCTTGTGCATTAGTAAATGAACTGTGCTGTCCGGGATTATTTGGTGTCCACGGTCCGGTACTATCATAGGACATAATATTTAAAAAATCAAAGGCATTTAATGCTGCAGAATTTATATTATCGAAACGAGAATTATTGGGTAATGCTGCTGTCATTAACTTTTTATGTTCAGTCAGACTTTTTCTTAATTCAATAACAAAACTACTATAACCAGTTGTTACGGCATCCCATTCCAGGTCAACATCAACTCCATCCAGATGATGAAGCTCAACAAAATTTATAATATTCTGAATCAAATTAGGTCTGTTTTCAGATTTATCTATTAACCACGACCAATTGGCTGCCTGTTCTTGTGATAAAACTCCGCCTGCGAGCGAAATACTTATTATAATATTAGGGTTAACAGATTTAGCATATTTGATTACCTCATCAATATTTCCATTAAAATTTATGTTGGCATTTTTATCGGGATTTGCAAAGGCAATATTTAAATGTGTCAATTTGCAGAACTGAATCGACTGCATTTTATTAAAATTATCCGAAGATAAATAACCAACCACTCTCGCTGTTTTACTTTTCGACTCTTCATAATCGTTTTCTTTTTGGGTAGAGCAACTATAGGCCGAAAAAAAAGAACATATAAAAAAAAGGATGCCTAATAAGGCTTTATTTTTTATCATAATTTTTAATTTAAACTTTTGTTTTTAATTTTAATTAGAATGAAAATAGCACCTTATTAGGCATAACTTATTTGGGATATTTTTTAGTTTTTATCCCACCAAACTTTATTTAACCAATCATTAGTTCCACCCATTCTTGATAAAGCTTCCTTATAATTCACTTCATTTTTCTGTGCTTCATCATTAGGATAATACAAACGTGTTGGTGTAACACCTCCTGTTTCAGAATCTGCATTGGTTATTGGAATTAATTTTGGAAATCCTGTTCTTCTCCAGTTTGAATACGCTTCAATACTATTAAATATATATGTAATCCATAGCTGCGTAGCAATTTGCTCTTTTTCTTTTCCTGCCACTAATGGCTTAGCGGTTAAGTACGTATTTATATTTGCCGGTGTTGCCGGTGTTGCACCATAAATCTCTAATTGTTTTATACCTGCTTCAACCCCTTTTTTATAATAATCTGCGGCAGAACCTGAAACCCAGCCTCTAAAAGCTGCTTCAGCCAATAATAGTTGTGTTTCTGAATAACTTACATGCAAAAATGGAGTTGTTTTTTTCTTAAAATAATCTTGAATTCCTGAAGTTGAACTTGCGCCCATTGGAACTTCCCATTGAAAAAGTCCTGGTTTTACTCCTTCATATTGTGTTTCACCTGGTTGTAATGGTGCACCCCAGGCAAGACTACTAGTTGTTTTAGGAGTTGCCAGCATTGGAAGTCGCGGATCTCCATTATCTCTTAAAAAGTCTATAACTAAAGTACTAAAGTGATCTCCATTTTCGTTACCCACAAGGGCATATGCCAATCCATTACCTCTAAAATCAATAGAAGCCGGATCATCGTTAAATGTGGCATCTAAATGTTTCATGATACAATTGTCAAGATTACTTTCAAACACGCCTGCTTGTAAAGCCGCTTTAACTTGTTTTTCAGCTTCGGCTGGTTTTACCTCAGAAATTCTCATTCCCAAACGCAATCTTAATGTATTCGCCAATTTTTTCCATTTAGCGATATCTCCATTATAAAACAAATCGCCTTTTACTAGTCCGCCACCAGCATTTAATTGGTTGTTCGCTTCTTCCAGATCTTTAAAAAACGAAGAATAAATATCTTCTTGTTTATCATATTTAGGAGTTACGATTCCTTTTGAAAAGCCTAATCCAGCTTCAGAATAAGGAATATCACCATAAATATCAGTTATACGCTGTGCTACCATTACTTTCATGATTTTAGCAACAGCATTCATATTTACAGCCGCAGGATCACCACTTGTTTTTTCAAGGATATCAACAACATTTTTCAATTCGTTTTGATAGCCATTTCTCCATAATGCAGTTGCGTATCCATCGTTTTTTTTGAATTTGCTACCAAATTCAGTTACATTCCATGCTCCTGCATAATGTTGTACAAAACCACCGGAATAAATTAAGTTGGTTCTCCACTGATAAAATCCATCTCCCGACATACATAATTGGGTAAACGTAAGTTGTCCGGCTGGATTTGCAGACAATGCCACCGGATCTTTTTCCAGTTCGTCAAAATTTTCGGTACAGCCTACTACAATAAACAATATGAGTGTGGCTATTATTATATGTTTAAATTTCATAATTTCTTTTTTTAGAATGCAACTTTAATATTAAAACCATAAGATCTTCTAAATGGTAATGCCCCATATTCAAATCCTTGTCCGTTTCCGGAAGTATACATTGATTCCGGATCAACGTTTGGAAGGTCTTTATTAAATGTCAATAAATTTCTCGCAAATGCCGAAATGTAAATTGAATTTATTTTTGCTCCACTATAAACACTTTTCGGAATACTATATCCCAAACTAACCTCTCTTAATTTTACATAAGAAGCATCATAAATAAATGGCGCAGGAGAATTGTTGAATACTGTGTTCCAATAATCTTGTGGATTAACAGGAGTAGTGTTTTTTACATATACCGGATTTGCAGCTGTTCCTGTATTTACAACACCTTCTGCTACATAACCAGCTGTAGGAATCCATGTTCCCTGACTAAAGTTAGGATCACTGGCAACTGCTGCTGCTCTTGCATGATTATATTCATCTCTACCTTCAGTAGTTACATCTAAAAGTCCTTTTGTTGCAGCAACTGAATTGGTCATCGAATAAACATCCATACCAAATTTCATATCTATCAGAAATTGAAGTGTAATACCTCTATAGCTAAATCTGTTAGTTAAACCTGCAGCCCAATCCGGAAGTCCTTTTCCTAATGCTACTTTTTCATCAGTAAACAAAGGCAAACCATTTGCAGCTACTACCTTTTCTCCAGCTTCATTTCTTAAAAAATCTCTACCCATAATAGTACCGTACTGACCACCAACTTTTGCTACGATAGAAGCTCCTGCCCAACGTGCATCAGAAATGGTGTAAGTATTAATGTCTGGATGTAAAGAAAGTATTGAGTTTTTGTTTTTTGAGAAGTTCAAATCAATTCCCCATTCAAAATCTTTAGTTTTAATTGGTGAACCTGATAAAAATATCTCGATACCTTCGTTTCTTAATTCTCCGGCATTTACAGAAATAAATTCATATCCAGAAGTTGAAGATGAAGGTAAATCCAGTGTTTGGTCAGAAGTATCTTCACGATATACTGTAATATCAGCTTTTAATCTGTTTTTAAAGAAAGCCGTTTCAAGTCCAAACTCAATTCCAGTTTTAGATTGGTAAGTTAAATCGGGATTAGGGGCTGCTGTATTTTTAATATTTACAACACTCTGACCATTGTAGGAAGCAAAAGTAGTATAGTTTAATGCATTTTTGTAAGCACCCGGTGCATTTGAAACTTGCGCCCATGATGCTCTAAATTTTCCATAGCTAAACGTATCACTCTGAATACCAAATGCATCTGAAAACACAAAACCTAATGAAGCTGCAGGATAAAATGCATCTTTATTGATTACACTAAACCAATCATTTCTACCTGTAAACTCAGCATATAGATAACCTTTATAGTCAAACTTTGCAGAACCATAAACTGAATTTGTTCTTGTTTTTGTTTCTACAGGAGCATTTTCTGTTTGATTTACAAAATTACTAATGTACTCTGTTCCCGGTTCAATAATTTTAGTTCCAAATCTTGAATTTTGTTCTCTTCTAAAATCTCTTCTACTTGCTCCCAAAATTCCGGAAAAAGTAAAATCTGTTGCTAATTTTATATTGCTGAAAGTTGCAATTAAATCAGTATTCATTTCTGAGACATTGATATTATTTAAACCAAGATATCCTTCATCTCTTCCTGGCCAGGTACTTCCTGCAGCCATAAAATCTTTAGCACCAAAAGCATAAGTGTCTAAACCTGTTCGAAAAGTTAAGGCAACCCATTTTTTTAATTGATACGTTCCTGCAACATTTCCGATAAAACGATTTTTTACGGAAGAGTTATGATTTTCTTGTGTAGTAAAATAAGGATTCAATTGATAAACATTACTGTTCCATTTATAAATTTCCCCAGTTTCTTCATTTTTATAATTTTTTAACCAGGCCTGATCAATATTAGGCGCCAATCCACTCAATGAATATCCAACATTATTAGGAGAATCTCCTAAACCTGGTCTATTATTGGTATTCTCGGCAATGTAATTTACATTGGCATCTAAAGTAAATTTCTCTGATTTTAAAGTTGCATTTAAACTGGCGTCATTTCTTTCCAAACCAGAATTTGGAATAACATCATCATTTTTCAAATTGTTGAAACCAAAACGTACGAATGCATTTTCATTTCCTCCAGATAATGCCACTCCATTTGTAGTGGTAAACCCTGTTCCAAAAAAGTCCTGAATATTATTTTCAACTTTTGCATATGGTTTCATCGAACCATCAAATATTTTTACTTGTTGTCCAACTGTTTCAGAAAACTTAGGTCCCCATGCATTTGTAGTATATCCATAAATTTCTGTAGGAGATTTCAAAGGATCTGGCAATACACCATTTGATCCTGTACCATATTCACTTTGAAAATCTGAATATTTAGCATTTACTCGATCAAAACTCACGCCGCTGGTTAATTCAACCTGAAGTTTTCCTTTGTTACCTTTTTTAGTTGTAATTAAAATTACTCCATTTAATGCTCTTGAGCCATAAAGAGCTGCAGCAGCTGCACCTTTTAATACCGTTAAACTTTCAATGTTATTCGGATTAATACCAGAAATTCCATCTCCATTATCTCTTCCATCAAACCACATACTATTTGCAGCGCTATCATTTGATAAACCTCCGTTATCAATAGGAACACCATCTACAATATAAAGTGGCTGATTACTCTCACCAATACTGGAAATACCCCTAATAATAACCCTTGTACTTCCGGCTACTCCAGTTGCAGGAATCGAAACATCGACACCGGCTATTCTACCAGAAAGCGCAGTTGTAACATTCGTTGTAATTACTTTATTTAATTGATCTCCTTTGACATCCTGAACTGCATATCCCAGTTCTTTCTTTTGTCTTTTAATACCTAATGCAGTAACGACAACTTCCTCTAAGTTTTGCGCATCCTCAGTTAGCACAACATTTAATGTAGTCGCTGTTGTAACAGTTACAGCTTTAGTTTTAATTCCTATATACGAGAAAACCAAAACATCTCCTGGAGATGCCTGTATCGTATATATACCATCATAATCACTTTGAGTTGCTGTTTTTGTGCCTTGAACTATAACAGTTACTCCTGGCAACGGCAATCCGTTTTGATCGCTTACTAAACCTTTGATTGTTTTCACTTGTGCAAGTGCAACTTGCGTAGTGAGAAAAATCATAAAGATTAACATAATTTGTTTCATTTTTTCATGGTTTTTTTTAGTTAAGCGATAAATTTATTGTTAAAATTAACATAAATAAAACAATTTATACAAACAACACCAAACCTTAAACAAACGACATAAAACACTCAACATTATGTTTTGCGAAAACGTTGTCTTAAAAAAATAATCGACAAAATGACAATTTTTATAAAATTTTATTCAAAAGAATTGCGTTTTAACAACTAATTGTTTAAAGTTGCAGAATATTATAGCAGAATAACAAAGACCACTAATCCCTTATTAATTAAGTTGAACGATATTCAAAAATTAAACTTTGACATAAAACTTCAAAATCATTTTTGGTTTTGGGGCAGTTACTTTACTTTGAACTTTTTACGATGGGGAGCGTATTTCAATGATTATCCTTATTCATTCAAATCAAATTTAGTTGAGTTCTCGCTGCATATTCCTTTAGTATATTTTAATCTGTTTGTTTTAGTTCCACGTTACGTACTAAAACAGAAGTATATCACCTATACATTTTCTCTGCTACTAAGTTTATTTGCGATTTATTTACTCAAAACAGCACTTACCTATTATATTATATCTGAAAATATCTGGCCAGAAGCCAATCGTGAATATCACCCTTTTGAGATCAATCATATTGTGGCGGTTTGTATTGGTGAATTATATGTTTTGGCAATGGCTTCATCTGTTTATCTGACTTTAACCTGGTTGCGTGAGCGTGAAAGAAACAGGTCGCTACGGGAGAATCAATTCAAAATCAAATTAAAATATCTTGAAAACCAGATTCAGCCGCATTTCTTTTTCAATACATTAAATAATCTATATGCTTTATCTTTAGAATCGTCAGATAAGGTTCCGGACGTTATCATTAAATTATCAAATTTGATGGAATATGTTTTGTATGATGTTAAAGGAACCAAATTTGTTCCTTTAATTAAAGAAATAGATTATATTCAAAATTACATTGAAATTGAAAAATTACGCTTTGAAAATGTTGAAGTTACAATCAACTTAGAGTCTAATATTGAAGACATTGTTGTACCCCCTTTAATATTCATTTCGCTGGTCGAAAATGCCTTTAAACACGGTGGTTTGAACAATCGAAACTTAAAAATTAAGATCAATTGTAAAGTTATCAATAATAAAATGTTAGATTTTGAAATCCTAAATAATTTTGTAATTTCACAAAATCTTAATTCAAAAGGTGGAATTGGATTAACTAACACCAAGAAAAGATTGAAGTTAATTTACAAAAACAATTTCAGCTTAAAACAAACGACAAAATTGAATTACTATATAATCCGTTTGCAAATACCTATTCATAATGAAGATTAAATGCGTGTTGATTGATGATGAGCCATTAGCTATCAAAGTCCTGCAAAATTATTTCAATAATTTTACTGATTTTGAAGTTATAGCTACATTCAATAATTCTTTAGAAGCGCTTGATTTTATAAACAGCACAACTGTTGATGCAGTATTTTTGGATATCAATATGCCAATGATGACTGGATTTGAATTAATTAGTCTGATCGAAAACAAAACCAAAGTAATTATTACAACTGCTTTTAGAGAATTTGCTGCTGAAAGTTATGATCTTGATGTTTTAGATTATTTGGTAAAACCTATTCCGCTTCCAAGATTTATAAAATGCATAAATAAAATCACTACTGAATATAATTTAAAGAACAATATTAAGGTAGAAACCACAAAAGGTGACTCTCATATTTTTATTAAGGTTGATAAAAAAATGATGAAAATTAATATTGAAGAGATTTTATTTGTTGAAGGAATGAAGGAATACATCAAGGTCGTTACACCTGATAAAACCTATATTACACACAAATCTTTAACATCATTATCTGAAGAATTACCTGCAGATCGCTTCCTTCGCATCCATAAATCTTATGTAATTGCCTTAAATAAGGTAAAATCTATTGAAGGAAATCGTATTCAGATACAATCTTACACTATTCCTATTGGTCGAAACTATAGCAAAGATGTAAAAACCAAAATTCTTGAATAAAATACTATTTCATTTTTCGTTTTCTAACTAGGTAAAAATTAACACTTTGTTGAAAAAATGATGTTGTTGGTTTAAATTTAACATTATTTGTGCCTTTTTATTTTTTTTTGATATACTTAACAAATATATTTACGGTCTTCAAAAAACAATAAATTAAAAAATTAACCTTATTACAATTATGAGTTCAGAAAATGTGCAAACCAAGTGGGGGCAATTTATCTCATTGATAATCGTCTTCTTCTTTTGGGGTTTTGTTGGATCTGCCAATGACATCTTAATTCCAGTATTCAAAAAAGTATTTACCTTATCTCAGGTACAATCGCAATTAGTAGCCTGGGCGTTCTACGTTTCTTACTTTGTAGGATCGATAATCTTCTTTTTAGTTTCTCTAAAAGTAGATGTTTTACAAAAATTTGGATACAAAAAAACACTTTCAGCTGGTTTAGTTCTTTCAGCTGTTGGTTCCTTTTTATTCATTCCGGCAGCAACAATGGAAAGCTTTCCTTTCTTCTTAACTGCTTTGTTTACTGTTGGTTTAGGATTTTCAATTCAACAAATTGTTGCCAATCCTTTAGCTATTAAAATGGGAAGTCCTGCAACAGGAGCGCACCGTTTAACATTGGCAGGAGGTATTAACTCTTTCGGAACAACTATTGGAGCTATTCTTTTAGGAATTGCTTTATTCGGAATGGGAGATGACAAAAAAACTTCACTTTCATTAGAAGATATTAAATTACCATTTATCATCTTAGGTCTTGCTTTTATTGCTGTAGCTATTTTCATGAACTTTTCAAAAATTGAAGATCCTGCAAAAGAAGAGGAAGAAGTGGTTAAAGTAGCACACGAAAAATTCACCATATTAGATTACCCACAACTATATTTAGGAATGTTAGGTATCTTCATTTATGTTGGAACTGAAGTAACCATCATTAGTAATTTACCAGCTTTATTACATACCGCTGAATTTGGTAATGTTTTAGAAGATGCCATTGCTCCATTTATAGCCCTTTACTGGGGAAGTTTAATGATTGGCCGTTGGAATGGTGGGGTAAACGTTTTCAACACTTCAAATCTGGTAAACACAGCACTTAAATTTATTGTTCCTGCTATCGCATTTGGAGTAATTATTGGAGCTAATATTTTTGCCGGACATGACGTTTCTTCATTTTATATCTATCCAATCTGGATTTTACTATTTATCGCTGTAAGTTTTGTTGGAGGTAAAAATGCAGGAAAGACTTTAATGCTTTTCGGTATATCAGGTGTATTAATGATGTTGATTGGCTTGGTTTGTCCAGATCCTTCAATTGCTAAATTCTTCTTTATCTCCGGAGGTTTATTCTTATCTATCATGTGGCCTTCTATCTTCGATTTAGCGATTGCAGGTTTAGGAAAAAATACAGGAAAAGCATCTTCATTCCTAATTATGATGATTCTTGGAGGAGGAGTTATTCCTTTGATTCAGGGAAGCATCTGTGATATTGATTTGACCAGTCCAGAAGGAATTTTCGGAATCACATGGACACATTTCTCTTATATCGTTCCATTAATTGGTTTTGCATACTTAGGATTCTATGGTTTCTATTGTCCTAAAATATTAAAAAGACAAGGAATTAATCATGTTGAAGGCGGTGGCGGAGGTCACTAATTCAAATTAATATAGAAAAAAGTCCCGTTTTACAATGTGAAACGGGACTTTTTTATGTTTAAAACAAAATGCATGAATTTTATTTTTCTGTCATGATGTTCTTCAAATTTTTCTTAAAAATTACTTTATTTTGTTCCGATAATGTATAAACAACTTCTTTATCAGCATGAACAATAACCTTGTCTATATTTGCTTCTAAAAGCGCCTTAGGGTCTTTAATTTTTAAAGTACACGCTCCATCAAAAAAACCATCATCTTCAATTATTTTTCTGGCTTCAATTACAGTTCCATCACTTAAGACTGCTGAAATAGTCATTTCCTTATTCAATGTTTTAGAATAAAAACCATCCATTACCAACAATAATCGGTAAGAATTTTTCATTTCCGGACCTTTAAATTCATGACGTGTAATATTATAACGCAACCCTTTGGCAAGTGTCTGAAATTTTACCGTACAATCTAATTCAAAAGTAGCCACATCACCAGCTTCATTTACTGATTTTAAAACCTTCGCCTGTGCATTTACCTGCAAACCAGCTACTAAAAACACAAACATTACTAGTACTTTTTTCATATTTAGGTTATTTTAAGAATAAAAATAGAAAAAAAAACGCCATCTTTTACAAGAAAGATGGCGTTTGTACTTCGTATTGAAGTGGTATTATTTATTTCCTTTTTCGAAATCAGCAACAAATTGAGCTAATCCGATATCAGTTAATGGATGTTTCAACAAACCTGCAATTGCAGAAAGAGGACCAGTCATAACATCTGCACCAATTTTAGCACAATTTACAATGTGCATAGTATGACGCACAGAAGCTGCTAAAATTTGAGTTTCGTATCCGTAATTATCATAAATTAATCTAATCTCTTCGATTAAATTTAAACCATCTGTAGAAATATCATCTAAACGACCAATAAAAGGAGAAACATAAGTTGCTCCGGCTTTTGCAGCTAATAAAGCTTGGCCAGCTGAAAACACAAGTGTTACATTTGTCTTAATTCCTTTATCAGAAAAATATTTCGCAGCCATTACACCTTCTTTAGTCATAGGTAATTTCACTACGATTTGATCATGCAATTCAGCTAGTTCTTCACCTTCTTTGATCATTCCATCATAATCCAATGCATTTACTTCGGCACTTACATCACCTTCCACAAGATTACAGATGTCAACATAATGCTTTAAAATGTTGTTTTTTCCGGTAATACCTTCTTTTGCCATCAATGATGGATTCGTTGTTACACCGTCTAAAACACCTAATGCTTGTGCTTCTTTAATTTGCTCTAAATTAGCTGTATCAATAAAAAATTTCATAATATATTTAAATTAATTGTGTTGATTATTTGAGCGTGTTCCAATCCCGATAGCTATCGGGAGGATTTTCGGCTATATCTTTTACTCACAAAAGCCTCTATCCTTCACGCAATTTCGGTGCAAAATTACAACTTATAATGATTCATTAACATTTTTTCATAAACTTTATCTGGAAGAGCACGTTTTAGTACAATCGAAAATTTCTGCATAAAAACACCAACTTTATAATGCACTTTGGGACTTTTCTGTTGTATAATTTTAAAAATAGCTTCAGCCATTTCATTCGGATTACTTCCCGCATCAACATGTTCATTCATTGTTGCAAGGGTATCTCCATATACCTTCTCATAAGCAGAACCTTGAATAACCGGGGCATGATAACGTCCTGAAGCAATATTTGTAGCAAAATCACCTGGTGCTACATTTGTAATTTCAATCCCAAAAGACTTCACTTCCATTCGTAAAGCTTCAGTAATCAATTCTAAAGCTCCTTTTGAGGCCGAATAAACACTTCTGTAAGGCAATCCCATATAGCCGGCAATAGAAGTTATATTTATAATCAAACCCGATTTTTGCTCACGCATTTGTGGTAAAACAGCTTTCATTACTTCTATTGGTCCGAAAAAATTGGTTTCAAAATTGTTTTTGATTTCTTCCATCGGAATTTCTTCTAATGGTCCGGTAATTCCAACTCCAGCGTTATTAATTACAACATCTAATCGCCCTGAAATTTCAATAATTTTGGCAACAGTTGACTGAATCGATTCTGTATTACGAACATCTAAAGTCAATAATGGAAAAACAGAATTAAGAACTTTTTCAGGATTACGACTTGTTCCGTAAACAACGAAACCATTTTTATGTAAAAATTCTCCAATAGATTTTCCAATCCCTGAGGATCCTCCGGTTATTAAAACGACTTTACTCATTTTTGGTTAGATGTTAAATGTTATAGGTTAAACGTGATGGTCTATGAGTAGAGCTGAATATAAGAGATAACTTAACCTCTCACATAATTTCTAACTTACGACAGGTCCAAAAATAAAAAAATCCTCCCGAAGGAAGAAGACTACTTTTGTATTAAATCTAAAAATAAAAAAAATGGCAAGCGACCTACATCGCACCGCTCAACCACGTACCCTTGCTATGTTCCCATCCTGGGGGAGTCTGCAGGAGCTGGTCGTGTAGGACTTGCCGGTGCAAATATACAATCTTTTTATATTTTTGCAAGAGCTTTGTTGCTATAAAAATATCGTTGTATATTGGCTTATTCAAATTTTAAACTATGAAAAAATATAACTTCCTAACTGTCATTTTATTAGGAATGACATTAATTGGGTGTGGAGATAAAAATAAAGGTGAAAATTCTTTATTTACTATCGATGATTCTGCGTTTCCGGCTCATTTTACGCAAAAAGAAGTGCTTACAATTGGGATTTTAAACCCAAAATCGAAAGAAATTGATAGCGTTGCCTACTTCATAAACGACAAAAGAGTTGGGAGTACGAAAGGTACTGAAGAATTTAGATATGAATTATTAGATCAAAAATTGGGGTACCAATATCTAAAAGCTACTGTTTATTTTGATGGAGATTCTTCAGATGCTACAAAACGAATTGAATTGGTTTCTGATTTCGAGCCGAAATTATTAAAGTACAATGTTGTTCATTCCTATCCGCATGACAAAAAATCTTTTACTGAAGGTTTAGAGTTTCACAATGATACATTGTATGAAAGTACGGGACAAGAAGGCGCTTCGTATTTAAGAAAATACGACTACAAAACAGGAAAAATTTACAACCAAATAGATTTAGATAAGAAATATTTTGGAGAAGGAATCACTTTCATCAACGGTAAATTATTTCAATTAACCTGGCAAAATAAAACAGGCTTTATATATGATTCGAAAACGCTTAAACTCGAAAAAACTTTTACTTACGACAAGGATATAGAAGGCTGGGGAATGACAAATGACGGAAAATATATTTATCAAACTGATAAAACAGAAAAGATCTGGAAAATGGATCCTGCAACTCAAAAAATGATTGATTATGTAAATGTCTATTCTGGAACTTCAAAAATCAAAGCAATTAATGAATTAGAATGGATAAACGGAAAAATCTATACTAATGTTTGGTTTAAAGATGCAATTGCTGTTGTAAATCCTACATCAGGTGCTGTTGAAGGAATTTTAGATATGTCAGGTTTACGTAAATTTATGACAGATATAACCAAAGATGATGTTTTAAACGGAATCGCTTACAATCCTAAAACAAAAACCATTTTTGTAACCGGTAAAAACTGGAGCAAAATGTTTGAAATCACGGTTTCAGAATAAAACATAATTTTTTAAAAACACGAATTTCACAGATTTCGCGAATTGGTTCGTGATAATTTGTGACCCGACCGTATGGGAACAGGCGAAGCAAATTTGTGTTTTATAACAATATCAAAATATGACAACTTTAATTATCAACATAAAAGAATTGCTTCAGGTTCGTGAAACTTCAATTTCTAAAGTTTCCGGAGCTGAAATGGCCATTCTTCCAACTATTAAAAATGCTTTTTTAATTTTAAAAGATAATTTAATTGAAGATTTCGGATCAATGGAAAATCTTCCTGAAATTAAAGCAGACACCATAATTGATGCAACTGGACGAATAGTTCTTCCAACCTGGTGCGACAGCCACACACACATTGTATATGCAGGAAATCGCGAACAGGAATTTGTAGATAGAATCAACGGATTTACGTACGAAGAAATTGCGAATCGCGGTGGCGGAATTTTAAATTCGGCTAAAAAACTCAACGAAACTTCTGAAGAAGAAATTTACGAACAATCAAAACTTCGACTAGAAGAAGTTATGCGTTTAGGAACTGGAGCTGTTGAGATAAAATCTGGTTATGGACTTACTGTTGAAGGTGAACTAAAAATGCTACGCGTTATTAAAAAACTGGCAGAAAATTATCCAATTGCAATAAAAGCTACGTTTTTAGGAGCGCATGCGTTCCCATTACATTATAAAGAAAACAAGCAAGGTTATATAGATGAAATTATAACGAAAATGCTTCCTGAAATAGCTCAAAATAAACTTGCCGATTATATTGACGTATTCTGTGAAACCGGTTATTTTTCTGTAGAAGAAACAGAACAAATTATGCAAGCCGGAATTCAATTCGGCTTAAAGCCAAAAATCCACGTGAATCAATTCAACTCTATTGGAGGAATCCAGTCTGGAATCAAATTTAAGGCCCTTTCCGTCGATCATCTCGAAATTATGAACCCGGAAGACATTGATGCTCTAAGAAATACTGAAACAATGCCTGTAGCTTTACCGTCCTGTTCTTATTTTTTAAGTATTCCGTACACTCCTGCACGTGAAATGATAAAAGCGGGACTTCCTTTAGCTTTAGCGACAGATTTCAACCCTGGCTCTACTCCATCCGGAAATATGAATTTTGTGGTTGCAACGGCTTGTATTAAAATGAAAATGACACCAGAAGAAGCGATCAACGCTGCCACTATAAATGGCGCTTATGCAATGGGACTTTCGGAAACCCATGGAAGCATTACAAAAGGAAAAAAAGCCAATCTAATAATGACGAAACCAATTTCATCTTATTATCAAATTCCATATGCTTTCGGAAGTAATTTAATTGAGAACGTTTTTCTGGAAGGAGAAATTCTGAACTAAAATTTAAAATTCTTTCATATAAAAAAAGGTCTGTGAAAACTTCACAGACCTTTAATATTTTAGTGGTATTTATTCCCTCTGGACGTATTATCTCAAAGTAAAACTAGTTTTAGAAACTAATTCATCATTGTCAAAAACATTGATAAAATAAGTTCCTTTTTCGAAATCTTTACCAATTAAGTCTTCAGAAACCTGTACCGTTTTATTTTCGTATTTTACGGTAGTTTTAAAACTGTAAGTCAGAGTATTGTCTCCAAAAGTCTCCGTTTTTTTATCTCCTAAAACATTGTTTTTACTATCGATAACTTGTACATAGTACGTTTTATCTCCCGATTTAGCGATTGAATTTTCAGCAATTGTAAAACTAACTTTTAAAACGTCTGCACGGCTTGCTTTATCTGTTTCAACTTGTTTACCAGAACCTTTTACTTTGTAAGCAATAGTTTTAGTATTTAAAACTGATAATTTTGAACCTTTTTCAACTGTTTTAGCCAATTCTTCGTTTTGACCAACTAATACTTCGTTGTATTTTTTAGATTCACCTAAAACCACAATAGTGCTATCTCTCTGAACTGTCAAAACACCATTTTGTTTTTTCAACTCGTCGTTTTCAGCAACTAAAGTTTTCATTTTGCCTTGCATTGCCTGAACCTGAGATCTGTATTTAGATACATCACCTTTAGATTTATTCAAATCATCCATTAAAGCTACTACTTTGTCTCTTTCCTGAATTAACTCATCAGACATTGATGTGTTTTCAGCAATAGCAGCATCATAAGTTGCTTTTAATTCTTGTAAATCTTTCATAACAGATTCTTTTTCTGTCATGGTGGTTGTAAGCTCTGTTTTAACTACTTCTGTATCAGAAGATAATTTAAAAATATACACTAAGCTACCAATCAGTAGGACTGCTAAAACTGCGATTACCGCTTTTAGACTTGAGTTGTTGTTCTTTGGGTTTTCCATATTTAAATAATTTTCTTTAAAAACAAATTTAAGAATTAATATATCCTAATAACGTAAGTTAATACAATTATATTATTTTTGAACAATATTTTTTTTTATGGAGAAATTAATTCCTTTTACTGTTAATGATTTAGCAAAAGTCACCAATCACAGAAGTGGTGAAATAAAGTTTGGAGAGAAGATGATTGTCATTCCGAAAGGAGCAGACAAGATTGCTTTTCTAAAAGAAAGTGAGGCTAAATATGTGCTTTTGGGAATTCCTGAAGATATTGGTGTGCGTGCAAATTACGGCAGACCCGGAGCGGCATCGGCATGGCAATGTGCTATAAAAAGTATTGCTAATATTCAGCATAATCGTTTTTGCAAAGGCAGCCAGATCATTGTTTTGGGCCAAATAAATGTTGCTGAGGAAATGCGCGATGTTGAAAATCTGGATTTTAATGATATCGACGATAGATCAAAATTAAGTCAGTTGGTAGAAAAAATCGATAAAGAAGTATCTCATATTATTTTCACCATTATAAAAGCAGGAAAGACACCGATTATTATTGGAGGAGGCCACAATAATGCTTACGGAAATATAAAAGGTTCAGCTTTAGCCAAAGGAAAACCTATAAATGCCATTAATTTTGATGCACATTCTGATTTTAGAATTTTAGAAGGTCGCCATAGCGGAAATGGTTTTTCTTATGCTTATGAGGAAGGTTTCCTGAAAAAATATTTCATTTTTGGTTTACATGAAAATTATACTTCAAAAAGCGTTCTTGACATCATTAAAAAATTAGAAGATCGTGTTCGCTATAACACTTACGACAGCGTAAACATTCGAAAAGAAAAAGAATTCAACAAGGAAATGATTATGGCCTTAGATTTCATAAAAAATGATTCTTTTGGTATCGAAATCGATTTGGATGCCATTCCAAATATTGCCAGTAGTGCTATGACAATTAGTGGTTTTTCTGTAGAAGAATTGCGACAGTTTGTATCTTTCTTTGGACAACATAAAAATGCTACTTATTTGCATATCTGTGAAGGCGCGCCAGATTTAGCCGATTCTCCAAATAACAATTTAATAGGAAAACTAATTGGCTATTTAATAACTGATTTTATCAAGGCAAACAACGAAAAAATCTAATCTTAACTGAAATTTTAATAGCTAATAATTAGTGCATTTCCCAAATAAACCCCAATTCAAATAAACGATTGGCTGAATAAACCTATCTTTGCACAAAATTTTAGTACTTTAAACTAAAATCTTAATACCTAAGATATGTTATTCGAAGATTTATCACTTTCAAAAAGTATACAAAAAGCCGTATTTGAAGAAGGCTACTTAAACCCCACTCCCATTCAGGAACAATCTATTCCGATCGTTTTATCGGGAAGGGATTTAATTGGTTGTGCACAAACGGGTACGGGAAAAACAGCGGCATTTGCTATTCCAATTATACATCAGTTACACCGAATTGTTGGTTCATCAAAAAAAGCCAAACAAATTCGTGCTCTTATAGTTACACCAACGCGTGAATTAGCCGTTCAAATTGGACAAAGTTTTGATACTTATGCAAAATACACCAATTTAACGCAATTGACCATTTTTGGTGGAGTTTCTCAAAATCCGCAAGTTGACACTTTAAAAAATGGTGTTGATATTTTAGTTGCGACCCCAGGAAGACTATTGGATTTACAAAAACAAGGTTTTCTGGATTTGGATCACTTACATACCTTGGTTTTAGATGAAGCTGATCAGATGCTGGATATGGGTTTTATAAACGATGTAAAAAAGATCGTAAAATTAACCCCAAAAAACCGTCAGACTTTATTGTTCTCTGCTACGATGCCAATTGCGATTCGCGAATTAGCCGAAATGTTTCTTCAGGATCCTGCAAAAGTAGAAGTATCACCCGTTTCATCAACTGCAGAAACTGTAGAGCAACGTGTATATTTTGTTGAAAAAACAGAGAAAAGAAATTTATTATATCATTTAATAAAAAACGAAAATCTATCTAATGTTTTGGTTTTTTCAAGAACCAAACATGGCGCAGACAATGTTGTAAAAGCACTTCGTAAAAAAGATATTCCGGCTGAAGCAATTCACGGAGATAAATCTCAAAATGCAAGACAACGTGTTTTGGATGCTTTTAAAAATAAAGAAGTTGGCGTGCTTGTTGCAACAGATATTGCTGCAAGAGGAATCGATATTGATCAGTTACCATATGTAATCAACTTTGATTTACCAAATATTCCTGAAACATACGTTCACCGAATTGGTAGAACCGGACGAGCAGGAAACGGTGGAATTGCGATTTCATTTTGTGGTAAAGATGAAGAACCGTATTGGAAGGACATTCAAAAATTAATAAAAGTAGATGTAAAAACGATTACTGATCATCCTTATCCATGGCATTCAGGAAGTCCTGAAGCAACGGCTGAAAAACCTAAAAATTCAAACCGAAGCGGAGGCGCCCATAAATCAAGAAAATCAAATGCTTCTAAGCAAAATAAAAAACGTTGGTATTAACCAACGTTTTTTGCTTCTTGTATTAAGTAACTTATAATTTTAAATAGTTTAATCGGTTCAAAAGGTTTCACTATAATATCATTGATTCCTGATGAAATAGCTTCATCTGTTATTTCGTCCTTATCAAAAGCAGTTAGTGCTACAATAGGTGTTCTTATACCTTTTAATCGAATTCTTTTTGTAGTTTCAAAGCCATTCATCAAAGGCATATTGATATCCATCAAAATCAGATCAAAATCTTCTTTCTCAATAATACTCAATGCTGCAAAACCGTCATCGACTACCTTACAAACATAATTATTCTTTTCGATTATCTTTTTTGTAACCAGTTGATTGATCAGATTGTCTTCGACAATTAAAATTTTATAAACTTCACTGGATGTTAAATCTACTTCTATCTCTTCAATAATCTTTTTTGTTTTCTGAGGATCGTGTTCAAACGAAATTACAAAAGAAAATGATGTTCCGGCACCAATATCGCTTTCCAGAGTAATCGTACTTCCAAAAAGCCCTAAAAGTCTTTTTACAATACTTAGCCCTAAACCTGTACCTTGATAATCCTCATCTTTTCTTCCCACCTGAACAAATTTTTCAAAAATCTTGTCCTGATCTACAACAGCGATTCCTACACCATTATCAATAATATGAAACTCTAAAAAATTAAATTTCCCTTCTACTTTATTAAGTTTAACTATAATTTCTACTTCACCATCTTTCGTGAATTTTAATGCATTACTAACTAAATTCATCAGAATTTGAGCCAATCTTAATTTATCACCAATTAGATACTCAGGAATACATGGATCAATAGCAACCTTGATTTTATTATTATTCTTTTGAGAAAGAAAAGAAAGTGAATTTTTAATCATCGTAATTTCATCTGAAATATTAAATGTCAGATTTTCAAGTATCACTTTATTTTCTTCAATTTTATTAATTTGTAAAATATCATTTACCAAAGACAATAAATAACGTGCGGAAAATTTTAAAGAGCTCAAATGCTGGCTTTGCGATAACTCTTTATGTTCTTCTAATAACATATTCGTTATACCTACAACACCATACAAAGGAGTACGCAATTCGTGGCTTATAGTCGAAATAAATTGCGTCTTGAGCAAAGAAGCTTCCTCTGCAATTTCTTTAGCTTTTAAAAGCTCTAAATTATGCAGTTTCTTAAACCTGATATTCTTTATTAATGTTACAATAAGAAAAAGAAGAATCAAAGAGATAAGAACAAATAAGACTACAATAATTCTTGATTTTTTAAGACTTTGATATTGCGATATCTTTTCGCTTTCAATTTTATCAATTTGTCTTTTGTATTCGTCTAATTCAAGATTAAAACCTGCAATCGACGCCTTTTTAAGTTTTTCCTGATTATATAAATCTTCTGTAATTTTATTGTATAAAGTAAGATTTTCATATGCTTCTTTATATTTCTTTACTTTAAGTAAAAATTTAGAATATTCTAAATAGGCAAAAGATAAATCTGATTTCTCATTACTATTCTTTCCAACCTGAATTGCGTTTATGAAATAAGCATTTGCAGTATCATCTTCATTTCGGTAACTAGCATACATTCCATTAAGCATATTTACAATAATCTCTGTTGATTCGTCACCGTACTTTTCAACATTGCTTCCAACAAACTTTAAATAAGGATATCCTTCTTTAAATTTACCAACATCGAAATAGGCCCAGGCTATATTTACATTCGTAAAATAAACCTGACTTAAATCGTTGATTTTTAAACCGTAAGCTATTGATTTCTTATAATAATTAATTCCCTTATCAAATTGTTTCTTTTCAAAACAATACATATTACCTAAATTATTATAAAGATTATATTTTATGGAATCATTATCCGTCTTATTAGCATAATCTAAACTTTTTTTATAGAAGAAGATTGCCTTATCAACTTCTGCTAATTCATTATAATTAGCAGCAATGATATTGTAAGAACGGGAAATTAAAGTATAATTTTTAGCATTTGTAGCAGAGTTTAGAGCAACTCTGGAAATAATTAATGATTTTTCGAAGTTTGATTCTCTAAAATTAACTAAAGCTTCTTTTACAAGTTTATCCGCTTTTAATGACGCTTCATTATTACTTTGTGCTATTACGTTAAAAGAAAGAATATTCAGTAATAAAGAAGACGCTAAGAAAAATCGAAATCTAAACATAGTCAAATATATTATTTCCAAATATACATCATTTAAGATATAAAAAAAGAGCTAAATTATTACAAAATTAATTAAAGACTAAATAAGCTAAATTTAACTTTACTTTTTAAAAAGATCAACTTCCACCAATTTAAAAAACTGTCAAAATTGATCGAATTTAACAAAACAGACATTGAAAAAATCGTTTTATTTGGAAAATAACTAAGATTTTATTAATTTAATCGAAATAAAATTTTATTTTTAACACAAATTTACCGACACAAGCTCCAAGTGTTATAAGATTGGTGCATTTAAACCTAAAACTATGTTAGAAAAATTTTTAAAATCAGAAGAAACAGAAAAATTAACTCAAGCACAATTGAAAACTATTCATGGAGGTGATGCACCTGATCCTGAATCAGAAGAAGGAAGAAAAGGAAAAGTAGCATAATTTTTTTATGTGATAAAATTAAAAGCCGTAATAACTAAAGTTGTTACGGCTTTTATATTTACTGCAAGGAAATAAAATAAATTAATTTTCTTCTACAATCTCTAAATTTTCTTCCTTATTATTTTCCCACTGTCCAACAACAGAAGTTGCAAGAGCATTTCCTAAAACATTTGTGGCACTTCTAAACATATCACAAAAGTGGTCAATTGGTAAAATTAGTGCTATTCCTTCAACAGGAATATCAAACATACCGCACGTTGCCGCAACTACAACTAAACTAGCTCTTGGAACACCGGCAATTCCTTTACTGGTTAACATTAAAACCAAAAGCATAGCCATTTGAGTTCCTATAGATAAGTGAACGCCATAAAATTGAGCAATAAAAATACTGGCAAAAGTCATATACATCATACTTCCATCCAGATTAAACGAATATCCAAGCGGTAACATAAAAGATACAACTTTGTCTTTTACACCAAAATTTTCTAATTCCTCTGTTAATTTTGGAAACACGGCTTCACTACTTGTTGTTCCAAAAGCAATGGCCAATGGTCCAACAATACGTTTTAATAACTCTGTCATTCTTCCTTTTAGAAAGATATAACCAACTGCAATTAAAACAACCCATAATGTACTTATTCCAATCAAAAATGATCCGAAGAATTTAAAATAGGTAATCACTAATTCTTCTGCATCTCTAATAGCAAATACACCTGCAATGGCTCCAAAAACTCCAATTGGAGCGAAGTTCATTACATAATTTACCATTTTTAAAACAATATGCGAAGCTTTATCTAAAGCATTAATAACTGGTTTTACAGTACTTCCTAATGAAGCTGCTGCCAATCCAAAAAAGATAGAGAATATTACAATTTGCAAAATCTCATTGGTTGCCATTGCCTCAAAAAGACTTTTAGGAACAATGTGTTCTACAAAATTCTCAACAGAAAGTATTTTGGTTTTGCCAGTTACTTCTGAAGCTGCTGCCATATCAACATGATCTAATTTCAGACCTACTCCTGGTTCTAAAATATTCACATAAAACAACCCAATTAATAAGGAAATAAAAGAAGCTGTAAAAAACCATCCAAGAGCTTTCCCACCAATTCTTCCAACCGTTTTTATGTCTCCAAGTTTCGCAATTCCAACTACTAAAGTGGTGAAAACTAAAGGTGAAATAATCATTTGTACTAATCGGATAAATACGGTCGCCAACATTTTTATTTTATTGCTAAATGACTGCGCGACTTCAGGCGAAATATAATTGTGCAATATAATTCCTAAAGTTGCTCCAAGAACCATGGCAATTATAATTTGTCCTGTTAATCCTGAAAGAAATGATTTTTTTTTGGTTTCTGTAACTTGTTGCATTAATCTGTTTGTTTTAAATTAAAATATTAAGACCCTCACTGCCTTAACTTTTATTAATATGTTTTGTTGATCAAATAAAAATCAGCCAAAACAATCGCTGCCATTGCTTCCACAATTGGCACTGCGCGAGGCACTACACATGGATCATGACGACCTTTACCTGTCATTGGTGTAATATTTCCTTTATTATCTAATGAATCTTGTGTCTGCATGATAGTCGCAACAGGTTTGAAAGCTACTCTGAAATAAATATCCATTCCGTTGCTGATTCCACCCTGAATTCCGCCTGAAAGATTCGTTTTTGTAGTTCCGTCAGGATTATATAAATCATTATGCTCGCTTCCTTTCATTTCAGATCCTGAAAATCCGCTTCCGTATTCAAAACCTTTTACCGCATTAATAGAAAGCATCGCTTTTCCAAGCTCAGCGTGTAATTTATCAAAAACAGGCTCGCCTAAACCAACCGGAACATTCTGAATTACACAAGAAACAACGCCACCAACAGTATCGCCTTGTTTACGAATATCACGAATATACTCTTCCATAATTGCAGCCGATTTTTCATCAGGGCAACGAACCGGATTACTTTCAATTTTTGAAAAATCCAAATCCTGATAAGGTGTATCCAAATGAATTGGTCCGACAGACGAAACGTAAGCATTAATTTTAATCTCAGGTAACATTTGTTTTGCAATAGCGCCCGCTACTACTCTACTAGCGGTTTCTCTTGCAGAACTTCTTCCGCCACCACGGTAATCACGAAAACCATATTTTTGGTCGTATACATAATCAGCATGACTTGGTCTGTAATTATCTTTAATATGAGAGTAATCGTCTGATTTTTGATTGGTATTTGGGATAATAAAACCTATTGGAGTTCCGGTAGTTTTTCCTTCAAAAATTCCAGATAAAAACTGAACTGCATCTGGTTCTTTTCTTTGGGTTACAATTGCTGATTGTCCTGGTTTTCTGCGAGACATTTCAACTTCAATTGCTTCTAAATCAAGTTGTATTCCTGATGGACATCCATCTATAATTCCGCCTAAAGCTTCACCATGAGATTCTCCAAATGTTGTAACTTTATATAGGGTGCCGTAGCTATTTCCTGCCATTGTAATTAGTTTTGAGCAAATGTAAGTTTTATGAATTAAATTAAAAAATTTAAAGTTGGTATTATTAAGTAAAGGTTAAGTTCCGTAAAAATCATAATTTATTAAAATTGAAGCCAAATTGGTAACCTTTTGATAAAACAAAATCACTTCAGGTTTCTTTTATTTGTTAAACTTCAAATCAAGAAAAATTGAAAAAAAGAAATGTCGAATTGGTTGTTCTTTCTGATGTTCATTTAGGAACTTACGGAAGCCACGCCAAAGAACTAAACAACTACTTATCAAGTATTAAACCTAAAACCTTAGTCTTAAACGGCGACATTATTGATGCCTGGCAATTTAGAAAATCATATTTTCCAAAAGCGCATTTAAGAGTTATTCAACGTATTATCGGAATGGCTTCTAAAGGCACAAAAGTGTATTACATCACCGGGAACCACGACGAAATCCTACGCAAATTCAGCGATACGAATATGGGAAATTTTGCATTGCTGGATAAATTAGTTTTAGATTTAGACGATAAAAAAGCCTGGATTTTTCATGGAGATGTTTTTGATGCTTCTGTACAACACTCCAAATGGATTGCAAAATTAGGCGGTTTAGGATACGATTATTTAATCCTGAGCAATCGATTTGCAAACTGGTGTTTAGCCAAATTAGGTCGTGAACCTTATTCTTTTTCTAAAAAAATAAAAGCAAGCGTAAAAAAAGCAGTAAAATTTATTTCTGATTTCGAAACCACAGCAACCGATTTAGCGATCGAAAAAAAGTATGATTATGTGATTTGCGGACACATTCATGAACCAAAAATTGTTACCAAAGAAAACAAACACGGATCTACTTTATATTTGAATTCCGGTGATTGGGTTGAAAACTTAACCGCCTTGGAATATCATAAAAAACGTTGGAAATTATTTTCTTATGCAGAGTCAAATTTGACTGGAGAAGATGAAAATTTATTTGAAATGGAAGATATTGTTGCTTCTCAGTTAATCACTTCATTTGTCACCAAAAAATAAACAACTAATATCAAGCAACTTAGCGTTATCACTGGCATTCACTTCTTTATTAGTGAGTTTAGAAATGCATAAAATGTGAATTATATAACAATTTTCAAAAATATTATACGTTCTATAGAGGAGTCTAATTATACATTTGAAAAAAATTAATATTCACATTTTATGAAAAAAGTTATTTTATCTGCCATTATGCTATTAGGTTTAGCGTTCACGGCTCAAGCACAAGACATCGCAAAAAATGCTCTTGGATTACGTTTAGGAGATAATAATGGTTTTGGTGGAGAAGTATCATACCAAAGAGGTTTAAATCAAAAAAACAGACTTGAGTTCGATTTAGGATGGAGAAACAGCAGTGATGTTGACGCCATAAAAGGAGTTGTTCTTTACCAATGGGTTTGGAACATCGACGGAGGTTTTAACTGGTACGCTGGTGTTGGTGGTGGTATCGCAGCCTGGGATCACGATTACTACAACAATAATGTAAAATATAATGATAGCGGAACCTATGTTTTTGCTGCTGGAGATATTGGTATTGAATATGGCTTTAAAGAGGTGCCAATTTTATTATCATTAGATGCAAGACCAGAAATTGGTTCAGGATATTATGATGATGACAACTTTGGATTTGATGTTGGTTTAGGTATCAAATTCAAGTTTTAAAATAAGAATTAAAAAATAATTGTAGAAGAAAACCTGTCGCTTTAATTACGACAGGTTTTTTTTATGTTTAAGAGAAGTAAAAAGGACTTCTCCCGAAGTATCGGGACGCTCGGCCTGACATTTCACTTCTAACTTTTCACTAATTACTTTTCACTAATTACTCTTCACTAATTACTCTTCACTAATTACTCTTCACTAATTACTATTTACTTAATAATAATCTCTTTTTTTGAATGCACTTTCACAACTGTATAAGGATAAGTAATCACCTGCATTGTCATAGCATCCGGAGCCGGATTATTTTCTTTCACTGTAATAATGATATTTTTATCCGTTTCTTCCACTTTTTCAATTCCAATAGAATAACCTCCGGTATTTTTTTCTCCCATGTTTAAAATAACATAGTTCGAATTACTAATATCGGCCTGTTTCATTTTATCAGCCAGGAGAGGATCATTTTCTAACATTTTGATCTCATTTGGTTCTGTCAAAATCTCAAAAAACTTGATATTTCCACCACCGTCAGACTGTGTTGTTAAAACTTCATATAATGCTTTTGAATCTGAAGTTTTTTTTACTCCGCAAGAGACTAAAACAAAAATTGCTAAAACCGAAATTACTTTTTTCATTTACGCTTATTTTATAAAATTAATGTTTCTATTCTTTATAATCATCAATTGCTCTTTGATAAAGCGCTTCGTACTTAGGCAATATGTTTTTAATATCGAATTTTTTTGCTACTTCTAAAGCATTCACTTTAAACTGATTTAAAACTTCATCATTTTCCAGAATTTTAATCGCATTTGAAGCCATTTCTTCAACATCGCCAACATTGCTCAAATAACCCGAAATTCCATCAAAGTTAACTTCCGGCAAACCTCCTGAATTACTCGAAATTACCGGAACGCCCAGAGCCATTGCTTCCAGAGCTGCCAATCCAAAACTTTCTGTCTCTGACGGAAGTAAAAACAAATCGGTCATGCATAAAATTTTATCAATTTCATTACTATTACCAAAGAAAATTACTTTGTCATAAATGCCCAATTCCATACACAAAACCTCCGCTTTTTCCTTTTCAGGACCGTCGCCCACCATCATTAATTTAGCTGGCATCACTTTCTGAATATTATAAAAAATCTTAATAATATCCGGAATACGTTTTACCTTTCTAAAGTTACTAATGTGGGTAATGATGCGTTCGTCTTCCTTCGCCATCACATATCTGTGGCAAGGCATCGTTGGGTCTTTAGGAGATTTATCCAATTCAATAAAATTAGGGATTACCTTAATTTTATTCTTGATTTTGAATAATTTCAGCGTATCGTCTTTCAAACTTTGCGAAACCGAAGTCACATAATCTGATTTATTGATACTGAAAGTCACTGCCGGTTTATAAAAAGGGTGATTTCCAACCAACGTAATATCCGTTCCGTGAAGCGTAGTAATCATCGGAAGATTAATTCCTTCGTTTTTCAGCATTTGCTTTGCCATATAGCCTGCATAGGCATGAGGAATTGCGTAATGCACATGAAGCACTTCAATTTTATATAATTTCACCATATCAACCAGTTTGCTTGACAAAGCCAATTCGTAAGGCTGATAATGGAAAAGAGGATATTCAGGAACGTTTACTTCGTGATAATGAACATTAGGATTTAAAAGTGCCAGTCTAACCGGCTGACTGTAGGTAATAAAATGTATTTCGTGTCCGCGTCTGGCTAATTCGAGGCCTAATTCTGTGGCTACAACCCCACTACCACCAAATGTCGGATAACAAACTATTGCTATTTTCATGTATTAAATTTAGTACTACGAAAGTACTTAAAAATAGCGTTTAATTGAAGTATTCATTTGTTAGATTTTTGTGAATATTCGATATGTCGGATTATTAGATTGTTAGATCTTTATATTATAAAACAATTAGATTTTATCGCCATCTTGAATGAATCTATTGTTTTGGAAGAAAACTTTTAACTCATAATTCATAACCAATAACTCATATTTTTTTTATCAGAAGCAGAAATTTCATTTTCAAAAGACGACCAGTCCCGCTGTACACTATATCTTTTATGGCGAACCCCGCCATAAAAGGATACCGCTCCCATCGGGGCTAGATTAGAGGTTTTGGTTTTCATAATCCTTACTAAACGACAACTTTATAAAAGTGAAATTATCTTAGTGTTTGTCATTCCGAGGAACGACAAACTTTAGCAAAACCTGAAACAATTAAAAATAAAAAAAGGCACAAAATCTAAATTTCATGCCTTTCAAATATATTATGATTTTCTCTTAGAAAAATCTACTATGCCAGCTATCAGCAGCAGGAACTTCCCACGATTCATTAAATTCTTCGATATTGTTTACCAAATTATTAAAAACAATCGTATTCTCAGATACCGACTTATCTTTTACCATTTTTTTGAAATCTAATAATGGTTTGTGTGCAATGTGTTCTCCATTTTTAAAAGTCACGTTCATTTTATCTAATAAATCAACGTTATACTTTTTCTCCAAACTCTGGATAAATTCCACAGAACTATCAATTGAACATCCTGTAGCCGCCTGCACTTCCTGATTTACAGCCAAAATAATAAATCGGTTGTATTTCAATAAGTATGAAGCTTCTAAACTTGTTCCATGCGCCGCCCATTCTTCTACAAAAGCTTTTAGGTCAGTTTCAATTTCAGAAAATTCTTCCTCAGAAAATTTTCTGTTTGATTGATAAATCCAAACTCTGGATTCACCAGGTAAATTTTCAAAAGGTATATACATTTTAATTTTTTCTTTAGGTTTATTTTGTTTCAGGTTTCAGATTTAAAGTTTTAGATAAAACCTTAGTACTCCATAACTGAAAAGCTTAAGACTTAATTCTTCTCTACTTTAGTTAGAATTTTAAAATATTTGAATTCTTTTGCTTTCGCATCAAACAATTCAATTTCGGTATAACTTACTTTAATTTTATCCTTTTTCTTGATTTCACCATTAGTAATTAACGAAGCTGTATCAAAAGCATCCAACAAAATTAAATTATAGTTTCTTCCCGTTTGATCTTTTAATTGTACAGTAATAAACTGTTCCCATTTTATTTCAAGCACCTCTCCGGAAAGAGTAGGATCTTCTTTAACTTCCTCGCCCTCTTTAATAGCACTTCTTCCTAACTCCATAATCATATCCGGACAAAATTGCATCATTTTCATAGCCACATTTTCTCCCAACTTGGTCATACCAGCCTCATCTGAAAAATCGACTTTCTCTGAAGGCTTTAACTCCGACATATGTTCAGAGTAACTCTTAATCATACAAACGCCTACTTCGGTTTTAAAGTCTAAAGAAGACATATTAGGATTTTTTGCTTTTTTTGCTTCTAAACAGCTACAAGTCTCTTTTCCAATAACTTGTAAAACATCCTGAGAATAGGATACCACACTACAAAACAGAAAAACAATAAGTAAAAATATTTTCTTCATACTATAAATCCTGTGCGTTTGCTATCAGTTCAGCAATATCCATCACTTTTACCTGTCCTTCTTTTTCTTTGTGTTTGATACCGTCAGTTAACATGGTATTACAAAATGGACAACCAGCTGCAATGATATCCGGCTGTACTTCTAAAGCATCTTCAGTACGTAACACATTCACTTCTTTATTTCCTGTTTCAGCATCTTTAAACATCTGCGCTCCACCTGCTCCACAACACAATCCGTTTGCTTTAGAACGTTTCATTTCGACTAATTCAACATCTAATTTCTGAATTAAATCTCTTGGTGCTTCGTATACTTTATTTGCTCTTCCTAAATAACAAGGATCGTGAAAAGTAATTTTTTTTCCTTTAAACTGTCCGCCTTCAACAGTCAATCTTCCATCATCAATTAAAGACTTTAAAAACTCAGTATGATGAATTACATCATATTGCCCTCCCAATTCAGGATATTCATTTTTTAAAGTATTAAAACAATGCGGACAAGCTGTAACAATCTTCTTTGCTTCATATGCATTTAATACCTCGATATTCATCATGGCCTGCATTTGAAATAAAAATTCATTTCCTGCACGTTTTGCAGGATCTCCGGTACAACTCTCTTCTGTACCTAAAACTGCAAACGAAACATTGGTGCGATTTAAAATACGTACAAATGCTTTAGTAATTTTCTTCGCTCTATCATCAAAACTTCCTGCGCAACCTACCCAAAATAAAACTTCTGGCTGTTTTCCTTCGGCTAACATTTCAGCCATTGTTGGCACTACTAAACTTTCTGACATCTTCTTATTTTGTTAAATCGGTTAATCTTTTATTTGGTTAATCGTACTCTTTACTATAACCTTTTTTAAAAAACCTCAAATATTTTATTCAATCGATTAAACGGTTAAACAAATAACCATTAAATCTTATTTTAATTTTCGTTTTTCCAGTTCAATCGGTCTTGTTGACTGTATTGCCATGGCGCTCCATTGTTTTCAATATTCGTCATCATTGCATTCAATGACATTGGAGCAGCACTTTGTTCCATCACTAAATAACGACGCATATCCATAATAATAGACAACGGACTAATATTTACCGGACATTCTTCAACACATGCATTACAAGAGGTACAAGCCCACAATTCTTCTGGTGTGATATAATCGTTTAATAACGTTTTGTTATCCGGAACAAAAACACCTTTATTAGCATCAATGTTTTTTCCAACTTCCTGCAAACGATCTCTTGTATCCATCATAATTTTACGAGGAGACAATTTTTTACCGGTTTGATTTGCCGGACAAGACGATGTACAACGACCACATTCTGTACACGTATAAGCATTCAACAACTGAACCCAGTTTAGATCCTGAACATCGCTTGCACCAAATTTACTTGGAGCGGCATTTTCATCAACCGGAGCAGCCGCAAACGGATCAGCATTTGGATCCATCATTAACTTCACTTCCTTTGTAACCGATTCTAAATTATCAAATTGACCTTCTGGTTTTAAATTGGCAAAATACGTATTTGGGAAAGCTAAAAGAATATGCAAATGTTTTGAAAAGTATAAATAGTTCATGAAAACTAAAATACCAGCAATATGCAACCACCAAAAAGCCTCAAACAATATAGCAACCAACTCATTTGACATTCCGTTAAATATTGGAGCAATAAATTGACTTATTGGAAAACTTCCTGCTTTATGAAAATGTGAAAATCCTCCTGGTACGTTTTGCAAATGCAGATCAGCAGCATCCATGAATAAAAACAAAAATATTAAAACGGTTTCAAAATACAAAATGTAATTTGCATCACTTTTAGGAAATCCATTTAAATCTGGATTAATGAAACGTTTTAATCTGATTACATTTCTTCTTATCCAGAAAATTGTAACAGCAAATATTACCAATATTGCTAATATTTCAAATGAAGCAATTAAAACATCATAAACCACTCCCAAATAAGGCGCAAAAATTCTATGAGTTCCAAACAATCCATCAATAATAATTTCGAGTAATTCAATATTTATGATAATAAACCCAACGTACACGATAATATGTAATGCACCAGCCACAGGACGTCTCACCATTTTAGATTGTCCAAGAGCAATCAGAGCCATGTTTGCCCAACGCGCTTTTGGATTGTCTTTTCGATCTACATCTACTCCTAAATTTATGTTTCTAATGATTTTCTTTACACTTGAAGCAAAAAAACCAAAACCTGCTATCAGAAGTATAGCGAATAAAATATTATCTAAATAACTCATTCTATATTATTTTTTGTCAGTTGTATTGGCATCTTGAACAGGTGCAACGTATGGTTTGTTTTTCTTTCCAAAAAGAGAAACATTCACATAACGTGTTGGATATAAACGAACATCCTGCAATAATAACTCAAGCTCTTTTGAAGTTTTAGCCAAATTATTATATAAAGCATCATCATTCAATAATTTACCTGCAGAACCTTTTCCTGAGTTTAAATTAGTCATAATACCATCTACTTTAGCCAAAGTCTGATTTAAGTTTCTAACTGTTTTTCCTAAATCTGCCTTATTTAATGAATCAGATATTTTATTGAAGTTAGCTGACATTTTATTAAAGTTAGTAACAGCTCCATTAATTTGCGCTTTATTAGTATCTAAAATAGAATTGATACTTCCTGAAGCTTTATGAAATTGTTCCATAGTCTGACTTAATTCGGCCAGTGATTTTTTAAGATCTTCCTGTCCTTTTTTATCCAGAACATTATTTAATCCTGCAACCAGCGTATTAATATTAGCAAGCATTAAATTTAATTTTTGCTGAATTGGCTCGATTTTACCTCCTAAAGATTCCGTTAAACCTAATTCAACAGATGGAGCTAACGTCTGCCCCTCAACTGCCAATTCCTTATCAGCAAGATTTGGTACGATCTTGATCTGTTTTCCGCCAATTAAACTTGGAGAATATAAAGATGCTGTACTTGTTTTAGAAATTGGAAAATCCGTTTTCAACTGTAGTTCTACTAATAATTTACCAGTATTTTCGTTGATGGTAATTTTATTTACTTTACCAATTGCAAGCCCGTTTAAAGTAACGGGTGCAGACTGAGCCAAATCTTCTACATTATCATATTCAACATATAATGTTTTATAATTTGTAAAAAGATCTTTACCTTTTAAAAAGCTGTAGCCCCAAATAAATAGTAAAATTGACGCGATGACTAAAATAGCCGTTTTAATTTCTCTTGTTAGTTTCAAAATTCTAAGTGTTTGTACAAAATTAATATAAATATTCGAACTTGTGG
Source organism: Flavobacterium sp. GW821-FHT11G01 (assembly GCF_058808175.1). Classification (NCBI taxonomy): domain Bacteria; kingdom Pseudomonadati; phylum Bacteroidota; class Flavobacteriia; order Flavobacteriales; family Flavobacteriaceae; genus Flavobacterium; species Flavobacterium sp. GW821-FHT11G01. The sequence continues at coordinate 624,299 of NZ_JBXARK010000002.1, read as the reverse complement.
CTATTATTTAGTGGCGTCCTGAATACTGATTTTTTCTCCGTCTTTATAAGCTATTAAAAAAGAAGCTCCATATCCTTTACTTTTAGCTTCTTGCAAATATTTTTGTGCCGCTTCATAATCTGAAGTTTCCTGATAGAAATATTTATAAATATTATTTTCATACAACATCGTCACATTTTTAAGACCTTTAAAATTCTTTGGCTCCAATGTTGTTTTTTTGATACTGGCAATTAACTGAACTTTAAAAACAGTTCCTTTTGTTCCATTTTTATTTGCTGCCGGAGTTATAACCGTTTTTGGTTTAGCAGTATCTTTTGCCGGTTTAGCATCCATCGCTTCTGGAACTCCTGAACCAAAATATTCTCTTTTGTAACTTAAAATTGCTTCGGCTATAGCTTTTGCAATATCATTTTGTCCTTCTTCTGAATTTAAAATATTACCTTCTGTAGGATTAGAAACAAAACCAGTTTCAACCAAAACCCTAGGCATATAAGCTTTATGCAATACCATAAAAGGCGCCTGTTTTACACCGCCCTGACGAAGTTTTTTTCCTAACCTGTCAAAATTATCTTCAATTTTACTGGCCAATGCAATACTATTGTCCAAATATTCTTCCTGCATTAAGGTCATTCCAATCATCGATTCCGGAGAATTAGGATCGTAGCCTTCATACTTACGTTTATAATCTTTTTCTAAAGTAATTACCGAGTTCTCTTTTTTCGCAGCCTCAAGATTCGATGCTACTTTACTCAAACCCATTACATAGGTTTCGGTCCCATCTGCGGCAGTATTTTTATTTGCATTACAGTGTATAGACACAAATATGTTAGAATTGGCTCTGTTGGCAATATTCGCCCTTTCGACCAAATCGATAAAAACATCGCTTTTACGCGTATAAATAACATTAACATTTGGACTATCTTCTAATATTTTTCCAACTTTCAACACAATGGCCAATGCAATATTTTTTTCGATTCTTCCGCTATACACGGCTCCAAAGTCATGATCACCGTGTCCGGCGTCAAGTGTTACTTTAAAAACATTTGCCTGACTGTATGCGCAAAATGAAATTATAGTTAGAAAAAAACTAAATATTAGCCTAGTTTTGTTAAATATGTTCATAAATCTAAAAGTTAATTTTAATAAAATGCAACTGCTATAATTTTTACAATTGATTATTTTTGCCAAAAAATTATATGTAAGTTTGACATGTCAAAAAACAAGCCATACTTTTACAAAAATAGCATTTAAACCTTTGCATACAAACTTATTTAATATCGTTTTATTATCATTTTTCCTAACACTAGGATGTGGTAAATTATATTCGCAAGAGATAAAATCAAAAAAAAACACATTACCAGCTGTAAAACAAACAGATAAACCTGTTACAACTGTACTTGATACTATAAAACTGGATACCGTCAGACCTAAAAAGACTTTTCTTGACGGTAAAGTAAAGTATAAAGCCAAAGATTATGCGAAAATTGATCAGAAAAGAAAACTTATTACATTATATAACGAAGCTGAATTATATTATAAGGACGTAGAACTAAAATCGGGTATAATTGTTTTAGATTATGAAAAAGACGAAGTCTATGCCGGAAGAATAAAGGATTCTGCAGGTGTTTTGACTCAATTTCCAAATTTCAAGCAAGGTGCCAGCGAAGTTCAGCCCGATTCTATTCGCTTTAATTTCAAAACAAAAAAAGCGTTAATCTATAATTCCAGAACAGAACAAGGAGAATTTAAAATTAAAGCGGCCGTTACTAAAAAAGAAAATGATTCTGTTTATTTTTTAAAAGGTGCTCGTTTTACAACTTCAAGTGATGTAGACAACCCTGAATATTATTTTCAAACTAATAAAGTAAAGTTTATCCCTGGAAAAAAAGTAGTCACAGGTTTAACCAATATGGTTATTGCAGATGTTCCTACTCCTCTTGCCCTGCCTTTTGCATACTTTCCGATGAGTCAGGAAAAAAGTGTTTCCGGAATCATTATACCAAGTTATAATGACTCTAATACAAGAGGATTCTCTTTACAAAATGGGGGTTATTATTTTGCTTTAAGTGACAACTACGACCTGACCGTTTTAGGAGATTACTATACCAACGGTAGTTATGCCATGCGTTTTGAATCTGCTTATGCGACGAGGTATAAATATAGGGGAAATATAAATGTTCGTTTTGAGAATTTGATCAATAGCGAAAGAGGCTATCCTGATTATTCGAAACAAAATATTTATAATATCCAATGGTCACACTCTAAGGATACTAAATCAAACCCCAACTCAAGTTTTTCTGCTTCCGTGAATATGGGTAGTAGTAAATACTTTAAACAATCCATTAATCAGGCAAACGTTGGATCAAATCTTAACAACACTTTAAGTTCGTCTATCTCTTATAATAAAACTTTTAATACAATTCCGGGAGCTCGTATTGCATTAACGGCAACGCATCAACAAAATACCCAAACAGAAGAAATTCAAATGACATTACCTTCCTTACAAGGTAGTATCGATCGTGTTTATCCTTTTGTTGGTAAAGATGGAGTTAAAAAAGGTTTTATAAAAAACATCAATTTACAGTACAATGTAACCGGGCAAAATAGATTCGTAACAACCGATTCCTTATTCTTTAAACCTCAAATGTTTAAAGACGCACAAATTGGGTTACAACAGTCTATTCCGATTAGTACAAACTTTAAAATATTCAAGTATTTTAGTGCGGGAGCATCAACAAATTATCAGGAAACCTGGGTTACAAAAACAGTAAGCAAAAATTACGACTCAAGCAAGAATGAAGTTGTAACACAAACTGTAAATGGTTTTGATGCATACAGAACCTACAATTTCAGTACTAATTTAGGAACTACAATTTATGGTACTTTTAATTTTGGTGAAAACAAAAGAATTCAATCTATTCGTCACGTTATGAGACCTTCTATTACGTACGCATACACACCTAGTTTCGAAAAATATTATGACAATTACTATGTAGATGCTTCAGGAAGAATATCAAACTCCTATTCACGCTTCGACGGAAGTGTTTACGGAGCACCTAGCAAAGAAAACTCAAACATTGTAGGTTTTGCTCTAAGCAATACTTTTGAGGCTAAAGTGAGAGATCGTGACAGCACAAAGACCGAACCTAAAAAAATAATGCTGCTAAACAACTTAAATTTTAGCACCAGCTATAATTTTAATGCTGACGGAAAGGACATTCTAGGCTGGCAACCCGTTCTTGTAAGTGGAGGAACGCAGCTTTTTGATAACAAAATGAATGTCAATTTTGGTGCTACTTTAGATCCTTATGCAATTGATAATTCTGGAAAAAGAATGGACGTCTACAACATTGATAATGGTGGTAGTTTATTCAGAATGACAAGTGCTAACTTAACTTTAAACTATTCTTTTTCAAATAAAGGAGTTAAAGAAGAAAACAAACAAAGTGAGCGGAATGGTGGTCGTAAAGATGATTTATTTGGTACTAATACAGACTTAAATGATAGTCGTAATAGTCAGTTTGCACAAGAAAAAGATGACGGAGAAGATGTTATAACCGAATTTTTTAATTCGAAGATTCCTTGGGATATGACAATGGCTTACTCATTAACTTATTCGAATATCAATAGAGAAAGTAAAATAACCGGGAATTCTGTCATGGTTTCTATCAATATGGACATTACACCAAAATGGAAAGGCGGAGTTTCTACTGGTTACGATTTTGTTCAACAAGGAGTTACTTTTACGCAATTTCGTTTTGAAAGAGACTTATTAAGCTGGAGAATGGCTTTCAACTGGACTCCATTAGGTCCTAACTCAAACTGGAACTTCTTTATCGGAATCAAATCTGGTATGTTAAGTGATATTAAATGGAATAAACGAAGTACTTCAAACCGATAATTCACATTCGATTAAAATAATTATTATGAAAAAAATCATCTTTACCGAAAAAGCACCTGCTCCAATTGGCCCATACAATCAGGCCGTATTATCAGGAAATACACTGTATGCTTCTGGTCAGATTGCAATAAATCCGTCTTCAGGAGAACTTGTTACTGAAACCATCAATGATGAAACAAAACAAGTAATGGAAAACATTGCTGCAATTCTGGAAGCTGCAAATATGACATTTGAAAACGTTGTTAAGGCAACTATTTTTATCATGGACATGAATAACTTTGGCGCTATAAATACGATTTACGGATCTTATTTTAACGAAAAAACCGCTCCAGCTCGTGAAACGGTTCAAGTGGCATGTTTGCCAAAAAATGTAAATGTTGAAATTTCTATAATTGCTGTGCAATAGCATCTAATAATAATTGTGCCGTTGCCTCATTTGTTGCCAGCGGCACATTATGTACATCGCAAACACGAATCAACATATTAATATCTGCTTCGTGCGGATGGCTCGATAAAGGATCTTTAAAAAAGAATACCATTTGAGTTATTCCTTCCGCTACTCTTCCTGCAATTTGTGCATCACCACCTAAAGGTCCGGAAAGCATTCTTTGCGTCTTAAAACCCGCTGCTTCTGCTTTTCCTCCAGTAGTTCCTGTACCGATCAATTTTATTTTTTCATGATGCAAAACATCTGAATTCTTAATTAAAAAATTAATTAAGTCAGCTTTTTTACCATCGTGAGCAATAATCGCAATCTCCATGAAACCAGAACTATTGATTAGCAACATGGTACGCAATTAATCCATCAATTGGTCTTCTTAATACATTTCCTAATTGAAGTTCATATTTATCAAAAGTTTCTTGTAATTCATCTTTTAAATAAAAAGCGATAGAACCTACGAAGTGCACAGGTACCTCTTTACAATTATCAAATTGTTTGATATAATTTTTAACGAAAGATTTCATTCCTTTGAAAATGATTTTTCTGCAGAAATCTGTGTCTTTATGCTTGATTAAGAACTTTGCAAAAGTCGCTAAATAAGCGTTTGGATTTGGTTCTTTATATAGTTTATTTTTAATAAAATCAGGATCTAAATCATATTCTTTTTCAAATTCAACAGCTAGTTCTTTAGGCATTTTATTGAAATAGTACTTTCTGATTAATTCTTTTCCAAAAACATTTCCACTACAATCATCCATAGCAATATAACCTAATGACTGTACTTTTTGATGCAATACTTTTCCATCAAAATAACTGCAGTTAGAACCCGTTCCTAAAATACTTACGATTGCCGCTTCTCCTTTTGGAGTTGTTGCATAAACTGCCGCATAAGTATCTTCGTGAACCTCAACAATTGCGTTAACAAAATACTCCTGAAAGATTTGTGTCAATGCAATTTTCATTCTGTCTGTACCACAACCTGCTCCATAAAAGAACAAATGTGAGGCATTTTTTTTGTTTTGTAATATATCAAAACGATCGTTTAATCTTTCAACAATTTCCGGACCGTCAAGAATTTCAGGGTTTAACCCTAAAGTTTGTGTTGTGAATAATACTTTTCCATTATCATCAATTGCAATCCAATCGGCTTTCGTAGATCCACTATCAACTATTAATTTCATTTTTTTTTGTTTTTGGATTAGTTTTTCTTCAATAATTTAAAAGTGTATTTTTTACATTAATTAAAGACGTAACAAAATAAGAAAATCCCGTTACTATTCAATAACGGGATTTTGCAAAAATATATAATATTATTTTAAACCTGCGATATGCACAGATAAATCAATCAATTTACTAGAGTATCCGTACTCATTATCGTACCAAGATACTAATTTAAAGAAAGTTGAATTCAAACCAATTCCTGCAGTAGCATCAATGATTGAAGTTCTTTTATCAGAAATAAAATCCTGAGAAACAACTGCATCTTCAGTATATCCTAAGATACCTTTCATTGTAGTTTCAGAAGCATTCTTTAAAACAGCCATAATTTCTTCGTAAGAAGTCTCTTTAGCTACTTTTACAGTTAAATCTACTGTAGAAACGTCAGCAGTAGGAACACGGAAAGCCATACCAGTTAATTTTCCATTCAATTCTGGAATAACTTTTCCAACTGCTTTTGCAGCACCTGTAGATGATGGAATAATGTTTATGCTTGCAGCACGTCCACCTCTCCAGTCTTTTCTAGAAGGTCCATCAGCTGTCATTTGAGTTGAAGTTGTTGCGTGAACAGTAGTCATCAAAGCTTCAACAATTCCAAAATTATCATGAATAACTTTAGCTAAAGGAGCTAAACAGTTTGTAGTACAAGAAGCATTAGAAACAACTAAATCAGAAGCTTTTGCAGTTTCGTGGTTTACTCCCATTACAAACATTGGCGCGTCTGCAGATGGAGCAGAAATAATTACTTTTTTAGCACCACCTTTAATGTGCTCATTTGCAGTTTCGATAGTTGTGAAGATACCAGTACATTCTGCAACTACATCAACATCAACTTCATTCCATTTTAAGTCAGCTGGATTTCTTTCTGCAGTGATACGGATGTTTCTTCCGTTTACATAAAGTTTTCCTTCTTTTACCTCTACAGTTCCGTTGAAACGACCGTGAACTGAATCATATTTTAATAAATAAGCTAAGTGATCAACATCTAATAAATCGTTGATTGCAACTACTTCTACATTATCTCTATTGAAAGTTTCTCTAAAAACGATTCTTCCGATACGTCCAAATCCGTTTATTCCTAATTTTACTTTTGACATTTTACTAAATTTTTTGCTTTTGTTTTTGTTACACTAATTTAAAGTCTAATTTCCTCACAATAAACTTCTTTCCTTTTAAACTTTTTATTTATTTTATGTTGACATGATGTCAGAAACTCTCAATAATTCTCTATCAATTTCAGATTTACCTTTAATTGCCTGCTCCAATGGTGTTAAAGCCACTTTATCTTCACGAAGTCCAACCATATAATTTGATTTTCCTTCTATTAAAGACTCTACTGCTTTTACTCCTAAACGACTTGCCAGTACACGGTCAAAACAAGATGGTGAACCACCACGTTGCATGTGTCCCAATACAGAAACTCTTACGTCGTACTCAGGTAAATTAGCTTCAACATAATCTTTTAATTCGAATACGTTTTTACCAATTTTATCACCTTCAGCAATTACCACTATACTTGATGATTTTCCTGAAGCTTTACTTTTTTGAAGAGAGTCTAGCAATCTGTCTAAACCTAAATCTTCTTCAGGAATAAGGATTTCTTCGGCACCAGCTCCAATACCAGCATTAAGAGCGATATGCCCTGCATCTCTTCCCATAACTTCTACAAAAAACAGACGATTATGTGAACTTGCAGTATCTCTAATTTTATCAATACAATCTACTACGGTATTTAAAGCAGTATCATAACCTAATGTATGAGTTGTACCAAAAATATCATTATCAATTGTACCCGGAATTCCCATTACAGGAAAACCATATTCAGCATTAAAAATTAAACCTCCGGTAAAACTTCCATCTCCTCCAATAACAACTAAAGCATCAACTCCAGCTTTTAAAAGATTTTCATGTGCCTTCTTTCTACCTTCAGGTGTTCTAAACTCCAGAGAACGGGCTGATTTTAAGATCGTCCCACCTTTGTTTACAATATTATTTACGCTTCGAGGGCCCATTTCTTTGAAATCTCCTTCGATCATTCCTTGATACCCTCTATAAATTCCTATGCATTCTATATTATGATAAGCACATGTTCGAACAACTGATCGTATTGCGGCATTCATTCCAGGCGAATCTCCACCTGATGTCAGAACACCAACTTTTTTTATTGTTTTTGGCATTATTTAAGTATTAAAGTGTAAAATTAGCAAACATTCACCACTTTTCAGGCTATGATTGTAATAAATTAATAAAATATGTTAAATTCAAACGTTTTCGTTAATAAGTTTTTTGATATAAAAAAATTCATTTAAAATAATAAAAGCACCTTATTTTAATTAAATCCTTAAAATTAACAATACATAAATGAAGTGTTATAAAAATATGCTCCATCTTAATTAGGTAAAAAAAAATTGGAATATCTAAAATTAGCATAAAAAAACCATTCGTTGCAGCGAATGGTTTTATAATTATACTTTTTTAACAAAAGCTTAAAAATCGTCGTTATCGGGAATTAATCCCTGATTGTTATTTTGAGGTTGTGGTTGTTTCTCTTCCTCTTTTTTATCAGCCTTCTTTTTATTTTTATCAGCGTCTTTTTTACTGGAAAAATTAATATAATCAGGATTCAAATTAGAATCTTGCAGATCATCTGAAGTGCCTTTTAAAGTTCTTTCCAGCTTATGACTCTTAAACAGCTTATTTACCAATTCACTGAAAGTATCAAAATCTACTTCATATGAAATACCAACACCTTGTGTATAACCAATTCCTTGTCCTATATAATTAATATCATTTTCTTTATTAAATAAACGAAGATTCATAGATCCATCTTCATTTACCCTGTAAAGTATTTCAATATCTCCAACAATCGCTGATTCATTTACTCCTCCAACCGGAACACCTACTTTTCCGTTAATTGAAATTTTCTCATTAATCTGAGATGAAATATTAGCAACAAACTGACCATCTGCTTCCTGACCTATTCGTTTATCTGCCGATATAAAATTCAGATCAATATTAAATTTATCATTATCAGATTTTATAATTCCGCCTAATAAACTGGCAGCCGTTTCTGCAAATGTTCCTGATAAATCACTTTGATTAAATCCGTCCGGACTCATAAATGAACCTGTTGACAGCAGATATAAAGCCTGAGTTTGTCGAACATCTTTATCATCTAACTTATATTGTATCTCTGATTTTAAAACACTGCTTACAGATGGAAACTGAATATCAAAATTAGGCTCCGGGCTTGCCAAATCTCCTCTTAAGCCAATAACAACTTCTACCGGAACTTTTTTATTGAAAGAAGAATTTTCTAATAATACTGCTGGATTTGCAGATGTTCTGTAAACAGCTTCCAAATTCAACTGAGCCTTCATAGGGTTTCCTTCCCAAATGATAGATCCTCCTTTTTTTACCGCAAACTTTTTATCAATTAAACCTCCGTATTTAAAATTATACGTTCCTTCATATGCCTGGAAATCTCCCCACATATTAAATTTACCAAGCGTATTAATTTTAAATAATAATGATCCATATCCTTTTCCTTTCATTCCATGACCCGAATTTCGATCCAGAATTACCTCTACTTCGGCATCTGGCGTAATATCAAAATCAAATTCTAATTCAAGTCCTCCATAGTTTCTGGTTTTCTCAATAATACCATTTGCTAAGTTGTATTTTTCTTTCGGAGTTACAAAATGTATCCAACTGCTCTCACCAACGCTCTGAACATTATTAATAGGGATTTTAACCTCTGTGCCTTTCTCTGATTTAGCGGCAACTTTTATAAACAGACTTTCTGTTGGCCCGGTAATACTTGCTGTTCCGTTAATAAATGCTGTACCAAAATAAGCGGCGTCATCACTGTCTTTAGTATCGAGTGCTACCAATCGCTTCGAACTAATGTTCAGATCTAATTTCCAATCTCCAAAATTATGGTGTTCAATACTACCGTTCAGCAGTCCTTTAGTTCCGTATTTTGTGTCTGTTAATTGATTATTTCTAAACAAGAATTTCTCATCAGTTAAATCAATTACAGTTCTGTCGCTTAACTCATAATCGACGTTCAGGTAAGGAATAGTCATTCCTGCTTTCTCAACATATAACCTTCCGTTTATTTCAGGTTTTTTAATATTCCCAACAACGGCAGCATTTCCAGAAACAGAACCACGTACATTAGACAAAACATCTTTACCAACTGTTCCTAAGGTTGCCAAATTAAACCCTTCGAGTTTAAGCTTTAAATCAAGTATAGTTTCTTTATTTTCAATGGCAAAATTTCCGCTGGCATTAAACGATTCTGTAAAACCATTATGAATTGAGGAGTTTATAGTAAATCTTCTCAGATTTTGATCTCCGGAAATATCAAAATCTAAAGTTCCCAGCTCGGTATTATTTAAATTAAGATGATCAATAACAATAGATGCTGTAGGCTGATATACATCTTTATTCTGCTTAAAATTTACATTTCCATTTAAATTACCATTAAAAACAAATTTTGAATTTAATGGAGTAATTTTATTAATATCAACATCTTCAAAATTTAGTACAATATCTTTATAATCACTGCCTTTTAAAACTCCGTTTAAATCAATTTTTTGATCTTCATGAGACAAAACAATATTATTAATTGTAAAATTCTTAAAGTTTTTATCAAAAACAATCTGATTATCTTCTCCTTCTTCTTCATTTAAATACCACAAATAGTCTTTAAATTTCATTTCAGATTTTTTTATTCCGACTATATTATTTTTGTTTTTATCTATAGTATGAAACAAATCAAGATTAAAATAATCCTGACCTTTTTCTCCTCCTTTAAATTCAGAACGAACAAACAAAGTGTCCTTAGAAGTTACATTAATCAGACTAAAATCACGTATCTTATAATAAGGTGTCTTAATACTATCCAACTCAATAAATGCATTATAAAGTGGATTTTTATTATCAATATTAACCCGAATATTGTCGAATGTATTTTTTGCCGCTGTAATCTTTTGCGATTTAAACCTAAATTTAAATTCATTTAAATCGGCATCAATTTTACCACGAACAACGGTAGAGGAATCAACATTAATTTCAGGATACAACATTTCGACAACTTTGTCATAAACATGAAAATTGAAACGCAGGAATTGTCCTTTTTTAACTTTATAAGGCTTATAATTGGTATAAAGGCTTCCAACGGAATTCATTACCAATTTATCTAATTGAGCGAACTGAAATTTACCCACAATTTTTCCATCAACAATATCAGTAGAATTAATAGTTATAGTTCGCAATCTATCAGCATCAAAACTTGAATTGATTGTTAATTCGTCAAATTCGTAAGTTGCTTTTGGATTTTGATAAATCGCATCTTTAATATAAATATTTCCTTGAAGGTTTTCGATTGAATTTCCTGAAACCTGAACAACTGCATCTCCCGTAAAATGCGAAATAGAATCGTTTATAAATTTAAGTTTTCGCAAATCGGCATTCTCAACATTGATATGGAAATCATATTTGTTTTCACGCTTGCTTAAATCTACTAAACCATCAAATGTTAAGGATAAATTAGGATCATTTACAGAAATTTGCCCTTTATAGTAAGGCAATTTAAAGTTACCATTGACTACTATATTATTATAGGTATACTTATTATACTCTAATTTGGCAATATCTCCTTTAATAACGGTGTTCAGATATTTTTCAGTAAATCCAACCCCATCAACATCCAAATTTAAAGTTGTTCTTCCTATATCTTTTCTTTTTAATAAAGCACCAACATCAAAATTCTCAAGGACAATATTTCCAGAATAAGATGCTTTATCAATAAAATCCATATTATTTAAATGCAAATCAACCTGGCCGCCACCAATATCGGTAATCATTTTAAAATCACTTTCTAAGGCCGTTGTTGAAACTTTTGCTTTTCCTATAATCGTAAATTTACCAACTCTTTTTAGTTCTTCGGGAAGCCTCTTTCCTAAAACAATTGGAAGCAGGGCAACCAAATTATCATAACTGGAAACTAACCTGTCAAACTTACCGTCCATCGAGAATTTTTGCTCTTTGGTTCCTAAAAGGTTTTTAAAATTAATTGTACCTACAATTCTCGAACCGTTGGTATCTGTTAACCTCAAGCCTCTTAAATTAATATTATTAAGAGGTCCGCTTAACTTTGTTTTAAGCTTAAAGTGCTGATTTTTACCTAATCCGTCATAAAAATAACGAAGATCATTTGTTGCAATTGATGACGAATCAATTCTAACATTAAACTTTACTTTATCCGTAAAATTTAAAAAATCTTCTACTTTATAATTTAAAATTGCCTGACCATAAATAGACGATCTCTTCGTTTTTATAGCTAAGTTTTCAACTTTTATTTGTTTTTTAGTATAACTGAATTTTCCGGTAAAATTAGAAACATAAAGACCGCGATGATCCAAAAATGAAAAGCGATGAATGGTTGTATTGATATCAGGACCATACAATTTAAAATCACTTATATAAGCATTTAGCTTTGTGAAGGATAAAAATTTAGGTGTTTTTTTATTTTCATCCACTACCGAAAATATACCTTTTGAAATATAAGCGTTTTTAGCTGTTAGTAAAAAATGCTTATTTGTTTTGGAAGGTTTATCAGAATCAAAAAGTTTTATAAATTTATTGATATTGTTTTCTGTTTCACCTTTATAAGTTTTCAGATTAAAAATTACGCCTGTTAAGCGCAAATCACCAAAAAATAAATCGCCGTCCAGCAATCTCGTAACACTTAAAACATCGGTAGTAATAATATCCGAATAAATTAAAACTTTTTTGTGGTGATCATAAATCAAAACCTTTTTAAGTTTAACACCACCAAAAATGTTTATAGCGACCTTATCAACATGAATATCCGTTTTAAAATCTTCATTTAGGGAATTGGTAACGTACTGTGCAATTTTTGTCTGAACTATAGGCAAAGACAGTGTTATAGCAAGTGCCAACAAAAGTAAAATTAACCCAATTAGGGTTCTTGATATTATTTTCTTTACTTTTTTGATAGCTTCTTAATTTTAGTTTTCTTTTAAATTCACTTTGAACAGACAAAGAACGGCTGTTTTTGATAAAAATTCTTTAATTTTGGCTTCTCCTTACAATCAAAGAAAATTAAAAATTTGATTTGTCAAATATAATCCAAAATTCGTGCCTTTATATGCAAAATTCAGAGGTTTTTATTCTTGCCATCGAAAGTTCCTGCGATGATACTGCTGCGGCAGTTTTACATAACGATAAAGTACTCTCAAATGTTGTGGCCAATCAGCTTATCCACAATCAATATGGTGGCGTCGTACCTGAGTTGGCCTCAAGAGCCCATCAGCAAAATATTGTTCCTGTAATTGATGCTGCATTACGCAAAGCAAATGTACAAAAAGAACAATTAACGGCCATTGCATTTACACAAGGTCCTGGTTTAATGGGATCTTTATTAGTGGGAAGCTCCTTTAGTAAATCGCTATCATTGGCATTACAAATTCCGTTAATAGCTGTCAATCACATGCATGCTCATATTTTAGCACATTTTATTGATGAAGAAGGATTTGATAAACCTGAATTTCCATTTTTAGCATTGACCATTAGTGGAGGTCACACACAGATTGTAAAAGTAAATGGCTTTTTTGATATGGAAATTATTGGTGAAACCACTGATGATGCTGTTGGGGAAGCTTTTGATAAAAGTGCCAAAATTCTTGGACTTCCCTACCCTGGTGGCCCATTAATCGATAAATATGCGAAAGAAGGAAACCCAAAAGCGTTTGCTTTTACCAAACCAAAAGTACCTGGATTGGATTTTAGTTTTTCCGGATTAAAAACAGCTATTTTGTATTTTATTCAGAAGAAAAAATTAGAAAACCCAAATTTCATCGAAGAAAATCTAAATGATATTTGTGCTTCTATACAATATACTATTATCGAAATTTTGATGGATAAATTAAAATTAGCGGTAAAAGAAACCGGAATCAAACAAATCGCGATTGGCGGAGGTGTTTCGGCAAATTCCGGAATTAGAACGCGATTGAAAGAAAGTGAAGGCAAATACGGATGGAAAACTTTTGTTCCGAAATTTGAATACACTACCGATAATGCTGCAATGATTGGAATTGTAGGTTATCAAAAATATTTATCAAGTCGTTTTGAAACTCAGGCAGTAGTTTCGAAAGCGCGAATTCAATTTTAAATTATGCAATTATTTTACAATCCTGATATAGACGAAACAACTGAAACTTTTTCTTTTGATAAAGAAGAAAGCCGTCATATTATAAAGGTTTTACGAAAAAAAGATTCGGATATCTTACACGTTACAAATGGTTTAGGTTTATTATTTGAAACTGAAATTACATTGGCTTCTGACAATAAATGTATTGTTGAAGTGCTATCAATAAAAAAGTCTCCAGAACCAAAATTCCGTTTGCATTTAGCCGTGGCTCCAACCAAAATGAATGATCGTTTTGAATGGTTTTTAGAAAAAGCTACTGAAATTGGAATTCAGGAAATCACTCCGGTTTTTTGTGATCGTTCTGAACGAAAAGTGATAAATTTAGAGCGTTTTGAAAAGATAATTCTTTCGGCAATGAAACAATCGAATGAAACGTATTTTCCTAAATTGAATGAAGCAATTTCATTCAAGGAATTTATCAAACAAAAAAATGAAGGCTTGCAATTGATTGCTCATTGTGAAGAAACCGACAAAAAATCACTGAAAGAAGTTTTAAAACCGAATGAAAGCGTAACAATTCTTATTGGTCCTGAAGGTGATTTTTCAGATAAGGAAATTGCATTGGCTTTAGAAAATAGTTTTCAACCTGTTACGTTAGGAAATACCCGTTTACGTACTGAAACAGCTGCAGTTGTAGCCTGTCATAGTGTTGTTTTTTTTAATGAAACTCCAAATTAACTGATCTTAAAATTGGTATGAAAAAAATATTCTTTTTGTTTTTATTGGTTTCCATTTCTTCCTTTTCACAAGAAATTGCTCTATTAAAATACAGCGGTGGCGGCGATTGGTATGCAAATCCGACTTCATTACCAAACCTCATCCGTTTTTGCAATTCCAATATTAATACCCGAATAAAACCAAAACCATCAACGGTTGAACCAGGCAATCCTGATTTACTTTCGTATCCTTTTGTTCATATGACCGGCCACGGAAATGTTGTGTTTAGTGATGCTGATGTGACTAATCTTAGAAATTATCTGACTGCCGGAGGTTTTCTCCATATTGATGATAATTACGGAATGGATCAATACATTCGAAAAGAAATCAAAAAGATATTTCCAAATAATAATTTAGTCGAAATTCCGGCAAATCATGCTATTTTTCAAAAACCATTTCCTTTTCCAAACGGCTTGCCAAAGATTCATGAACATGATGGTACACGTCCACAAGCTTTTGGAATTTTCGTAGAAAACAAACTCGTTTTATTATACACTTACGAATGTGACTTAGGCGACGGCTGGGAAGATCCTGAAGTACATAACGATCCGGCTGATGTTCGTGATAAAGCCTTAAAAATGGGCGCGAATATCATCAATTATATTTTTACCAATTAATTATAAAAAAGTGCAACTTACTCACGAAGAAAATCAATTTGAGAGAAAAACATTTCCAATAACACTGGTTTGCGACAACATTTACTTTCAGCAGAATATTGGTTCATTATTTAGAATAAGCGAGGCTTTTGGTGTAGAAAATATTATTTTTTTAGGAAAAGATATTCCACTTACACCTCGAAAAATCAATAAAACTTCACGAAGTACTCATCTTCATGTACCTCATACTATAATAGAACAAACCTCAGAGTTAATTACGTATTTACTTCAAAACAACTTCGAAATTATTGCTTTGGAAATTGCAAGCAATAGTAAACCATTAAAAGAAGTTAAAATTCCTGATAATCAAAAAATTGCACTTATTGTAGGAAGTGAAATTGATGGAATTTCAGATGACCTTTTAAAAATTTCGAACCAAATTGTTCATATTAATATGTTTGGTAAGAACAGCAGTATGAATGTTGTACAAGCTACAAGTATTGCTTTGTACGAATTTACTTCTTAATAATTTAATCTTAATTTTTGTAAGAATCAAGCTGTACGGGCTGTTGTAAAATTCTCACAAAAAAAATGTTATAAAAATTTGGTGTGAAAATCATTTTGTTATAAAATTGTTATATAAATAACCAAATTTAATTTTTTATAACAAAAATCCAAATTATTATGAAAAAAGTTTTTATTACCGCATTTACAGCCTTAGTGCTGTTTTCTTGTCAAAATGACCAAACAGAACCAGCAGGTTCAGATGCTAGTGCTGCTACAGAGCGTCGTTGTGCTTCGCAAGAAGTTCTTGAAGCGCAATTAAAAGCAGATCCAATGTTAGCTATTAAAATGAATGAGATTGAAGCCTTTACAACAAATCGAATCTTAACGAATCGTTTAGTAAATGGTAAAGTTGAAATTCCGGTTGTAGTAAACGTTTTATACAAAACGACTGCACAAAACATTTCAAATGCACAAATTCAATCTCAGATTGATGTTTTAAACAAAGATTTCAATGCTTTAAACTCTGACTACAACAGTGTTCCGGCACTTTTTGCAGGAGTAAAAGCTAATGTAGGAATTACATTTGTTTTAGATCAGGTTATCCGAAAATCTACAACAAAAACTTCTTGGGGAACTAATGACGCCATGAAAAAAACGGCTCAGGGCGGAATTGCACCAACGTCTCCGACAACTAAACTTAACCTTTGGTCTTGCGCTATTGGTGGAGGAATTTTAGGCTATGCACAATTTCCTGGTGGAGCATCTGCGACTGACGGAGTTGTAATTGATTCTAGATATTTCGGTTTATCTGGTGCTGCAAATGCTCCTTTTAACTTAGGAAGAACTGGTACTCATGAAGTAGGTCACTGGATGAATTTACGTCATATCTGGGGAGATACTACTTGTGGAAGTGATTTAGTATCTGATACTCCTACGCACAATACAGCAAATTATGGTGTACCAGCTTACCCTCATTATAGTACATGCTCAGGAACACCTGTGGAAATGACTATGAACTATATGGATTATACAGATGATAACGGTATGTACATGTTCTCATTAGGGCAAAAAAGCAGAATGGCTGCCATATTTGTTTCAGGAGGTCCAAGAGCTGCTTTTGGACAATAAAGAAAAAAATCAATTAAAAAAGAAAGCGAGATCTAACCATCTCGCTTTTTTTATTCGCTAAAAATTTCAAAAGCTTTTCCTATATTTATAGTCTAAAAATTAATCATGATAACATCAAAAATCATTTCAAACGGAATTCTAAGAGCTTTAGCTACAATCTTAGTTGTTGCTGCCATTTTATATTTTTTATATGAAATTCAAACAGTAATCGTTTATTTATGCATTTCATTAATACTTTGTCTCATAGCAAATCCTCTGGTTCAATTTTTAAAAAATAAATTAAAGTTTAGCAATTCATTAGCCGCAACCACTACAATAATAATTTTTATATTATTAATGATCGGTTTCATTTTGTTGTTTGTCCCGTTAATTATTTCTCAGGCAAACAATTTATCTTTATTAGACACCAACAATCTTCAACAACAATTCTATGAAACCGAGCGCAGTATAGAAAGCTATTTCAATATTCAGCATGTTGATCTGAATAAAGTGCTGAAAGATTCGAAAATTACCACTGCCTTTAGTTTTGGTTATTTTACAAGTTTTATAAACTCAATAATGGGTTTTATGGCCGATATGGGAATGGGATTAGTCTCCGTATTTTTCATCACCTTCTTCTTTATTAAAGATCAGGAGAATTTTAAAGCAGGCGCCAAAAGAATTCTTCCGGATACGAATGAAGATAAAATCTTAAATTCTATTACCAAAATAAATCATTTACTAACCCGATATTTTATTGGATTGTTACTTCAATTAACTGTCGTCTTTATTTTGTACTTAATTGTGTTGATGGTTTTCGGAAATAAAAATGCTCTTGTAATTGCCTTTTTATGTGCCATTTTAAATATCATTCCGTACATCGGACCAATTATCGGAACTATACTGGCAGCCATATTAACCATAATCAGTTTGATTGGCAGTGATTTTCAATCCGAAATTTTACCAACTACTATATATGTAGTTATTGGCTTTTTACTAGTTCAGGCTATTGACAATAATATTAGTCAACCGATAATTTCATCAAAAAGTGTAAATTCGCACCCGCTTGAAATATTTCTTGTTACTCTTATTAGCGGAATTACTTTTGGAATTGTTGGAATGGTGATTGCAATTCCGGTATTTACCATGCTAAAAGTAATTTTAAAAGAATTTTTTCCTGACAATAAAATTGTTTCCGTATTAACTGAAAAAATCTAACATTGAATTCGTCTCTTTTAAGTAAAAACATTCAGGAATTTATAACTAAAAATACCGGGGCATCAACTACAAAACTTGCCTTTCAGAAAAATCCTTTTCCTGAAGTTGACTGGATTTTGATTTTGAACCAAATAGAGGCAAAAACAAAAGCAAAAGACAAATTACCTACTTGGTTTTCGACTGAAAATATAATTTATCCCAGTAAAATATCAGTCGAACAAACCTCATCTGAAAAAACAGCTGCTTATAAAGCTTCTTTAATTTCAGGAGAAACTTTAATTGATCTTACCGGAGGTTTTGGTGTTGATGATTATTATTTCTCCAAAAGATTTAAAAAAATAGCACATTGTGAGATAAACGAAGATTTATCAGCAATCGTAAAACATAACTTTGAGAAATTACAAGTAACAAATTGTGATTTTTTTGCTGAAGATTCCACCAATATTCTAAAAGAATTGAATCAAAAATGGGATTGGATTTATATTGATCCTTCAAGAAGAAATGACGCAAAAGGCAAAGTTTTTATGCTGAAAGACTGTTTGCCAAATGTTCCTGAATTATTGGATTTTTACTTTGAAAAAACAGATTCAGTATTAATTAAAACGGCTCCATTATTAGATATTTCAGCTGGTTTGTCTGAATTAAAATTTGTCAAAAACATTCATATTATTGCTTTGGAAAACGAAGTAAAAGAATTGCTTTTTGAAATTCACAATCATTATACAGACGCAATTACAATTAAAACAGCTAATATCTTAAAAGACAAAATCGAAACTTTTGAATTTGTTTTGGATAATGAATCTGATTTTCCATTGTATGGGTTACCTCAAAAATATCTATACGAACCCAATTCGGCCATAATGAAATCTGGTGGTTTTGATGAAGTAAGTTCTATTTTCAAAATAGATAAACTTCACAAACACTCCCATTTATATACTTCTGAAGAGTTAATCGATTTTCCGGGGAGATCTTTTGAAATAGAAAAAGTGATTTCATACAACAAAAATGATATGAAAACGGAGCTTTTAAATCAGCAGGCAAACATTACAACCCGGAACTTTCCGGACACGGTAGAAAACATTCGAAAAAAGTGGAAAATAAAAAATGGTGGAAATTTATATTGTTTTTTTACAACAGATAAAAATGATAACAAAATAGTTTTAATTTGCAGAAAAATAATTTAAAAATGAAACAACTAATTACACTAACTTTTTTTCTTTTAACCCTTACTGCATTTGCACAAAAACCATGTGAATACAGTACCAATGTTACTGATTCTATTGGTACTTATAAAATTACAAATGAATATTTAATGAGCGAAAAGAACTTCGGAGGAACCTTTAGCTACGTATTCTTTTCATTGGCACAAACGGATGGTTTGCCAACATTAAATTTACAATTAATTCAAAAAAGTAAAGATTTTATAAAAGCGAATTGCTTTGACAAAAACTCAAAAATCTTTTTACAATTACAAAACGGTAAAATTGTAACTTTAATGCACATTGAACAGGAAAACTGCGGAACTCTTATTCGTGATGATAAAGGTTTTGATAACCGTGTAAACACAGGAATTTTTGTGTTTATGAAAGATAGTTATGACGAATTGAAAAAATCTCCGGTTAATATCATGCGTGTTAAATACCTGACAACTACGGAAGACTATATCGTAAAAAGTGAATTAATATCTGAGATGAATGGAAAAACATATAAACCAGATACTTATTTCATGGAAAACATCAGATGTGTGGAATAGCTATTCGCAATTCCATTTTTGATTTGAAACTTTATCTTTTAAACCTGTTTTTAAATTATAATGCCACCATTCAGAATCAAATGAATTAAAGCCATTTTTAATCATTACTTTTTTAAGAAACTTTCTGTTCGATTTCACTTCACTCGAAAGTTTAGTATAATTATGACTGGCCTGTTCTCCGAAGAAATCAAAAGGAGTACCCATATCCACTTCTTTTCCATTATTATCGACTAATGAAATATCAACGGCTCCTCCTCTATTATGGATGGAGCCTTTTTTTGGATCGGCTACATACTCCGGATTCGAAACAATTTCCCACATCTTTTTCTGGATAGACAAAGGTCGGTAACAATCGTATAATTTAATTTTAAAACCTTTTTTCTTAAAATCATTATTGGCGGCAATTAACGCCTGAACAGTTTTAAAACGCAAAAAACATTCGGCACAATCATAGACCTTTGCTTTTAAAAAATTATCATCAGTTGCATATTTCATATCATAAATAAAATCCTGGCTATACTCTTTCAGATTTACAAAAACGGTATCGGCAATATCTTGTTTTACTTCGCTTGTATAAACCTCGTTTTGAGCATTGGAGCTAAATCCCAAAAAAAGAGAAACTAAAAGAAACAATGAATTGATGAATTTTGACATGAACAAGTATTTTTAATTGAAAAGCTTTACTGAAAAGTAAATATAGCAATAAATAATGCAAATTTTAATTTATGAAAATGCTTTTAAATAAGATAATACTTGATTTTTTAAGTTGATTTAATATAATATTTTGGTGTTTTTTAATTAAATTAGCTAAGTAAGATTTTAAAAATCAATTATTTAATTCAAAAATCTATAGGCTATGAACAAAGAAACACAAATATATTTATTGATACTTGCATTTAGTTTTACCTTGATATCCTGCAAGAAAGAAACGATTAAAGATATTCCTTCAACGGATTCAACTTCAATAAAAATAGATGCATTGAAATCAGATTCAGCAGTAATTAATCCATCAGATACCTTAAATAATTTAGTAGACAAAAGTGTAATTGGAAGCCATTTATTAACTCAAAGCAGTATTACTCCAAGATTAAAAACCCTTTTAGGAACGGATTACGACCAAATGGTAAAATACTGGAATACAGAAACCCCGTTTATAAAAGAAGGTGATGTTTTGCATGCGAGTGGCTGCAAGCAACACGATTGCAATACGTATTCATATGATCTTTATATTGATACAAAAAACAACAAAATCAATGTATATAAATTTAGCGAATCAAAACTGACAGTTTTTGCGGAAGATGATTTCAGAATTGTTTTAAAAGATTCGTTATTGCAGGATTTAAATACGAAGAAACTCAATGCTAATATTCCGAAAAAGAAATAAAAAAAGATCAAAATAAAATAGCGGTATTTAAACCGTTATTTTATTTTGATATAATGCCAAATTGCACAAAACTATTAGTATATTTTTTTCACTCTTTACTCTTTACTCTTTACTTTTTACTCTTTACTTTTTACTCTTTACTCTTTACTCTTTACTCTTTACTCTTTACTCTTTACTCTTTACTCTTTACTCTTTACTCTTTACTCTTTAAATCTCCCCTGTCATCAAAATATTTTCCTGCACTCCTTTATTTTTCAGCATTCTGAAGTGCGATCGCACAGCATGATAAAATGGATAAGAAGTATAAGGAAGGTCATATTCCTCGGCATAACGCCTTATAATTGGAGTGATATAAGGATAATAAGTATGGCCAACTCCGGGAAAAAGATGATGTGCTACATGATGCGTAAAACCTCCATATAAAAAATTTGCCAACTTACTATTGGTACTGAAATCTTTAGTGACTATCATTTGGTGCATCGCCCATGTTGCCGATAGATTTCCTTCATCATCTGTTCCTGGAAAGTGTGCATCTTCATCAACATGTGTAGATACAAGTGCAACCACACCAAGCGCGCTGCCGCACATATGCATAGCAAGCCAGGCGTATAAAACCATATACCACGGTTGATTCAAAACTAACATTGGAATAAAAAGCAGATATGCCAGGTTAATTATTTTAGCGGCAAACATTTTATAAATTTCTATGGTCGGAATTTTGTCAACCACTTTTTTTACATAATTATCTTTCTTCCCGAAAAAATCTTTAAAGTCTCTGATATAAATCCAATTCAGACTATAAAGCGGATAAATAAGCCACATGTAAATATGTTGATATTTGTGATAATTAAACAACGGACTATTTGGAAAAATCCTAATAATGTCGCTTTGTTTAATATCAACATCCCAATCCGGAACGTTCGGATAGGCATGATGAAGATTAATATGACGTCGTGTCCAGAGCCAATGATTACCTCCAAAAAGCTCCAAAACATACATAAACCATTCGTTATGTTTAGATTTCCTGAATAATGCACCGTGGGCAGCATCATGAAATGCATTGATGAAAAGTACAATCATGGTTATACCGCACAAAACATAAAATAGAAACAATAAAAGTGTACTGTTTCCATACAACAAAATACAAGAATAAAACAAAAAGAAAAATACTACTAGTCCTAAAGACTTAATTACATTAAACCGATACAGAGATGTTTTTTTTAAAACCGTTTCATTTACTTCCTTTCGAATCTTTTTAAAAAAATCATCAGTACCAGGTTTAAGATAAACCGGGCGATTTAATTTTTCCATAATGATTATTGGCTAGAAATTCTTACATCAAATTTAATAAAAAAAGTTAAAGCACACAATTTCAAAACATTACAATTATACAGAAAAAAATTATATTTTTCATTTTTTATAAAAAAGCACATCAAATACACATCATTTTCTTTATTTATTTTTATGTGAAATGCACTATACAAGCCTTTCAAATTAATAATTTGTAGTTTAAACGTTTAGACCAGTAAGAGATTGAAAAACAGATTTAACTTTTTTGTAATTTGCTTCTCATTAAAAATAAAATTAGAGTTAAAATACGATAAAGAATTAAAAAATAAACTATGTTCAAATTCTGTAAACAATTAGCTTTCATCTTACTATTAATAGGTTTCTCTTTTGGAACTTATGGCAAGCCCGTCATTTATATAAATCAAATTGGGTTTGATACCAAAAGTTCAAAAATTGCCATTATTGGAGTAGAACAACCTCTGAATGCAAAAGCTACATTCAATATTATTGATAGTGAAACTGGCAAAATAGTATTTACGGCAGCTGTTGGGAAAGCACAAACTGTTGAGGACTGGCAGTTTGGTCAATTATTTTACCAGGCAGATTTTTCGTCTTTTCAAAAAACCGGAAACTATAAAGTTACTTTCAATATTGCAGATCAAATTTACAGTTCGGCCAATTTTGCAATTGAAGAAGATCTATTGGCAAAACGTACCATCTCATCTATTGTCCATTACTACAATAAGCAAAGAGCCAATAGGCCCGAAGAACTGGAAGCTGACAAAAATATGCTGCTGTATGGAAGTACAAAAAAAGTAGACGTTCATGGCGGATGGTGTGATGCTTCTGGCGATGTAAGCAAATATTTTTCTCATTTGGCCTACGCCAATTTTGTATCGCCACAACAAACACCACTCGTTACCTGGTCACTGATTAATACATCTGAAACAATTCCGAAACAGTTAAAACAATGGAAAATAAAAGATTCATTGGATGATGAAGCAATCTGGGGAGCTGATTATTTAATGAGATGTTTATCTGACGAAGATTATTTTTATATGATCGTTTTTAGCTATTTTGATAAAGATCCTTCAGCCAGAAGAATTGTTGGACTGAAAGCAAATAGTGTAACTACAAACGAATATCAATGTGCTTTTCGCGAAGGCGGCGGTATGGCAATTGCAACACTTGCCCGAATTTCTCAATGGCAAAAACATGGAACTTTTACTTCAAAACAATATTTAGACGGAGCCAAAAGAGCTTATGCACATCTCTTGCTAAATAATACAAAATATGATGATGACGGAAAAGAAAATATCATAGATGATTATTGTGCGCTAATGGCCGCTACGGAATTATGGATAGCTACAAATAGTGACTTCTACAAAGATGAGGCAAGAAAATGGGCTCGCAAGCTTGAAAACCGAATGACAGATAATGGATGGTTCAAAAGCAATGATGGTAATCGCCCATTTTGGCATGCTGCCGATGCCGGCTTACCTGTAGTAGCGCTGGTAAGATATTTGAAAAAAGAAACCGACAGCAAGGAAAAGATTGCGGCAAAAAGTATTATAAAAAAAGCATTAGAATATAATATAGCCGTTACCAATAACGTCGAAAATCCGTTTGGTTATGCAAGACAAAGCTTTTTATATAATGATAAAATAAAAGATGGCTTCTTTATTCCTCATGACAATGAAACCGGATGGTGGTGGCAGGGTGAAAACGCAAGATTAGCATCACTGGCGACTGCAGCAATAGAGGGCGGAAAAACTATTTATACTGATAATGATATTGCTAAAAGACCACTAGATTCGTACGCATCGCAACAAATATCCTGGATATTAGGATGTAATCCTTACTCTGTATGTTTTATGTATCAGTTTGGACAAAACAATGTGCCTTATATGCATTCTAATTATGGACACGGCTCAGAGAAAGGCGGTATTTCAAATGGCATTACCGGAAAAGAAGGAAATGGTGATGGATCTGGGATAGATTTTAAAATGGATGTTGACGGCAATGACGAATGGCGCTGGACAGAACAATGGATTCCACATGCAGCATGGTTTTTACAGGCTATAACCGCTATGGCAGAAAAATAAAAATATAGATACAGATGAAAAACTTAAAAATACTAATTTGTTTATTAATTGCCTGTTGTTTTTGCCAAAGAGAATGTCTGGCTCAGTCATCAAAAAAATCAAAATTCAAAGCCTTAGTTTTATATGAAAACGGCGGGCATCATTTGGCTTTTACAAAAGCTGCCAAACCATGGCTGAACAAATTAGCTATTGATAGTAGTTTTACAATTGATTATATTGAAAACACGAAAACAATTAATGAAGCTCTTTTACAACAATATCAGGTTTTTATACAATTAGATTATCCTCCTTACACCTGGAGTGAAGAATCTATGAAGGCTTTTCAAAAATACATGAATGATGGCAAAGGTGGATGGGTAGGATTACATCATGCAACTTTACTGGGTGAATTTGACGGTTACCCAATGTGGCAATGGTTTTCTGATTTTATGGGAGGAATACGGTTTTTGGATTATATTCCGACTTTCGCTAAAGCCGAGGTAAGTATTGAAGACACACTCCATCCTATAATGAAAGGAGTTCCTTCTAAGTTCTTTGTTCAAAAAGAAGAATGGTATATTTATGATAAAAGTCCTCGGAAAAATATTCACGTTTTAGCTTCAGTTGATGAATCGACTTATGAACCTTTTTCGAAAATAAAAATGGGTGATCATCCTGTGATTTGGACAAATGATCATTTTGCTACTCATAATGTCTATATTTTTATGGGACATGCACCAGAATTATTTCAGAATGAAGCTTATACTACACTTCTAAAAAATTCTATTTTTTGGGCTGCAAACAGAAAATAATTCTCTACTATTAATTAGAAAATACCCATATTTTCAGGTTTAATCGTAAATCCAATTCTCAACATATTTTTATGTTCTTGATAATCAATCAAACTTTCTGTATAACCTATAAACCATTGAAGCGTGAGGTAGTAATTTTCATTTTTATATGGCCTCCAGTTGACCTGTGTCTGTAAAGAACCATAATTGATAAGGCCACTTCCTTTTCTGAAAAGAATATCAGCACTCCATCTTCCTGGCTGTATCTGATAAGTTGCACTTGCTTCGCCATAACCTACATATTTAGTCAGTTCAGGATTATCTTCTTTATCAACGAGCGGAATCCATCCTCTCAACCCGACAATCCATCGTGGAGAAATTTGTGATTTTAATGAAAACGCAAGCATGTTCCATGTTCTGGAATAAATAGAATCTCTGCCGTTTGATTCGTGTTCCAAAGAGATTGTTCCATAAGTAAGCCTTCCTCCTTTTAAATAAAATGGACGAACAATAGCCACGCCGGGATTAAAATTAATTTCTGCAAATGGCTTTGAACTTGCATAAATATCCCAAAAAGCTTTTTGAGTATACATTAAATATGGAAAAAAACCTCCCCATAAAGGTTTTGAATTTAATCTTAATTTAAAACTTACCTGATATTTTACGTCTGCAGAGTTGCGATCGATAGGTTCGTCCAGAGGTACGCCTGTTAAAAAATAATTGTCTTTGTGGACAGAAAAACTAGGTTCTTTCAACAGTGAATCTGCTGCCCTGAAATTCTTCTTAGGTTCTAAAATTTGTGAATTGGATTGGATTGAAAACAAAATCAAACAAATCAACAGGTATCTGAAATGCATTTATAAGGATTAAATTGGAATTATTTTAAACTTTTATAAATGTCCATGATTTTAATAGATGATATTGACTCAAAAAAAATGAGAGTTGCCTCAATAAAAATTAAGAATATACAACAGACAAAAAAACACTCGATTTGAGTGGCCTTATTTCTTATAATTCAATATTATTTTTCTTTTTTGAATTTGAATTGAATTTGAAATCTATTTCTGTTTTTTGTTTAACTATACTGCGAATTATAGAATTATATCGATCTATTATATAAAATGATCTAGTATTTAACAGGTAATTTTATTTAATAAAGATTATTAAACTTAAATCAAAAACATATGGAAAACTTAATTAATCAGGAAAACCTCGAAGATATTAGAGAGCTTATAGAAAATAAAATAAAAGATATCCCCGGTGAATTGATTCTTGTTGGTGCAATTGGATCTATACTTTTATCTTCTTATTTAAATAAAACAGGCCACATGCAGGCTGCTTCTATAATTGGATCACTGGCTGTACCTATAGCAGGAGTAGGTCTTGCGAAATATAAAGACCTCTTAAAATCAAAAATAGAGAGTTTTGAAAAACCTGAACAGGAAGTCTCGTAATAATTGCCTCTGCTGAAAATTATTTCAAGACAAAAAAATAAAAAAGTAACTGCCGCGGCAGTTGCTTTTTATTTTCTTAAAACTAAACTACAACTACGTTTACTGCGTTAGGACCTTTTTTGCCTTCTGCAATATCATATCGTACTTCATCATTCTCACGAATATTTTCTGAGAGACCTGAAACATGAACAAAGATTTCACTACCGCCATTTTTCGGTGTTATAAATCCAAAACCTTTTTCTTCATTAAAGAATTTTACTGTACCTTCTTGCATCTTTTAATAATTTTATTTTAACAAATGTAAAACATTTAATCCTATCTAATTGAAAAACAATATTTAATAATTAAGATTTTTCTTTATTTATTGAGAGAACTACTTATACATTTCGAAATATAAAAACTTATGATTTTATTCACTTTTTACAAAAATGATTTTTAATTCTCTAATCCATTGATTATAAAATGAAAATTTAACAATGCTTTCTTAGAATTATATAAAATATCACCTAAATAGAAGCTGTACATTTAATATGTCAAACGAAAAATTAGGTTCGTTGACAAACGACTAATTTTAAATCTGATTTATATGAAATACGAAAATTCCTATTATACGCCTGAGGTTTCTGCAGGACATATGACATATTATAAAGAACAGCCATTATTAAATTACGATCATTATCTTGATAATGCATTTGAAGATGAATTAACCGCGAGCAACCATTACAACTTAGGGTTTGGTGATTTGGAAGAAAATCTTGAGGATGATATGGATTCCGAATACGATGAAAATGACTGGGAAGAATTGGAATCTATTGGCCTCGATGGTGAATATGATAGGAATGAAGAACAACCTGGAGCTTTTTTAATAAAAAACTAAAATACCAGCGCTAAAATTCGACATTGCTTTTTGAAAACTATAGGCAAACATTCAAAGAAATAATTAAGGTAAAGGGATAATTTCAAGTTTCAGTAATATGCAAAAAACGAAAAAGTCACTCAATTTGAGTAGCTTTTAGTGAACATGCAATAAGAAAATTCGAACTTTTTGTTGGATAAAAATGACACCTTACTTTCTCTCTAATTCTTTCTTGAGTATTACTTTCTACTTATTTAAAAAGTATCTTAATTTATAATAGCTTGTTTTTTGCTTCATAAATTAAATGGTTTGAGAGAATACCAGATGGAGTTTTACTTTTTTTATCTAATATTTCTGTATTTGCAAAAACAATAAAATTGTCTTTAGCTCTTGAAACTGCTACATTTAACATATTCGGCTTATTGTCCCTATCGAAAAACATCGTACCTGAATCGCCTTTTCCGTAAACCATTGAAAATAAAACAATAGGTCTTTCAGCTCCTTGAAGTGCATGAACAGTTCCTAATTTTAATGTATCAATATTAAAACCCGCATTTTTTAAAGCGTATCTCAAACTATTTTTTTGTCCAACAAAAGGGGTAATAATACCAATAGAATCTTCAATTTTCCCATATCTTTCTTCTATTTTAGTTTTGTTTTGAACTAGCCAATTAACTATTGCAGTTACCTCATTCTCATTGTATCGACTTGAATTTTTTACTATCGAATTTCCTTCAACATGAACGCAATACATTGGAGGAAATAATAAATCACTTTTCGCTGGTCCCTTAAGTGGTACCAACTTACCATCGTATGCTAATACATTGCAATAATTAATAATCTCATCAAAACAGCGTCGATGCTCAACCAAAGTAACACCTTTTTCCTTTGCGTCAAACTCTCGAATATTACTCGCATTTTGAGCCATTTTCATTATACTTCCAGTTGAAGCAAGAAAACCTTTAGGATCAAACTCTTTTTCATAAATAGGATCATCATAACTTTTAATGATATCGCATTTTTTTAAATTACCAATATCTATTTTATTCGTTATATTCCAAACAGGCTCAATTTGCTTAACATCACCCACAATTACTGCCTGCTTAGCGAGTGAAAACGTAGCAGTTCCAACCTCTGGTGAAACTTGACCTGCTTCATCAACAATAAGCAAATCTATAAAATCATAAAGTGGAGGTGTGTCATAAATATTTTTACCATCTTCCCCTTTTTTGAAAAATCGCGAATAGTTAAAAAACTTAGGAGCCATGTAAAATGTGCTTACAAAACAAGGCGTTAACATCGCTTGTCGCTGCCATCTATTTATTACCACATCGAATCCTCTTCTGTCGAAATTTTTGTCATTCAGATCAGATTCTAATTTCATTAACCATCTCCCTTCCCAGTAATGCAAAGCAAGCTGAAATGCTCTATGACGAAGAGTAACATCTAACTCGTCATAAAAACAATTTGGTTTAGCTCCATTTTTTATTTTTACATATTCTAATTCCCAGTATTCGTCTTCTGTTTTAGGTGGATTTCCAGTAATTGAATTAGAAATTTTCCAATTCTTCCAATTATTAATTGACTCACTAATAGCTTTTGCAGTTCTTATTTTATGGTCAATCTTTTCAAGTATTACACTTTTTGTATAAGCAAATTCTTTGCTTTCACTTATTAATGAATCTCTTAATAAAATTCTAACTTCGGATGCTCTATTCGCTAAAGCAGATTTCAAACCAAAAAAACAAAATAACTTTCTAAAGAATGGTTCATTATTGAAGTATGAAATAATTTTTTTCTCTAATTTATTTAAAATCTCAATATCAGATTTAAACTGTATTTCGTTTAAAATATTTTCAGAATAATACTTCTCACCCGCGCCACTATTGTTTAAGTAACCATTTAAAAATAGCTCTTCATTTTTTAAATACTCTTTCCATTTATTGGATGCCTCATTTAATATTGTCTGGATGTTTAAAATTTCCTTCTGAATCTTTTTTATGGCATCATTAATATTTAAAATTTTATCTTCTAAATAATTTGAACTCTTTTCAATGAAATAAGGTTTAGCTGCTTTTAAATATGAATCGTTTTCAACTCTATTAAACAAGCCATCACCATATTGCTTCTTGTAATTTATTCCTTTTAGTTCTGCTTCTGTTTTTCCATTAGCTGGTAAATAAGTTGCGTACCCTTCAACTTCTGGTAACCACCTGCCTTCTAAGTTACCTGGCTTTGTATTTGATTTTGAAAAACTATCTATAATGTTTGTTACCGCTTGATTATTGGTTGAGCAAGCGAGAATTATAAAAGGTTGATTTCCTTTTATCGCACTATCTACAAATTTATTAGCAACAATACTTTGCAGCAAAGTCGTTTTTCCTGTTCCTGGAGGTCCATTAACTGCAAAAACTTTGTCATTAGTCTTTAAAAAGGTATTTAAACTTTTGCGCTGCGATATTGAGATCGGAAAATCAAATCCCATTTGTCCTGTATGCAAAAAATTCGAATCAATGAATTCAGATACATTTAATGGATTATTTTCTTTAGGATTGTTAAGCGTTATAAATGTCTTTAATAATTCGGGAATGCTGTCTTCTTTTAATATCTTCTCATACAAATGAATTATACCGATTGCTGCGTTCATATCTTCGTCCGGCAATAGAACTATTCCATTCTTTAGAGTTTCATAACCCTCTGATACATAATTCTCAATTTTCTGATTTATAGCTAAAGCAAAAACATCTTTTACGTAATCTATATATTCATGATAATTGACATATTGTTCCTGACCAACAGCAGTTACATTATCAATATTTTCAACAGTGCCAAATATAAATTCAGTTCTTTCATCAGCTAAGGGTTCTAAATACTTTCTTTGGAAGACTGGAAAATATTCTTCAGGAACCCTTAAACTTCCTTTTCTATCGAGTTTCGCAAAATACCAAAAAGGAAATTTAGGCTTTTTATCTTTTAAGAAAACAAGATTTTCTGTTGTGGGTTTTATTTTTATTGGAGATATCAAGACTTCGATTTCATCTAAATCAACCCAATTCTCACTATCCTTACTTGAAACACCTTTCTTTTTATTTATACGTTCTTCTTCAAAATTTATCAGATTGTTTACACTGCTCAAATCCTCTATTTGCTGGATGTCAATTTCAAAACTCTCAATTTCAAAATGTTGAAGTTTATCAATATTGATATCTGCTTTTAAGGAATCCGATAAGCTTTTTTTCCAATATGTTAACCACTTTTTATATTCCATAATTTCTCAATTTCCCGAATTTATAATTTAAACGCTTTTACACTTTGTGACAAATATTTAGCATTTAAGACTTTGCTGCTAACCATAAAATCAAACATTACAAATTGTCTACAATTCTATTAATACTAAGTAATAATTCATGAGTATGCTTTATATCAAAATAATTTTGTTTCATCAATCTAATCTGAAATTTTATTAGAAGATAAGCCCCCACTTAGATAAGATTAATGAGTCTGGATTTTTTTCTAATTCTTTCGTGACAATTTCGTCAATAATTTCAATATTTGAATTTATGAGATTTAATTTAGAAATAAACTCTTCTTTTGAGATCATTATATAAAACATACTTGTTCTATCATCTAAAATATTCTTAATTTCAATTACATCCTATGACAAATATTATTATTTAGCAATTATCTTTTTTATGGAAAACCATACAATGAAATATTAATCAACATTAATCAAAAATATCATTACTGGATTTATATTGACAACGTATATATACCTGTTTTTTACAAATCAAATTTTAATTAGGTTTATTTGCAGAGATTAAATTCTATAGAAATAAGACAAAGTAGAAAAAAAATATAAAAAACAAAAAAGCCACTCGATTTGAGTGGCTTTTGTTGTGATCCCAGAAGGATTCGAACCTTCGACCTACGCATTAGAAGTGCGTTGCTCTATCCAGCTGAGCTATGGAACCAAAATAAGATTTTTATAAAAAAACTCTTAAAAAAAAGTCGGGGTGGCAGGATTCGAACCTGCGGCCTCCTGCTCCCAAAGCAGGCGCGATAACCGGGCTACGCTACACCCCGAAGGCAAAATTTAAGCGGAGAGACAGGGACTCGAACCCTGGCGACGGTTACCCGTCGACAGATTAGCAATCTGCTCCATTACCGCTCTGGCACCTCTCCAAGCTCAAGGAACATGTCCTGTTTTGCGGTTGCAAATGTAAGACAACATTCCATATCTCACAACTATTTCTGCGCTTTTTTTAATCTTTTTTCAATCTTTTTTTTAAACCACTTCACAATCAAACGAATAGAATTAACAAAAAAATGATATTAAATTTAAAATCCAATGAAACGGATACAAATTGACACAAAATTTGAATTTATTTAAATAAAGAGTAAATTTGCTTGATTAACTAATATTAAACAGAAAATGAACAAAAGAGTTGTTATCGTTTCTGCCGTTAGAACACCTATCGGAAGTTTCATGGGAGGGTTATCTACCGTACCCGCACCAAAATTAGGTGCTGCCGCTATAAAAGGCGCACTTCAAAAAATTAACCTAGACCCAAAATTAGTTGATGAAGTATTCATGGGCAATGTAGTACAAGCCGGAGTTGGACAAGCACCAGCACGTCAGGCTGCACTTTTTGCCGGTTTATCTGAGGAAGTTGCTGCTACAACTGTAAACAAAGTTTGTGCATCAGGAATGAAAGCTGTTATGTTTGGCGCACAGGCGATCGCTTGTGGTGATGCTGAAATTGTAGTTGCCGGAGGAATGGAAAACATGAGTTTGATTCCGCATTACGTACAAATGCGTAACGGAACTAAATTCGGACCAACAACAATGCTTGACGGAATGCAAAAAGATGGTTTGACAGATGCTTACGATAACAACGCAATGGGAGTTTGCGCTGATTTATGTGCGTCTGAATATAACATTAGCCGTGAAGAACAGGACAATTTTGCCATTCAATCTTACGAAAGAAGTGCAAAAGCCTGGGATGCCGGAAAATTCGACAACGAAATTATTCCTGTTGAAGTACCGCAAAGACGTGGTGAACCAATCATCGTTTCTAAAGATGAGGAATATACGAATGTAAAATTGGATAAAATTCCTTCGTTAAGTGCTGTTTTCACCAAAGACGGAACTGTTACAGCTGCAAATGCTTCTACCATAAATGATGGAGCTGCTGCTTTAGTTTTAATGTCTGAAGAAAAAGCAAACGCATTAGGATTAAAGCCCCTTGCCTACATAAAAAGTTATGCTGATGCCGCTCAGGAACCAAAATGGTTTACAACAAGCCCGGCAAAAGCGTTACCAAAAGCATTAGACAAAGCTGGAATTGCAATTGGAGATGTTGATTATTTCGAATTCAACGAAGCTTTTGCAGTAGTTGGATTAGCCAATTCAAAAATACTTAATCTTGATAACAATAAAGTAAATGTAAATGGTGGTGCTGTTTCATTAGGACATCCTCTAGGTTGTTCCGGAGCCAGAATCATCGTAACTTTACTAAATGTTTTAGAACAAAATAATGCCAAAACTGGTGCTGCCGCAATTTGCAATGGCGGCGGAGGTGCTTCGGCAATTGTTATCGAAAGAGCTTAAATAATAATACAATTAAATTGGGAGTTATTACTTTAAATAACTCCCAATTTTTAACTTATAAATTACCCTAAATGTTCGGAATTTGCAATTTAGCCATAGTACCCGTTCGAGCCGAAGCTAGTGACAGAAGTGAAATCGTTACACAACTTTTGTTTGGCGAACACATCGAAATTTTAGAACGCCATAATCAATGGGCGCGAATAAAAATTCAATTTGATGATTATGAAGGCTGGGTAGATTCTAAACAATATCAGGTTATTTCAGAGGCAAATTACAATCAACTAAGCAAAGAAGCTATTATTCTTAATGCTGATTTGATTGATTATATCACGGCTCCTGAAAATTTATTGCTACCAATTCCTCTTGGTGCTTCCCTTACATTCTTAAATAACAGCGAGATCAACACTTCAAATTTTGATTTTGAAGGAACAAAAACCAGCGGTATAAAACCAAAAAGTGCCTTAATAAATACTGCTTTTATGTATTTAAACGCACCTTATTTATGGGGCGGAAAAACACCTTTTGGAATCGATTGTTCCGGTTTTACTCAAATGGTTTACAAACTAAACGGCTACAAAATTCATCGCGATGCTTCACAGCAAGCACTTGACGGAGAACCTTTAAGTTTTATTGAAGAAAGCGAACCTGGAGATTTAGCCTTTTTCGACAACGACGAAGGAAACATCATTCACGTAGGTATTATCATGGAAAATAACTACATCATCCACGCAAGTGGAAAAGTTCGTATTGACCGTTTAGATCATACAGGAATTTACAATCCGGAAATAAACAAACACACGCATAAACTAAGAGTGATTAAGAAGATTATATAACATGAAATTTTATAATTTTCTGCTAAAAAATAAACTTAATCAAAAGGTTTTTTAACTGCTAGTTTTTCTAATTCCGTTGAAAAATCTATACTCTTTATTGAATCTTCAGAAAGAAATCTTGACGAAGATATTTTATTTGAAAAGTTATGTGAAATTTGCGAAAACATATTTGAAGCCCAAGAAATACATGTTTTTCTTCCTATCGCTTTTGTTAGATTATTTCTTCCTAAAATAAATTGGAGTGAGACTTATAATGAAATTGATAAAAATAAAAAAGAAACAAAAAAAGCATATAAAAGCACTGAATCATTTCAAATAATCCTTCAAGTTTCTGAAAAATATTTTAAAAATCCATCTCAGGAAACTATTATAAAAATTGCAGGAAGAAGTGCTGAATTTCACGTAATGAATGAATTACTTCTTAACAACAAAAATGCAAAACCAGAAGACATAAAATTCTCAGAAACTACTGTAATTAGATAATAAATACGCTTAAATCCGCTTCATTCGCGTGCCAATATCATGCACTAATACGAATCGTTTTTCGAAACTCCGAAGGACTATTCCCTCTTTGTTTCTTAAAGAATTTATTAAAGTGACTTTCATCTGTAAAACCGAATTCATATGCAATTTCGTTGATACGTTTATCGCTGAATTGCAAACGATGTTCAATCAGTTTTGTTTTATAATTACTGATATATTGTTGCATCGTTTCATCGGCATGTTTTTTAAAATAACGCCCTAAATAAGTATTCGAAATTCCGAAATAATCACTTATTGACTCTGCTTTAATTTTCTCAGGATAGTAAATATTCGTCTGAATATATTGTAAAATGTCCATTGCCTTAGCTTCAGTTCCCACATTCACTTGTTCAGGTAAATATTTCGCAATATTTCGGGCAACGATAATAATCAAAGTATTCACCAATTGCTGAATCAATTCCTGATTGTACACATCTTTATCCTGATGTTCTCTGCAAATTGCTTCGATCATTACTTTCACCAAACATTTATCGGCATCATTTTTTAAAATACAACCTGGTTGGTGATTCGCATTTTGCAGAATATATTCTAAACGTTGAATATTCTCATTCTGCAAACTCGAGTTTTTCAAATAAATATCATTGAATCGTAAAAAGAAAAACTTCGTTTCGGTTTCAATTGTAAAATTATGACAATCTTCAGGCGTCAGTAAAAACATATGTCCGGCATCATATTCAAAAATATTCTTGTTGATGCATTGTGTTCCAGTTCCGCCCAAAATATAAACCAATTCAAAGAAATTATGGCGATCGCCAACATCCGGATATTCATCCAATGTTTCAAATGAAACGGTAAACGGCTCGTATAAATTTTCTTTTTTCATGAGTTACAAATTATTTGAAGTTGCAAATTTACATAAAAAAGACAAATATATACAAGTTATCACTCTTAAAAATGGTATAATTTTGCCAAGTGAAATTTAAGATTTAAAAATACAACATTATGGAATATAGAAAATTAGGCAATACCGAACTTGAATTATCAACTATTACATACGGCGCATTTGCCATTGGCGGAAACATGTGGGGCGGAAACGAAAAGAAAGATTCAATCGATTCAATACACGCGTCAATCGCGAATGGCGTAACCACAATTGACACCGCTCCATTCTACGGATTTGGTTTAAGCGAAGAAATGATTGGCGAAGCTTTAAAAACACAAGATCGTTCTAAAGTACAATTATTAACCAAATTTGGTTTAGTTTGGGACGGAAGCAATAACGGAAAAGGCGATTTCTTCTTCGATGCTGACGACAACGGAAAGAAAATCCCGGTTTATAAATACGCTTCGAAAAACAATATTATTAAAGAAGTTGAAGAAAGTTTAAAACGTCTTCAAACGGACTATATTGACTTATTGCAAATTCACTGGCCAGACTCCACTACTCCAATTCACGAAACAATGGAAGCTTTGGAAACTTTAATAAAACAAGGAAAAATTAGAGCTGCCGGAGTTAGTAATTATAATGCAGAACAAATTAAAGAAGCTCAAAAAACAATCCAATTAGCTTCAAATCAAGTTCCGTTTAGTATGTTAAATCAAGCTATTCAAACCGAATTAGTTCCGCTTACCATTCAGGACAACATCGGAATTATTGCTTACAGTCCAATGGAACGAGGTTTATTAACCGGAAAATATTTCACAGACAGTAAACTAAAAGACAACGATCACAGAAATGGCTATTTCGGTCAATTCGATCTTCAAAAAGTAAAAACTTTGGTCGAAGAATTGAGTTCATTAGCAAATGCAAAACATATTTCAATTTCACAATTAGTATTACGCTGGACAAGTTTACAAAAAGGAATTGCAGTCGTTTTAGCCGGAGCAAGAAACGCAGAACAAGCCATTTTAAATGCAAAAGCAATGGATTTCGATTTATTAGCTTCAGAATTGGAGTTTATTAATCAGGCAATTTCCAAGCTTAAATAATATTTTAAACACATAGAAACATAGTTTACTTTGTCTATAAAGGCGTTTCACTTGCATCAATAAACATAGTCAACGTAGTTTGTCATTTCGAGGAACGAGAAATCGCACTAGAAACTCCGCAAACTAAGTCGCCAATCTTTGACGAGCAACGAGTGTGATTTCTCGTTCCTCGAAATGACAAACTTTGAGAACTATGTGTGAGAAACTAGTTTCTTTCCATCCTCTTTTCCCGCAAGAAAAACCTATGTCTCTATGTGTTTAAAAAAAATCTCAACATTTAAATAATTAGAATTTGGACGTGTTTCGCCGCGGCGAACCGGGCTATCCGTTACAATCTTTTATGTCTCGTTAAAGAAACGAGACATAAAAGGATTTCCACTACTATCCCTCACGCATCCATTTTCAAAAGAAACAATCCTATAAAAATGAAAAAAATATTTATCATAAACGGAAGTCAAAATTTCGCTCATTCAGGCGGAAAATTCAATGAAACCGTAACCGATTGGACAATCGAGTACTTAAAAAGTAACAATTACGAAATAAAAACAACCGATATCAAACAAGACTTTAACTTAGACGAAGAAGTAGAAAAATTCGTTTGGGCCGATATTGTAGTGTATCATACGCCAGTTTGGTGGTTTCAATTACCAAATCTTTTCAAAAAATACATCGATGATGTTTTCACAGCCGGACACAACAAAGGGATTTACAAAAGTGACGGAAGAAGCCGAGTAAATCCTGATATCAATTATGGAACTGGCGGAATGCTACACGGACGTAAATATATGCTAACCACAAGTTGGAATGCGCCTGCAACCGCTTTTACACTTCCGGGAGAATTCTTCGAAAAAACATCTGTAGATGACGGAGCGATGTTT
The DNA here is from genome assembly GCF_058808175.1 of Flavobacterium sp. GW821-FHT11G01. NCBI lineage: Bacteria > Pseudomonadati > Bacteroidota > Flavobacteriia > Flavobacteriales > Flavobacteriaceae > Flavobacterium > Flavobacterium sp. GW821-FHT11G01. The sequence goes on along the minus strand of NZ_JBXARK010000002.1, from coordinate 586,945 downwards.
GGTTTCCATAAAATGAATAAATTTGTAGGTATGGAAAAATTAGACGGTTTCCATTTTCATGACGTTGAAAAAGGTGCAACATCCGAAAACATTGACATCTTTAAGAAAAACTACACTAATCATTTAGAAGAAACTTTTAAAACTTTATAATCATGATATCTATTACCGCAATTATCAAGAGTAAACAGGAAAACATCGAACAAGTTCGTAACATGGTTCATCATTTGGTTACCGAAACCAGAAAAGAAGCGGCTTGTATACGTTATGACTTGCATACAACTGAAAACGTTTTTATTATTTGGGAAGAATGGAAAGATCAGGCTGGTCTTGACATTCACAACAATCAATCTTATTTGCTGGATTTTATTGAGCATAGTGAAGGTTTAGTAATATTACCTATTCAGGTTTATAAAACGGTTCAAACATTATAATTAAAGAAAAAATAATGAAAGCACTTTTTACCAATACATACGAATCCGATTTTGTAACTACTGAAATCGCAAAACCAAGTCCGAAAAAAGGAGAAGTTTTGATAAAAATACACGCAAGTGGCGTTAATCCAATCGATAATAAAATCAGAATTGGCGTTTCGCCTTATGCATCGCCTGTTTTGCCTGCCATTTTAGGAACTGATCTTGCCGGCGTTATCGAAGAAATTGGCGAAGACGTTACTGACTTTAAAATTGGAGATGAAGTTTACGGACTTGCGGGTGGCGTTTTAGGCCTTCAGGGCACTTTAGCCGAATACACTGCCGTTGACGCTGACTTGTTGGCTAAGAAACCGAAAAACTTAACCATGAAAGAAGCTGCCGGGATTCCACTCGTATTACTTACAGCCTGGGAAGGTTTAATTGACAGAGCAAAAGTCAAAAAAGGAGATAAAGTTTTAGTTCATGCCGGAGCTGGCGGTGTTGGACATATGGTTGTTCAACTGGCTAAATTTTTTGGTGCCGATGTTTATGCAACTGTTTCTGCTCAAAAAGCAGACATTGTAAAAGGATTTGGAGCAACAACAATTGATTATAAAACTGCAACTGTCGAAGATTATGTAAACCAATATACAGACGGAAAAGGTTTTGATATCATTTATGATACTGTTGGTGGTCAGTCACTTGATGAGTCTTTTAGCGCTATTCGTCATTATGGTCAGATTGCAAGTTGTTATGCCTTTGGTACACATACTTTAGCGACTGGATCGCTTCGTTCTGCAAGCTTGCATGGCGTTTTTGTTTTGCATCCGATGATTAGTGGCGAAGGAAGAAAACATCATGGAGATATTTTGAAAGAGGCCACAAAACTTATCGAAGAAGGAAAATTAAAACCGCTTATCGATCCTAGAAAATTCACTTTAGATAACGCTATGGAAGCTCACAAAGCGGTTAGCGATGGCTCTTCTGTAGGGAAAATTGTTATAGATATAACTTAATCGTTAAAAATAATTACTCAAAAATCGATTAACTTGCTTCATATTCAGAAACATACCAATATGAGTAATTATCATCTTGCCGAAATTAATATTGCCAAAATGAAAGGAGTCACTATAAACGACCCGATCATGAAAGAATTTGTAGACAATTTAGATCTTGTCAACACTTTAGCCGAAAATAGTGAAGGTTTTGTCTGGAGATTGAAAGATGACAGTTACAATGCCACAAACCTGAATCCGTACAATGATGAACAGATTATTGTCAATGTTTCGGTTTGGGAAAATATTGAAACTTTAGAACATTATATGTACAAAACGTTTCACAGCGAGTTTTTAAGGCGACGTAAAGAATGGTTTCTAAAATTCGGAAAAGCAGCCACAGCAATGTGGTGGATTCCAAAAGGACATATTCCAACTCTTGAAGAAGCGGTTGAAAAATTAGATTATCTACAGCAAAACGGTCCTTCGCAATTGGTTTTTGATTTAAGGAATAAATTTTCTGCTCCAAAACAAACTGCATAGTTTTCCGCCACGAATTCACGAATTTATTTTTTAAAATCTATGCTCAAAGATTTTCATGAATTCGTGGCTATAAAACTCTACTTTATTCCTCCAAAAGCGCCAAAACACATATTCTTGTGTAAAATTTCAACACTTGTAAAGCCAACTTTTTTCATCAAATCTAACTGATAATTCATTGATCTTGGCGTATCTTCTTTTTCTACATAATCCAATACTTTCTTACGGTATTCTGCCCCACCAATTCCTTCCAAATAATCACCATAACGTTGCCAGGTATACTCGTTTAATAATTCGGTATCCTGAGTTATTAAATCTGAAATCATAAAACAGCCACCGGGTTTTAATAATTTGAATATTTTAGCAAAAGTCGTTTCCCAATCTTCATCATCTCTTAAATGATGTAAAACGGCTCCAGCCAAAATAATATCAAAATGATTTTCAGGCAATTCAGCCTCACGAATATCACCTTGCTTTACTTCTACTTTTCCGTTGGTTGCTGCCGAAACTCTTTCAAAAGCACGATCCAACATGGGCAAACTCAAATCGACTAACGTACAATTTAAGTTGGGCAACTTAGATAACATTTTCAAAGTATAATTTCCGGCGCCACAGCCAATATCCAAAACGTTTACCGCATTCGGAGCAATTCTTTTAGAGGCTTCCGTAATTAATTCTAAAGAAATTGTAGCATCGATTGTCGCGACCTGACCAGTTTCTAAATTCGAAAATCGTTCGACATCATTGTCAAAACGTTCTCTGATCTCTTCAATTGTTGATTTTTTCATGTTTTTTGCTTTAGGTTTTCACGCAGATTTAAAAAAGATTTAAGGGAGATTTAAAATGATTTTTTTTTATTCTCTTCAATTAAAATAATTCAAATAAAAAATCTGTGTTTATCTGCTTAAATCTTTTTTAAATCTGCGTGAAACATTTTTTTTCAAAACTATCATTTTCATAAATATTTTAAAAATACTATTTTTATCAATTAATCATACTTTAAAAGTATTATGGAATTACGTCACTTGAAATATTTTTTGGCTGTAGCCGAAGAATTAAACTTTACAAAAGCTTCAGAAAAATTATTCATTTCTCAACCGCCTTTGAGCCGTCAGATTATAGAATTGGAAGAAGAACTCCAGGCGCGTTTATTCAATCGAAACAATAAAAAAGTAGAATTGACTGACGCCGGGAAATATTTCGAAAAAGAAGTAAGAGAATTTTTTCAGAATCTGGAACGTATATCTGTGAAAACTAAAAAGATTGCAGAGAATGTTTCTGGCGAATTCAGAATCGCGTATATAAGTTCGATTTATTCCTCTGTAATTTCAGAATTAATAAAACATCTGAAAGAACAATTTCCGTACGTTAATTTCAAATTATTCGAAATTTCTACAACCAAACAGATTTCAGCTTTGGAACAAGGAAAAATCGAATTGGGAATTATTCGCTCGCCAATAAAATCCCCAAAAATAAAAGCGCAATTATGGTTTAAAGATGGTTTTTCTGTGGTTTATAATAAGCGTTTAATTCGACTTAATTCTGAAAAAGAAATTCCGAATTTAAAAGACGAAACTTTTGTGTTTTTCAATAAAGATTATGCACCACATTATCATGAAGTTCTACTGGAACTTTGCGCTTTTTATGGCTTTACGCCGAAGATTATTCACGAATCAAATAACATCAATTCAATTGTACAATTGGTTAAAAATGGTTTGGGAATTTCGATTGTTCCGTCAAATATTGCAAGAAACAATCAAGATCCCGAGATTGGTTTTATCGAATTGAAAAAAGTCAATTTGTTTACGGATGTTTCATTAATTACTTCAAAAGAAGATGATTCTGAGATTACGAGATCTGCTGTTGCGTTTTTGTTGCCACAAAGGCGCTAAGACGCAAAGTTTTTTTAAGCAGAAAGAAGCGTACAGTTTGTCATCCTGACGAAGGAAGGATCACACAAGAAATTCCACAAACAGAATCGCCAATCTTTGTCGAGTTACGTGTGTGATCCTTCCTTCGTCAGGATGAGAGAAAATCCTTTTAATCTTTTAATCTGTGGCAAAAAACTTTGCGCCTTAGCGCCTTTGTGGCTATATAAAAAAATCGTTACAATTTAGTACGGAAATCCATATTATAAAAAGGTAACTTTTAAATACCTTAGCAAATTATAATTCTACATAATAAAATCAATAAAAATGGCTGAGCAATCTTCAATTATATGCCCAAATTGCGGGACACCAATCGATGTAAATGATGTGTTAAAACATCAGTTGGAAGATAGTATCCGTAAAGAATTTCAACAAAAAGCCAATGCTCAAACCAAAGAATTGGAGTTTAAAAACGAGCAATTTGAAAAAGCCAAAGCCGACTTTGAAGCTAAAAAGAAACAAGAAAACGAACTTTTTGCGGAACGTTTAGAACGCGAGAAAAAGACTGCTGAAAAAGAAATTGGAGAAAAACTAAAAGCCAAACTCGAAGAAGAAAATAAAGATCGTATGCTTTTGATGGAAAAAGAGCTTTCTGAAAAATCAGAGAAACTTCGCGAATTAAATAAAATGACAGGCGAAATTGCCAAACTCCAACGTGAAAAACTGGAAATGAAAGAAGCAATTGAAGCCGAAGCTCAAAAACAATTAAACGCAACTTTAGTTCTGGAACGAGATAAAATTCGCAAACAGGAAGAAGAAAAAAACGAGCTTAAAATAAAAGAATACCAAAAACAATCTGACGATCAGAAAAAGCTAATTGAAGAAATGAAACGCAAGCAGGAACAAGGTTCTATGCAATTGCAAGGCGAAGTAATGGAATTAGCGATTGAAGAATGGCTGGCAAATAATTTCCCTTTAGACACGATTGACGAAGTCAAAAAAGGCGCCAACGGTGCCGATTGTCTTCAGATTGTAAATACAAGAGAACTGCAAAATTGTGGTTCTATTTATTACGAAAGCAAGCGAACAAAAGCTTTTCAGCCTTCGTGGATTGAAAAGTTCAAAAATGATATCCGAACCAAAAGAGCCAATATCGGGGTTTTAGTTACCGAAGTAATGCCAGCAGGAATGGACCGAATGGGAATGCGTGACGGAATTTGGATTTGTACATATGAAGAGTTTAAGGGTTTAAGTGCTGTTTTGCGTCAGTCTTTGATTCAGGTAAGTCAGGCGGTTCAGGCGCAGGAAAACAAAGGCGATAAAATGTCGATGTTGTATGATTTTTTAACAAGCAACGAATTCCGTTTGCAGATTGAAGGAATCGTGGAAGGTTTTACACAAATGCAAGGCGATCTTGATGCCGAAAAAAGAGCTATGCAAAGAATCTGGAAACAACGAGAAAAACAAATCGAAAAAGTCGTTCATAATACTTTAGGTATGTACGGTTCGATTCGTGGTATTGCCGGAAATGCAGTTCAGACCGTGAGAGCTCTAGAATTGGATTTTATTGAGGGCGATGATGACCAGGAAGAAACTAAAGAATTATTAGAATAATTCACCGTAATATTGTCATTTCGACGAAGGAGAAATCACACTCGAAACTCGACAAAGATTGGCGACTTTCTTTGCGGAATTACTAGTGTGATTTCTCCTTCGTCGAAATGACAAACTATTCGAAAACATTATATTTACAACTAATCAACCTTCCTAAAAACCAACAATTTCCCTGAAGGATTTGAAAGAGTCAATCGATTATCTCCAATAGAATAAGTTGTGGTGCTTTGAAGCGCTTTGGTAAATTCATCTTCTTTATTTCCTGGTGCGCAAGCCATTAAAGTCGAAATTACTTTTGAAAAACGAAGCACGTCTTTTTCATAGAAAATAGAACCACTAATAGAATTACAGCCTCCATAGCCCATAAATCTATTTTCTGTTGAATTGATTTCAAGTCTTGGCAATTCCTTTTGATAATCGGTCGGAAAAACTTTATATCCGTTTAGTTCTTCCAAAACCCAAATATCATGAAGACGATAATCCGTGTTATATTTTCCACATCCTTCGACTTTTTTAGATTCTAATTCCGAATTGTTTTTAATCTCAATTGAAACTTTATAAGGAGAAATAGCACCAGACATTGAATTCTGACATTCCAATTGCTGAATTGTTATTGTTCCGCTGGATGTTTCGTTGCTAACTTTATACATCTTTACATTAGCATCCATTGCTTTTATAGCTTCGACGGCAGGAAAAACCAGCTTTTCTTTTCCTGGAATCAGAGAAGTAAAAACAATCTCTTCATTCCCCATTTTTATTCCCCAAAACGGTTCGTTACCGGTTCCTGTAAAATAGTATTTCATTTCATCTTCCTGATTTCCATATTCAGAAGTTCCTTTTGTATCTGAACTTTTGCCTGCTGTCGATTTGCAGCTTACTATTAAAGACAGTAGCAGCACTAGTGAAAGTATTTTTTTCATATCGTTTTTATTAAGAAAATAGTTTTATCTCAAAACATAGATAAAATTCTTATGAATTTACAACATTTTTTTGAAATTCTTATTTAGAATCTTTTCAAATTTAGAATAATTTCAAAACCTGAAATCTATTCAAAACCCGCACTACGTAAAAGATTACGATAAAATACGTAGCATTTCAAGCTTATTTTTAATTAAAAAATAATAGTATTACGTATTTTTATAAGTATAAATACTTATATTTGCGTAGTAATACTTAATTAAAGAAATCATGATTAGAGTAATAGTAGTTGGAAACGGCATGGTTGGTTATAAATTTTGCGAAAAATTCATTGCAAAATCAGGACAGGAAAAGTATCAGATTACCGTTTTTGGTGAAGAGCCAAGGCGTGCTTACGACCGTGTTCACTTAAGTGAATACTTTGGAGGAAAAACCGCAGATGACTTATCATTGTCAACTAGCGAATGGTACGCTGAAAACAATATTACGCTGAATACTTCTGAATTAATTACAGATATTAACAGAACAGAAAAAACAATACATACCCATTTAGAAAAAACCCATACGTACGACTACTTAGTTTTGGCGACAGGATCTTCAGCATTTGTTCCGCCAATTGACGGAGTTGAAAAAGAAGGTGTCTTTGTATACAGAACCATCGAAGATTTGGATGCTATTATGGCCTACGCCAAAAAAATAAAACAAAAAGGCGCTACAGAAGCGGCCGTTTTAGGCGGTGGCTTATTAGGACTTGAAGCGGCAAAAGCCGTTCGTGATTTAGGATTGAATCCACATGTGGTTGAATTTGCACCACGTTTAATGCCAAGACAATTAGACAAAGGCGCAAGCGACATGTTGCAATCTAAAATTGAAGAATTAAATATTGGCATCCATTTAAATAAAGCCACACAATATATTGACGGTGCAGGATGCATAACGGGAATGATGTTTGCCAACGAAGAATTGTTAAAAGTTGATATGTTGGTTATATCTGCCGGAATAAAACCTCGCGACGAATTAGCCCGAGTTTCAGGATTAGAGGTTGGTTTACGAGGCGGTGTTGTGGTAAACAATCAGATGCAAACATCAGATCCTTCTATTTTTGCCATTGGCGAAGTGGCTTTATACAATCAAAACATTTACGGACTTGTTGCTCCAGGTTATGAAATGGCCGATGTAGCCGCTGAGCAAATCTTAAATGGTTCTAAAACCATGAGAGAAACCATCGATATGTCGACACAATTGAAATTAATTGGTGTTGAAGTTGCGAGTTTTGGTGATCCTTTTGTCGAAAATGAGGATGTAACTGCGATTATTTATGAGAATAAATTATCGGGCGTTTACAAAAGAATCAACGTTACTAAAGATTCTAAAACCCTATTAGGCGGAATTTTAGTTGGAGATTCCAGCGATTATAATTCTTTATTTCAGATTTACAGTAACGCAATGGCTTTACCTAAAAATCCGGAAGATTTGATTTTAGGTTCTCGCGACGGTTCTGAAGGTTCTAGTTTAGGAAGTGTAATGGATTTGCCAGACACCGCTGTAATTTGTTCTTGCGAAAATGTAACTAAAGGTGCGATCTGCTGTAAAATTTTAGATGAAAGCTGTTCTACTTTTTCAGATGTTGTTAAAGCAACCAAAGCAACTTCAGGCTGTGGAGGCTGTAAACCAATGGTTTCTGACTTGGTAAAAGCCACTCAAAAATCATTAGGAAAAGAAGTTAAAGAAGTGATTTGTGAGCATTTCAATTACAACCGTCAGGAATTATTCGATTTGGTAAAAATCAATAAATACGAGAATTTTTATGATGTAATTGATCATCACGGAAAAGGCGATGGTTGCGAAGTTTGCAAACCAGTTGTAGCTTCAATTTTCTCCAGTATTTACAACGATACGGCAAACAAACATGTTACAACACAAGATACTAACGATAGATTTTTGGCGAACATACAACGAAACGGAACGTATTCGGTAGTTCCAAGAGTTGCCGGAGGCGAAATCACTGCCGAGAAATTAATCGTGATTGGCGAAGTGGCCAAACAATTCGATTTGTACACTAAAATTACCGGAGCTCAAAGAGTTGACTTGTTTGGAGCACATTTAAATGATCTCCCAAAAATCTGGAAAATCTTAATTGACAATGGTTTTGAAAGTGGTCATGCCTACGGGAAATCACTTCGTGCCGTAAAAAGCTGTGTCGGGAATGCATGGTGTCGTTACGGAATGGACGACAGCGCCGGATTTGCTATCGAACTGGAAAACAGATACAAAGGAATTCGTTCTCCGCATAAATTGAAAGGGGGTGTTTCGGCTTGTATTCGTGAATGTGCCGAAGCCCGCGGAAAAGATTTCGGATTAATTGCTGTTGAAGGCGGATGGAATTTATACATCGCCGGAAATGGTGGAGCCAATCCAAAACATGCTGTTTTATTAGCTGAAAAAATTGACAAAGAAACCGTTATCAAATATATGGATCGATTTTTAATGTATTATATCCGTACAGCCGGTCCGCTAATTAGAACTTCAACCTGGTTAGAAAAACTAGACGGTGGTTTAGAATATTTAAAAGAAGTAATTATTGAAGATAGCTTAGGCATCTGCGAAACTTTAGAAGCTGAAATGCAAACTTTGGTAAACACTTTTGAATGCGAATGGAAACAAGTTTTAGAAAAACCAAGATTATTAAAACGTTTCAACCATTTTGTAAACTCTGAGGAGAAAGATGACAATGTTGTTTTTGTTCCGTTAAGAGATCAAAAAGCGCCAAAAGCCTGGACGTAAAACTTTATAAATAATTTTTAAACACATAGAAACATAGATTTAAAAACTGAACAATAGGCGTTTCACTTGCATTAACAAACATAGACTATGTGTGAGAAACCAGTTTCTTTTAATTTTCTATTTCTCAAACAAAAAACAAAAAATCTATGTTTCTATGTGTTTAAAAATAACAGCTCCAAAAAAAGAAAAAATATCACAAACGTTTGCTGTCCTCTTACCCTCTTTTTTACTGCGCCATCAAAAACTCTCTTGATTGTAAAAAGAGGGATAAGAAACAGGAACAAAAAAATGCACAAAATGGAAGAAATCTTAAGTCAATACGAAACAGTACATCCAAACGATGCTACAATTTGGTTCAAAGCCGGAAAAGTAGAAGATTTTCCAACCAACCGCGGAGGCTGTATCAAATATAAAAACAAACAAATTGCTATTTTCAATTTTACACGTCGCAACGAATGGTATGCTTGTCAAAATGCCTGTCCGCATAAAATGGAAATGGTTTTGGCCAGAGGAATGACCGGATCTACAGATGATATTCCGAAAATTGCCTGCCCAATGCACAAAAAAACTTTTTCATTAGTTGACGGTTCAAACTTAAATGGAGATGACGATTTAAAAATTGCAACCTATCCAATTAAAGTCGTTGAAGACGAGGTGTTTGTTGGGTTTGTAGATTGATTATACAATTGCGACTAGTCAATCTTGTCATTCCGACGGAGGAGGAATCCCCGCAAGTTGCTCCGCACAGAAAAATCGCCAATCTTTCTAGAGTTACTCGCGGGGATTCCTCCTCCGTCGGAATGACAAACTATACGAAAATATTCTTATGAAAATGATTGCCCTAGCCCCGATAGAAGTGGAAATCCTTTTGTGGCGGGGTTCGCCACAAAAGATTGAAACGGATAGCGGGATTAGCTCCTGAAAATAATTAAGCTTTAAAAGTTAATTCCGTATATTTGAATTCTATTATCAAACCAAAAAATGAACACACCTTTTCAAAAAGCAAGCGAATGGATTGACGCTGAAAACGCGCAGGATCCAAATATCGAAATCGATCAAAATAACGAATATCCAAAAGAATTACTGTATTCAAACAGGATGTACGAACGGTTGATGCAATTTGAGCCCGAAGCTTCAGAGGAAGTTCAGATTGCTTCAAAAGCACAACACATTTGTCGATGGAAAGTCGCGCGCGAATCGTACCCAATGGATCGTGTGGGTTATTTGAGATGGAGAGAAGAATTGAAAAAATTTCATGCTAAACTTACTGCTAAAATCTTAGAAAAAGCAGGTTACAATGCCGAATTTATTGACCGTGTTTCTTTTTTAATCGAAAAGAAATTGCTTAAAAAAGATACCGAAACACAATTACTTGAAGATGTAATTTGTTTGGTCTTTTTAGAGTATTATTTAGATCCTTTTGTACACAAACACGATGAGGAAAAACTAAAAAATATCATCAAAAAAACCTGGGATAAAATGTCAGACAAAGGGCATCAGGAAGCTTTAAAAATTAATTATTCCGAAAAAAATCTGAATCTTATAAAAGCTTCTTTAGGATTATAAATTCATATGAAAAAAAGCAATCAGGAAGCTGCAGATAAAATTACTTTCAAAAATTTACGCCGTCTGTATTTTTTTGCACTCTGGACTATTGCTGTAACCATTATTTTAAGTCAGGTTTTAGTTCAATACAACCTAAAACAGCAACTAAGCGATTCTAAAATCATCAATATTTCCGGAAAGCAGAGAATGCTGAGTCAGAAAATTGTAAAAGAAGTTTTGATTTTACATTATGTTTCTGATACCGCTTCTCAAAAACAAATTTCGCATCTGAAAAATGTTTTATCACTTTGGAAAAACAATCAGAATTCACTCGAAAACGGAAGTGATAGTCTGGCTTTTCCAAAAGAAAAAAGCGAAACTCTTGATCGATTATACCTTGAAATAAAACCAGGGTTTAATAGTATTGTAGAAGCAACCGATTTATTTCTGCTAAATTTAAAGCAGAAAAACAATTTAGCAACAAATCAAAAACTGGTTGAAATCATTCTGAAAAACGAAGGCGTTTTTCTTTCGAAAATGAATCAGATTGTAAGTCAGTACGATCTTGAAGCGCACGAAAAAGTTACAGAACAACGCCGAATCGAATATTGGATTTTTGCCTTTACCCTATTCGTTTTACTGCTCGAGTTTTTCTTTATTTTCAAACCTACCAACAAAAAAATTGAGCGCTTAATTGCCAAGCTTTTATCTTCTGAAAAAAAAGCTTTAAAACTCGCTTATGACACTGAAATCATCAGCGAAATCAAGGAAAACTCTGTAAAAGAATTAAAATCACTCAATTATGCGATGGAAAATACGCTGCTTTATTGCCGTATTGCTCCTGATGGCTCGATCATTCATATTGGAGAAAAATTTGCCAAACTTTTAAATTACACCAAATTTTCATCAAATAAAAAATTCTCAGAAGTTTTAACCATTGACGAAAAGGAACAGCTTAATATCGACCGCATCATTTTCGAAAAACAGCGCAGTGGCTGGCAGGGCGAAATTAAAATTCTAAACAGAGAAGATCAGACGATTTGGCTGGATTTATCTATGGTTCCGGTTACGATCAAAAAAGACGAATTAGAACTTTTAATTGTGTGTTTCAATATTACGGAGCGTAAAAAAGCACAGCGCGAAGTCGAACGTCTGAACATTGAAAACAGCACTGAAAAAATCAATCAGCAAAAGGTTATTTCGAGTAAAATTGTCGAAAATCAGGAAAACGAACAAAACCGAATCGCCAAAGAAATTCACGACGGAATTGGGCAAATGCTTACCGGATTGAAATTTAGTTTAGAAAGCATCAATCTGGACGACAAAGAAAAATCGGCACAAAAAATTGAATACTTAAAAAAGCTTTCACTCGATATTATCAAAGGAGTTCGTACGGCAACTTTCAACTTAATGCCTCCTGAATTAAGCGATCACGGCATTGTTTCTTCTTTGGCAAAATTAACACAGGAACTTTCGAAATTAACCGGAAAAGAAATTTTATTCTACAATAAAACCGATTTTAGTCAGCGCTTAGATTCATTGATCGAAATCAACATTTATCGCCTCACACAAGAAGCCATTAACAATGCGATTAAATACGCCGAGTCATCTCATATTATCGTACAACTTTCGCATAGCGAAACCTTACTTAGTATTATTGTAGACGACAACGGTAAAGGTTTTGATATTCATTCAGTCGACAAAAAACGCAACAGCGAATCAGGAATGGGATTGTTATTCATGAAAGAAAGAATTCAGTACATCAACGGACGCGTTTTCATCAAATCAATTCCGGGCGAAGGAACGAGGATTACTTTTAATATTCCTATTTGAGAATGTGCCAATTAGAAAATTAGATAATTAGATAATGTGGCAATTAGAAAATTAGAAAATTAGATAATTTCCACATTACGTATTTGCCGTCTCCATCAAGAAGAAATGAAAAGTTGGTATACAAACAACCATTAACAACATTATCTAATTACCACATTATCTAATTATCTAATTGGCACATTATCCAATTCTATTATTAGGGCGAGACAGCATCCCGATAAAAGGGCAAACTTACTTTGTCTTTATTCGCCCTTTTATCGGGATGCTGTCGGGCTGTCCACGCTACTTCGGTAGCCAGCTCCCATCCCTCTCGCGGGTAAACGTTTTCATAAGATTATATAGTTATTACGAGTTTTTAAAGACATACCAGAAACTCCGCAAACTAAGTCGACAATCTTTGTCGAGCTACTAGTGTGATCCTTCCTCCGTCAGGATGACAAGATTGCGCAAAAAGATAACGGATTAACAACGTTATTTTCACATTATCAAATTCCAACATTATCTAATTATCTAATTGACACATTCACTAATTTAAAAAATTACGTATATTAGCATCTTCTTTATAGATGAATATACGTAAAAATTGAGAATCAAAATTAAGTAAAATATGAGTACTATTATTCGAGTTGTTCTGGCAGATGATCATGTATTTGTAAGAGATGGAATAAAATCTTTACTGGAAAACGAAGCAAACATCGAGGTTGTAGGCGAAGCTATTGATGGCGCCGATGCTCTTGAAGTGGTGGCAGACAGTAAACCTGATTTACTTATAGTAGATATTCGTATGCCAAACTTAACCGGAATCGAGGTAGTAGAAAAGCTTAGAAGCGAGAATAATGATGTAAAAATCATTATGCTTTCTATGCACGAATCTGAAGAATACGTATTAAAATCGATTAAAGCCGGAGCCGATGGTTATTTATTAAAAGGTTCAAGCAAAGAAGAATTTTTAAAAGCCCTGCACACGGTTGCTGCAGGCGGAAAATATTTCAGCGGAGATATTTCCTCTATACTTATCGGGCAATTAACCAGCTCTTCTACTTCATTAGAACCTAAACAAAATTTAGGCGAAGAAATGATGATTACCAAAAGAGAAAAAGAAATCCTTACCCTTTTATTATCCGGAAAAGGAAACAAAGAAATTGCCGAAGCGCTTGAAATCAGTAAGCGTACCGCTGAAGTCCACCGTTTTAATTTGATGAAAAAACTGAAAGTAAAAAATCTGATGGAACTTTCTAATAAAGCGACTGAGTATTCTTTATTATAAAAAACTACGTATAATTACGTAATTATTTTTCAAAAACTGCGTTTTCGCAGTTTTTAACTACGTTATAGTACTTATTTTTGTTGAAAAATATAAGTGCTATGAAAAATACAAACTCACTCTCGCAATCACACAAAATTTTATTTTTAAATACCCTGGCTTTCACCGTGTGTTTCGCCTGTTGGACTTTAAATGGTGTTTTAGTAACCTTTTTAGTTGATAACGGTATTTTTCACTGGAGCGTTGTTCAGGTTGGGTGGCTTCTCGGAATTCCGATTCTGACCGGATCCATTATGCGTTTGCCAATTGGTATTCTTACGGATAAATTTGGAGGAAAATATGTTTTTTCATTATTGCTTCTTCTCTGCTCTATTCCATTATTTTTACTGCCTTTTGCAGATAGTTTTATAACATTTGCTTTATTAAGCTTTTTATTCGGAATGGTTGGTACCAGTTTTGCCGTGGGAATCGGATATACTTCAATCTGGTATCCGAAAGAATGGCAAGGACGCGCTTTAGGAATTTTCGGAATGGGAAATGCCGGCGCCGCCATCACTACTTTTTTAGCGCCTTCACTACTAAATCATTTTTCTATCGAAGATCCTCAAAACGGATGGAAAATATTGCCTGTAATTTATGCTGTGGCATTGGTTGTAATTGGAATTGCTTTTTTGATTTTTGCTACAAACAAAAAAATAGAGAACAATACAAAAAGCGTTTCTCAAATGCTGCAATCTTTAAAATGTGCAAGAGTCTGGCGTTTTGGGGCGTATTACTTTTTAGTTTTCGGATGTTTTGTGGCGTACTCACAATGGCTTTTACCGAATTTCATGAATGTGTATCAAACGAGTTTGGTAATGGGCGGATTATTTGCAACGCTTTTCAGTTTGCCTTCGGGAGTAATCAGGGCTTTTGGAGGTTATTTATCAGATAAATTCGGAGCCAGAAAAGTGATGTATTGGGTTTTAAGTTCTTCTGTTATTCTGAGCGCCTTATTAATGGTTCCGAAAATGGAAATAACCACCACCGGACCAGGAGTTTTAGCTACTAAAAAAGGAACAATAACGCAAGTTTCAAACGATAAAATTAAAGTTGGTGATACTGATTTCGCTGTTGCTCAGAAAAATGAAAGTGATTCAGAAAATGCTATTTTCCCAACCAAAACTTCATGGCAACAAGTTGTAGTGCAACAAAATCAAACGGTGAAGAAAAAAGAACTTCTGGCCAAAGGAATTACTGTAATTAAATTCGATGCCAATATGTGGGTTTTTCTTGTATTGGTTATTCTGATCGGAATTTCCTGGGGAATCGGAAAAGCAGCCGTTTACAAACATATTCCGGAATATTTCCCGACAGAAGTTGGTGTAGTTGGCGGAATGGTTGGAATGATTGGTGGTTTGGGCGGTTTCTTTGGTCCGATTATCTTTGGGTATTTACTGACCGCAACCGGAATCTGGTCCAGTTCATGGATTTTTATTTTAGTATTTTCAGTTATTTGTCTGATTTGGATGCACTATACCATCACCAAAATAATGAACGAAAAACAGCCTGTATTAGCGCGTGTTATCGACAGACAATAATTTTAACCTCTTCATAGTTAATTAATTTCGGCGAAAGCCTGATAGTTCTAATTTCTCTGCTAAAAAGAGCTTTTGATCAATTTCAAAAGCTCTTTTTGTATTTTTTATTTTCTGTAAAATCATAAAACACAAATTAATATCGCTTTTGGAACTTTGTTTTTGATTAAAATCATGAAGTAATTAAAAGATTTTCAATTGTATCTTGCTCATTTTAAACCAGAAATGACTCAATTTATTTTAAATCCAAAAATAATTTGCAATTATGATTTTTATCACTAAAAAAAATCCTGTTAATCTTATAAATTTGCGACTCATCAAAATAAAAAGAAATGAAAAAGCTAAGAATACTTATTTTACTAGTATTGGGAGGAATGAGTGCTTCAATTCAGGCACAGGAATTAGATGTAAATTTACAAGTTAGACCTCGTTTTGAGTACAGAAACGGATACAAAACACTTTTACCCGAAGGTCAGGAAGGAACTTCTCAAATTTCACAACGTTCTCGTTTAAATTTCAATTACAAACAAGAACAGTTAACTGTAAAATTAACGTTTCAGAACACAAGAACGTGGGGAGATGTTCCCACAACAGCAGTAGCCGACAAAAACGGAGTAGCTGTTTTTGAAGCTTGGGCACAATATGATTTTACTGAAAAATGGAGCGCCAGAATGGGGCGTCAGGTACTTTCGTACGATAACCAACGTATTATGGGAGAACAAGACTGGGGACAACAGGCACAAAGCCATGATGCATTGACTGTTTCTTTTCATTCAGGAAATAATCAATTAGATTTAGGAGGAGCTTATAATTCAACTGCCGAAAATACTTTTCAGACACCTTACACAGTTGCCAATTATAAAGCATTGCAATATGCATGGTATCATACTGCTTTCGATAAACTTGGAGCAAGCTTATTGTTATTGAATACTGGTTATGAATATGCGAACACAGACGCAAAATTATTAGTTGATTACAAGCAGACTTTCGGAACTTATTTGACATATAAAACAGGAAAATTAGACACAAATGTTTGGTTATATGGCCAAACCGGAAAAAGTACAGACAAACAAGTTAGCGCCTGGAATGCTGCCGTAAATGTTGGATACAATGTAACAGAATCTTTTAAGGCTGGTTTAGGATATGAATTTTTATCCGGAAAAGCGACCAATGACGGAAGTGCTGTAATTAAATCGTTCAATCCTATTTTTGGAACTAACCACGGTTTTAACGGATACATGGATTATTTTTATGTAGGTGGCAGTCATCTAAACAGTGTTGGTTTGCAAGATGCTTTTTTGAAACTGAACTACAATGTTAACAAATGGCAGTTTGCCTTGATTCCGCATGTATTTTTATCTGCTGCAGATGTTGTTACACCTTTACCTCAAAACGAAAAACTGGACTCGTATTTAGGAACGGAGATCGATGCCACTTTTGGATATAATTTCAAAAAAGACATAACAGTTTCAGGAGGTTACTCTCAAATGTTTGGTTCAAAAACCTTAGAATTTTTAAAAACCGGAGATGCTGGTCATACCAACAATTGGGCCTGGTTGATGATTTCTGTAAATCCTAGAATTTTTAGCTGGAAAAAATAGTTTTTCTTTAAAATTAACCTATAAATTTTACCCTTTTCCTATTTCTGGAAAAGGGTATTTTTTTTGTCTTAACAAAATGTTATTATTTGCTTTAATTAATTATATTTGAATCGATTATGAACCCCCAATTCTATCCAAATGAAACAATTTTTAAAATTATCTATGTTAACCTTTTTTGTAACGCACACTGGTATTGGCCAAAAATTCAATGAGACTTTAATTTCAAAAAACTCAGAAATTAATTTTGCAAGAACACAAAAAAGAGGAATTAAAAAAAACAACATTATTTATTATGTTGAAAACGACTTACAAACCATATCTGCCTACAAAGGAAGTAAGTTGAAATGGCAAACCAATGTAATTTCAGTTTGCGGAGAACCAAAACGTGGAGAAGCTCAAATAAGATACGTAGGATACAATACAGACAAACTACTTATCGTGATGGGAAAACATAATTTTGCAGAAATTGATATTAATAGTGGTGTAACAAAACTTGTTGGTTAAGATTAAGCAGAATTTAGTTTTTAGAAATAGATTTTAAACATTTACTTATATAATTTACCCTTTTTTCAAAAAGAAAAAAGGGTATTTTTTTGTCTCTTGTAGAAACTTACTTTTTATTTTATTTGGGTATATTTGATAGGAAACAATAAACTATTTTAAATCTAATGAAATTTAAAAATAAAATAATTTTACTTTTTTCAATCATTCTATTTTTCTTAATCGGACTTATTTATGATATAAATTATCGCACATTAACACGAACCATAATTTATAAAGTTGCTAACTATCATTTACAATATTATGGTGCAAAAGAAATTCGCTTTTTCGTTCCAGATTTAGGTTTTATATTAACTTTAATCCCTATTGGATTATATATAATTTTAAAATTTTCAGGTTCCAAAAAGAACAATTTTATTCCAATTCTAATCCTTCCATTTCTTTTAACTCTATTTTACTTTTTCTTCTGCTTTTTAGACTCTCAAATAATAAAATATACAACGGAAATCGACAATAACAACATTTATCATTATCATCATTATAATGTAAATTATAGACTAATCGCCATTTTCACTATATTATCATCTTTAATTTTAGATTACTGTATTCTGAATATTATAAAAAGGTTTTACCTTACTGAGAATAAAACGCTAAAAATGACTAATTAAACCTTTCTATGACAAAAATTACACAATTACTATTACTCATTTTCATCCTATCTCAATCAACCTTTGCTCAATACAATACGAACTTAATTTCAAAAAAATCAGAGATAAATTTTTCGAAAACAGAAAAAAGAGGCATTGAACAAAGTAATATTATTTATTATGTCGAAAAGGATTTACAAACTATTTCTGCCTACAAAAATAAAAAAGTTATATGGCAAACAAATGTAATATCTGTTTGTGGAAAACCAAAAGTAGGAAATCCGCAAATAAGATATGTCCAATATAATATTGATAAATTACTTATAGTTATTGGGAAACATAATTTTGCTGAAGTCGATATCAATAATGGAAAAACAAAATTAATTGGTTCAGATTAAATAAATCATAACTAAAAACCTCCTTCCACATGAAACTCATAGCCTGGAATTGCAACATGGCATTCAGAAAAAAGGCAGAATTCATTCTGCCTTACAATCCTGATATTGTCGTAATTTCTGAGTGTGAAAATCCTGAAAAACTAAAATTTACCGACGACACAAAACTACCGACCGACATTCTTTGGTACGGTACAAATCCGCATAAAGGAATTGGTGTTTTATCTTATGGTGACTATCGTTTTCAATTATTAGATTGCCATAATCCAAATTTTAAAAATATTCTGCCCATTGCCGTTACCGGCGGGAAAGTTGATTTTACTTTATTCGCCGTTTGGGCCAATAATCCCGCAGATAAAGACGGTCAATATGTAACTCAGGTTTGGAAAGCGATTAATTATTATGAAGAATTAATCAAGGAAACCAAAACGATTTTAATTGGCGATTTCAACAGTAACACTATTTGGGATAAACCGCGCCGCGAAGGAAATCATACAACGGTCGTAAACAAATTGGAATCAAAAAAAATCTACAGCACATATCATAAATTTTATAATCAAATTCAGGGTAAAGAAGAGCATCCTACTTTGTATCTTTATCGTCACGAAAACAAGCCTTATCATCTTGATTATTGTTTTGCTTCAAATGATTTTATAGAAGTTCTGGATCATGTCGAAGTTGGAATTTATCACGACTGGACAAGACATAGTGATCACAAACCCTTAATTATTAACTTTAATTTATAAATAATGAATGATACGTGGACGGAAAGATGGAACGACCGCTACAGCAATGAGGAATTTGCGTATGGCGAGGAACCCAATAATTTCTTTAAAGAACAAATAGAAAAACTAAAAGCCGGAACCATTCTTTTTCCTGCTGAAGGTGAAGGCAGAAACGCTGTTTATGCAGCAAAATTAGGTTGGAAAGTTGCGGCTTTTGATATCAGCGAGGAAGGAAAAAACAAAGCTATTAAACTCGCCGAAGCCAACAATGTAAAAATTGATTATAAAGTTGGTGCATTAGAAACACTAAATTATCAACTGGAACAATTTGATACCATCGCTTTAATTTATGCTCATTTTCCAGCCGAAATCAAATCCAATCTTCATAAAACACTTGAAACGTATTTAAGAAAAGACGGGATTATTATTTTTGAAGCGTTCAGCAAAAAACATTTAGAATATCTTGCGATAAATGATAAAGTCGGAGGACCAAAAGACATTGAATCTTTGTTTTCTATTGAAGAAATAAAAGCTGATTTTCCTAACTACGAAATCATTCAGTTAGAAGAAAAAGAAATCGAACTGAACGAAGGATTGTTCCATAACGGAAAAGGTTCTGTTATTCGATTTGTTGGAAAGAAAAAATAAATCATAATGTTGAGACGCAAATCTTTGCGTCTCAACAGAACATCTCAACTAAATTCTCTTTAATTTTTATACTTCATTCCCATATCTTCAATAGAGAATTTGTCTGTCAACAAATGCAGTAATTTATCTCTTAAAGCAATATATTCAGGCATTTTTACGATTTCGATTTTGTTTCTCGGTCTTGGTAAATGTACTTCTACAATTTCTCTTATTGTCGATGCCGGACCATTATTCAACACCACAATCCTATCCGATAAAAACAACGCTTCTTCAATATCATGCGTAATCATTACAATTGTTTTTTCTCTGTTGTCTAAGTTCCATAATTTCAAAACTTCTAATTGCATCGACCCTTTTGTTAAGGCATCTAAAGCCCCAAAAGGCTCATCTAAAAGTAATACTCCCGGATTTATGGCAAATGCTCTTGCAATAGCCACACGTTGTTTCATTCCGCCCGAGAGTTGTCCCGGTAGTTTATCTTTATGTTCGAATAAATTCACCATTTTTAAATTCTGAATCACGATTTCGTGTTTTTCTTTTTTAGAACATTTCATAACCGAATCGACAGCCTGAAAAATATTTTGTTCTACTGTTAACCAAGGTAAAAGCGAGTAATTCTGAAAAACGATTCCGCGATCCGGTCCCGGCCCTTTTATTTTTTGACTTGCTAATTCTACTGAACCTCCGGTTGGTGTCAGCATGCCGCCAATAGCATTCATAATAGTCGATTTTCCACAGCCCGAATGCCCGATAATCGAAATGATTTCTCCTTTTTGAATGGATAAATTAATATCACGAACAGCAATGTATTTCCCTTTTGGAGTTGGAAATGATATCTCTAAATTTTTGATTTCTAAATAACTCATATTTGTAATTTTAGATTGTTGATTTTAGATTTTAGATTTCTCTAGGTTTCAGGTTTCAAGTTTAAAAACCTTTGTCCCTTTGCAACTTTGAACCTTTGCACCTCTTGATTAAGCTTTATAAGCCACTTTATTTTCCACGTAAGTGAAAAATTTATCGAATAATAAACCCACTATTCCGATGATGATAATGGCTGAAATTACTTTTTCAAGACTTAAGGCGTTCCAGCTATCCCACACAAAAAAGCCTATTCCCGCTCCGCCTGAAAGCATTTCTCCGGCTACAATTACCAACCAGGCAACGCTGATACTCAAACGTAATCCAGTTATAATGTGTGGCAAACTAAACGGAATTAAAATTTTAGTCAGATAACGCATTTTAGAAAAACCGAATGCTTTTGCTACATTTTTATGGTCCTGAGGAATTGAAGCGATTCCAAAAGAAGTATTGATTAAAGTCGACCATAAAGACGTAATAAAAACGATAAAAATCGTTGCCAAACCGGTATCTTTAAAAACAACTAATCCAATTGGAAACCATGCCAAAGGCGAAACTGGTTTTAAAAGCTGCACAATTGGATACATAATTTGTTTGCAAATTGTACTCGCTCCCATCAAAATTCCAATTGGAATCGCTACTAAAGAACCTAACAAAAAGCCTAACAAAACGGTTTTTATGGAATTGAATAATTGCAGTCCGATTCCTTTATCGTTTGGTCCGTAATCATAAAACGGATCGCTTAACATTTCTTTTAAAACGGTAAAAGTGGCCAAAGGTCCGGGAAGTGCATCTTTAGTGAAAAGACTCAATAAACTCCAAAAACCAATAAACAAAGCGATTCCAATTCCTGCAAATGCAGTAGATTTTAGTTTAATAGCAATTGAATTTAAAATCAATTTTAAATTCTCATTTCGTCCATTATCTATCGCGGTGTTTTTCATCAAAACTTTTGTTTGATCCGCGATATCGTTTAGCGTTAAAGTATCTTTATTAGACATGATATTCTGATTTAAATTTGAAAATTATTTTTTAACTACTTTTAAATATGCTGCCGGATTTGAAGGATCAAAAACCGTTTTATCCATCGTTAACGAGAAAGGTTTCATATCATCATTTGGCACTTTTACTTTCATACTTTTGGCCACTTCTTCGTATAAATCCTGTAAAATCAATTTATCGGCGATTGCTTTATAATTTGGAGCTTCTTTCAAATATCCAAATCGAACATATTGTGCCATTGCCCAAATCGCGTATGATTTTCTAGGATAATTAACCAAACCGCCTTTGTAAAACAACATATAATCTTTAGCATACACTTCTGTTCCCTGATTGCAACCTAAATCGTAATTTCCCATTAATCTATTTTCGATAACATCTGCAGGAGCATTTACATAAGGCGCTTTCCCTATTATGGCAGCCGCTTTTTTACGATTAGCCGGATTGTCCAGCCAAATACAAGCTTCTAAAACGGCTTTCATCACTTTTACCAAATCAGTTCTGCGTTTTTCGCTGAATTCCTTATTAACAACCAATGCTTTTTCAGGATGGTCTTTCCAGATATCTTGCGAAGCTACCTGAGTAAAACCAATTCCCTGTTTTACCGCAACACCGCCCCAAGGCTCGCCTACGCAATAACCATCCATATTTCCCACTTTCATGTTTGCTACCATTTGCGGAGGCGGAATCGTAATAATTTTAGACGTTTTTTGATTTACACCTGCAATAGCCATCCAGTTTCTTAACCATAAATCGTGCGTTCCTCCAGGAAAAGTCATGGCAAAAGTCACTTCTTTTTCCGCCTTAAGTTTGGCTGTTACAACGGGTGCAACTTTATTCATTTGTTTGAATCCTACTTTACCACAAAAATCATTTGAAAGTGTAATGGCTTGACCGTTAACATTCAGCATCATGGCGATTTTCATTTCAGAACCTGCTTTTCCTCCTACCCCGGTGTAAACCGAAAACGGCATTGAATACAGACAGTGCGCTCCGTCTAATTCACCGGTTAAAATTTTATCACGAACATTAGCCCATGAAGATTCTTTGGTTACGATTACTTCTACTCCGTACTTTTTAAACAATCCTAATTCTTTTGCCATTACAATCGGAGAACAATCTGTTAGTGGAATAAATCCGAGTTTTACAGGATCATTTTGCGCTGACACTTCCGAAAAAGAAACGGCTAAAACGAGTATTAAAGTCAGCATTATTCTTTTGAAAACTTCTGTTGTGTTTATCTGTATTTTTTTCATTTTTACAAAATTTAAAAGTTGTTGATTATTATTTTTTAGCTAAAAAATTGGGTTTAATATTTAGCATTACATAAGCAAATTGTGGGCTTAAGTCGGCATTGGCAACATTTTTAACCGCTGCAGACGCCATAGAATTTGTGGCTTTCATGAAAGAATAACCTGCTTCGATATTAATAATTTTGGTTAGGTTGTATTTTACCAGTAAATCAAGTTCGGTCCCTAAATAAGAGTTTAGTTTTCCGCCAGCACCATTGGATAAAGTATTTGCCGATTCAAAACCGTGGATATCCAATGCGAAACTTAGATTGTCTTTGGCATTGTATTTTATTTTGAAGAAGTAATCCAGCAAGCCTTGTTTTCCAAAACCGTTTGCAGCATAAAAATAATCCATGCTTCCCCAGAATTTATGAGGCGTTCCGTAAAGCGGATCAAAGCGATTGTCTTTTGAATCGGCTGTGACTGTCTTTGTTCCATCATCTCCAGATAAAAAGTCAACTCCTGGTCCAATAAACAATTTTCTTCCTACTTGTAATGTTGACGTAATCGAAAACAAATTAGCGTTTAATGATCGTCCATCTTTATTTTTTCCGCCTTGATAATAGTAACTTCCCATCAAATTTAATTTTCGGGTTACATTTGTATTGAAGTAAATTCCGGTTGTATTTCGGCTCCAGACTCCCGTTCCGTTTACTTTTGTAGTCACTGGCGGTGTTCCTGCGGTTACTAAAGTGTATTTGTTGAAATCATCTTTGAAAAATAAAAAGGACAAATCCCCGAAGAAGAATTTTCTTCCCACATAAGCATATTGAAACGACTTGTACATAGTTCCAATTCCGTTGGTTCCCGCGCCGTAAGCCGGATTGGTACCATTGTAAATCGTTCCTGCATTGTTTTCCTTATTCTGATTAAAAGCAGCTCCAATATCTGCAATCCAGCCTTTATTGGCAAATTTAAAGACGATCGCATCATGACGTCTTCCTTGTTGTAACCAATCTAAACTTCCTAAGACTTTTTGATCGTCATAAGAGATTTCCTGGCGTCCTGCTTTTATAGACAGATTCTGAATCGTACTTACGGTATCGTTCAAAAAGATCTCTGCCCATGCTTCGTGCAATAAAATTCCGTTATTGGCTTCTGTCGTTGTTCTGTTGATAGAGGAAGCATCTTGTCCCCAAACGCGAACATCTTGCAAAGCGGCAAAAATTTTAAATCTATATCCTGAATATCCGGCATTTAATCGTGTTCTCTGACTTGTAAATAAAGCCGCTTTATCACCTTCTTGTTGCAGGGTTCCTTGTCCGGCACGCATTTCGACACGGTCTCTTAACTGCCCTGTAAGTGTAAATTGTGCTTGTGCTTCATAGCTTCCGAACATTGTAAGTACAAAACCCAATAGAATAGATTTTGAAAATTTTGATGAAAAAATTGCTGTTTCTTTTTTTAATATAAGTTTGGTTAATTTGCTCATAATAATGTGTTTTGATTTGTATGAAGCAAATTTATATACGTATAAATACTTAAGTATAATACTTATGCCATATCAAAACATTTTTTTTAACCCAAAAAAAGCGATTGAAAGTCAATTTGTTTTCTGCGTTTTCGCATGAAGTTAATTTGAAGTACCGTAAAATAAGAGGTTTCTTGAATTACGTAATTTAACTTAAGTGGAGAATTAGATAATGAGGGAATTAGATAATTAGATATTTTTTGGAAGAAAGAGAATAGAATATAGAGAAATGTGATTTTACTATTAGAATAGAAATGATGGTAATACGCTGGATGACGGGATCTAGACAAAGGTTAAACTGTTGTACATAAAAAGATTAGCGATACGTTTCCCGAGGTTGAAACCTCGGGCTATATTTGAAGAATGTATATAAAACATAGCCTACGGTTTTAACCGTAGGGAGCATGAGATGATTAACGATATGTCTCCGGGGTTGAAACCTAGGGCTATATTTGGAACATGAATTTAATAAACATGACTAACAGTTTAACCGGAATAGGTCAAAACCTGAAACTTGAAACCTGAAATTTGAAACTTTTCTTCTCCTAAAAATATTTATGTTCCATGATTTCTGACTGAAGTTTTGGAATGGCGAGAATACCAATTCTTTTGCCTACAGTTTTTATTAAGGCTTCTTTTTTTAGACTTGATAAAACGCGAATAACTTGTTCTTCAGTAGTTCCGGCGAAGTCTGCGATTTCTTTTCTTGAAAGTTCAATTTCAATTAGGCCGTTTATCTGGCCGAATTTTCGGTGGATGTATAATAGCAAATCGATTACACGCTCACGTACATTCATGTGGGCAATTTTGCGGATATTGTTTTCGCTTTTATTGAGTTCATCGGCATAAAATAGCATTAAATCATAAGTAAATTCGGGAACATTTTGAAGAATTTCCATCATGGTTTCATTGCTGAAATTACACAATACAGTATCCTCTAAAGCATAGGCGCCAATCAGATAACGTTTGCTGGTTCCGAAACCACGAAAGCCAATTGTATCTCCATTTTTAGTAAGGCGAACAATTTGTTCACGGCCATTAATTCCAGTTTTAACCGTTTTTACTTTTCCTTTACAAATAAAATAAAGTCCCTGAATTGGAGCGCCTTCAATGATAAACTGCTGCGATTTTTTGCAAACAAAACTATGTTTCTTCTGAACATATTGTTTCATTTGTTCCAAATGCAGATGCTTTTTAATAAAACAATTTTCATTGGCACAGGAATAACAAATGGCTTGCTCGTCTTTCATGAGTCCTAAATTTTAATCGATTTAAAAACTAATTTGTTGTTCCTCATTTATTTTCATCAAAAATAGAAAAATAATTTCTAAAAATACGTATTTATACGTAAAAATACTTATTTTTGTCTAAGTCAAATACGTGAGACATTTAGGACTGGGCATAATTACTATAGTTGTATTTAAAAAAGAAGCTGTAATGCAAAATACCAAAATCAAAACTACCTGTTCATATTGTGGCGTTGGCTGCGGAATTATCGTTACCAATGATGCCAAAAATGGCGTGATGGTTACGGGCGACAAAGATCATCCTGTCAACAAAGGAATGTTATGTTCGAAAGGAATGAATTTGCATTACGTAGTTAATGATACTTCTGACCGAATTTTATATCCTGAAATGCGTGGCAGCAAATCCTATCCGCTGGAACGCGTGAGCTGGGATACCGCTCTTGATCGTGCCGCAGCGGTTTTTACTTCTATCATCAAAAAACACGGACCTGACAGCGTTGGTTTTTATATTTCAGGCCAATGTTTAACGGAAGAATATTATCTGGTAAATAAATTGGTAAAAGGTTTTTTAAAAACCAATAATATAGATACCAATTCACGACTTTGCATGAGTTCTGCAGTTGTGGGTTATAAAAAGACTTTTGGTGAAGATGCTGTGCCAATTGCTTATGATGATATTGAACTGGCAGATACCTTTCTGATTACCGGTGCAAATCCGGCCTGGTGCCATCCTATTTTATTCAGAAGAATTGAAAAACACAAAGAGAATAATCCAAAAATAAAAATTATTGTAATTGATCCAAGACGAACAGATACGGCTGCTTTCGCTGATTTACATCTGCAAATTATTCCCGGATCTGACATTATTTTATATCATGCTATTGCCAGACGTATTATCGAAAAAGGTTACGTTGACCATGATTTCGTAAAAAATAATGCGGAGAATTTCAAACAATACAAAGACTTAGTTTTAGGCACTTCGCTTGAAAAAGCTTCTAAACTTTGCGGAATTTCAGTAAACGATATTAAACTTGCCGCAGATATTATCGGAAAAGCAAAAGGTTTTATTTCGCTTTGGGCAATGGGTTTAAATCAAAGTGCTGTTGGTGTTGATAAAAATACCGCATTACTAAATTTATCTTTATTGACCGGACAAATCGGTAAACCGGGTTCCGGCCCCTTTTCATTAACAGGACAGCCCAACGCAATGGGAGGACGTGAAGTGGGCGGAATGTCAACACTTCTAGCAGCGCATAAAGACATTGCAAATCCGGAGCATCGTAAAGAAGTTGCTGATTTTTGGGGAGTTGACGAAATTTCAGATAAACCCGGATTAACAGCAACCGAAATGTTTGAAGCTTTAGAATCAGGAAAAATGAAAGCCGTCTGGATTATCTGTACCAACCCAATGGTGAGTTTACCTGATTCCCGACGTATTGAAAAAGCTTTGCAAAATGCTAAGTTTGTTGTGGTTCAGGATATTTCACACAATGCTGATACCTCAAAATATGCCGATCTTTTATTGCCGGCCGCCGGTTGGTTAGAAAAAGAAGGCACAATGACAAATTCAGAGCGTCGTATCTCTTATTTGCCAAAAGGAATCAATGCGCCCGGAGAAGCGCTTCCGGACATTGAAATCTTAATTCGTTTTGCTAAAAAAATGAATTTCAATGGTTTCAATTTCAATAGCGCCGAAGAAGTTTATAAAGAACATTGCGCACTGACCAAAAATACAAATATTGATATTTCATTTTTAAATTATCATCGTTTAAGAACCGAAGGCACTTTCCAATGGCCTGTTCCTGATTACGGACACCCTGGAACGCCTCGCCTTTTCACAGATAAAAAATTCTATACGCCATCAAAAAAAGCAATTTTCAATTTACCAACGGCTATAGAAAATACTTCGGAGCAACCAAGTCCGCAATTTCCATTTATCTTAACTACAGGACGAGTTCGTGATCAATGGCATACAATGACAAAGACCGGAAAAGTATCCCGTTTGATGACGCATACACCAAGTCCGGTTTTAGAAATCAACCCGATTGATGCTTATAAAAATGACATCAAAAATGGTGACATTGTGATCGTTTCGAGTAAAAATGGAGAAGTTCGCGTAAAAGCAAAAGTAACCGATTCAATCAGGGAAAAAGTGGTTTTTCTGCCAATGCATTGGGGAAAACAGCTTGATAATGATTTGAACCGTACGAATAATTTAACCAATACTGTTGTTGATCCTGTTTCAAAAGAACCGGATTTTAAATACACAACGGTCAACATTACCAAATACGTAAAACCGTTCCAGAAAATTGTCATTGTGGGTGCCGGAGCCGCTTCTTTCCGTTTTATTCAAAATTACCGTGAATTCAATTCGACAGATGAAATTATTGTTTTTTCGAATGAAGTAAATCCGTTTTACAATCGCGTTTTATTGCCGGAATACATGACAGGCGAATTTACCTGGGAACAATTATTAAAAGTAAAAGACGGTGAAGCTTTAAGCAAATTAAAAATCACCATGAAAACGGGTGTGGCGATCGACAAAATAAATGCAACCGCAAAAACAATAACTGATAGTTTAGGCGAAACTCATACTTTCGATTCCTTGATTTTAGCAACAGGAAGCCGTCCGTTTGTTCCTGAAAATGCACAACTTCATTTGCCTGGACGCTTTACAGTTCGCCGCAAAGAAGATGCAGACCGACTAAAAACTTATTTAGAAAATACTAATTTGCCTCCGGAAGAACAACATGTAGTTATTATTGGCGGTGGTTTATTAGGATTGGAATTGGCCGCAGCCTTAAAACATAAAAAAGTAAAAATCACGATAATCCAAAGGGCTTCCCGTTTAATGGAGCGTCAGTTAGATTTGATTTCAAGTAAATTATTGGCAGAAGAAGTTCAGCTTCGTGATATTCAGATTTATTTTGATAATGAAGTAAGTACCGTTTTTGAAACCAACAATCCAAATGAATTAGAAATTGCCTTAAAAAGTGGCAGAATCATTACAGCAAATACGATCGTTTATACCATTGGTACTATTCCTAATATCGAAATTGCACGCGAAACCGGACTTGCGTGTGGTCGTGGTGTAAAAGTAAATCAGTATTTACAATCTTCAAATCCTGATATTTATGCTATTGGAGAAATAGCCGAATTTGATAATAAACTATTCGGAATCACTTCTGCCGCTGAGGAACAGGCTGATATTTTAGCGAACTATTTAGCAGGAGATATTAGCAGTTATTACAAAGGCTCCGTTTTAATGAATATTCTAAAACTCGAAGATATTAATCTGTGTAGCATTGGAGATATTGAAATTCCGGAAAACGATGATTCTTACGAAGAAATTGTTTTTGCCGATTTAAAACAACGTTATTACAAAAAATGCATCGTTAAAAATGATTTGCTAGTTGGAGCCATTTTAATGGGAGACAAGAATGAATTTGCCGAATTCAAAACGATGATCGAAAGCAAAATCGAATTGTCTGACAAGAGAAATTCACTCTTAAGAGGAAGTTCAAACGCTAAACCTGTTTTAGGGAAATTAGTCTGTTCCTGCAGTCAGGTTGGAGCCGGAAATATAGAGGAAACCATTAAAGGCGGCGTCAACAACTTCACCGATTTATGCAAAAACACCGGCGCAGGATTAGGCTGCGGAAGTTGTAAAACAGAAGTAAAAGAGATACTCGCGAAGTGTAAAATTTAGTTTCTTTTGTTTTAGGTTTCAAGTTACTTTGCTTTGAACATAAATTTTACCACAGAGTTCACAAAGGTTTTCACAAAGTTGCGCAGAGATTTTTAATTTTTGCTTAATAAATAGTCAAAGTTCACAAAGGTTTGAGTAATGATTTTAGTGCATAGCTTTGTGATCTTTTTTCGGTAAAAACAATTTACACAGAATATAAACCTTTGTGAAACTTTGTGAAAACCTTTGTGAACTCTGTGGTTAGATCAACACAATCTAACGAACCTAAAACGTGAAACCTGAAACAAAAATAAACCTGAAACAAAAAAGGTATGGAATTGACAAGATTAATAGTAAAAGGGGGCGTTATTTCGCCGGGAGAATTACGAGAAGTAGTCAATATGGCAATGGATCATGGTTTGGACTCGATTTCATTTGGTTCAAGGCAGGATATTATTTTTCCAAAAGGATTAAATCTATCCAGCAAAGAAAAAATTGGGAAACATCATTTTGTTTTTCCAAATGAAAAAAGCGGTAACAACATCGTTTCATCGTATGTCTCAACTGATATTTTCAGAAATACCAATTGGCTTACTGGAAACAAATTCCTATATATTTTAGAACAATTTAAGGAACAGCCAAAGTTAAAAGTTAACATCAATGATCCTAAGCAACAGTTAGTTCCTTTGTTTACCGGCCATTTAAATTTTATTGCTTCAGAGCATGAAGATTATTGGTATTTATACATTCGTTTGCCAAAATGGGAGCGCATGGAAGTTTATCCTGTTTTGATTTACAGCTGGGATATTGCTACTTTTTATTACGAAATAGAAAAAATTGTATCTGAAGAATCATATGGAATTGATATGATTTTCAGCCTGGTCAGCGAAGCATTAGACACCAATAACAGAACAATTGACAAACCGTTAAATGTTCCGTTTTATCCTTTTCCATACTACGAAGGAATGAACCGAATGGGTATTGATCAATATTGGTTAGGTTTATATTGGAGAAATAATTTATACGATTTAGATTTCCTGAAAGAAATGTGCGATTTATGTTTTGATTGCAAAATCGGAAAAATATGTATTACGCCATGGAAATCGTTTATTGTAAAAGGTATTCCAAAGGATCGAAAACTGGAATGGGAGAAATTTTTAGGCAAAAAAGGAATCAATGTTCGTCACTCTTTATTAGAATTAAATTGGCATTTACCAGTGGCTATGGAATGGGCTTTGAACCTGAAAACCTTTTTGGTACGAACGCTTGATCAATTTGATATTAGTACCTACGGATTGACTTTTGGAATTTCTGAATACAATCGTGACGGTCATTATTTCACTTCTATTGTAGTTGAAAAAAATGAATTACCAAAGGATCTTGAGTCGATTAAAATTCGTGATACTTATAATGTTTTATTTGCAAAGAATTTCGATCCCAATACAAGAGAATATATTGTGCATTCGCAAGATATTGACAAGTTAGAGTTACCAACTATTTTAATTGAATTAAGTCGAAAATACTTTGAAGAGCTTGGAAATTCAGTTGCAGAGTCAACAGAAAATACTCAGAAAAAAGAAAAAACTCAATTGGATATTTACCAATGCCAGGAATGTCTATCGCTTTATAATTCAGAATATGGTGATGAAAGCCAAGGAATTCCAAAAGGAATTTTATTTACAGATTTAGCTGAAAGTTATTGTTGTTCCTTATGCGAAGCGCCAAAGAGTAATTTTAAAATTCTGGAGGCTGTAGAAAACTAATTGTGTGAGCAATCAGATTCTTAAGGAAAATCTTAACATTTACGTATGCAAATATTGCTTAAATTTAGCTTAGCTAAAATTTAATGTTGTAACAACTTAATTGATTTGTTATGATAATCAATTAGTTAAAATCTATTTACTCAATAAAACATACTGCTATGATAAAAAGAACAACCAGAACCCCAGCCGTAAAAAATACTGAAACACCAGCAACAGAACCTGCAAAAGAAACTACTAAAACTACTACTACAGCAGAGGCTAAACCGGCCATCCAAACTTCAGCGCCGAAAGCGACAACGCCAAAAGCTCCAGTCAAAAGAGCACCAAGAACTGCGGCTAAAGCTCCGCAAGCGACTGTAAAAGCACCTGCCAAAACTCCGGTAAAACCAGCCTCAAAAACGACTCCTAAAGCAGTCGTTAAAAGAGTAACCACATCTACACCAAAAACAGCAGAAGTAACTCCGGAAATAATTGAAATTAAAACAATTGATAAACCTGGAGATAATCAAGCCGTTTTAAATATTGAAGAAATTGCTTTAGAAATTGTAAAAAACAAATCGAAAGACAAAAAGATAAAAACTAAGCTAAAAGAGAAAAAAGAAAAGGCTAAGAAAAGAGAAAAAGCCATTAAAGCAGTTATAAAAAAACTGGAAAAAGCCAAAAAAGCAAAACTAAAAGCTGAAACTAAAAAGAAAGAAAAAGCTAAAAAAGAAAAGGAAAAGAAAGCAAAGGCTAAAGCCAAAAAAGCAGAAAAAGAAAAAGCTAAAAAAGGTAAATCAAAAGATAAAAAGAAAAAATAATATTTAGAAAAGGTTTGACTTAAAAGTTGAGCCTTTTTTTGTTTTGAACCTATCGTTTGTCATCCCGAGGAACGAGGGATCACACTCGGGATTCGACAAAGATTGGCGACATTCTTTGCGGAGTTTCTAGTGTGATCCCTCGTTCCTCGGGATGACAAGATTATGTAAAGACTTAGAAGTAAAAAAAGATTACCCCCCAATCGCAATCATACTACGATTATCAAAATGAAGAGACGGGTCGTCCATTTCAGAAACAGTAACCATTCCGGCTCTGACTTTTTTCTTATTTTTAATAGATTGAGAAATCAAATCTGTAATTGATTCGCCATTTCTAAAAGGCGTCAGTAAATCAGTTTCTGAATTAGAGAAAAGACAATTTTTTATTTTTCCGTTTGCCGTCAGGCGGATTCTGTTGCAGCCATCACAAAACGGATTTGTAATAGAACTTATAATTCCGAAATCACCCTGAAAATCTTTTATTTTGTAGGTTCTTGCAGTGAAGTTTTTTTCGTCTTCTAATTTTTGAATATCCTCAGATGAAAATACGTTATTTACCTCTGATAAAATCTCATTTTGCGATACCATTTTGCTTCTGTCCCACTCATTTCCGGCAAATGGCATAAACTCAATAAATCGAACTGAAATAGGCAAAAACTGTGTTAATTGAACAAAATCAGTAATTTCATTTTCATTGAAACCTTTCATCAAAACTACATTTACTTTTACCTGAAAATCATTATTCAGAAGCAAATGCAAATTATCTATTACTTTCTCAAATTGATTTCGAAGCGTTATAGTATGAAATTTAGCTGACACCAAAGTATCTAAACTTAAATTGATTTTTTTAATCTTAGCTTCTTTTAAAGCATCGATATGGCGATCGATTAAAATACCATTGGTAGTAATGGAAAGTGAAGTTTCTAAAGTTGATAATTTCGAAATAATCTCCGGAAAATCTTTTCTTAACAAAGGTTCTCCACCGGTTAATCTAATTTTATCAACGCCATTTTCTACGAAAGTCTGAGCCAAAGCAAAAATCTCATCAGCTGTCATTAAACTGGCTTTTGGAGACAATGCAATTCCATCTGCAGGCATGCAATACGTACAACGCAAATTGCATTTCTCCAGTAACGAAATACGCAAATAATTGTGTTTTCGCCCAAAATCATCCGTTAAAATGTTTTTAGAGGGTGTCATGATTTTTTCCTTTTAAAATATGAAAAACGTGCATTACATGAGGGAAAACAGCATCCATTGATTCTCTGGCTCCATTGGTTGATCCCGGCAAAGCCAAAACCAAACTTTTTCCTAATGTTCCTGCAACAGTTCTTGATAACATTGCATACGGCATTCTTTGTTGTCCGTAATTGCGAATAGCTTCTTCAATTCCCGGTATTCTGCTTTCTAATAATGGCGACAATGCTTCCGGTGTTACGTCTCTTGGCGATAATCCTGTTCCGCCAGTAAAAATTACCAACTGATGTTCTTTGGCGAAAGCTTTTGTTTTTTCCTGAATAATATCAATTTCATCCGGAATAACCTCATAATGGGCTGTTTCAACTCCGTAAGAATCCAGTTTTTCAACGATGATTTTCCCGGAACGATCTTCTTTATCTCCAGCAAAAATGGAATCGGAACAAACAAAAACTGCGGCTTTTATCGCGTTTGGAAATTTATTTTTGAAAGAAGATTTTCCGCCTTCTTTGTTGATTAATTTTATTGTTGAAATTTCGATTTCTTTATCGATTGGTTTCAACATATCGTACATCGTCAAAGCTACTATTGATGCGCCGTGCATCGCTTCAACCTCAACACCTGTTTTGTAAACGGTTTTTACATTGAAAATAATCTGAATGGTCAAACCTTCAATTTTATATTCTATCGAAGTAAATTCAATTGGAATGGGATGACAATCCGGAATGGATAAATGGGTATTTTTAACCGCAAATAATCCAGCCGTTTTGGCCATTTCCAGTACATTTCCTTTCGGAACCAAATTGTTTATAACTGCATCAATTGTTTCCTGTTTGCTGACTTTGACAATTGCGGTTGCTGTTGCGGTTCTTAATGTGTTTATTTTATGCGTAATATCAACCATTAGTATTTTGTTTCCAGGTGAATGTATCGTTTTCAAACATTTCCTTACCAAAAATCGGCACGTCTGTTTTGATCCAGTTTACGATGGCTTCTGTTGCTTCATAAACTTGTTTTCTTCGTGTTGCGGAAACAAATACGAACAAGCAAATTTCACCCGCTTTTACAACGCCCAAACTATGATAAATGTGCATACAGGTTAAGTCGAATTTAGCGAAAGCCTTTTCGCGAATTGCATGTAAAGCTTCATTTGCCATATCGGTATAAGCTGAATAATCAATCGCGACAACAGTATTATCGTGAATTACATCAGCACGAACTTGTCCCAAAAAAATATTATGCGCACCAATTGTATGTTTTGATTGATGTTTGGCGATTGACTCCGCTATAAATTCAGGAGCAATTGGTCCTTCTACAAATACATTTTTACTCATTTTTTTTTATTTTTTGAATGTTTTTTATTGCCACATTAAAAACCTTCAATTAATTCTTTTAATTCTTTAGCTCTGCTTATAGTTGCTTGTGTTAAACAATCAATATTCATTTTGTTGGCAATCACGCCACCTTCATCCTCAGCATAACTTTTAAATTTACAGTTAGAATCCCTAAATTTAATCCAATCTTTTTGAGCATTAGTTAAAGCAATTTGGTCAACTTTACTCAATTTTTTTTTCAGTTTATTATAAACAACATTTAGTTCTTTATCTGCTTTTTCATATTCTCTATAAAGCCCTGTTTCGCCTGTAGCATCTTCACGTGTTTGTGAAAAAGATAATTGAGTACAACAAAAAATTAAAACTAAGGCTAAAAATATTCTTGTCATTGTTTTATTTGGATTGGTTCGTAATTTAAGTTTTAGATAAAAATCTTTTCTTCATTTAAAAATTGCTTCAATTTCAAAGCTCCCCCAATAATACTTTTTATGTTTTTAAAATTCTTTTTCTGAAGCAGTTCAACTGCTATTTTACTTCTTATTCCAGATTGGCAATAAATATAAATCGTTTGATTTGGATCCAGTTTTTCAATTTCGTTTTCTAAATTCATTAGCGGAATCTGAATTCCATTTTTGAAATTAATTTTCGGAAGTTCGTCTTCATTTCTAACATCCAAAAATAAAACCTCATCATTATCAATTTCATTTAAAATAGCTGTAGCAGCAATTTCTTCTAACTGATTTTCAATCAATTTATATTTTTCTTCAAAAGCTGTTTTATCAAGTTTAATAATCGTATTCTTCTCAAAGTCATACTTTTGCTGTTCATTGTTTAAAATATTATAAACCAGTATTTTACCACTCAACACCTCGCCTATTTCCAGAACCATTTTGATCACTTCATTTGCTTGAAACATTCCTATAATTCCAACTGAAATTCCAATTACTCCGGCATCTGCACAATTTAATGATTCGTTGTTTTCATCTGGATATAAACATCTGTAGGTTGGTCCGTTTTGATAATTAAAAACCGAAACCTGTCCCTGGAATCTGAAAATAGATCCGTAAACCGTTGGTTTATTGGTAACAATACAAGCATCATTTATTAGATACTTTATAAAAATATTATCTGTCGCATCAACTATAATATCATATTTCTCAAATAATGAAATGGCATTTTTTGCTGATAATTTTTCTGCAATTGCATTGATTTTTACCAACGGATTTAATTCTGAAGCCATTAATTTGGCTTCGTCAACTTTATGTTTTCCAACAGCTGAAGTTTTATAAATCACTTGTCGCTGTAAATTAGAAAGTTCAATAACATCGTCATCAACAATCCCGATTTCACCTATTCCGGCTGCAGCCAAATAAGGCAAAACAGCAGCACCCAAACCGCCTGCACCAATTATTAAGACCTTTGCCTTCGATAATTTGTACTGACCTTCCTCTCCTATTTCAGGCAGAATTATTTGTCGGTTATAACGTGTTGAATCATTCATAAAATTCATTTAGCCGCCTGCAAAAGGTGGTAATAGCGCGACAACATCGCTTGTTTGTAATTTATAATCGGTTGTTTTTGGCACTATTTTTTGATTGACCGCTACACTAAAATTAAGGGATTCAAACTGATATTTTATATCTAAATCCTTTAATAATTGTTGCAGCGAAGCTTCTTCAGAAAAAGGGATTTTTTCGAATTCACATTTGGTCTTTTCAGCTACAGCTCCAAAATATTTAATTTCAATCATTACTCTAAATTTAAATTCTGAAAAATAAATTCGTCATCAAAATGCTCCTGAAAATAGGATGTCAATTTTGAAGTATTTTTTACCACTTCTCCAATCACGATAATGGCGGGAGAAGAAATCTTCTTTTCTGCCACCAATTTACCAATTGAACTGATAGTTCCTACTACTTTTTGCTCTGTATTTTTTGTTCCGTTTTGAATGATAGCAATTGGTAAGTCGTCTGTTCTATTCTCTTTATAAATTGAAATGATTTCTTCTAATTTATGCATTCCCATCAAAATTACTACTGTCGCAGCAGACTTTGAAGCCAAATATACATCTTTCGACAATTTATGATCTGAAGTTGTACCCGTTATTACCCAAAAACTCTCGGCAATTTGACGCTGTGTCAAACTAATTCCAACCGAAGCAGGAACCCCTAAAGCAGATGAAATTCCGGGAACAACAGCCGTTTCCAAGCCAAATTTTTCTACATAATCAATTTCTTCACTTCCCCTTCCAAAAATAAAAGGATCGCCGCCTTTAAGTCTTACTACATGACCGTAACGATTTGCCATCGAAACAATCAATTCGTTAATCTGATCCTGTGTATAAGCATGACAGCCCAGACGTTTGCCTACAAAAACAATTTCTGCATTTGTAGCATATTGCAATAATTCTTCGTTTACTAATGCATCGTATAAAACAACATCAGCATTTTCTAATGCTTTTATTGCTTTTAATGTAATCAATTCAACATCTCCAGGACCTGCGCCTACAATTGTTAATTTTGGTGTTTTTGAGTTTCGCATAACTTTTAACTTAAATTGATATTCAGGTCATTTAATTCGTCTACCGAATTGATGTTGGTGAGATGAAAGTTTTCACTTTCGTCAATATTGAGGATTTGGTGCGGAATCTTCGCCAGCAAATCCATCATTTTTAATTCATCGTTATCAATTGCGCTTTTGATAACGGGCAATACTTTTTTAGAATAAATCCCGATCAACGGATGTAATCTGCTTTCTGAAGCAAAAACTGTGATTTCAGCTTCATTGTTATGTTTTGAAATTAGTTCTGACAATAACTCTGTTGATATTAACGGAATGTCACAACTCAATATCAAATTAAATTCGGTTTCAGAATTTATCAATGCCGTATATATTCCACCTAAAGGTCCTTTATCTAAAACGATATCGGGTATTTTTTCATAAGGCAAATAATCATATTCTTTGGTTGCCGTTATTAATTTTATTTGTTCTGAAATAGGCAAAATTGCCTGAATAATATGTTCAATAAATGGTTTTCCCTTAAACAGTACCAATCCTTTCTCTGACTGCATTCGGGAACTTTTTCCTCCACAAAGAATAAATACTGTTAGTGTTTCCATAATTTTTTTGTTTCAGGTTTCAGGTTGAAATGAGAAAAATTTTACCGCAAAGAGCGCTAAGGTTTTATTCATTGTCAACTTTAAAATTAAGTCGCAAAGCTTTGCGAACTTTGCTATTTCTAAAAACCGCTATATAAAACATTGCGTACTTTGCGGTTAATTTATTAATTATCAAGGAAAAATCAATTTAATACTTGCCATTAAAATCACCGTTCCCAAAACAATTTTTAATGTTTTATTAGAAAAATATCCGCTGCCATAATAGCCACCCAAAACGCCGCCTAAAACGGCAATCGGAACCAAATAAAAACTTTCTGTCGGAACCGTTTTTCCTCCTAAAAAGAAGCCCATAATTCCGGCAAATGAATTCACAAAAATGAACAAACTCGAAATCGCTGCCGATTCTTTAATTGAAGCCCATCCCAAAAACAATAAAATCGGACTCAAAATAATTCCGCCGCCAATTCCTAACATTCCAGATAACAATCCAATAACAAAACCAATTGCCAATGCAAATGGAATATTAATCGTGACTGTTTCTTTTTCTTTAAAATTAAATATTCCGAACAATCGAAGTGCGGCAAAAACCAACACAACTCCCAAAATAATTTTATAAATCGTATTATCCAAAGTAATAAATCCACCAATAAACGCTGCCGGAATCGAGGCTATTGCAAACGGATAAAAGAGCTTTGGTTTGAAATAATTCATTCTGTAATAAAAGAAAAACGAAATACTCGAAACAAACAAATTCAGTAACAATGCTGATGGTTTCATAACTGAAATTGGAAAAGCAAAAATCGTCATCAAAGCCAAATAACCCGAAGCGCCACCATGTCCGACACTTGAATATAAAAATGCAATCACAATTAAAGCGAAGCTAAATAACAGGATATTTTCAGAACTAAGGAGATTCATTTTTTATTGTTTAATCGTTTATTTGGTTAATTGTTTAATCGTTTTGTTTCATGTTTCAAGTTATTGCTGTATGTTTAAAATTACACACTGCTTTATAAGTTTGAAATTCTTTATTCTTTATTCTTTATTCTTTATTCTTTATTCTTTATTCTTTATTCTTTATTCTTTATTCTTTATTCTTTTAATCAATTGGCAATAAAGTTACTAGTGTTCCTTTTTTAAGGCTTTCCGTATCACTCGGTACAATCAGTAAACTGTTAGCAATCGCAAATGTATTAAGCATTGCCGAGCTTTGGCTATCTAAAATCTCAACATTAGTTTCATCATATTTTGCTTTTAAAAATAATGTTTTGCCTG
This sequence comes from Flavobacterium sp. GW821-FHT11G01, assembly GCF_058808175.1. Classification (NCBI taxonomy): domain Bacteria; kingdom Pseudomonadati; phylum Bacteroidota; class Flavobacteriia; order Flavobacteriales; family Flavobacteriaceae; genus Flavobacterium; species Flavobacterium sp. GW821-FHT11G01. Next base: position 548,037 of record NZ_JBXARK010000002.1, on the reverse strand, counting down.
TCGGGTTTGTAAAATCACTGTTTAATTTTCGCATTAATTTTGGTAAATGGATTTCCGCAAAACCCATTCTGTTTTTAATTGCCGGATAAACATAAACATAAAAATTAGTAAGAGATGAAGCTGGATTTCCGGGCAAAGCAAAAACCAAACTATCATTTTTACGTCCAAAAAACATTGGTTTTCCTGGCCTTTGATTGATTTTGTAAAAAAGTTCTTCAACATCATTGGCCAACAAAGCTTCTTTTACAAAATCATAATCTCCAACTGAAATTCCACCGGAAATTAAAATGATATCATTTTTTGCAAGAATGTCTTTTAAAGCTTTTTTAGTCGCTTTAAGATTATCTTTAACCTTGTAACTTTTTATTTTTTTTATTCCAATCGTTTGCAATGCGGCCTGAAGCATCACCGAATTACTTTCATAAATCTTTCCTTTCGGTAATTTTTTACCTGATTTTACTAATTCGTTTCCAGTCACTAAAATAGCCACTTTAGGCTTTTTATAAACTGTTATTTCAGTAATTCCGAGACAAGCTAAAAAACCAATTGCGGCTGGTGTAATCAAAGTGTTGGCTTTAAAAACGACCTCTTCCTTTTTTATCTGTTCTCCTTTTGCACGAACATTTGTAAATTGTTTTGGCATACTGGCGATCAAAATTGAATCTTTGTTTACCAAAACATGTTCCTGCATTACCACTGTATCTGCATCATCCGGAACAAAAGCGCCTGTAAAAATGCGAACCGCTTCGTTTTCTTTTAATTTTATATTGGCATGATCTCCTGCTTGTGAACTACTCACAACATCATACTGATGTTTTTCACCATGAATAAAAGCATAGCCATCCATAGCCGATTGGCGAAAAGGCGGCATATCAATTGGCGAATAAACCGTTTCGGCCAAAACATAACCCAGCGCTTTCGCAACCGGAATTTTTTGAACTGGCATTTTAGTGCTATTTTCTGCAATAATCGATAAGGCTTGTTCAACTTGAATCATGGCTGCTATAGTATAAAAGCAAAAAATACTTATTACAAATATAAGTACTTTTACTTAGTTTAAATCATTAATAATCTAAAATATTTAAAGATTATAAATTTATGCTTAATTCTTTAAATACGTTCAGAAAAAACAAAAAATAGCATTTTGACGAGGCTTAAATTTGGAATTAAGCAATGAGTTTTAATTGTGTTTTAATTAAACTTTTTAAAATAAAATTGAATTAACCTGAAAGATATTTCAATTCCCAAGCTTATTTCTTTTTGAAGTTTCCTTTTGGGAGGTAATAAAGCCATGAAAAGCCTATCAAAAATAGTATTGCTGAAGCTATAAATGCGGGAAGTAATATTTCTTTGTTGTTATCTAATGCATTATTGAGTGAAGCATATAACAGCCAAATTTGAATGCTCACATTTAAAATAAGGATAAAAATAAGCGTGGAAAGAATATTGTTCAGCTTATTAGGATTGGCGCGATTCTGACTTCGTCTAAATGTACTCATGATAATTCATTTTTAAATTTATTCTAACTTTCTTTTTCTTCAATAAAAGCCTTTACATAAACTTTATTCTCTTTGAAAAAAACTTCTAATTGGGGCAACGCTCTTGGCGGCGGACCAGCAATTACATCACCAGTCATGGCATCAAATGAACCCTCGTGGCAAGGGCAATGAATAATTCCGGTTCCGGGTTTGTAAAAAACAGAACAGGATAAATGTGTACACTTTTGTTCATAAGCCCTGAAATCTCCACTTTCCAGATGCACTAAAATATAAGGAACGGTGCTCCCTTCAATTACAAAACCTCTCGTGCCTCCGACAGGAACGTCATCTTTATTGCAAATAAAATGCTCACCTTGCACACCTTCTTTTGGCAATAAATAAGCTTTGGCAGCTACAAATCCGCTGCCTATCATTAATCCTCCCGAAACAAAAGTGAGGAATTTAGCAAAATCACGACGACTTACCTGCGTTGATTCCTGCTTTTGTATTGGGAAATCTTTTTTCCAGTTTTTATTTAAATTATCTTCTTTAGACATGGATCTGGATTTAATATATTCTTAATTCATTACTGCCTTTTGGCATCATAATATTCACTTTAGTATTGACGGTTTCTTTTCCAAATATGAATGTATTAACTGGTGAACTATTTGGTCGCATTTCTTCAATTTGTTCTCTTGTTCCGTAAAACAATGCACCACTCGGACAAACTGTTGCACACATTGGTTTTTTGCCCACACTGGTTCTGTCATAACACATCGTACATTTCATCATCAGATCGTATTCTTCCATTTTTTTAGGAACTCCGAACGGGCACGCCATAACACAATTAGAACATCCAATACATCTTTCAGTACTTGCGGTATGCACAACACCAAACTCATCTTGTGAAATAGCATCGGCAGGACAAACATTGGCACAAACGGGATCTTCGCAATGCATGCAAACCTGAACCGTCGTTTGAATTGTTGAAGAGCGTTCGACATAATTTACGCTGATGAGGGATTCCTGACCATTTGTTTCACATTCAGCGCAAGCCATTTCACAGGCTTTACAGCCAATGCAGCGTTGCAGATCTACAAAAAACTCTTCATTTTTATTAAAATTAGTTAAGTTCATAATGTCATTTTTATAGATTAAACACTTGCATAAGCTTCAGATTCTTTTGATGACGGCGCTATTTTTCCTGACGGATCGAGTAAACAGGCACAAACTTTAAATTCCGGTATCTTAGAAATCGGATCTAAAGTTCCGGGAGTTAATTGATTAGCAGATTTAGCTCCGGGCCAATGATAAGGAATAAAAACAGTGTCTTTTCGAATTGTTTCAACAATATTTGCCGGAAAAATTCCTTCTCCTCTTCTGGTCACAACTCTGACTAATTCTCTTTGTTTGATATTATATTTCGAAGCTAATTCCGGATGAATTTCTAACATTGGTTCCGGAAATTGATCAACCAGTTTACCAATACGGCGTGTTTGTGTTCCGCTTAAATATTGCGAAACTACACGGCCTGTCGTCAATACGATCGGATATTCATCATCAGTAACTTCGCCGGGTAATTTATAGGGAGCGGGGTTAAAATGTGCTTTTCCATCCGGAGTTTTAAACTTTTTATCTTCCCATAATCTTGGAGTTCCTGGGTGATCTTCTGATGGACAAGGCCAAAAAACGCCCATATTATCTTCTACTTTTTTATAGGTAATTCCAAAATAATCGGCTGTTCCTCCCTTTGAAGCGACTCTTAATTCATTAAAAATAGCTTCACTATTATCGTAAGTGAATTTATCTTTTTCACCCAGACGTTCGGCAATTTCTAATAATATTGAAGTATCTGTTCTTGCATCTCCCGGAGGTGTAACAGCTTGTCGAATTCGGATTACGCGTCCTTCTGCCGAAGTTGTCGTTCCTTCTTCTTCTTCCTGCAAAGAACCCGCTAAAACAATATCTGCATGACGGGCCGTTTCATTCAAAAAGAAGTCAATGCAGACATAAAACTCCAATTTCTCCAAAGCTGATCTGACATAATTATTGTTTGGAAGTGAGACCAATGGATTGAAACAAATTGAGATTAATCCTTTGATTTCATCCCTATGAATGGCTTCAATAATTTCATATGCAGTAAGGCCTTTTCCAGGCATGTCTTTTTCATCAATTCCCCAAACTTCAGAAATATATTTCCTGTGTTCCGGATTTTCAATATCTCTATTCCCTGGTAATTGATCACATTTATGACCGTGTTCTCTTCCTCCTTGTCCATTTCCTTGCCCTGTAATTGTTCCGTAACCACAATAAGGTCTTCCAATTCTTCCGGTTGCCAAAACCAAATTAATACAGCCCAATACATTATCAACTCCTTTTGAGTGATGTTCTATTCCGCGTGCGTGAAGCAGAAAACTTGTTTTAGCTTTGCCCCATAACTCGGCTGCAGCTTTGATTTTGTCTTTATCAATTCCAGTGATTTCTTCTGCCCATTCTAAAGTATAATCTTTTACCGCATCAATTGTTTCCTGAAATCCAGACGTATAATTGTCTATAAAATCATGATCCAGCATATCGTGATCTACGAGATATTTCAGCATTGCACCATATAAAGCCGAATCAGTTCCGGGTTTTACATCTAAATGAATATCTGCCGTTCTGGCTAACGGAATCATTCTCGGATCGATCACAATCAATTTTGCTCCTCGATCTCTGGCTTTCCAGATCCAATGTGTTAATGTGGGGAAGGTTTCACTTATATTGGCACCGGCTACGATAATGACTTCTGCATATTCTAAATCCGAATAATTATTAGAAGCTCTGTCTAAACCAAATGCTTTTTTGTTTCCTGCGCCGGCACTTACCATACATAGTCTTCCGTTGTAATCGAGGTTTCTGGTTTTTAAGGCAACACGTGCAAACTTTCCAACCAAATAACTTTTTTCGTTGGTAAGCGAAACTCCGGACAACATCGAAAAAGCATGTTTGCCGTATTTTTCCTGAATTCTTTTAATTTCAGAAATCGTTTTATCCATAGCTTCATCCCAGGAAACTTTTTCAAATCCTTTTCCTTCTACTCTTTTTATGGGGTGCAAAAGACGATCAGGATGATTATTTTGCAGATAACGCTGCACTCCTTTGGGACACAAACGTCCTTCATTAAAAGGAAATTCCATCCAGGGTTCAAAACCTACTACTTTATTATCTTTTACAGACAATTGAATACCGCATTGCATTCCGCAGAAACAGCAATGTGTTTTTACAAGATCATCCGGTTCGTCCCTGCCTTCGTAACCATCTTTAGGTGCATAATTTAAATGCGGACCAAAGGCTTCAATTATTTTTTCAGTTGATACAGGTAATTTTGCCATGTCTTTTTTTGTTTTTTTTTGTTTGCTTCGCCAATTCGGCTTTCAGCCTCGGGTCAGGTTTCAAGTTTCAAGTTCTCTATAGAAACTTGAAACCTGAAACTATATTTTTCTTATCCAAATAAGTTTCCACCTTCTAATCTGGCTCTTAAATGTGCCTGTGCTAAACGGGATCTTTTTCCTTCCGGACTTAAATCTAAATGTGAAGTTCCATCTTCATGCGTGAAGTCAAAACCTAGTTGTTTAGTCACGATTTTTAAATCATCAATATGAAGCTGTGTTGCAAATTCTTCTCCGGTGTGAGGGCAAACTGCCATTCCTTTTTTAATTCCTTCTTTTTTATAAATATGAGCGCCAATTTGAGCCGGACGCTGAATAATGTGAAAGAATTTTCCAAACGGAATCCATATTAAAAACATGATTACGGTAACGGCGTGAATTACAGCGAGAAAGTCATACGCAAATCCTTTCATGAATTGATAGGAATAGGTTAGACATAAACCAGTAACCGAGATGGCAATAAGCAGAATTAAGGGTAATAAATCACCTTCAAAAGTTTGTGTTGCTATTAAACCCGGATTTGTTAATCGTCTTCTTAAATAATAAACTGAACCAATTATTACCAACCAGGAAGACCAATTTAAAGCATGGAAAATTAGAAATGCGAGAAAAGACCCGATTTTAAAATCCATCATTTTAAATCCGAAAAAATGAGCTTCATAAATAGAAATAGAATTGGGTGACAATGTAAAATGTATCCATCCAAATGTTAACGGGATGGTTATTGCAAAAGCAGAAATACAGCCTAAAGCAATACAAAAATGGGCAAACCAACGGTATTTACTTCTTGGATAAATGAATTTTTGAATTACAATATTCCCCACAGATTCTTTTCCCAAAAACCATAAATGCGATAATATTTTGCCTGTGAACAAAAATTGAAGGCTTCTTTTGAAATACATCCAGGTTGGTGGTCTTTGAAGCCAAACGGAATATCTGTATACAATTCCGAAGAAAGCAAACACGGTTCCGAATAAATAAGTGATTAGCGCGGCATCAAAATTTTGCAGTTTTCTTGAGCCATAAAAAACAAAAATAATGGTCAGTGCCGATACTGCAGTTGCTATAAGTAAAGCCTTGGTATTAAACGTTTTATTTTTCATCGTTAATTAAAATTTAATGATTACTCCTTAACTCGGTTTTTCACAATTCTTACGATTATAGAACCACCAATTGATACCTGTAGCTAATATAGTAAAAATAACAACACCAATAAAGAATTGATTTACAGTGCCATTAGCAGAAATATTATTTCCAATTAGCTTAGAAAATATAAAAGGTCCAAAAGCGGCAATTGCGGCTGTCCAGCCAATAACTCCGGCTGCCTGACGTTGATTTTCAGAAAAAATAATTGGATACTGTCTAAAAGTACCGGCATTTCCAATCCCTGTAAAGAAGAACATTCCTAAAATTACTGTAACAAAAAGAGGAAATTGATCCATACTTGTTGGCGCTACTAATCCTTGTGTCACGAGAATAATTGCTCCGGCTAAAATTCCTAAACCTGTAATTGTTGTTAATATGGCGCCTCCCACTTTATCAGCAACAAATCCAAAAACAATTCGGCTTCCAGAACCAATTAATGGCCCGTAAAAAGCATAAACCAAAGGATCAGGCGCATTTGGAAAATCTCCATATAAAAATTTAATCATTAAAGGAAAAGCCGCTGATAAACCTGCAAAAGTTCCAAAAGTCATTAAATAAGTTATCGTGCAATACCAGGTATGTTTATTAGAGAAAATATCCAGCTGTTCTTTTATGGAAGCTTTCATCGGGATACTTCTTAAATAAAACCAACTCACCATTGACAACAACAATAAGAGGGGAACAAACCAAAAAGCAGCCGACTGTAAATATATTTCCTTGTTTTTAACGGCTGAATTTTGAGGATTTATATCGTTAAGTAATTTCTCTGCCAATTTCGGGTTTGCATTTGCAATAGCTTTTGCCTTGGTTTTTACTGGTAACGAAGTAAAAAGAACAACTTTATCAGCTGAATTAATTGATGTCTTAACCGAATCAATAATAGTTTTCTTTACGTTTGATAGTATTTTACTTTGTACTTCAGCATCAAGTGATTCAAAAACTTCTTTTTGTTTTTCGATTGTTGAATTCTGAAAAACGTTAATTGTTTCTTTTTGATCAATACTCGTAAATTCTGATGCTGTACCATAAATCCCGATACTTATAATAAGTGGCGTAACAAACTGAGCTACCGATACACCAAAATTCCCAATTCCGGCTTGTATTCCTAATGCTGTTCCTTTGAGTCTTTTAGGAAAAAACAAACTGGTACTTGGCATATAAGAAGAGAAATCTCCTCCTCCAAAACCGGTTGTAAAAGCTAAAACTGCAAATACCCAAAATGGTGTATTGACATTCATGACTGCAAAACCAATTCCGATTACGGGAATCAATTTAATTGCGGTTGCGAAAGAAACCACATGTCGGGTTCCGAATATTGGTAAAATAAAAGTGTGTATGATTCTTAAAAATCCGGCGGCCAATCCCGGAATTGCTGTCAGCCAGAAAAGTTGATCTTTGGAAAAATTAAATCCTAATCCGGGTAATTTAACAGCTATTACGCTCATCATAAACCATGAAGCAAATGATAATATTAAAGTAAGTGTTGTTATTGTTAAGGTTCTCCATGCAATTTTACTTCCGGCGGTATTCCAATATATTTCATCTTCAGGCTCCCATTTGTCTAACCAAGTTTTCATATTATTCTTTGTTTATTGTATTAATTATCTTCTATATCTCTGTTAAAATCTGGTGATTTAATTCGCATTGCTTTTATAATCGTTCGGTGCATCCAAAGCAAACAAAGAACTGATACTACGAAAATGAATATCCAGGAACTCGTCCATAAGCCAGTAGCATTAAGCAGATAACCAAAGATTATGGGGCCGAAAAAACCACCGAGGCCGCCAATTAATCCAACCATTCCTCCAACGACTCCAACTTCATTTGGAAAATATTCCGGAATGTGTTTGTAGACTGCGGCTTTTCCAATTCCCCATGAAATTCCGATCAGGATTACCAAAACCACATAGACCCAAAGATTGGCGCTAAACTTAATTTGGGTAATTCCTTGTGCTAACAATTCTTTCTTTTTTACTTCCTGATTTTGTTTTACAATTATTTCCTGCCAGGAATTTTTTACCGGAAAAATTGAAGTTTCGTTTTTGTTGCTAGTTTGTTTCTCTGAAATTTTATATGTTTTTCCCTTTACTATTATTTCATTAGCAGAAACTTCGGTAATAATTCCATTTGTAGAAGCCAACACTCCCGGACCAGTTGTAAACACTTCCATTTTTGGAAACATCAATAAAAAACTGATTATGATTGAAGAGCCCAAAACCCAATACATTACTTTTCTGGCTCCGAATTTATCAGACAAATAACCTCCAAAAGCCCTGATTACGCCAGATGGCAGACTAAACATAGTTGCAAACATTCCGCCCATAACTAAAGAAGTATGGTAAACATTCATAAAATTGGGTAAAAGCCATTGTGAATAAGCTACGAAGAAACCAAAGACTAAAAAATAATAAGCTCCAAAACGCCAAACGCGGATATTTTTAAGTGGAGACAATAATTGTGTCATTGATTTTGAAGCTGCCTGATTGGTTTTGTTTTTTGCAACGACAATAAAAAGCAATCCTATAATTACTAAAGCCCCGCCATAAATAACAGGCAAGGTTTTCCAGCCATTTATTGGATCTTTTTCTGAAAGATTATTCAATAAAGTTGGGGCAATAAAAGTAGTAATAGCCGCGCCTGCATTTCCCATTCCGAAGATGCCTAAAGCTCTGCCCTGCCAGCTTTTTGGGTACCACACTGATGTATAACCAATACCAACCGCAAAACTAGTTCCCACTAATCCGAAGAAGAAGCTTAGAACTGCAAAACTCCAAAATGAATTAGCCAATGGAAGTAAAAAAAGAGGAATAGAGCACAACAATAATAAAACTGTAAAAACAATTTTACCACCATATTTATCTGTTAAAATACCAATTGGTAGCCTGAATATTGAACCGGACAAAATAGGAATTCCTAAAAGCCAACCCGTTTCTACAACTGTCCAGTTAAAAATACCTTTGTCTACAAGGTAAGTCACAAGAACTCCATTTAGTGTCCAACAAGCAAAACAAACGGTAAAAGCTAGTGTGTTTAAAAATAAAATTCGGTGAGATTGAGATAAACCGCTCATAAAAGGCTTTTAAAATATACTTAACTAATGAGACTGTTTGTTCTCATTTGAAGCAAAATTATAGCCTTGTGTTCTGGAAGAAAATGACATATATCATATAAAAGATATTTTTGTCTTCTATATTGATTAAAATAAAAGCTTGCCTCTTCTTCATTTTTAGAGACAAGCTTTTAATAAATATTCCTATTATAAATGAGTTTTAATTTTTTCTATCCATGTCTTTTGCATATTCCGGAGATTTCTCTTTCATTAAATTAACCACTACTCGATGCATCCAAATAAGGCATACTAAGGAAACAGCTAAAATAAATACCCAGGAACTCGTCCAAAAACCGGTAAAGCTTAATAAATATCCGAAAATAATGGGGCCGAAAAAACCTCCTAAACCGCCCAGCATACCAACCATTCCTCCAATTACTCCTACTTCATTTGGAAAATAATCAGGAATATGTTTATAAACTGCAGCTGCTCCAATTCCCCAGGCTGCACCAATTAAAATAACCAATGCCAAATAAATCCACATATTGGCTTCAAAATGAATCTGGGTTATTCCTTCTGCCAATAAATCTTTCTTTTGAATTTGTTGATTTTGTTGCACGACCACTTCCTGCCATGATTTTTTTGAAGGTAAAATTTTACTGTGTTTTGCCTCTTTGTCCTCTTTTGTAATGGCATATGTTTTATCTCCAACCACAATCTGATCTTCTGAAACCTTTGTCACTGTTCCCGCCTTAGAAGCCAAAAGACCGGATCCCGCGGTTGTAATCTCCATCTTCGGAAACATTAATAAAAAGCTTAAAACGACGGAAGAACTTAATACCCAATACATTACTTTTCGTGCTCCAAATCGATCCGATAAAAAACCACCATAGGCCCGAATTACACCTGTTGGTAAACTAAAAAATGATGCAAATAAACCTCCTGTGACTAATGTTGTATGGTATACATTCATAAAATTAGGCAATAACCATTGTGAGAAACTAACAAAAGAACCAAAAACAAGAAAATAATAAAGTCCAAAACGCCAGACACGAACACTTTTTAATGGCTGTAATAATTCTTTAACTGTTTTTGATGTTGCTTCAACTTTTTTATTGGTGGTAAAAATGAGAAACACAATTCCGGTTACTAATAAAGCAATTCCATAAATAATGGGAAGCCATTTCCATCCGTTTTCCGGATCATTTTCTGTGAAATTATTAAGCAAAGTTGGTGCTAAAAATGTTGTCAAAGCTGCTCCTGAACTTCCCATTCCAAAAATGCCCAATGCTCTTCCCTGCCATTCTTTTGGATACCAAATCGAAGTATATCCTACACCTATGGCAAAACTGGTTCCCACCATTCCAAAAAGAAAACTCAATATAGCAAACATCCAAAAATTCTCTGCAAAAGGAAGTAAAAATAATGGGATCGAACTTAAAATAAGCAAGCATGAAAATACTGGTTTTCCTCCGTATTTATCGGTTAAAATTCCCATTGGCAATCGCATAATGGAACCTGTTAAAATCGGGATTCCTAACAGCCATCCTATCTCGACGACACTCCATTCAAAAATACCACGATCATTTAAAAAGGTAACCAAAACCCCGTTGAGTGTCCAACAGGCGAAACAAACCATAAAACCAAGTGTATTGAAAAAAAGAATGCGATGAGATTGCGAAAGATTTGCCATAGAATATAGTATTTAGGTAGATTATTTTTCAAAAACACAAATCGCTATAAGTCAATCAAAAAAAGTATATTTTTTGCTAATGAAATTGAGCATTATAAAATTAAGCAAAATTATATTACTAAATAACTAAATACCAACTATTTAAATCTATAAAACTTTTGAGTTTCACTTTTTTTTTGAATATTAATTCTATTTCTGAAATGTTTGAAATAAGGACTTTAATTTTTTCCAAAAAGGCTCTTAAAATTTTTAATTATTGCATTTTCAGACGTTTTTACATCAGTTTAAAAAATTAACTAATTAATTAAAGCATAAAAAATAAGTATAAAATACTACATTTTAAAACGTTGTGCGAATATCAATTTAACATTTTTTTTGTTTTAAAAATACATTTAAATTACTAATAATCAAATAATTAAATATTTAAAAATTTTATTTCGATCTCCATTTATGCTTATAAATAAAAAAATATTAAGTTTTTTTTGGTTTTTATTATATTAAAATTAACTTTGTCTATAGGATTAGTAGAGTTTAAAATCATATTTAAAACCAAAAAAACTATATTTTGAAAACAACCGAAAGCATATCGTATTTAAATCTTCAAAAAAAATATACTTATAACAGATTTTGTTATATGTGCTTCTGTTGCTAAATCTCAGCAAGATTTTTTCGTTAACGATTTTCTTTTCATTCTAAATCGGAACCAAAAACGAAACTATTTAACACTCACCAAAAATATTCTTATTGAAAATTCCAAAAATCTATCTAATACATTTTGTGTTGATACGATTCTTGAAACTATACCTATAAATCAAAAAAATAATTAATAACTAAATAAACTAAAATGAAAAAGATGCATAGCTGCTGTATATAAATAAAAAAAGCCATTTCTGCGGCAACAGAAATGGCGAGGCTTAAAGAATATTTATCGCTAAATCAAGACCACATTTAGAGTGCTGAAAAATCAGTGCCCAGGGCGCCTTGTTAATTACTTAAACCAGTACAAAGAAATGAAAAAAAATTTAAAAATATACTCAATACTATTTCTCCTGCTTCTGACGGCAGGGGTTAATGCTCAAAATACGACGCCGTTAATACAATCTAAATTGGACGGAACTATTGTAGATGATGTTACAAATCAGCCTATTATTGGAGCTTCAGTTGTTATTAAAGGAACAACACACGGAGTTCAAACCGATGCAGAAGGAAAATTTTATTTTCAAACCGGTCAGAAATTACCTTATACTTTAATCATAAGTTATATTGGATATAAAAAAACCGAAGTTATTGTCGATAAAAATCCAATAACGATAAGTATTAAAGAAGAACGCCAGGAACTAGATGAATTAGTAGTTGTTGGATATGGTTCTCAGAAGCGAAAAGACATTACCGGTTCTGTCGCTTCTGTTCCAAAAGCAAATCTTTCGCAGGTTACCTCATCAGCAGATAATTTATTACGTGGTGCTATTCCCGGAGTGGTAGTTACGCAAAGTTCAGGACGTCCCGGGGCCTCTTCAAGTGTACGTATTCGTGGAGGAAACTCCATAACTGCGGGTAACGAACCCTTGTATGTTGTTGACGGAGTGTTAATTTACAATGATAATAATAACAGTACAGCCGGAGTAGCTTACGCCGGAGCAACTGTCAATGTGTTATCTACTATTAATCCAGGTGATATCGAATCGATTGAAGTATTGAAAGATGCCTCTGCCACCGCTATTTATGGATCACGTGGTGCCAATGGTGTAGTTATTATTACCACTAAAAAAGGAACAAAAGGTCAGGATAATATTTCGTACCAAGGCTATTTTGGATTCCAGAATGTTTCGAAAAAATTAAATGTTATGAATGCCAGCCAATGGGCAAGTTTACGTAACGATGTTCAGGCAAGTATTGGTCAGGCACCTTCTTTTTCTGCAGCTCAAATTGAAGCTTTTAAAACTTCAGGAAGTTATGACTGGCAAGATGCAATTTTTAGAACTGCAGCGCCAGTTCAAAATCATCAATTGTCTTTTTCAGGTGGAGATGAAAAGTCCAGATATGCAATCTCAGCAGGTTATTTTCAACAGGAAGGAATCGTAATTGCTTCTGATTTTAAAAGAATTTCGCTTCGTGTGAACTACGAAAAAAATTATTCGCAAAATTTTAAATTTGGTGTAAATGCAAACTACAGTAACTCCGTTGCAAATGGTATCGGAACAAACGGTGGTTCTTCTGCTGGTAGACAGCCAAATCCATTAGTTGTTGCTTTGTATCAACCTCCAGTGGTTCCGATTAAAAATCCGGACGGAAGTTATAATCTAACAAATAACCCTTACGCGACTGCAGTTAACGGAATTATACCTAATCCGATTAATGATTTGGAGAATACCATTAATGAAACTAAAATCAACAGAATTTTGACGAGTTTATTTGGTGAATATAAAATAACCAAAAAACTTACTGCAAAAGTTGCTGTAAGCGGGGATGTTCTGGATACCAAACAAAATTATTACGCGCCATCAACCACCACTACCGGAGCCGGAACAAAAGGTTTAGGTTCTGTTGGAGATCGTTTAGTAAGTTCAGTATTAAATGAAAACACCTTAAACTATAATACTAATTTCGGTGAAAATCATAAGTTCTCCGCTTTAGCCGGATACACACTTCAATACACTGAAGGTGAAGTAGTAAATGCTGGTGCAAATACTTTTGTAAATGATGCCAATACTTACAATGCACTTCAGGATGGTGTGCCTGTAAAACCGTATACGGATGCCTTTGAAAGTGTTTTGAAATCGTGGCTAGCCAGAGTTAATTATTCTTATAAAGGAAAATACAACTTCACTCTTTCGGGGCGTGCAGATGGTTCTTCAAGATTTGGGTCAGAATCACTTTGGGGTTACTTCCCTTCTGCAGGATTTTCATGGAATATTACAGATGAAGAGTTTGCCAACAACATCAAAGGTGTAACTGAAGCCAAATTAAGAATAACAGCCGGAACAACAGGAAATCAGGAGATCGGAAACTATCTTTCTCTGGCTCAAATGGGGTCTGTTAATTATTCTTTTGGAGGCACATTATATACAGGTTTAGCTCCTACCCGATTGTCAAATCCGGATTTGAAATGGGAAAAAACAAATCAATATAATATTGGTTTAGACTTATCCTTATTAGATCGAAAAATCAACTTTGTATTTGATGTTTATTACAAAAAAACAAACGATTTGTTAATCAATGTGCCGGTTCCGTTAACTTCAGGATTTGCAACTGTTCTGCAAAATATTGGTGGGGTTGAAAATAAAGGTCTTGAAATTGGTCTGATCACTGAAAACATTAAAACAGATCATTTCTCATGGAACTCTAACTTCGTTTTCTCAACTAATAAAAACAAAGTAGTCGCTATTGGAAATGGGGTTGATCAGTTTTTTCCGGTAGTTCCAAACGGATCTTTATTACAACAACAACCTGTTACGGTAAAAGTTGGTTTGCCTTTGGGAACTTTCTGGGGATACAAAACCAATGGAATTTTCCAGACTCAGGAAGAAGTAAACACACAACCAAAGATAAACAGTTTAGCCAATACAAAAGTGGGGGACAGAAAATATGTTGATACCAACGGAGATGGTGTAATTACTGCTCTTGACAAAGGTAACCTTGGATCATCTCAACCAAAATTTGTCGGAAGTTTTAGCAATACGATTTCTTACCACGATTTTGATTTGAATTTCTCTTTTCAGGGTGCTTATGGCGGAAAAATCTTCAATGCTCTGAATCAGCAATTAGAAATTTCAACTCTTGGAACCAATGCTAATGTTACGCTTGAAGACCGTTGGACACCAACAAATCCAAGTAATGAAATTCCGAGAGCAACAAGTTCTCCTCTTGGAATCGTTTCAGAACGTTATGTAGAAGATGCTTCTTTCTTAAGATTGAAACTGATCACCTTAGGTTATACTTTGCCTAAGAGCATTTCAACAAGATTAAAAGCAAAGAGCATTAAGTTCTACGTTTCTGCAGAGAACTTAATTACATGGACAAAATACACTGGTTACGATCCAGAGGTAAGTTCATACGAACAAAATAACTTATACCCGGGAATTGATTTTGGTTCTTATCCAAACTCTAAAACATTCATTTCGGGCTTGAACATAACTTTCTAAGTAAAAAATAAACGATGAAAAAGATATTTATAACATTCATACTAAGTGCCGGACTATTTGTATCGTGCGCAGATTTAGAGGTAACACCAACCTCTTTTGTAACCGAAGATAATTACTTCAAAACGCAAGATGATGCTATTGCAAGTGTAAATGCAGTCTATGCTTCTTTAAGCCTTGATCCGGGTGAGCAGAGTTTATTTGGAAGAAATCTATATTTCTTAACTGATATGGCTTCAGATTATGCTGCAGCAGGAGTTTCAGCAACAAATCCACAGGTAAGAGCTTTAAGTAGTTTAACTCATGATGCGACTTCAGATCGTGTTCAGGTAGCATGGCGCCAAATTTATGCGGGAATCAACAGAGCCAATGTTTCTATTGATAATATTCCGAAAGTAGCAGGTACTGAAGCGGTAAAAAACAGATTGATTTTAGAAGCAAAATTCATCAGAGGATTATTGTATTTTCAGGCAGTGCGTCTTTGGGGCGGAGTTCCGATTGTTTTACATGAACCAACTTCTATTCAATTAGAGAGTCTAAAATCAAAAAGAGCCACTGTAGAAGAAGTTTACACTCAAATTATTTCAGATTTAAAAGCGGCAGAAAGTTTACCTTCAACTTATCCAACTACCGATACCGGACGTGCCACATCTGGTGCTGCAAAAGCGATTTTAGCCAAAGTATATCTAACCAGAAAAGATTGGCCAAATGCAATTGCAAAATCGAGAGAAGTAATTAACGGTGGATACGGTTATGCGTTATTTGAAAGTTTTGGCGATATTTTCGCAAAAGCAAAAAAGAATGGAAAAGAACATATTTTCTCTGTTCAGTTCGAGCCAAATCAGGCTGGAAACGGATCAAGTGGAAGTACATTTCAAGCCACGGCTTTTACCGGATTCACTGCGACAGAACCTGCAGATATTATCTCAGATGTGGCCTTGTTTTACGACATTTATGCTACCGGAGATACCCGAAGAGATGTGAGTTATGCCAAACAATTACTAAATCCTGCAACAGGAACATTGTATACTTTTCCTAAGCCAATTTTCAAAAAATATTTAGACCTGACGAATTTAGCTACACCTTCTAATGTCGCTATTAATTTTCCTCTTATTCGCTATGCCGACATTTTATTGTCTTTAGCAGAAGCAATAAACGAGCAGGGAGCGCCAACTCCGGAAGCGTATGAATTGATTAATCAGGTAAGAAGAAGAGCTTTTGCAAAACCAATTACGACGCCAGATCCAACTGTTGATTTATCAGGTTTGACGCAGGCAACTTTTAGAGCTGCCATTCAGGAAGAGCGCAAAAAAGAATTTGTTCAGGAAGGGCAAAGATGGTTCGACTTAGTACGTTGGGGAACGTTGGTTACCGAAGTTAAAAAAGTAACGGCGAAGAACTCGGTTTCAGAACGTAATAATCTATATCCGATTCCGCAAAGCGAAAGAAATATTGATCCGGTTGGGCTACCACAAAATCCTGGTTATTAATAAAAGGTTTACATACCAATAAAAAAATGATTAAAAAACTGTTCATCCTTGCCCTATTGGTTGTTGTACAATTTCAGCTATTTTCCCAGAAAAAGCAACCTAACATCATCGTCATTTTGGCAGATGATTTAGGTTTCTCAGATATTGGTGCTTTTGGTTCAGAAATTAAAACTCCAAACCTGGATAAACTCGCTAAAAACGGGCTTATTCTAAAACAGTTTTACAATGCAGGGCGTTGCTGTCCTTCCCGGGCTTCATTGCTCACGGGTTTGTATCCGCATCAGGCAGGTGTTGGAGACATGGTTCAGGACAAGGGGTTTCCAGCCTATCAGGGATATTTAAACGAGCATTGCATCACGATTGGGCAAGCATTAAAACAGGCAGGATACAACACTATAGTCTCTGGAAAATGGCACGTTGGTTTAGTGCCATCAGCCTGGGCAGTTAATCGGGGGTTTGATGATTCTTTTACTTTACAAAACAATGGAAGCAGTTATTTTAACTCACAACCATTGTATAATGATGGAAGAAAAGTCACTTTTTTGAAAGGAGACAAAGAAATTATTCGCACGGATACTTCTACCTATCTGACGCAGGAGATTACCAATTTTGCCATTAGTTCTTTAGAAAAACAGCGAAACCAGCAAAAACCTTTTTTTCTGTATGTTGCTTATAATGCTCCACATTGGCCCATTCAGGCATTGCCGGAAGATATTGCAAAATACAAAGGCAAATACACCGAAGGCTGGGATAA
Source organism: Flavobacterium sp. GW821-FHT11G01 (assembly GCF_058808175.1). NCBI lineage: Bacteria > Pseudomonadati > Bacteroidota > Flavobacteriia > Flavobacteriales > Flavobacteriaceae > Flavobacterium > Flavobacterium sp. GW821-FHT11G01. The sequence goes on along the minus strand of NZ_JBXARK010000002.1, from coordinate 530,860 downwards.
ATTGAGAGCAAGCCGTTTTAAAAAATTAAAAGAACAAGGAATCATTGATAAAAACTGGGACTTATCCAATCGTTTTGAAAAAGTGCCGGATTGGGAAAAACTAAGTGCCGAAGAAAAAGATAAATGGGATACGCGCATGGCAATTTACGCCGCCATGATCGACCGAATGGATGCCGGAATTGGAGAAATCTTGCAGAAAGTCAAGTCTTTGGGAGAAGAAAATAATACTCTTGTTCTTTTTCTTTCGGATAATGGAGGAAGTGCTGATGATGTAAAAAACTGGAATTATGTGACACAAAAAAATGGAACACCAGGTTCAGTTGCGTCGATTGATAGTTACGAAAGTCCGTGGGGAAATGTGAGCAACACGCCTTTTCAATTATTTAAAAAGAACACGCACGAAGGCGGTATTGCTTCTCCTTTTATTGCTTATTATCCAAAACATATTAAAGCCGGTACAATAAGCAACAGAGTGAGTCATGTGATTGATATTTTTCCAACTTTTCTGGACTATGTCGGTTTTCAATATCCTGATACTTTTCAAGGAAAAAAACTCACACCCTTAGAAGGAATTAGCTTAAAAAAAGAATTTGAAGGACAACCATCTGATGCACATAACGCCTTGTTTTGGGAACATGAAGGCAGCAAAGCGGTAAGAAAAGGCCAGTGGAAAGCAGTAGCCGAAAACAATCAGCCTTGGAAATTATACAACCTTGCTACAGACCGGACAGAAACAAAAAATCTGGCAAAATCAGAACCTAAACTGCTCCAAACCCTGATTGAATTACATCAGGAATGGTCAGTAAAAGTAGGTGTTGAAGATTGGAATAAAATAAAATAGCATAGTTAAAAACACTGATTACGAATTAAATAAAAATTTAATCTAATGAAAAAGTTTAAAAATAACATTGCAATCAAAAGTCCAAAAAAAAGACTCTTGATTTTTACATTGCTTGTTGCGCAATTTGGTTTTGCGCAAACTAAACCGGAAGAATTTAAAGGTGTAATTGGAAAAACCTTAGCCGACTCAAAAGAATACTGGCCAGAACCTGTTACTGCTCCAAAAGGTGCTCCAAATGTAGTTTGGATTATTTTGGATGATGTTGGATACGGAGCTTCAAGCGCTTTTGGAGGTTTGATCGAAACTCCGGTTTTGGAGAGTCTGGCAAACAATGGTTTGCGATATACCAATTTTCATACGACAGCTATTTGTGCTCCTACCCGTTCGGCTTTATTGACAGGAAGCAATTCACATAAAGTTCATGTTGGCGGATTCTCGCATACTATTATGTCCGCAGGATTTCCAGGATGGGACGGAAGATTACCTTCTAAAAATGGAACTGTTGCTGAGATTTTACGTGACAAAGGATACAACACTTTTGGCGTGGGTAAATACGGTGTAACGCCTGATGAAGAAGCTACTGATGCCGGACCTTTTGACCATTGGCCAACAGGAAAAGGGTTTGAACATTTCTTTGGTTTTTTAGGTTCAGCAACCGATCAGTATAAACCTGATTTAATTGAAGATCAAGCACATATCACGCCTGATGGACGCCATTTAAGCGAACAAATTACAGACAAAGCGATCAGTTATATTGGCAGACAACAAAAAGCTGCTCCGGGAAAACCATTCTTTTTATACTATTCTCCGGCAGCCGTGCATGCACCTCATCAGGTGGCTTCAAAATGGAGTGATCCATACAAAGGAAAATTTGACGACGGCTGGGATGCTTACCGCGAAAAAACAATTGCCAATCAAAAGAAATTAGGAGTAGTTCCTGCTAATGCTGTATTACCTGAACGCAACCCACTTATTGCTGACTGGAAAAAATTGACTCCGGATCAAAAGAAAGTGTATTCAAAATTCATGGAAGTATATGCAGGATATCTTACGTATACCGATTATGAAATTGGAAGATTGGTTAATTATTTAAAAGAAATTAATCAATTGGATAATACTGTCGTTTTTGTGTTAATTGGCGATAATGGAGCAAGTAAAGAGGGAACATTACAAGGAGCGGTCAACAGACAAACGTATGTAATTGGAGAAACAGAAGAAAAAGTATTTCAAAATAATTTGAACAGAATTGGAGAAATTGGTACACCTGAAACATATACTAATTATCCTTTAGGCTGGGCGCAGGCAACAAATGTTCCTTTTAAAGATTGGAAACAAGATGCTAATTCAGAAGGAGGAACACATAATCCGTTGATTGTTTATTATCCAAAGGGAATTAAAACTCCCGGAATTAGAACGCAATACAGTCACGTAATTGATATTTTGCCAACAACACTGGATATTTTAGGAGTTAAAGCGCCTGAATCTATCAGAGAAATTAAGCAGGATACCATTCAGGGATATTCGTTTTACAATTCTTTGAACGATGCAAAAGCGGTATCGGCGCATAAAATTCAGCATTATTACATCTTTGGAAACAGGGCGATTTATAACGATGGATGGAAAGCTGCAGCTGCACATCATCCAAATTCAATTGAAGTTAAAGAAGCATTGAGTGATCCTAAAAAGGCAGGCCTTTTAAATGCCGATTTTGACAAAGATGTTTGGGAATTGTACAACATCAATGAAGACTTCAATGAAAGAAAAGATTTAGCCAAAAAATATCCGGAGAAACTAGCCGAATTAAAGAAATTATTTGATGAGCAGGCTAAGAAAAACAATCTGTACCCATTGATCGACTGGCAGGATGTTTACCAAAGAAAAATACACAAAACGCCTGCTACGGAAGGGAAATCTGCTCAGGAATTATTGACTAAAGCCAACAAGTAAAAATTTAGTCAAAAATTATACTAAATCCATAGAACAAACAAAATATTTAAAAAAAGAAATAATGAAAAAATTTAAAACTAACTCAAAAATCGCAAGCCCACAAAAAGGGCTTTTGATTACTGCATTACTTGCGGTACAGTTTGGTTTTGCCCAAACAAAACCAGAAGAATTTAAAGGCGTAATCGGGAAAACTTTAGCCGATTCTAAAGAATATTGGCCAGAACCGGTAAAAGCGCCAAAAGGTGCACCAAATGTAATCTGGATTTTATTGGATGATGTAGGATTTGGAGCTGCAAGTGCTTTTGGAGGTTTAATCCAAACTCCAACTTTTGATCAGTTGGCTAATAATGGTTTACGTTATACAAATTTCCATACTACTGCTATTTGTGCGCCAACTCGTGCTGCTTTATTGACTGGAAGAAATTCTGGAAGAGTGCATGTTAGCGGATTTTCACACACGATTTTATCTGCTGGTTTCCCAGGTTGGGACGGAAGAATTCCTTCTGATAAAGGAACAATTGCAGAGATTTTACGTGAAAACGGTTATAACACTTTTGCTGTTGGAAAATATGGTGTAACTCCAGATGAAGAAGCTTCTGATGCAGGTCCGTTTGACAGATGGCCAACCGGAAAAGGTTTTGATCATTTCTATGGTTTCTTAGGATCGCAAACGGATCAATACAATCCCGATTTAGTTGAAGATCAAGCTCACGTGAAACCAGACGGACGTCACTTAAGCGAGTTGATCACAGACAAGGCAATTAGTTATATACAAACACAGCAAAAAGCAGCGCCAGGAAAACCATTCTTTTTGTACTACGCACCGGGAGCTGCACACGCACCGCATCAGGTTGCTACAAAATGGAGTGATCCGTACAAAGGTAAATTTGATAAGGGTTGGGATGCTTACCGTGAGGAAGTTATTGCAAACCAAAAGAAGTTGGGTGTAATTCCGGCGAATGCAGTTTTACCAGAACGCAATCCGTTAATCACAGATTGGAAAAAACTAACTCCTGAGCAAAAGAAAGTATATGCCCGTTTTATGGAAGTTTACGCCGGATTCTTAACCTATACGGATTACGAAATTGGAAGAGTTGTTAATTATTTAAAAGAAACAAATCAATTAGACAACACTGTAATTTTTCTGGCGATTGGAGATAATGGAGCCAGTAAAGAAGGAACTACCGAAGGAACAATCAATCAAAGTTTGTTTTCTCAGGGAACATCAGACGAAGAAAATCTGAAGAAAAACTTAGCCAACATTGACGAAATCGGAACAGCAAAAGGTTTAAATACCAATTATCCTTTAGGATGGGCACAGGCAACAAATGTTCCTTTCAAAAACTGGAAACAAGATGCTCAATCTGAAGGAGGAACTCATAATCCGCTGATTGTTTTTTATCCAAATGGAATTAAGGACAAAGGCGGTATCAGAAATCAATACAGTCATGTAACCGATTTATTGCCAACAACTTTGGATATTGCCGGAATCAAAGCTCCGGAATATATCAAAAATGTGAAACAGGATAATATTCAGGGTTCTTCATTGTACGCTTCTTTAGATAATGCTAAAGCAGAATCATTACACAAAGTTCAGTACTACTACATTTTTGGAAACAGAGCAATCTACAAAGATGGATGGAAAGCCGGAGCGGCGCATTTACCAGATTCGTTTGCGGTTAAAAAATCTTTTGGAAAAAACGAAAAACCTGTTCCAAGTAATTTTGATACAGATGTTTGGGAATTATATAACTTAAATGAAGATTTTAACGAGCGTAATAATCTGGCTCAAAAATATCCTGAAAAATTAGCTGAGCTTAAAAAGTTGTTTGATGAGCAGGCAAAAGAAAATAACGTTTACCCACTAATCGACTGGCAAGATGTATACAACAGAAGAATACACAATACAGGTGCTGATAAAGGTAAAACGGTTCAGGATTTGATTAAACAGGCGACTAAACCTGGAAGTTCAGGAAGTTCTAATTAATAAAACTTTATCCTGCAAGATTCAAAAACTTGCAGGATAAATTTATTTTGCTGAAAACAAAAGAAAGCAAAAGTAAAATTGGAACAACTTATCTAACAAAATCTTACAAAATATTTAAATTTAACTCTACTAATTAGATAGAATTAATAGTTTTATTTTTTATTTTTACACCAACAAATAAAAAAGATTTAAAAGGATTTATAAAATATAGAAATATGAAACGAGTAGACTATGAAATTATAGGAAAAAAAATCATCGTGGGAGCGATTGTATTTTTAGTTCCGCTAGTCATATTGGCGGGAGGTTTAGCACTAATTAATCAATTTTTAAAATAAGAAATCATGGCAATAGTTCAAAAAGAAAAACTAACAAGAGATTTAAGCATTAGTCTTTTAATATACAGTTTGCCTGTATTGGCAATTTTCCTTTATTTTAAATTAACGAATGGCGTTGTTGCAGAATCGCATATTGCATTACCATCGTTTTTAGAATTTATAAAACCCGCATTCGAGCACATTAGAACTTGGGGGTTAATTGTTTTTATGCTTGTTTTAGGCGTAATCGAATTTGCTGCAGGTTTATATGATGACGACTGGACAGGCGAAGAACGCAAAGTAGATATCATTTGTTTCTTAGCGCCAAAAGTACTTTTACCGCCCGTAATTGCTTTTTTCAGCTTAACAGCTTTACCTTATTTAATTCCTAATTTGGCCAATTCGTTATCATGGGTTCCGTTTTGGGGTGGATTTTTCCTGATCGCAATTGCTGATGATTTGACACAATATTGGTATCATAGATTGCATCACCAGGTTCCTTTTTTATGGCGTTTTCATAGAACGCATCACTCGGCTCCCTATATGGGAATGGCGATGGCTTCAAGACAAAACTTTATTTACACGGTTTTCTTCTCTCAAATTTATTTGACTGCTACTTTAACTTATTTAGGTTTAGGATTACCGGCTTTATTTGTTTTGGTTATCAAAAGTATCATCACTTTAGGAGCGCACTCAAGTCTTAAATGGGACAAACCATTTTATAAATACAGAGCATTACACCCAATCGCATGGGTTTTAGAACGTTTGATTTCGACCCCGGCAACGCATCACGCTCATCATGCAGATACTAGCGGAGATGGTGTTGGGCACTTTAAAGGCAACTTCGGAAACATGTTTTTTATTTGGGATATGATTTTCGGAACGGGATTAATCACTCGTAAATATCCTGAATCATACGGTACAAAATCATATAAACAAGAAGAATGGTATGCGCAATTTTTATGGCCAATATTCAAATCTAAAAAAGAAGGAAGTCCTCTTGCTGACGGTGTAGTGTCATTTCCCTTAAAAGCCAAACCAGAAAATGTTACTCAGAGTCCGGTTTACTACGAACAGGCTCAATCGTAAATACATTTTATAAAATTAAAGAAGCAGTGCATTCAAAACCAAATATTAGAAAGCACTGCTAATTTTATTGCTTTATAAAGAAACTCAAATCTAAAAATCATGAAAAATAAAATATTCAGAAATAGCATTTCAACATTTATCTTGCTTTTTACAATCATTGGTTTTTCGCAAGAAAAAAACTCGAATACAGTTTCATTAGATGTGTATTATGCTAAAATCCAAAATGAAAAAAATCCACAAATAATTGATGCCAGAGGTCCTGAAGAATTTGCCTTAAACCATATTAATGGCGCTTTAAATTTTAATTTAGAATCAAAAGATTATGCGCAACAAATAGCAAAATTAGACAAAACAAAACCTGTTTTCACCTACTCTATTGGCGCAGGAAGAAGCGTTTGGCTCGCAGACGATTTATTAAAAAAAGGTTTTAAAGAAGCTTATAGCCTTGAAGGTGGTATCGCCAATTGGATTGGAAACGGAAAACCTTTTTATGCCAATTCAAAAAGTCAATTAACCTTAACAGAATACAACAAAGTTATAACTGATAATAAAACTGTTTTGGTCGATATCGGATCTAAATATTGTGGTGCCTGCAAAAAAGTAAAACCTGTTTTAGAAACTATTAAAGCACAATATGGCGAAAATTTAAAAATCGTCGAAATTGAATTAGAAACCAGCCCGCAGGTAATTGCCGACTTAAAAACAGTGAAAGTCTTCCCTACTTTGATCTTATATCAAAATGGAAAAATTGTTTTCAAAAAAGATGGTCTGGGCGATTTGAAAAACGATGTTGATGTGGCTTTGGCTTCAAAATAAAGTATTTATTTTTTAAATAGTTGGAAATCGCCAACAGTTTGTCATTTCGACGGAGGAGAAATCACACTAGTAATTCGACAAAGATTGGCGACTATCTGTGTAGAGTTTCGTGTGTGATTTCTCGTTCCACGAAATGACAAGTACTCCGTAAATTTAACGAAATGAGAAACTTAAAAACTCTCAAAACAAAACCAAAATTCAAAAAATAACTTACCAAAACATGGCAAACTATAAAAAAATAACCAAGATTGTTATACCCATTTTAATTGTTTTATTTCTTGTTGCTTTATTTCTTTTCTGGCCTATCAATACCGACGGAACATTGATAAAACCAAATGAAAAATTAGTTGAAGGAAAGGCCGCTTTTCTGGCTCAAAAAGATACTTCAAAAACAGCTGAAAAAAAACCAAATATCATTATTCTGCTTGCCGATGATTTAGGAAAATATGATATTTCGCTCTACGGCGGAAAATCGACTCCAACACCTCAAATTGATTCTTTAGCCGCTTCCGGAGTTACATTTACAGATGGATATGTTTCTGCTTCTATTTGTTCCCCTTCGCGCGCCGGTTTGCTTACGGGACGTTATCAGGAGCGTTTTGGTCACGAATTTCAACCAGGCGACAGATATCCAAAAAACAACTTAGAATATTATGCTTTTAAGTATTTAATCAATACCAATAACTGGAGATTGAATGACAAAATCAATTATCCAAATGAAGCTTCAATCGCAACGCAGGGCTTACCACAATCTGAAATTACGTTTGCTGATTTGGCAAAAAAAGAAGGTTACAGCACTGCCATTATCGGAAAATGGCATTTGGGACACAACAAAGGATTTTTTCCTTTAGACAGAGGTTTTGATTATCATTATGGGTTTTATCAGGCATTTTCGCTTTATACGCCAGAAGATGATAATCCGGATATTATCAATCACCATCATAAAGATTTTACCGATAAAATGATTTGGGGAAATGGCCGTGTTGGCATTGGTCAAATTCGTCGTGATACGACGATTATCAAAGACAAAAAATATTTAACAGAAACATTTGCTGATGAAGCAGAAACTTTTATTGACAAAAATAAAAACAAACCATTTTTACTTTACGTTCCGTTCAACGCACCACATACACCTTTTCAGGTTCGCAAAAAATACTACGACCGTTTTCCGAATGTAAAAGACGAAAACAAACGTGTTTACTTTGCTATGATTAGTGCTTTGGATGATGCAATTGGAAGAATTGTAGCCAAAGTAAAAAAAGAAGGTTTAGAAGAAAATACTTTAATCATTTTTGCCAGCGATAATGGTGGCGCCGATTATACTTTCGCAACCACAAATGCACCTTTAAAAGGCGGAAAATTTTCTCATTTTGAAGGCGGTGTAAATGTTCCGTTTGCACTTTCGTGGAAAGGAAAAATCAAACCGCATACCATTTACAAATGGCCGGTAAGCACTTTGGATATTTTTGCTACCGTTGCCGCTGTAACACAATCCGGCTTACCTAAAGACCGTGTTTATGACGGAGTAGATTTAATTAGTACCGTAAATGAAAACAAACTAGCGCACAAAACTTTGTATTGGCGTTCAGGTGATGCAAAAGCCATTAGAAGTGGGGACTGGAAACTTATTATCAGTGGAAAAACGCATCAGGAATGGCTTTATAATTTAGTTTCAGATAAATCTGAAACAACAGATTTGGCACTAAAAAATCCAGAAAAAGTAAAAGAATTGCATGTTGCTTTACAAAATTGGGAAAAAGGTCTTGTAAAACCATTATGGCCCAATTTAACACATTATGAATTCGATTTTGGACAACAAAAATACTTTGTCGATTTGTAATCGTGATAATAGTCCTGCAAGGTTATAAAACCATGCAGGTCTACTATTTTACACATTCTTATAATAATTAATACTTACAAGATTTTAAAAACCTTGCAGGAAATCAAGAAAAAATGTCAACCCAAACCAAACAATTAAACATACACGAAGATTGGACAGTCGTAATTCTGGGCTTTATAATCATCGGAATTTCATTATTCATTTTTCTTCCTGAAGTTCCTGTCTTCAAATGGTCAAATACAACAGATTTAGGTCGTGATGTATTCGCTTTTGAAAACCTCAAAATTCTTGGATTACAATTTTTATATCTGATATCCATCGGAACCTTAGGCGCATTTTTAATCGGAAAATCGGTCAAAAATTTTTTACTGGTTTTTCCAATCGTCTATTTCTTAACTGTCATTGCTTTGATAATTGCCGGAAATACTGAAATAAAAGCATTAAATTTAGAAGCCGTAATTTTCAGTTTGATAATTGGTTTGGCAATTGGCAACTTTTTAAAACTTCCGGAATGGTTTCGCTCTGCTCTTTCTACAGAAGTTTTTGTAAAAATAGGATTGGTTTTGCTGGGAACAAGTGTCATTTTTTCAGATATTCTGAAAGCTGGTTCTTTAGGATTAATTCAGGCCTTGGTTGTTGTTTTGTCTGTGTGGTATTTTGCTTTTTGGCTTTGCCGAAAATTAAAAGTCGATGATGAATTGACCATGATGATTTCGAGTGCTGTTTCTATTTGTGGCGTTTCCGCAGCAATTGCAACATCTGGTGCAATTAAAGGCGATTCAAAGAAACTGTCGTATGTTATTTCAATCGTATTGGTAACTGCCATTCCAATGATGATTTTCATGCCGATAATTGCCAAATATTTTAATTTTCCTGAAGAAGTAACCGGTGCCTGGCTTGGAGGAAGCATAGACACTTCTGGAGCAGTTGTGGCTTCCGGGACTTTGGTTGGTGAAACAGCATTAAAAATTAGTACCATTGTCAAATTTTCTCAAAATGTATTATTAGGATTAGCGGCTTTTGCAATCTCTGTTTATTGGACATACACGCATAATAATTCGGCGGAAGCCAAAACTTCAAAACCAACATTAAAAGTGATTTGGGAACGTTTTCCAAAGTTCGTCATTGGTTTTATTCTGGCTTCAATCTTGTTTTCTTTTTTCCTTACTTCTGATGTTAGAGATGGAGTAAAAGACAGTTTAAAAAATTTACAGGGAATCTGGTTTGCATTAGCATTTACGAGCATTGGCTTAGAAACCAACTTTAAAGATCTCTTTCAAAATAATAGTAAAAAACCTTTATACGCCTTTTTAATCGCACAATTATTTAATGTTATTGTGACTTTGATTATTGCCTTTTTACTTTTCAGTAAATAATTTGATTCCATTATAAGTCTGAATATTGGCTTATTAAATTTAAAATAAAAATGAAAAAATTATCTCTCACATTCAGCATTTTTCTTTCTTCAGTTATGCTGATTCAGGCTCAAAACAAAACGACTGCTAACAATTCAAAACCCAATATCATTTTAATCATGGTAGACGATATGGGTTATTCTGATTTAGGAAATTATGGTTCTGAAATCAAAACACCAAATCTGGATAAATTAGCCAGTGAAGGTTTACGCTTACGGGAATTTTACAATAACTCGATTTGTGCGCCAACTCGTGCTTCGCTTCTAACCGGACAATATCAGCACAAAGCCGGAGTAGGTTTTTTTGATGTCAATTTGGGACTTCCAGCCTATCAGGGTTATTTAAACAAAGAATCTTTGACTTTAGGGGAAGTTTTTCGTTCTGGCGGTTACAGCACCCTTTTATCCGGAAAATGGCATGTTGGCTCTGAAGATCAGGCGCAATGGCCTAATCAAAGAGGTTTTGATAAATTTTACGGCATCTTAAAAGGTGCATCCAATTATTTCGATACCAAACCTTTACCTTTTGGAAAAACGCCTTATCCTGTAAAATTGATTCAAAATAATGAAGAACTGCATCCAAAAGATGATTCGTATTATTTTACAGATGAAATTGGAAATAACGCCGTGACTTTCTTAGACGAACAAAACAAAGAAAACAAACCTTTCTTTTTGTATTTAGCTTTTACAGCGCCACACTGGCCGTTGCAGGCAAAACCGGTTGACATTGCCAAATACCGAGGAAAATTTGACGAAGGCTGGGATATTTTAAGAGAAAAAAGAATTGAGAAACTAAAAGCGAATGGCATTTTGCCAGCCGATCAAACTGTAGCACCAAGAGATCCTGAAGTTCCGGAATGGAGCAAACTGACTTATGACGAAAAACAATTCTGGAAAGCAAAAATGGAAGTTTATGCTGCAATGGTAGACAACATGGATCAGAATGTAGGGAAAGTTCTGGACAAATTAAAAGCCTTGAAAAAAGATAAAAACACCCTGATTATTTTCATCTCAGATAATGGCGCTCAAGGCGGATTTAACTCTTACAATCCGCTTGGAAGAGGTTTGGTTCGAAATGACGGACCAGTTGGAACCTCCGGATCATTTGATTATCAAGAACAAAACTGGGCTTATTTATCGAACACTCCTTTACAACAATATAAAAACAACATGCATGAAGGTGGTTTCAGTTCTCCTTTTATTGCCTGGTTTCCATCAAAAATAAAAGCGGGCCGAATCGATAAAGGAACCGGACATATTATCGACCTCGCTCCTACTTTTTATGAATTGGCCGGAATTGAATATCCCAAAGAATATAATGGTGTGACGACAAACCCTTTGGTTGGAAGCAGTTTGTTGCCTGTTTTATTTAATAATGTTTCGCAGGTCAATAGAGGCGCACCATTATTTTGGGAAAGAGCAGGAAACAGAGCCGTTCGAGATGGCAAATGGAAATTAGTTTCAATTTATCCTTCTTATGAATGGGAACTTTACAATATTGAAACTGACCGTGGCGAGACAACAAATGTTGCCCAACAAAATCCAGGCATTGTCAATAAACTTTCTGCCTCTTATTTTGAATGGGCAGATCGAACCGGAGTTGTCGAATACAGTAAATTTAAATTGAAACCAGAAGTAATGCCTGGAGGTGCCATTCTGAAGAAATCATGACAAAATAGATACATATTCATCTGTAAATAAAGTATTTGACTAAATTTTTAAATTTTATCAATAACTTTAAGCTACCAAAAAGAATAAATTATTAATTAGTAAAAATCCAAAAACAAAATGGCAGAATCTAAACAACAACAGACCGCATTAGGCGATGTTGCAGCAAGACAATTAGCAATTGCAACACGTACAGTCCCTCAAATTGGAACAACAAGTCCACGCTGGTTGACGCATCTTTTGCATTGGACGCCAGTAGAATCCGGAGTATTCCGCCTGAATAAGGTAAAAAATGCAAATCATATCGAAGTAGATTGTTCTGCACGCGACGAAAGAGTTTTACCAAATACTTTTGTCGATTATATCGAAAATCCAAGAGAATATAATTTAGCTGCCGTTCAGACTATTGTCGAAGTTCATACACGTGTTTCCGACTTGTACAGCAAACCATACAATCAGATTTCTGAACAGCTTCGTTTGGCTATTGAAACGATTAAAGAACGTCAGGAAAGCGAATTAATCAACAATAAAGATTATGGATTATTAAGCAATGTCGCTTCTTCTCAAATTATAAAGACAAGAACTGGAGCACCAACTCCTGATGATTTAGATGAATTGCTTACAAAAGTTTGGAAAGAACCAGGTTTCTTTTTATTGCATCCGTTAGCAATTGCAGCGTTTGGACGTGAATGTACGCGTCGTGGTGTACCGCCTCCTACTACATCTTTGTTTGGATCACAATTTTTGACCTGGAGAGGAATTCCGCTTATTCCATCAGATAAATTACCAATCAAAGACGGAAAATCTAAAATTATTTTATTGAGAACCGGAGAAAGCCGTCAAGGAGTTATCGGATTGATTCAGCCTGGTTTACAAGGAGAACAATCTCCTGGATTATCAGTTCGTTTTATGGGCATCAATGAAAAAGCAATTGCTTCGTATTTAGTATCTCTTTATTGTTCTTTGGCCATTTTGGTTGATGATGCAATCGCCGTTTTAGAAGATGTAGAAATAGGAAAGTATCATGAGTATAAATACTAACGAAAACGGGTTGCCAAACATTGACGACTTGCAAAATTTAGCCAATGAGCTGTTCCAGACTTTACCCAATGAATTTCCTAAAGAGATTTCGTTGAGTCCGGATAAGGCAGAACATCCTCGCGCCACAAAGATTGCAGAAACGCTCTTGCATGCCGGCGGTGCCAATATTATTGCACCATTTCCAACGCAAAGTTCGTTGCATGTACAACCTTTTCCAACTTCATTTAGCGGTTTTGGAGCTTCTCCAACAATTGCGAATCAAAGTTCGAGCGCCTCGGCATTATATCCAAATGCTGGTGCAGGTTTTGATCCTAAATACAGTATTCCTTCATCGGGAGTTCCGGAAGATAATGCTTTAAACATCAATAATCCTCAAACAGGATTTAATGATATTAATTTAAAAAATAGTGGAACGCCTCAATTAAATGAAGAATCTCTTTTCTCGGCATTGCTTTTAAATAATCAGTATTTGCCTTTTCAAAGCGAAAACTCCTCTTTTGAAAATGAATTAAAAGCAGCTTTAGAAACTGTGGATACATTTTTCAGAAAGCGAAGTGATTTTCCGTCAAGCGGAAGTGAAATCCAAAACTCGTATTATTTTTTAGATCAGAATCCGTTTGCTTTTGATAAAAGAAACACAAATGCCATTGTTGGAAATTCTTTTGGAACAAATCCATTAAGTGGCAGTACAAGTTCACATTTTAATGCCGAATTAATCAAAAAAGATTTTCCAATTTTAAGCGAAACTGTAAACGGAAAACCTTTAGTGTGGTTTGATAATGCAGCAACAACTCAAAAACCAAAATCGGTTATTGATCGTATTGCTTATTTCTACGAGCATGAAAATTCGAACATTCACCGTGCGGCACATGAATTAGCAGCGCGCGCATCAGACGCTTATGAAGCAGCACGTGAAAAGGTAAAAACATTTTTAAATGCCGGTTCAGTAAACGAAATTGTATTTGTTCGAGGCGCAACAGAAGGAATTAATTTGGTGGCTTCAACCTGGGGCGATCAGAATTTAAATTCCGGAGATGAAATCATAGTTAGTAATCTGGAACACCATGCGAATATTGTTCCATGGAAAAGATTAGCCGATAAAAAAGGTTTGAAATTAAGAGTAATTCCGGTTGATGATGACGGTCAGATTCTTTTGGATGAATATGCAAAACTGCTGAATTCAAAAACACGTTTAGTTGCATTTACTCAGGTTTCAAATGCTTTAGGAACCGTAACTCCAGCGAAAAAAATAACCGAAATGGCACACGCTGCAGGAGCAAAAGTTTTAATAGATGGAGCACAATCGGTTTCGCATATGAAAGTTGATGTTCAGGATTTAAATCCGGATTGGTTGGTTTTTTCCGGTCATAAACTATTTGGCCCAACCGGAATTGGCGCTTTATACGGAAAAGAAGAATTACTAAACGAAATGCAGCCGTATCAATCTGGCGGTAATATGATTCAGGATGTGACTTTTGAGGAAATAAAATACCACAAAGCACCTAATCGTTTTGAAGCCGGAACCGGAAATATTGCCGATGCAATTGGTCTTGGAGCGGCAATAGATTATGTAACCAAACTGGGAATTGAACAAATTGGTCAGTATGAGCATTATTTATTAGAATATGCTACAAGGCTTCTGAAAGAAATTCCGGGCGTACGTTTAATTGGAACTGCAAAAGATAAAGCAAGCGTATTATCTTTTAATTTACAAGGTTATACAAACGATCAGGTTGGTCAGGCTTTAAATAAAGAAGGAGTTGCGGTAAGAACCGGACATCATTGTGCACAGCCAATTTTGAGAAGAATGGGAGTTGAAACAACGGTACGTCCATCTTTAGCTTTTTACAATACAACCCAGGATGTTGATACTTTTATAAAAACCTTATGGGAACTTAAAAAAGTACGATTTTAAAATAAAAACCAAGTTTATGTTTTGCACATCAACTTAAAATAATAATTACTTTTTTTGATATTTTAAGTAATTATAACCAAAAGCGATTGTTTTCCAGAACAGTCGCTTTTTTTATTATATGCAAAAATTAAACAGTTTATAATATAATCAAAAAAAATCAAATATTATTCATATATAATATGTTAATTCATAAATATTTACTTCATTTTATAATTCTTCTGTTAGATATTAAATAATTTATTGGCTTTATTTTTCAAAAAAACTGTATTTCAGTACCTTAAAGTTATAAATACTACAAAAACAACCTCAAATGTTATATTTAATGTTAATAATCGTATGATTCTTAACATATATTTAAGATATTTGAGAAAACTAATCCTAAACATTTGAAAAATGAAAATCAAGTTAAAGCATTTTTTATGGTTCATATTGATACTATTTGCACAAATAGCGACCGCTCAGGAAGGATATATTTCTGGTAAGGTTACTGATAAAAAAGGTATTCCTATTCCCGGAGTAAATATTGTCCTTAAAGGTACTAGTGCAAGTACACAAACCGATTTTGACGGAAATTTTAAAATAGCAGCCAAAAAAGGCGATGTTTTAACTATCAGTTACGTGAGTTTCGCTACTATAAATGTGCCAGCTTCGAATAACATGACAATTGAATTAGTTGAAACACAAAATGAATTAGAAGCTGTACTTGTAATTGGTTATGGTACACAATCAAAAAAGAATTTAACTGATAACATTGCCCGTGTAACTGCGAAAGATATTCAGCAAATACCTGTTTCAAATGTGCAAAATGCATTAGTTGGAAAATTGGCAGGGGTTCAAATTACGCAAACAAACGGTAAAGTTGAGGGAGGAATAAACATTCGAGTTCGTGGTGCAGCCAGTATAAGTGCGGGAACACAACCATTATATGTTTTAGACGGAATTCCGCTTATTAATGATAATGAATCCAGTAATGGTGCACCAACCAATCCATTATTAACTTTAAGTCCAAACGAAATAGAATCAATCGACGTCTTAAAAGATGCTTCTTCTGCAGCGATTTATGGTGCACGTGGAGCCAATGGAGTTGTAATAATTACCACGAAAAAAGGAAAAGAAGGAAAAGGAAATTTCTCGATCAATTTTTCTCAGGGAGTTAGTGAAGCCACTCATAAAAAGAAATGGTTAAATGCAACACAATATGTTGAGTTATTGCAGGAAGCCGGAAGAAATGTCGATGATTTAGAATCTGTCGAAGACGAATTAGAATATCTGTCTCAGGGAACAGATTGGAGAAATGGCGAAATTAATACCGACTGGCAAGATATTGCGTTACGAAACGGTTTTACCACTGATGCCGATTTTTCAGTTTCTGGTGGAGATGAAAAAACAAAATACTTTTTTTCAGGAGCTTACAATAATACAACCGGAATTGTTGATAGTAATGATTTAGAAAGAATTACAGCGAGATCAAATGTATCGCACAAAGTTTCTGATCGTTTTACGGCCGGAATGAATATTGGTTTTTCAAGATCTGTAATAAACAGGGTTCAGGACGATAACTCTTTCTCTACTCCATTGCAATCTGTGGCGCAGGCTCCAATTTCGCAAGCAAGATTAGATGATGGATCTCCAAACCCAAATACAGAGTATGTCAACTATTTATTAGCCAAAGACAATACTTCATGGAAAACAATTATGAGAAGAGTTACCGGAAAAATATTCGGAGAACTAAAAATAGCAACAGGCTTGAAATTCAATTCTGATTTCTCCTATGATCTTTTAACACAAACCGAAGATTACTGGCAAGGCAAAGACGCACCGTTTATGGCAACCGATGGAGCTGTTTATGCAACGTCTGTAAACACAGAAAGTTATGTTTTCAGTAACTACTTTACTTACGATAAAACATTCGCTGAAAAGCACGTTTTAAACGTTGTTGCGGGTATGGAATTCAACAAATACAACAGAAGATATCAGGATGTAAATAGTATTTATTTCCCAAATGATGATTTTCATACTATTGATGGTGGTGCCGAAGTTAATGAAGGACATGGTAGCGAAACAGATTATGCTTTTGTTTCTCAATTTGGAAGATTAAATTACTCTTTTGCCGGCAAGTATCTTTTTAAGGCCAGTGTCCGTCGCGATGGTTCCTCTCGTTTTGGAAAAAATGAAAGATTTGGAGTTTTTCCTGCATTTTCTGCGGGTTGGATAATATCTCAGGAAAATTTCTTAAAAGACAATACGGTTTTGACTTATTTAAAATTAAAAGGAAGTTGGGGTAAATTAGGAAATGCCGAAATCGGGAATTTTGCTTCTCGTCAATTATACAGACCTAATCCGTATAACTTAAAATCAGGTCTTACTTTTGATCAGGCTGGAAATAATGATTTGACCTGGGAGAAATCGACACAGACTGATTTTGGTGTAGAAGTTGGTTTCTTAAACAAAATCACTTTAGAAGTAGATTATTATCAAAAAGACACAGATGGTTTACTTTTTGAAGTGCCTTTACCTTTAAGTTCAGGTGCGTCATTTGTTAATAAAAACATTGGAAAAATCAGAAGCAATGGTTTTGAGTTTACCTTAAACACAAAAAATATTGAAACACAGAATTTCAGATGGAATACCAGTTTCAATCTTACAACTAATGAGTCAAAAGTAAAATCACTTCCAAATAATAATACAGACATCATCTCCAATTATACAATTAACAGAGTCGGAGAAAATATTTCTTCTTTCTATTTAGTTGAATATGCCGGAGTGGACCCTGCTAACGGAGACGCGCTTTTTGTAAAAAACACAACAAATGCAGACGGAAGTATAGATAAAAGCACCACTAACGATTATAGTGAAGCAAAAAGAATTGTTGCCGGTAATCCTTTCCCAACTTTAATGTCTGGTTTAACCAATACTATAACATACAAAGGTTTAGATTTTACTTTTACCTTCCAGGGAGAATGGGGCGCGAGCATCTATAATTCGGCTGGTTTATACCAATCAACTGCTGCTGATTATTTTGATAACCAAACACTGGATCAGTTAAATCGCTGGCAAAATCCTGGTGACATAACTAATGTTCCGCAAGCACGATTTGGCGGATCAAACGGAACTCAGGAATCTACCCGTTATTTAGATAAATCTGATTTTGTGCGTTTGAGAAATATTACCATAGGGTACTCATTACCTAAAGAAACTATAAGCAAGGCAGGGATGAGTAGTTTGAGAGTTTATGTAACGGCTGTTAACTTACTTACTTTTACGAATTATGAAGGAACAGATCCGGAAGCAAGAAGAGATGACTCAGGAATTGGAGAAGACTTTTACTCCGCGCCACCCGCAAAAACAATTGCAATGGGAGTAAATATTAATTTTTAAAAAGAACAAGATGAAAGCAAATAAATTAATCTTATTTATAATTTTCGCAGTCTTTTTTACAAGTTGTGAAAACGAATTAAACATAGAACCTAAGCAAAGAGAAGATGCATCAGTAACTTTAAGTACTGAAGGTGGTGTTACAAATGTACTCACAGGTGCTTATGCCCTGGCAGCAAATGGCAATGCTTATGGAGGAAGAATTTTACTTTATGCAGATTTATTAGGAGTAACAGGTGCATTAAATACAACCGATTTAAGATGGAGAGGTTCTTTTGGAGAGCTAAGACAAATGTATATTAAATCAATGCAATCTAATAACGTAATTATTGAAGGAACCTATTCAAGATGTTATGAGATCATTAATGCAGCAAATACCGTTATCGAAAATATAGACAAAGTTAAAGACCCGGACAAACAAGCCAGAATGATTGGCGAAGCCAACTTTTTAAGATCGCTGGCTTATTTTGATTTAGTTCGCTTTTTTGCGAAGCCATATGTAAGCGGGCAAGCTAACAGCCAATTAGGAGTGGTTATCAGACCAAAAGCGATCTATGATTTTAATGCTGATCTTTCTAAAGAAAGAAGCACTGTTGACGAGGTTTACAAAGTAATTATTGACGGATTAAATCTGGCTTATACTAATCTTCCTGAAGAAAACAGTTTTTATGCTGATAAATATGCCGCAAGAGCCTTATTGGCGCGAGTATATTTGCAACAAGGAAATTATGCCGGGGCAAGAGATGCAGCAAATGACGTAATTGAAAACAGTGGACATTCACTATCTCAAACATATGCCGGTGCTTTTAATCACGAAACAGATAAAGAAGAAGATGTTTTTGCTATTCAGATTACAAAACAAACTGGTGTAAACGATGCTGTAACTTTTTACGCTTCTGAAGATAACGGTGGCCGTGGTGGTGATTTCACTATCAGAGATGCTTATTTAGCAAAATTCAGCGATCCTGATGACAGGGCAACATTTAATTATATAAATGATGCCAATGGAAGACTTTTAACTTCAAAATTCACAGACCAATTTGCTGATGTAGCCCTTATTCGTTTAGCAGAAATGTATTTAATACGAGCCGAAGCCAATTTAAGAGCCGGAACAACGCTAGGAAATACACCGCTTGACGATATCAATATCATCAGAACAAGAGCAAATGCTGATGATTTAGCTGCAGTAACTATTGATGATATTTTATTGGAACGTGAATTAGAATTGGGAATGGAAGGATTTTTAATCCATGATATTCGCAGAACAAAACGTTCTATTGATATTAGTACAACTGGAAATGGTTCTGATGTGCTGCCTTTTGATGCAGATGAATTGGTCTTCCCTATTCCTTTAAGCGAAACAGACGCCAACAAAAAAATCACACAAAATCCAGGGTACAGTAGTTAAACTGAAACCTTTATAAACTTAAAAAACCATCTCGACTAAAACGGGATGGTTTTTTTATGATTTTATAAATAAGTTTGAAAATTAATATAAAATCTATTTTTATTTAAAGGTAAAATTATGATGCCATTGCAATTTGTCTGGATGCAGCTGGCATAGACAATGTGAAAGGATCTGAATAACCTGAAAAAAAGGTGTCTAAAATTTCCTGAAAAACAGGATGTGCATTTTCAGCCTGAGAAAAAAGTGTCATAGAAGAACGCAATTTTCTTGCGTCTAATTCTCCAAGTATAGCCTCAATAGATCTTGCTTTATAATTTAATAAAAGCTGCGAGATCTCAATTAAATGTTTTGATAATATGGGATGATTAAGAAACTCTTCTGCCTCTCTAAGACCATTAAGAGCATAATAATCAGCTATGGTGCTTTTTCCTAATCCTTTTATTTGAGGAAAAATAAACCACATCCAATGACTTTCTTTTTTTCCTTTTTTAATTTCTGAAAAAGCGGTTAGATAAAGTTTATTTTGCGCGTCTAAAAAACGTGTTATATCAGTATTTGAATAAGCCATTTATGAAATTGAATTTAAGTTATAACTCAGTTTTTGGTTGTTTATCTTCTTTTTGAAATGAACAAAACATAATTTTAATTCTCTTTTTTGAAGACATCCAAAACTACCCCACAACTAGATTTAAAAGATTATATAATTATTTTCATTTGTTATATAATTTCATCCCTAAAATAAAAAAGCTGCAATATTATATTGCAGCTTAAATTTTATATTTACGGAAAAATTTAATCTCTAAAATCATTCAAAGATTTCTCGATAATTTCAAGACATTCCTGAATTTGAGTTTCTGTCATTACTAATGGCGGAGCTAATCTAATTTTATTTCCGTGAGTAGGTTTTGCTAATAATCCGTTGTCTCTGAATCTTAGACAAATTTCCCAGGCCAAATCAGAATCTTCTCCACAATTAATTACAATAGCATTCAATAAACCTTTTCCGCGAACCAGTGTAATCAAATTATTTCTTTCAGCAATTTCGTTTAATCCTTTTCTTAAAATAATTCCTAAACGTTCTGCATTCTCTGCCAGTTTTTCTTCTTTCACAACTTCCAAAGCTGCAATAGCAACAGCCGCTGCAACAGGATTTCCTCCAAAAGTAGAACCGTGTTGTCCAGGTTTAATCACATTCATGATTTCATTATTACACAAAACCGCTGAAACCGGATATACACCTCCGGAAATTGCTTTTCCTAAAATTAAAATATCAGGTTGTACATTTTCGTGATGAACAGCTAGTAATTTTCCGGTACGGGCGATCCCGGTCTGAACTTCATCTGCAATAAACAAAACATTATGTTTCTCACATAACGCTTTTGCTTTCGCCAAATAGCCTTCTGACGGAACATAAACTCCGGCTTCTCCCTGAATTGGTTCAACCAAAAATCCGGCAATATTTTTTGATGATTCTAAAGCTTTTTCAAGATCTTCAAGATTATCATATTCAATTTTTATAAATCCATCTGTAAACGGACCGAAGTTTTTACGGGCAGTTTCATCATTAGAAAATGAAATAATTGTAGTGGTTCTTCCGTGAAAGTTGTTTTCACACACAATAACCTGTGCCTGATTTTCCGGAATTCCTTTTACTTCATAAGCCCATTTTCTGCAAACTTTCAATGCTGTTTCAACTGCTTCAGCACCTGTATTCATTGGCAAAACTTTATCAAAACCAAAATACTTCGTTACATATTCTTCATAATTTCCTAGTTTGTCATTATAAAAAGCACGTGATGTTAAAGTCAATTTTTGAGCCTGATCAACCATTGCTTTCACAATTTTAGGATGGCAATGTCCTTGATTTACTGCAGAGTAAGCAGATAAAAAATCATAATATTTTTTTCCGTCAACATCCCAAACATATACACCTTCTCCCCTTTCCAGCACAACTGGAAGCGGATGATAGTTATGAGCTCCGTATTTATTTTCTTTTTCAATCAAAATTTCTGATTTTGACGAAAGAGTATTTTCAGTATGAATCATGATCTTTATTTTTTAGAATACAAAAGTATCAAAAAATATCAATTTACGGCATCTAAAACCAACATTTGACTTTAATTTTAGTCAAATAAGTCAAAAAATACATTTTTAACCATTAAAAAGTAAAATATGATTTTTACATGTTTGATATTTTAACCCTTTTTATTAAAAAAAATAATTACTTTTATGGATATAAAAAATGCAGATTTAAACTCAATATAAAGAATGGAAACATTAGACGAATTTGATATCAATATAATTAAGGAATTGGAAAAAGACGGGAGAATGGCTTTTTCTGCAATTGCGGCTAATTTAAAAATATCAAACACGATGGTGCATCAGCGTATCAACAGAATGATAGAACAAGGCGTAATTGGGGGCATAAAACCAATTATTCAGGAAAAAAAAATTGGATATGACTGGGCTTCTTTTACCGGAATAACGCTGAACAAAGATTCTGATTCTGACCGAATTATCGAAGCTCTAAAAGATATTCCTGAAATTACCGAATGTTATTATGTTACAGGTTCTTTTACACTTTACATCAAAATTATTGCAAAAAATCATGAACATATGCGAAGAATACTTTACGAAAAAATAGATAGTATTCCGGGCATTGCCAAAACCGATTCCATTATTGAATTAGGTTGTGCTTTTAAAAGAAATATCACTTTATAAGAAAATCTATTTAACCCGCTTCAATCCATGAAAAACAAGTTGCTTTTTAGGTTTTCTTCGAATAAAAATATTGCATTACTCTTTCTTCTGATCACTAGTTTTCTAAATGCTCAGACGCCAAAAGGGAAATTATTCATTATCGGTGGCGGTGATCGTTCTGACGCTTTAATGAAACAGGTTTTGGCTGTAGCCGAATTATCTAAAAAAGATTATATCGTGGTTTTACCAATGTCAAGTGAAGAACCGGATAGTTCGTTTATCTTTTTTAAAAAGCAGATGGTGAAACTCACATCAAATCCAATTGTAATGCTAAATTTCAATCAGGAAAGCGCTCAAAATAAAACCCTTACTGATTCCGTTCAAAAAGCAAAACTTATTTTTATTAGCGGCGGTGATCAAAGTCGTTTTATGAATGTAGTACAAAATACTCCAATCAAAACGGCAATACAAAAAGCGTATGAAAACGGAAGTACTATTTCCGGCACAAGTGCCGGAGCGGCCGTAATGTCTGAAAAAATGATTACCGGAAACCAGAAATTACAAAAAGAATATTCCGGTACTTTTGACAATATTCGTTATGATAATTTAGAAACTTCTGAAGGATTGGGATTATTGAAAACGGCCGTTATTGATCAGCATTTTTTAAAGAGAAACCGCTATAATCGTTTGCTTTCTGCGTTGGTAGAATTCCCTGCTTTAACCGGAATCGGGATTGATGAAGCGACTGCGATTATCGTTCGGAACAATCAAATTGAAGTGGCTGGAGAAAGTGAAGTTATTGTGGTTAAAAACCCAAAAGGAATTATAAAATCCAAAAATAAAAACCTGATTTCAATTGAAAAATTAGAAATGAGCATTTATACTGCCGGACAAAAATTTAATATCAAATAAGCATGTTTATTTCTAAAATACTAAAATTAACTTTTCTAATTTGCTGCTTCAGTTTTCAGATTTCGGCACAAAAAAATAATTCAAAAGAACTTGCCCGATTAGAGAAATTAGCCCAACAAGTTACCATTATTAGAGACAATTGGGGTATTCCGCACATATATGGAAAAACCGATGCTGATGCTGTTTTCGGTTTGCTTTACGCGCAATGCGAAGATGATTTTAAAAGAATCGAAATGAATTATATTGAAAAATTAGGCCGCCTTTCTGAAATTAAAGGCCAATCGGTTTTATATAATGATTTAGAAATTAAACTTTTAATTGATGTTGACGAAGCCAAAGCCGATTATAAAAAAGCACCATCATGGCTTAAAAAATTGTTGAACAGTTATGCAGATGCCATCAACTTCTACCTTTACAAACATCCTGAAGTAAAACCGGCACTTTTAACGCATTTTGAACCTTGGTTTCCGTTGCTTTGGACAGATGGAAGTATTGGCGCCATTAGTACTGCTGACCTTTCTACTGCAGAATTAAAAGCTTTTTATTCTGGAAATAATGATAAAGTCGCTTACGTAGAAAGAGAAAAATACGTCCAAACCGGTTCAAACGGATTTGCTTTTGCTCCATCAAAAACAGCTGATGGAAATGCTATTTTATACATAAATCCGCATACGACTTTCTATTTTAGACCAGAAGTTCAGGTAACTAGCGAAGAAGGTTTGAATGTTTATGGAGCCGTAACATGGGGACAATTCTTTATCTATCAGGGATTCAATGAAAATTGTGGATGGATGCATACCTCATCAAATGTTGATGTCGCCGATATGTATGCCGAAAAAATTACCAATAAAAACGGAAAATTATTTTACGAATTCGATAAAAAGCTTTTGCCTGTTATTGAAAAAGAAATCACGATAAATTATACAGATAACGGAAAATTAATCCCGAAAAAATTCAAAACCTATTTCACTAATAATGGACCCATAATGGCCAAACGTGATGGAAAATGGATTAGTTTAAAATCGAATAATCGTTCAATGAACAGTTTGATTCAAAGTTGGGTTCGAACAAAATCCAAAAATTTTGATGATTACAAAAAAGCAATGGATTTGAAAGCGAATACTTCTAATAATACAGTTTATGCAGATAGTCAAGGAAATATCGCGTATTGGCATGGCAATTTTATTCCGATAAGAGATAAAAATTTAAATTGGTCAAAAGTTATTGACGGTTCTATTTCGGCAACACAATGGAAAGGTTTGCATGAAGTTAATGAAACGGTTCATTTATATAATCCTGTAAACGGCTGGCTTCAAAATTGCAATTCAACACCGTATTCCGTTGCGGGTGAAAACAGTCCGAAAAGAGAAAATTATCTGCCATATATGGCGCCGGACGGAGAAAATTTCAGAGGAATAAATGCAGTTCGAATTTTCAGCAAAGGCAATAAATATACTTTAGACAAGGTAATTGCTGATGGTTACGATTCTAAATTATCCATTTTTGAAATTTTGATTCCAAGTTTGGTGAATGTTTTCGAAAAAAATAGTAAACCTACAGATCCGGATTATAGCGAATTATCAGAAGCTGTTTCGATTTTGAAAAACTGGGATTATTATGCTAAAGAAAATTCGGTGGCAACAACATTAGCTGTCGAATGGGGTTATAAATTAGATCCGATTATTTTAAAGGCTTATATTGACGAAGGCGAATTAGATCAGGTTGAAAACACGAGGAATTTTGCAAAAAATGCTGGTATTGATCAATTAATTCCACAATTACAAAGTGTTCTAAAAGAATTAAAATCAAAATGGGGAACCTGGCAAGTTGCCTGGGGAGAAATTAATCGTTTTCAGCGTTCAAGTGGCGCTATTGATTTGAAATATGATGACACTCAACCAAGTTTACCAATTGGTTTTGGTCCAGGATCCTGGGGAAGTTTGCCTTCTTTTAAAAGCAGTTATCAAAACGGTTCTAAAAAAAGATATGGTTATAATGGAAACAGTTTTATTTGTGCGGTTGAATTTGGTCCAAAAATAAAAGCAAAATCATTATTGGCCGGAGGAAACAGCGGTGATGAAAACTCAAAACATTTTACTGATCAGGCTGAAATGTATCGCAAAGGGCAATTTAAAGACGTCTTATTTTATAAAAATGATGTTGAAAAAAACGCCGAAAAAACATATCATCCAGGCGAATAATTTCAATCTTAAAGTACACAATTTACAAACCTCGGAAGAAATAGCTTCCGAGGTTTTTTTGTAACATAATATTTCTGATATTTGTTTAAAATTGTAAAACGATGAAAAATTCAGCCCTAATTATTTTTGCTACTATACTGTTTTCTAACACTATAAATGCACAATTAAAACCTGTAAAATATGCTGACGGTGATCAGAAATTAAATGGTTTATCGATAAAAGCTGCTAAAAAAAGCAGTCAGAATCCAGGAATTTTACTTTTGCCGGCCTGGCTCGGAATTGACAATGCCTCAAAAGGAATTGCAGAGAATTTATCAAAACTAGGTTATCACGTTTTTATAGCTGATATTTATGGAGAAGGAAATTATCCAAAAAATACATCTGAAGCAGGAAAACAAGCTGGTTTTTATAAAACAAATTATGAAGCGTATCAAAAACGAATCAACCTTGCTTTACAGGAATTAATCAAATCCGGAGCAAATGCAGATAATATTGTAGTTATTGGATATTGTTTTGGAGGAACAGGAGTTCTTGAAGCTGCGCGCGGTCATTTGAACGTAAAAGGAGTTGCTTCGTTTCATGGAGGTTTAGGAAAAGATGCTGCCCGACCTGCAACACCAATTGCTGCAAAAGTTTTAATTTGTCACGGAGCTGACGATCCTTACGTTTCAAAAGAAGAAGTTGCGGCTTTTCAACAGGAAATGCGCGATTCAAAAGCCGATTGGCAAATGATTTATTATGCTGATTCTGTTCACTCTTTCACTAATCCCGAAGCAGGAAACGATAATTCTAAAGGAGCAGCTTATAATCCTGTGGCTGCCAAGCGATCATTTGAACATTTGAAGCTTTTTTTGGATGAAGTCCTGAAAAAGTAAATGGCACGCGGATAAGACGGATTTAAACGGATTAGCACAGATTATTTATTCAAACAAAATAAAAATCTGCAGTAAAAAGAAACCAGCGTAAACCTGTTTAAATCCGTAATATCTGTGGGCAAAAAAAACAACTAAACCAAATCAAAATCAACAAATTAACCAATGTCACATAGTCCAATTAGAAAAGATAAAACCTGCCTAAACTGCAGGCATGTTGTGGAACAAAAATTTTGTCCAAATTGTGGACAGGAAAATACAGATTCGCGAAAAACATTTCATCATTTATTTATTCATTTTTTTGAAGATTTAACGCATTATGAAAATGCATTTTGGAAAACCATTAAAAATCTTCTTTTTAAACCTGCCACTTTAAC
Source organism: Flavobacterium sp. GW821-FHT11G01 (assembly GCF_058808175.1). Taxonomy (NCBI): domain Bacteria; kingdom Pseudomonadati; phylum Bacteroidota; class Flavobacteriia; order Flavobacteriales; family Flavobacteriaceae; genus Flavobacterium; species Flavobacterium sp. GW821-FHT11G01. The sequence goes on along the minus strand of NZ_JBXARK010000002.1, from coordinate 504,143 downwards.
TAAAGAATATTTATCCGGCAAAAGATTGTCCTATCTGGCGCCCGTTCGTCTTTATATTTTTATCAGTTTTATAACCTTCCTTTTAATTGCCATGTTCCCTAACAAGGTAAGTGAGAATCTTACCAAAGGCGAAAAGGAAATTACTTCAAATTTTGAAAAACCCAGCAAAGATAAAACTGAAAATTTGAACGATAAAAATTACCTTGAATCAAAAACGATGAAACAAGTCAATAAAAATTACTTTCAGTTAAAAACAATGAAAGAAATTGACTCTGTTCAAAAGTATGGTAAGGAAAGTGAAAAACTTACAGAATTTCAATATTGGATTTACGAAAAAGCAGTGCATGTTACTGAACATAATACCAAAAAGCAAATTATCGAAAAATTCATCGAATCTTTTATCCATAATATCCCCAAAATTTTGTTTATTATAATGCCTTTCTTTGCCTTCTTTTTATGGATTTTTCATAGCAAAAAGAAGTGGTACTATTTTGATCACGGTATTTTCACCTTACATTATTTCTCCTTTCTACTTTTAATATTTCTCCTTTTATTTATTATCACCAGAGTAATTGGCTTTTTTGGAGAAAACGGCGCGCTTACTTTCGTTGGTAATATTATTAATTTCGTTGGGATTGTATGGATGTGTTATTACTTTTATCCGGCACATCATCGTTTTTATGGCGAAACCAGAATAGTTTCATTTGTTAAAAGTTTTATCTTATTCTTTATAAACTTCTTTTTTATCCTATTTTTACTTGTTTTTTATATGCTATATATATTTATCAACTTACACTAAACTAATCAATGAAAAAAATTGTAATTCTATTACTAATTGCTTCCGCGTTTTCATGTAAAAATGCTCAGTCAGTTGTTTCAAAAGACAACTCTGATCCAACCAAATACATGAATGCCATCACAGCAAAAGACTTAAAAAAAATGCTTTATGTTGTTGCTTCTGATGAAATGGAAGGTCGTGAAACGGGCTCAAAAGGACAGAAAAAAGCCGGACTTTACATGATTGAGCAATACAAAAAAAATAAAATTTCGTTCCCAAAAGGCGCAACAGATTATTACCAACATATCCCTGCAGCATTTTTGAATGCAAAACGCAATGAAAATCTGCCTGATTCAGAAAACATTTGGGCTTACATTGAAGGTTCTGAAAAACCAGATGAAGTATTAGTGATTTCAGCACATTACGATCACGTTGGAATTAAGAATGGAGAAATCTATAATGGAGCTGATGATGATGGTTCAGGAACAGTTGCAGTAATAGAAATTGCAAAAGCATTTGCAAAAGCAAAAAAAGAAGGACACGGACCAAAACGTTCTATCTTGTTTCTGCATGTAACGGGTGAAGAACATGGTTTACATGGATCTCGTTATTACTCTGAAAATCCATTATTTCCAATCGCAAACACAATTACCGATATCAACATTGATATGATCGGACGTCGTGATGTTGAACATGCTAAATCTAACAATTATGTTTATGTAATTGGCGCCGACAGACTTTCATCAGATTTACATAATGCTGTTGCTTCTCAAAATGCAAAATACACTAAATTAGATTTAGATTATAAATTTAATGATCCAAAAGATCCAAATCATTTCTATGAGCGTTCTGACCACTATAACTTTGCAAAACATGGTATTCCAGCCGTTTTCTTCTTTAACGGAGTTCACGAAGATTATCACCAAAAAGGCGACGAAACTCAAAAAATCGAATACGACGCTTTAGCAAAAAGAGCACAACTAGCATTTGTTGTAGCCTGGGATTTAGCAAATAGAGAAAACAGACCGGTAGTTGATAAAAAATAAAAAAAGGTCCAAAGTTTCAAAGGGGCAAAGTTCCAGAGGTTTTGAACCTTTATCATAAAAAAAGGATGAGTAAAAACTCATCCTTTTTTTATGTATTTATTCAGAATCTTCAAATTAAACCTTTGCTACTTTGAACCTCTGAACCTTTGTAACTTTTTTTAGTCATTCATAGAAATCAAAAACTCTTCGTTATTTCTTGTTTTCTTGAAACGATCGTTTACAAAATCCATAGATTCTACCGGGTTCATATCGGATAGATATTTACGCATAATCCACATTCTTTGTAACGTTTTCTCGTCTAATAATAGATCGTCACGACGTGTACTTGAAGATGTAAGATCGATTGCAGGGAAAATACGTTTGTTCGCGATTTTACGATCTAATTGAAGTTCCATGTTTCCGGTTCCTTTAAATTCTTCAAAGATAACCTCATCCATTTTAGAACCTGTTTCAGTCAATGCTGTTGCGATGATACTTAATGATCCACCGTTTTCAACATTTCTTGCTGCTCCAAAGAAACGTTTTGGTTTTTGCAATGCATTCGCATCAACACCTCCACTTAAAACTTTTCCAGAAGCTGGTTGTACTGTATTGTAAGCTCTTGCCAAACGTGTAATTGAGTCTAGTAAGATCACAACATCATGTCCGCATTCTACTAAACGTTTTGCTTTTTCTAAAACAATATTGGCTATTTTCACGTGTTCTTGTGGTTCTCTGTCAAAAGTCGAAGCAATAACTTCTCCACGAACACTTCTTTGCATATCTGTAACCTCTTCAGGACGCTCATCAATCAAAAGAACGATCAAATAAACTTCAGGATGGTTGGCTGCAATCGCATTGGCAATGTCTTTTAATAACATTGTTTTACCGGTTTTCGGTTGTGCGACTATCATACCACGTTGTCCTTTTCCTATCGGAGAAAATAAATCGATAATACGGGTTGAAATAGAACTTCCTTTTTCGGCTAATTTAAATTTTTCAGAAGGAAAAACTGGAGTCAGGTGTTCGAAAGAAACTCTATCGCGAACTACCTGCGGATCGTGACCATTAATTTTTAGTACACGAACTAAAGGGAAAAACTTTTCGCCTTCTTTAGGAGGACGAACCACTCCTTTTACAGTATCTCCGGTTTTAAGACCGAATAATCTGATTTGCGAAGTTGATAAATAAATATCATCCGGAGAGGCTAAATAATTATAATCTGATGAACGTAAGAAACCGTATCCGTCAGGCATCATTTCAAGAACACCTTCACTTTCAATAATTCCATCAAACTCAAAATCTGAATCTCTGAAATTATTCTTTTTATTTTTATGATTTGGATTTTGATTTCCGTTATTCCCATTTCCATTTCCGTTTTGGTTTTGATTTGGATTCTGGTTTGGGTTTTGGTTCGGATTTTGATTTTTATTCTGATTAGGATTTATCTTTTTTACCGGAGCAGCTCCTTCAACTTTTTCGGCAACTGGAGCCGGAGCTACAGTTTCTGTTTGTGTTTCTGTTTCGGTTTCGGTTTCTGTTTCAACTGGTTGTTCAGAAGCAACTTCTTTTTCCTTTTGTAAAGCAACCTTTTTCTCGTAAGCTGATTTATTGAATTTTACGATCTTCGGTCCTTTTTTCTCTACCGGTGCTGATTCTGCAACTTCCTGAACTTTTGGAGCCGGCTGAATTTTAGTGTTTGGTTTTGAAATCTTAGGTGTTACCACTTTTTCAGGTGTCTCCTCTATCTTCTCAGCTGTTTCCTCAACCTTATCAAACTCTAAAACAGGAGCATTTTTATTAATTGCTACTTTTTTAGTCGGAACAATTCTTGCTCTCTTAGGTTTATCATCTGCTATTTCTGCCTGAGGCGCAACATTGACAGGCGGCTTTTCAGTCGCTTCCTGATGTGCTAAAATCTGACTAATTAAAGCCTCTTTTTTAACGCCATTAAACTTTATAGTTTTAGCTAACTTAGCTATTTCTTGAAGCTCAGAAAGCTTCATTTCTTTTAATGCAGAAATATCAAACATGAATATTCTATGAATTTAATTATTTTAAAGGAAATACTGTAAAAAGAATAGGTAGATAATTGTTTTCAATTGACCGCAGTATGAAGTGCTTACGGTATTATGATGCAATAATACGAATAAAATTTAATCATACAATAGTATTTTAAAAAAAGAAAATATATTTTTGTAAAACAATTTTAGACCATGATACAAAGAATTCAAACCGTTTATTTACTTCTTACCTTTGTTGTAACAGGGGTTTTAATGTTTTTTATTCCGCTTTGGACATTAAATACAGGTAAAGCATTTTATTTTATGCAAGACCAGTTTTATACTATTTTATTAGGTTTAAGTACAATGCTTACTATTGTTAGTATTATTTCATTCAAAAAAAGACAAAATCAGTTTGTGATGAACAGACTGAACATAATATTAAATTTAATTTTATTAGGATTATTTGTATATCGCTCTCTAAATTTATCTGGAGAGACAGTTAATGCTGTTTCAGAGAAAGGTATTGGGATGTTTCTACCGATTGTTGCTATCGTGTTATTAGTTTTAGCTAATAAGGCCATCAAGAAGGATGAAGATCTCGTAAAATCTGTAGACCGTTTGAGGTAAACCTATAAACTTAATTTTTTTGTGCGAAGAGAACCCGAATTTATATTCGGGTTTTTTTGTGGCTTAAAATGTTATAAAGTAGCCTTTTTGAGGCAATTTGAGAAGATAACTTCTTTCTAATTTTGCTTTTTTTTTCATTTCCAAAAACAATGATAACAACCAAAATAAGAATACATCTTGCCGATGATCATCAAGTACTTATCGATGGTCTTACCAATTTATTACAAACCGTTTCTAATTTTGAAGTCGTAGGAAATTCACTGGACGGTATTACTATATATGAGGATGTTCTTCAAAACAATGCTGATATCTTAGTTTTAGATATTAGCATGCCCGAAAAAGATGGCATCAAAGTATTGCAGGAATTTCATAAAAACAATAGTCCTTGCAAAGTCATTATTTTATCAAGCTATGATGAGTTAAAAATCATTAAAGAAGTTATGAAACTAGGCGCAAAAGGCTATTTGACTAAAAAATGCGCTGGCGAAAATATCATCGAAGCTATAGAAGCCGTTTATCAGGGTCAGGAATATTTTTCAAATGCTGTGAGAGAAAAAATCTTCAATGTTTTCGCGCATAATAATCCAAAATTAAATAAAAATATTTACGTCGAAAATCCGATTTTAACTCCGCGAGAAATTGAGATTGTTGCACTAATTTCACTCGAATATAGTGGAAAAGAAATAAGTGAAAAACTTTTCATTAGTACCAATACAGTCGAAACCCATCGAAAAAATATTATGAGAAAATTGCAGACTAAAAATACTATTGGTCTGGTTAAATATGCTTTAAAAAACAATTTAATTAATCCTTAAATGTTTTTTATTAGACTTTTCACTGTACTTCTGTTTTTTTTATTTTTCACTGTAAATTCTAATTTTAGACAAGAACATAAAGAGATTTTGAAGGAAGAAATTCAAAAATCAGAAAATTCAAAAAAAAATACTGTTACTGAACTTCATAAATACGAGCAATTAAGAAATAAAAAAGTAGTTAGCTTATCCATTGTCTTAATTGTAATCTTATTTTTTCTATTTTATTTCTTTTATCAAAATAATGAATTAAAGCAGAAAATAAAACGAAAAGACATAAAGCAAAAAATACTGCTCAATGTCATCAATGCCGGAATTGACAGTCAGGAAATGGAGCGAAAAAAAATTGCTGCTTTTTTACATGATAATGTCAACTCTCTATTATCTTCTGCAGGATTACATTTGAATGTTTTCACTACCCAAAATAATATTAATTCGGAAGAAATTCAAAAAACAAAAGCAATTCTGGCAGAAGCTCATGATCTTTTACGGGACATGTCTCATGATCTTGTTCCTGCTCTTTTAGTTCGCTTTGGGTTGATTTATGCTTTAGAAGATTTATGTGAACGAAATTCTAATTCTGACATTACTTTTGAATTTTCAAGCACAATTCCGACAGAAAAAAGGTATGTTGAAAAATTCGAAATGAAAATTTATTTTATTGTTTCTGAACTTTTCAATAATATTATAAAACATAGTGAAGCAAAGAAAACTACAATTTCACTTGTAGAGAAAAACAATGAATTTATTATTGCAATTCAAGACGATGGAAAAGGATTTATAACTAAAAAAACAAAAGATGCAGAAGGTTTTGGCCTGAACCGTATTCGAGCCAGAATTAAAAAATTCAAAGGAAGTTTTACAATAGATTCAAAACCCAATGAGGGAACAAAGATTAAAATCAAAATTCCGCTTCCACACTAAATAAGACATTATTTTTTTCCTATTTCAACAATCTCCAGGTCTTTAATTTTATCATCGTCAATAACAAAACGAAGCATTGTACGCATTTGATGGAAACCACTTTTTCCACATGCGCCGGGATTCATATGCAGCAAATTATTTTTTTTATCGAACATTACTTTTAAAATATGTGAATGTCCGCAGATAAATAATTTAGGAGGGTTCAAAGCCATTTCTTCTCTAATCGCCGGATTATATTTTCCGGGATAACCACCAATATGTGTAATCCAAACCGAAACATTTTCGCATAAAAACCGGTTATGCAATGGAAATTCTAATCTCGCTTGCGCATCATCAATATTGCCATAAACACAACGAAGCGGTTTTAGTTTTTTTATGGTATCGGTAACATGCAAATCACCAATATCTCCGGCATGCCAAACTTCATCGGCTTGATTTACATATTTCAAAATAGTATCATCAATATGACTATGAGTATCGGAAAGGAGCAGGATTTTTTTCATTCTTTTTTTGAGAGGCAAAGGTTCAGAGGTTCAAAGGTACAAAGGTTTTTTTAAAAGATGCTAAGGGACTAAGTTGCTAAGTTGCTAAGTTTTTTTTATACAAAAAACCGATTCGCTTTCGCAAATCGGATTTCAAATTTTGTGTTAGACGCACTGCTGTGCGCCTCTACATTATACGATGTGTTTTACATTTTACATCTAACGTCTTACACCTAATTAAACAATTATTGTTTCTTAGGATTTTTTAGATCTTTCGAATCTTTAGTATCCATCATTTCCATTAGTTTCAATCCTAATAAACCACTTATTGAACCATCAGAACCGGCATTTCCGGATATCAGGACATCTGGAATTACTTTGATATTTCCTTTACCAATTTCTTCGGTAACTTTATATCTGGTAAAATTGTCGCCACCCATCGCACTAACTTGCAATTGATACGATTCAGCAGTTGATTTACCAATTGCCATGATTTTCTCTGCTTCAGCCAAACCTGTTTTCGAGATTCTTTCTGCTTCTGCGCTCGCATTTAGTTTTGTTGCTTCTGCTTGTGCTCCTGCTCTTGCTTTTGTTGCTTCGGCTTCTGCATTAGCACGCATTTTTGTTGCTTCCGCTTCAGCGTTTACATTCAGTTTTAAGCTGGTTGCATCTCCTTCTGCTTTTTTCACGGTTGCATCGGCAGTTCTTTGTGCAATTTCAACACTTTGTGATGCTCGAACGATTTCTTTTTGCATGTCTGCAATCGCGGTTTCCTTTTCCATTCCCTGACGCTGTTCTTGCGCCATTCTTTGGGTTTGATATGTTTTTTGTTCTTCTTCAGCCAATTTTCTGTCTGTTAATGTTTTCATCAATGAATCTGGCGGTACGATATCTCCAATCAGAGTATCCACTGCATTAACATTATATTCGTCAAGCACTAATTTAATATGATTTTTAGCCGATTCCTGACGCTCTTTTCTTGTTGTTAAAAACGAAATTACATCGCTATCCTGAGCCGAGTTTCTGAAATAGTTACCAATAGTTGGCTCTAAAACCTGAGAAACCAAATTGTTCATGCTTCCAAAACGTGCAATAACTTTTGGTGCTTCGGCAGCCGGAACGTGAATAATTTGTGCCACATCTAAATTGAATGGGAAACCATCTTTTGAACGAACCGTAATCGTAGAAAGGTTTTTATCCAAATCATGCGATTCACTTCTGGCGTTTGCCCAGTTTAAAACCAAGTTTGTTGTTGGAACAGCTTCTAACTTAGTAGTGTATTTATTCAGTGCATATTTCCCCGGGCCAAGTGGCTCCATCCAAACACCACGTTGTCCTTTCGAAACAATATTTCCGTGCTTGAAAGTATCGCCTGTAACATCCTGACCGTCTTCTCCAATATAAGAAATCACAACTCCAACATATCCAATTGGCACATCTGTCATTGGATTTTGTTCGATCAGAATTCCCCATGTGTTAATATAATAAGAACCTGCCAACATAACCTGAGGTTGCAAACCACGATTTCCGCCATGCTCTAAGAACTTGTCAAAATCCTGAAAGTTGTTATGATTTTCAACAAACTTACCGGCAATTTGTCCTTGTGGAATTGGTTCTCCATCCAAAGCTGTTACGATACCAATCATATTCTCATAAATCTTGATTTGATCCGCAATTACAATTTCGAAAAGAAACGTATTAATACGATATGAACCTGTTGTAATAAAAGCAGTCTGACGTCCTTTTTGTCCGCCGTTATTCAGGAAAGAAGTTGCATCCTGAAAGTTGTCGCTATCTACTCTTCTGGCTAGAATTCGTCCGGTCGGAATTTCTTTTCCGTCCTTACTTAAAACCAGTCCAATTTTTCCTTCCGGAATAATGGTGAATCCGCTCATATCGATTGAATATTGCCAGATCCACATTCCCCAATATAAACCTGGGGCAAGCGTTTGTGCCTGATAACCTGCTTCTCCTTTTGTCGCAATAATACGACCATCAGGAAGCGACCTGTCGGCACCAAACAAAACGAATTTTTTAGTCACCAGACCAATTTTATCCTCCGGAACCATTACCATTCCGAAGAAAACGCGTAAAATAAATTTGTAAAAAATAATGGAGAATAAGATTAAAATTATCCACCAATAAGAAGTAATTTCATTCATAGTTTTTGATATTTTAGATTACAAACATAGGAGAAATACTTCCTGTTAAAATGAAGTATTTTCAAAATTAACGTTTAGCTATTTTTTCAAAAAAAAGCTAAAAAAACACTTTAATTAAAACGTTGGAATTGTCAATTTCTGACACGATTTTTTGCTGTGTAAACTATGATTGGTATTTTGGGTTTTAACAGTTCTTTTAGAGGCGCAAAGGTTTAGAGAGAAGCAAAGGTTCAAAGGTTTTCTATTGGGATTTTAAAGCAGGATGATTTTTAATACATCTGCTTATTTAATATTATGTCAGTATAAAAATCTTTGCAACTTTGAACTTACTATAAAAACCTTTGAACCTTTGCCTCTCTGTAACTTTGCCCCTGTAAAGAAAAAAATCTTTGTACCTTTGCCGCTCTGAACCTTTGAACCTTTACTTTGAGATATTTTATTCAATTTGCATATAACGGAACACATTATCACGGCTGGCAATTTCAGCCGAATGCCTCTTCTGTTCAGGAAACTTTAAACAAAGCGCTTTCGGTCTTATTAAATTCAACTATAAATGTTATGGGTGCCGGGCGAACTGATACCGGAGTTCACGCACAGGAAATGTATGGTCATTTTGATTTTGAAACTCCGCTTGATATTCCGAATTTGATTCATAAACTGAATTCTTATCTCCCTAAAGACATTGCAATTTTCGACATTATATTGGTTCATGATGATGCACATTGCCGATTTGATGCTACTAAAAGAACGTACGAATACCATATCAATACTGTTAAAAATCCATTTTTGGAGGAATTGAGTTGGTATTTTAATCAAAAATTAGATGTAGCTTTGATGAATGAAGCCGCGAGAATTTTGCTCAATCATACCAATTTTCAGTGTTTTTCGAAAGTAAATACAGATGTCAATACATTTGATTGCACGATTTTTGAGGCTTATTGGAAACAAGAAAACAACAAACTAATTTTTACGATTTCGGCAAATCGTTTTTTGAGGAATATGGTTCGTTCTATTGTGGGAACTTTAGTTAATATAGGTTTGCATAAAATTTCTATAGCCGATTTTGAAAACATTATTGCAAGTAAAAGCAGAGAAAAAGCCGGATTTTCGGTTCCGGCGCATGGTTTATATTTAACCGAAATAAAATACGATTATATATAGCTGTAGGCTTTAAGCTTTAGGCAATAAGCTTTCACCACAAAGTGCTTAGCCTAATGCCTAAAGCTTATAGCTTAAAGCATTGAAAAAAAATACATGAAAGCAAAAGCATTCGATACCGGATTATTCAAACGAATTTTAACTTACACCAAACCTTATAAATGGCGCTATTATGGCGTTATCGTTTTTGCAGTCTCCCTTTCGATTTTTGCGGCACTTCGCCCCTACTTATTAAAACAAACGGTCGACGGCTATATCAAGACACATGATAAACACGGTTTATTGATGTACATTATATTGATGGGAATTGTGCTTTTATGCGAAGTTTTTTCTCAATTCTATTTTGTGTATTGGGCAAACTGGCTTGGACAGGATATCGTAAAAGACATTCGTACTAAGCTTTTTAAACATATTTTGAGTTTTAGAATGAAATATTTTGATTTGGTTCCGGTTGGTCAATTGGTAACCAGATCAGTATCCGATATTGAATCGATTGCTCGTATTTTCAGCCAGGGATTATTTATGATTATCAGTGATATGATGAAAATGCTGGTGGTACTGATTTTTATGTTTTACATGAACTGGAAACTAACCTGGATTGTAATTGTTGCCATGCCGATTCTGGTTTATATTACCCGAATCTTTCAGCGTAAAATGCAGGTTGCCTTTGAAGAAGTTCGTACGCAGATTGCTAACATGAACTCATTCGTGCAGGAACGCGTTACAGGAATGAAAATCGTACAGCTTTTTAATCGTGAAAAAATTGAAGCCGAAAACTTTAGAGTAATAAATGATAAACATAGAGTTGCGTGGATTAAAACAATTTTATACAACTCCATATTTTTTCCCATTGCTGATATTATTTCTTCAATAACTTTAGGATTAGTTGTCGTTTATGGTGGATTTAAAATCCTGAACGGAGATCATTTTACTACGTTTGGAGATTTATTCTCTTATACCATGTTTATCGGAATGCTTTTTAATCCACTACGACAAATTGCAGATAAATTCAATGAGATGCAATTAGGAATGATTGCGGCAAATCGTGTTTTTGATATTATCGATACGCAAGATCATATTCAGGATACCGGAACACTTGAAGCTCCAATTTTTGATGGAAGCATTGAATTTGAAGCAGTCCGTTTCAGTTACATCCCGGAAGAAGAAGTTATTAAAGGTATTGATTTATCTGTCGATGCTGGGCAAACGATTGCGATTGTAGGTTCGACCGGAGCAGGAAAATCAACGATTATAAACTTGCTGAATCGTTTTTATGAGATTAACAGCGGAACTATTTTTATCGACGGAAATAATATCGAAAATTATACTTTGGCTTCATTGAGAAAGCAAATTGCCGTGGTTTTACAGGATGTATTTTTATTTGCCGATACGATTTACAATAATATTACTTTACAAAATCCAGAAATTACCCGTGAACAGGTTTTGAATGCTGCCAAAAAAATTGGTGTTCATGATTTTATTATGAGTTTGCCTGATAATTATGATTTTGATGTAAAAGAACGTGGTGTAATGCTTTCTTCTGGACAACGTCAATTAATTGCTTTTTTACGTTCGTATGTGAGTAATCCAAGTATTTTGATTTTGGATGAAGCCACTTCATCTATCGATACTTATTCAGAAGAATTGATTCAGCGTGCGACCGAAACGATTACTAAAGGAAGAACTTCTATTATCATTGCGCATCGATTGGCAACAATTGTAAATGCAGATAAAATTGTTGTAATGGACAAAGGGTTAATTGTAGAACAAGGTACACATCAGGAGTTATTGAATAAGGCAGAAGGTTATTACAAAAATTTATACGATTCGCAATTTTCTGTGGCAAACTAAATTTTGAAATGCTAAAAAAATTCTTAAAAAAGTTAAATTAGCGTTATAGGAATCATAAATGTAACATTCCTAAGGAATTATATAAATGATTTCGTTTTTGGTTTTTTTATCTTTGAGATTATAGAAATCAAATGTAAAAGAAAATGCCACAAAACAGATTTTACCCAAACGAACAATTCAAAGAAATAGAAATAAACGCTTCATTACAATTACGTTACGCCATTTCAAACAGAGGCCGTTTAATAAGTTTTACTGACGAAATTGAAAATGGCCGCATCCTAAAAGGCGGTTTGAGTGATGGTTATCCTACCTTCAGATTTAAAGTTAAAAAAGACGACAAAATTGTCAACAAATACCTGTTTTTATACAAATTAGTTGCCCAATATTTTCTTCCAAAAGATTCTGAAGATCAAACTTATGTACTCCATTTAGATTACAACAGAAGTAATGACGATGTAAGCAATTTACGCTGGGCAACCAAAGCCGAAATGATGGCGCACAGCCGTAAAAGCCCACGTGTGATTCAGGCAAAAAAGAACTTAATTGAGCACAACCTGAAAGCTGACGGAAGAAAATTAACGACAACGAAAGTCATGTTAATCAAGAAAATTTTGGCCCGACCAGAACAAAAAACACGCTTGAAAATGATCGCCAAACAATTTGGCGTAAGCGAAATGCAGATTAGACGAATCGCCAGCGGAGAAAACTGGGGACACGTGAAGGTTTAATTATAAATTGTGAATTGTGAATGGTTAATTAATCATTGCAGTCACTTTGAACGAAGTCGAAGAACTTTTCCTATTGAAAAGCTCTTCGACTTTGTTATTTTGATAAACAATTTAATTTGAGATTTCACTTCAAAATCTAATTTTTCACTTCATAATTCACAATTTACAATTAACAATTACTTAAATTTCTGTGAAAAGGTCAAAATCAGTACGGGTAAAAATAAATTTTGAAGTGTTTTTTAAAATAAATCCTTAAATTCGCAATCACAAATAACAAAAGAAAAATCGAAGAGTGAGTTTCGGAATTATAAACCTCATTTTCGGTTATAAATACTAAAAACCAAAAAAATGAAATACGACGTTATTGTTTTAGGAAGTGGTCCTGGCGGATATGTAACAGCGATTAGAGCTTCACAATTAGGCTTTAAAGTAGCTGTAGTTGAAAAAGAAAACCTTGGTGGTGTATGTTTAAACTGGGGATGTATCCCAACTAAAGCATTATTAAAATCAGCTCAGGTTTTTGATTATTTAAAACACGCTTCTGATTATGGATTGAAAGTTTCTGAATTCGATAAAGATTTTCCTGCAGTTGTACAACGTAGCCGTGGTGTTGCTGACGGAATGAGTAAAGGAGTTCAGTTCTTGATGAAAAAAAACAAAATTGACGTTATTGAAGGTTTTGGAAAACTAAAATCAGGTAAAAAACTTGACGTTACAGATAAAGATAATAAAGTAACTGAATATAGCGCTGACCACATTATTATTGCTACCGGAGCTCGCTCTCGTGAGTTACCAAACTTACCACAAGATGGAGTAAAAGTAATTGGTTACCGTCAGGCAATGACATTACCAACACAACCAAAATCTATGATTATTGTAGGTTCTGGAGCAATTGGAGTTGAGTTTGCACATTTCTACAACTCAATGGGAACAGAAGTTACTATTGTAGAATTTATGCCAAACGTAGTTCCTGTAGAAGATGAAGATATCTCAAAACAATTTGAGCGTTCTTTGAAAAAAGCCGGAATTAAAGTAATGACTAACTCTTCTGTAGAAAAAGTAGACACTACAGGAAACGGAGTTAAAGCAACTGTAAAAACAGCAAAAGGAGAAGAAGTTCTTGAAGCTGACATTGTACTTTCTGCAGTTGGAATCAAAACTAACATTGAAAATATTGGTTTAGAAGAAGTTGGAATCGCTGTTGACAGAGATAAAATCTTAGTAAACGCTTACAACGCAACTAACATTCCTGGATATTATGCAATTGGAGATGTTACTCCAGGTCAGGCTTTAGCTCACGTCGCTTCTGCTGAAGGAATTAACTGTGTTGAAAAAATCGCTGGTTTACACGTAGATCCAATCGATTACGGAAACGTTCCTGGTTGTACTTACGCAACTCCTGAAATCGCTTCTGTTGGTTTAACTGAAAAACAAGCTAAAGAAAAAGGATACGAATTAAAAATTGGTAAATTCCCTTTCTCAGCTTCAGGAAAAGCAAAAGCTGCCGGAACTCCAGACGGATTCGTAAAAGTAATCTTCGATGCAAAATACGGAGAATGGTTAGGATGCCACATGATTGGTGCTGGTGTTACAGATATGATTGCTGAGGCAGTTGTAGCTCGTAAACTAGAAACTACAGGTCATGAAATCTTAAAATCGATTCACCCTCACCCAACTATGAGCGAGGCTGTTATGGAAGCTGTTGCTGATGCTTATGGCGAAGTAATTCACTTGTAATACAAACCGTTTTACGGTTACATATAATTTTCAATTTAAAAATCCGATTTGTGAAAGCAAGTCGGATTTTTTTGTTTTTGACTCTCACAATTTAGTATATTGTCAAGGCAAAAACAATAAAACAAATGAGAAAACTCCTGTTCTTTTTAATTTCTATTTTAATAACATTTCTACTATTCTGTCTTTTTTGTTTGTATATAATATCCGATGATTTATTCTCATCAATAATTCCGGGATGGCATACAACAATCTTTCCGTCCTATTTCTTTATTTCATTTATAATTTTAGTAAATTTTATTGTTCCTCTTTTATTCTATTGGATATTTTCAAAATATTTTAAACGACTAAAAATATCTATTTTCATAGGACATATGATAGTATCTACATTAATCCTTTCAATGTTAAAATTCCCAACGCTCTTTATTGATAACACCGGCTATGATATTAATCAAAGTGCAATTGAAAGTATAATAACACACATTAAAATTACCATATTAATATTCATAATGGAGCAAATTATTTTTGGAATCTATTTAATTCGAATTCTAAAAAACAAAACTAACTAAAGAATTTATTTTCATAATTTTACGAATAAACATCTAAGATTATGAAAGAAGTATACATTGTTGAATTTCCATCAAATCTGGGCTTAAAAGAACCTCAACCTGGCAAAGAACCCGGTGTAAAAAAATTACCGGACTGGTTATGGAAACACAATTTGCATAAATTCATTCCGCATAAAGATATAATACGAATTGATCCGCCAAAATATTCAAATCTTAAAGACAGTGAAACGCAAATTCTTAATGCAAATTCGTTAGTTGAATATGCAAGAGAACAAGCCTATTTAATAAATAATTTATTGACTCAAAATAAATTTCCATTCATACTTGGTGGAGATTGCAGTATTCTTTTAGGATCAGCAATTGCTCTGAAACAAAAAGGAAATTATGGTTTATTTTATCTTGACGGCCATACTGATTTTATGAATATTTCACTATCTGAAACCGGAGGCGTTGGCGGAATGGCAGCCTCAATAGTAACAGGAAACGGGCATAATAAACTAAGCAATATTCTAAATTTATCTCCTTATATAAAAGAAGAAAATCTTTGGTGCGTTGGCAATCGTGAATATGATGACGAATACGAAAATGAGATTCGAAATTCTACCGCAACTTATCTCAGTCTTTTTGAATTGCGCAAGCAAGGTATTTCAAATTGCGTAAAATCATTTCTTTCAGAAGTTACGGCAAAGAATCTGGACGGTTTTTGGCTTCATATTGATGTAGATGTTTTAAATGATTCTGTAATGCCATGTGTAGACAGCCGAACGCCCGATGGTCTGACTTATACTGAATTTAATGAACTTACTTCTTATTTATTTCAAAGCCAGGAATTATCCGGACTCGAAATAACGATTTTAGATCCGGATTTAGATACAACCGGACAATATACGAAAGAATTTGTGATCAACATTTCAGCAACTTTCAACTCCTTCAAAAAATAGATTTAAATAACATTATAAAAACTTCTTGTGGCTAATTTGTGTGTAAAAGCAAAATAATTTTGTGCGGTTCTATTATAGAACATTGAATAACACATAATTTAAAAAATCTTAGAATGAAAACAAAGATTACAATATTTGCTCTTATAATTTTTTCTTTATTTAGCTGCAAAAAACACAAACCAACAGAAGATAAAATTATAACTTCTATCGAACAACTAACAATGGGTAACGATAGATTTCTAAACGGAAGATCGGCTCACCCACATCAAAACAAAAAAACAGTTTTAGCCAATCAGGATAGCCAAAAGCCTTTTGCAGTTGTGATTACGTGCTCAGACAGCCGTGTTTCTCCTGAAATTGTATTTGATCAGGGAATTGGAGACTTATTTGTAATTAGAAATGCTGGAAATCTAATTTCTGACATCGATATGGGAAGTATTGAGTATGCTGTAGAACATTTAGATGCAAAATTAATTGTGGTTTTGGGTCACACAGAATGTGGTGCTATAAAAGCATACATTAATGATAAAGAAGGTTCTTATAAAAAACATTTCAATCATATTGACAATATTGTAGAAACAATTTCACAAGAAAAAGAAGAAATTGATGCCGATAAAACAACTCCAAAAGCAACTAATTATTTAGGCGCGATTAATGCCAATATCGAACATTCTGTAAAATTGATTCAGGACAACCCAATCGTAAAAGAGCATCACGTTAAAATTGTTTCTATGCGATATGATGTACATACCGGGAAAGTGGTTCAGTTGTAATTTAAACTCAATAAAATATCAAGATCCGATTTGTGAAAGCAAGTCGGATTTTTTATTTGGGCGTGTCCCGCCGAAAAATGCGGGTCTGGCTTTCGGCTAAATTCCCGATTAACAAAAACCACGGCTAAAAAGCCTTATTTTTCTAAATCTGGAGATACTGCCTCTATCCTTCACATAACACTTTCATAATAACGTCATATTATCCTTGAACTTTGTAATAGAAAAATGACTATTTTAGCTTCAATAATAAACTCATAATTGAAGTAACAATAATAAATTCAACGAATTACAAAACCAAAGAGCTAGTTAAGATGAATCCAGCCGTACAAGATTATAATAATTCACAAAGTAGTACAGACAAAGAAATCTGTGATCAACTTGCCACAATAATCAATGAAAATCTTCCCGATGCAGATAACAAAATCTGGCATGCCCATCCGGTTTGGTTTCTGGACGGAAACCCGATAGTTGGTTATAGTAAACTAAAAAATAATGTTCGTTTACTGTTTTGGAGCGGGCAATCTTTTGAAGAAGAAAAACTTTCAAATGAAGGCTCTTTTAAAGCAGCAGAATTCCGTTATACAGCCGCTGAACAAATCAATAAAGAAGATTTGAAGCGCTGGCTTCAGAAAGGAAGAGAAATTCAGTGGGATTATAAAAACATTGTCAAACGTAAAGGCGTTTTAGAACGATTGAAATAATCTTTCAGCAAGCATTCACAGCAACATAAAAAATCAACTAACAAACCAAAATTATGATCGGAATACTTGTTGAACTTTTAATTTCCTGGTTATTGCTTTCTTGGTTTGACAAATCCAATTTATCTGTTTTAGGTTTTAAATTAACAAAAAAACGAACCTTACATTTTATATTTGGTTTTATAGTGGCATCACTTTTTTGTGTTTTCTATTATACTGCAACTTCAAGCTTAACAGGCACCCATTATAATATAAATCATGAATTTAGCACGGAACAGTTCTTCAAAAGTTCCTGGTGGGTTTTATCTTCAGTTCTATTTGAGGAACTAATTTTCAGAGGAGCTTTACTTTATATTACTATTAAAAAAATAGGAGTAAAAAAAGCTTGTATTCTCTCTGCGGCAGCTTTTGGAATATATCATTGGTTTACATTTGGTGCTCTCGGAAACCCGATACAAATGCTCATTGTATTTTTTATGACCGGAATTTGGGGACTTATGTTTGCGTTTGCTTATGCCAAAACAAAATCTTTATATCTTCCAATCGCAATACATTTAGGATGGAATTTAATTAATACCGTTATTTTCTCAAAAGGGCCGTTAGGGCAACAATTTCTAATTATTGATAGTAGCAAAAAGTTAGAAGGAATACTATCATTAGTTTTCTTTCTCATTCAAATTTTTGGATTACCTGTTTTGTCTTATTTCTATTTACGAAAATTAAATAAATACCATACAACAGATTAAAACCTAATAAAAAATCATTCTAATTTATATATAGAAATTAGGCATTACTTAGAACAGCTTATTACAATAAATGTAATAATTTTAAGAAATATTCCATTCTTACGCAACTATTTAATAAAATTTGCATCTATTAAGAAACAGATGTGAATTTTAACCCTTAAAAAAACATTTCTTATTATTTGGTTTGATAATAGTTCAGGATATGTTTGGGTAGAATAAAAATCTTAAAATCAATCAACATGAAAAAATTTACTTTTCTAATTTTTATGGTTTTCTTATTATTCTCTTGTAATAGTAATGATGACAGTAACAGTAACACTAAAAATACTAATGCCAATACTCCGACAGAAAAAAACCTGGAAGGACGATGGTTATGGCTTTCTACAACTGGAGGATTTGGAGGTCCTACTCAGGCTACTTTAAATGAAAAAAAAGAAATTGAATTTTCGGGTTCTACTCTTAGAATTTATACTAATGGAAAATTGTCGCGCGAGCAGCAATTTTTGATAAAAACTAAAAAATCAATTTTTGGCGGTGAAAAAGAAATGCTTGTTATAGACAAAGGTCTTTCTATTACTCAGGAATATTTTATTGATCGCTTAATTGAAATTAATGGTGAAAATTTGACTTTAATTGACGAATGTTTTGACTGTTCTACATCAAAATACGAACGAGTAAAATAAATTATTATGAGAAAAATTATTACACTTATTTTTATTCTTCTTGCTTTTACAAACTGTACTGATGATGATGACCAGGCAAGTCCGGTTGTGGGGACCTGGAAATTAGTTAAAATGCGGAGTTACATTTTTAGTACAACTAACGGCTTCACGGAATCTTTTACAGATTATTCAGATAAAAACATCATTTACAGATTTGATTCAAACTCCAATTTAACTATTACCGAGGATGAAAAAGTAGAGAACCACAAATACGAATATAAACTTGATTATTTATCCGGAAATCCCGGCACTGAAGAAGGAAAAGAATTCTTTGTTATCATAGACGATTCAAAATGGACGTATTTTATTTCTGATCAGGGAGAGATGGTTTTGGGAAAATCCTATGTTGATGGCAGTGATTTGTATTTTGTAAGACAATAAATTTCTGCGAATTCGTTTTCCTCGTTCTTATGAAAAAGAAACGTAATCGCTAGCCCCGATGGGAGCGGCATCTCCCGATTTAGAAAAACAAGGCTTTTTAGCCGTAGTTTTTGTTAATCGGGAATATAGCGGACAGCGGGACTGAACGTTCTTTTGAAAACGAAACATCTGCTCCTGAATAAAAAAAATGCTCTTCAAATCTTATATCTGAAGAGCATTTTTTTATTAGTTGACTAAGAAAAGTGAATTACTGAATAACAGGATTCCGTTTTCCCAGAAACCTCTAAAAAGCGGGTTATCCATCATGTAAATTACAGTTCCGTCGCCTTTTTTATCGACGGCAAAAGTCACTGTTTCATTTAGTTTTTTCTTGATAGTATTCCCGACAAAACCATAACTGATATACCCTTTTGGAATATAAGCTACATTTATGGCGCTTTTTAAAAGCGAATAAGACCTTTCGTTGGTCTTAAGACTGAAATACGTATTTCCTAAACCAAAAGCCATTGGATAGGTTTTATCTAATTTATTCTCAATAATCGCACCCGGAATTGTACCTGAAATCTCTCGTCGTTCTGACCCTTCGAAATCTAAAAAGCGTTTTTTGAGTTCGATTTCTTTTTCTTCTTTCTCTGATTTTTCTTTGTCTTCTTTGCTCGCAAACAGGCTCAAAGCATATCCTTCGCGATCCTGAAATAACGAAATGGCGCTGCTCATCGCGATTACTTTTCCGCCATTTTTAATCCATTCGTCAATATGTTTTTTCTGATCGTCTGAGAAATCATAAGAACCATCACAAAGAATTAATGTATTGTAATTGTACAATTTAACCCGATTAAAATTAGACGTTTCGACAATACTTACCGGATAACTTATCGTTTCATCCAGATAATGCCAGGTCGCGCCAAACTCGGTAGACACAATTCCTTTTCCGGATAACATTAAGATTTTTGGCGCTTTTAGCAACACAAAATTCTCACCGCCAATATCTTTAGAATTTGTAGAAAATCCGGTTGTGATAAAACTATAATCGGTTTTGATTTTAATGATATCAGAAACTGTTTTTTCGAAATCGGCTGTTTTTGGATTATCGGCGCGGCTGATAATTAATCCGCCCGGTTCGATTGTGATGGTCCCGAAAACCGCTTTTTTCATGGCAGAACGCACTTTGATTCCGCCTTGATGCAATAATGAAACTACCTGCGCAGAAGTTCTGTTATTCCATGGTACATAAAAGGCATATACGCTGGCCGGAACTGTTTTTGCTATTGTTTCAATTTTAGTTTTTGTTTTAAGCGAAAGATTATTTTTAACGGCATAACCTTCGACTCCATATGCCAAAGGCAAAGCCCAGGCTGTTATATCATATGACAAACTATCGTTTAATTTTTGATTCGGTTCAAACAAAACCTGCGCTAAAACTGATCTTGGCTGATCTGCTTTTATAATCAAATCGTTTGGTTCAATTTTAAAACTTTCGTTTTTCTTATTTTGATAATGAAATCCAGATGCAGAAGCACCGGCATCGGCATAACTGAATTCGATATCATTTTTCTTAAGCATCTCTGCTAATTGATCCAGTTTTGGATTTGCTTTTAAAACATAAGTATTGTAAACGCCTTTTGCTTTTATACGAGCATTGCTATGAAAATCTCTAAATCCTTTTAAGAGAATATCTTTTTGTGAAGCTGCACTTTCTACAACCGTCAAAACCGCAGTTGCGTGATGCGTTAATCTATCTTTTATGGTTACGTTCGCTCCGTTTTCCATCGTCACTTCACGGCCTGCTCCTATTCCGCCTTGTTCTAATGTTAGTCCAACTGCTCCGTTATAAGTTGGATACGTATCGCCATAACTGGGATAAAACAAATCGAAACGCTCTCTGGTATTGTACATCCAGTTTTGTTTGTCGAATTTTTGCGAAATATTCTTCCCTAAAACATTATAAAAATCCTTTTGATATTGCTCTATAAACTCATGCAAAGGTTCTGCTGCCGGCGGGAAAAAATAAGGCGAGTTATAACTCATTTCGTGCACATCTGTATGTACTTGCGGCATCCATTGGTTGTATAATTTAATACGTTGCTGCGATTCGATTTGCGTTTGCCATGCCCAATCTCTGTTTAAATCGAAAAGATAATGATTGTAACGTCCGCCAGGCCAGGCTTCCATATGTTCTCTATCGTATAATCCGGGATGATTTTTTTTGCCTGTGATTTCTCTAAGCCAATTTCCGTAACGTGAATAGCCATCAGGATTGATACACGGATCTAAAATTACAACCGTATTTTTTAGCCATTGTTTGGTTGCTTCGTTTGAAGGATTTAAAAGTTCGTAAGCAACCGTTAAAGCGCTTTCTGTTCCTGCAAATTCATTTCCGTGAACATTGAAACTCAACCAGACAATAATTTTATCATCAACAGTAGTGGTTTTATTTGCTGATAAACCAATAGAAGCTAAATTGTTGTTTCTGATTTGCTCCAGATTTGTCAAATTTTCGGGAGTCGAGATATAATAGACATTCAGGTCACGCTGTTCGTTTGTTGCACCATATTTCTGTTTTTTGATAAACTGAGATTGTTCTGTCAGATATTTAAAATAATCTTCTACCTGATGGTAATAGCTGATTTGTTTTCCGTAATTCGGAATAAATTCTGAGGGTGTTTTTAATTGTGCAAAAGCTGAAATTGAAGCGGTTATACAAAATAATGCAGCGTAAAAGTTTTTTATCATAATTAGAAATGGTTTGCAGTTGGTTAAAAATAAGAATTAACTTTATATAATTAAAAAGCAGCTCCAATTTTAATTGATTTATTAATTTTTAAATGAATTAACCAAAATGAATATTTTAATTGTTTACAGTCACCCAAGCAAAAAATCTTATACTTTTCAGGTTTTTGAACATTTAAAATCTCAAATTTTAAAACAAAACTGGGATCTGGAAATTTCTGATTTATATGCAATGAATTTTCAGAGTGATATGTCTGAAGAAGAATATGAAAGAGAAGGCTTTGCCAAAACAGATCTTCCAATTTCTCAAGACGTTTTATCCGAACATGCAAAAATCGAAAAAGCCGATTGTATTATTTTTCTTTATCCGGTTTGGTGGAGCGATTGTCCGGCGAAATTAAAAGGCTGGTTTGACAGAGTATATGCTGTTGGATATGCTTATGGCCAAAATGAAACCTCCCAAAAAATGAAAACTATTCCATTTGGACTTGTAATTTGCACAGCCGGGCATCCAAATGAATTTTTGAAAGAAATAAATATGGCGCAAAGTATGGAAACTATTATGCTGGAAGACCGCCTTGGAAAACGTTTTGAGAACAAAGAAATGTTGATTTTAGGCGGGACTTTAGAATTGGAAAAAGTAATGACGAAGCACTTTTTTGAGATTGAAGAAGTTGTTGAAAGGATTTGTAAGTATTGCGATTAGATTGCACACAGATTTTACAGATTTAAACGGATTAAGCAGATTTCGTTTTTACTTACTAAAAGTTTTGTACTTATTGTTGAAGTGAATATAAAATTACTATTTTCGTATTTATATATATAATTTCTTACAATTTAAACAACATATGACTCTTAAAAGAATAAAAGCCCACCACTTATTTTTAATTGTTTCGATTCTTATTTTATTGATAGGACTGTATCGATGTACTGATTCAAATTCAGGTTTAGATATTAATATTCATGATACCTATTTTGTGATATCCAATTATGATTGTACATTAATTTTATTTACTACTTACTTTTTGATGGGAATATTATATTGGCTATTTGAAAAACTGCCCCAAAAGCAACTTATAAAACCATTAACAATAATTCATACCGTTATTTTAATTGGAAGTTTTGTTCTTTATTGGCTGGTTATTATTTATTGTAAAATATTTTTAAGTAATCCTACTTTTCCATTGTTTGATAATGGAAGTCAATTAATTAATGCAACATTGGTTATTGAATTTTTATTAATTGCTTTGTTAGCGATCCCTGTTTTTATTATTAATTTATTGATTGGGCTGCTGAGAAGAACTGATATTAATAAGATTTAATTTAACCGCAAGGTTCGCAAAGGGTTTACGCAATGTTCGCAAAGATCAATTTTTAAAATAAAAAGATATTAACGCAGACAAACCATACAGTCCCGAAGCGTCGGGATTAAAAATCTGTGTGCTTTAGAGGACTTCTTATAAAAACTAAAACCTCTACTTTAGCCCCGATGGGAGTGATATCCTTTTGTGGTCTCGTCTTTTTAACGAGACCACAAAAGATATAGCGGACAGCGGGACTGGTCGTTCTTATGAAAATAATTCTTCTGCTCCTGAAAATTAAAAATCTAAATTTAAAACTTGTCTGATTCACCCCTTACAATTGTCTTACAAACACCCTAACTTATTGATTTTTAGATTGTAATTTTGTTATATAACTTTCTAAACTACACAAAATGAGTGCGCAAGATTTTACCACGACCCTTATAGTTGACCAATCTCCTGAAAAAGTTTTTAATGCCATTACCAATGTTCGCGGTTGGTGGTCTGAAGAAATCGATGGCAACACGGCCCAATTAAATGATGTATTTGATTATCATTATGAAGATATACATCGTTGCAAAAACAAATTGATTGAAGTAATTCCGAATGAGAAAATTGTTTGGTTGGTCGAAAAAAATTACTTCAAATTCACCGAAGACGAAACGGAATGGACAGGCACAAAACCAACTTTTGAAATTTCGGAAAAAGGCGGAAAAACAGAACTTCGCTTTACACACGTGGGTTTGGTTCCGGATTATGAATGTTTTGATATTTGCCGGGATTCCTGGACCAATTATATTCAGAATAGTCTAAAAAAACTGATTACAACCGGAAAAGGCCAACCAAATGGTAAAGACAAACCGCAAACAGAAAATGAAAGGAAATTGAGTGAGAAGTAATTTGATAAATAATTTCGGCTAACAAAATCTTAGATTTGGCTACAGCCCCTTTTTTAATGTTACGCAACTTTGTAACATCAAAAAAATAGTATTATGAAAATTATTATTACAGGTTCTTTAGGGAACATTAGCAAACCACTAGCACAGGAATTAGTGCAAAAAGGACACGATATTACGGTTATTACAAGCGATGTCGAAAAACAAACGGTAATTGAAGGTTTAGGAGCAAAAGCGGCAATTGGATCTGTTGAAGATGCAACGTTTTTGACGCAGACTTTTACTGGTGCTGATGCCGTTTATTGCATGATTCCGCGTGCGAATTATTTCGATCCGAATCTTGATTTGGATTCTTTTACACGTAAAATTGGAAATAATTATGCAGAAGCCATAGCAAAATCAGGTGTAAAACGCGTGGTGTTTTTAAGTAGCGTTGGAGCACATTTAGAACAAAATTCAGGAATTATTCAGCGTTACAATGAAATTGAAGCGGTTTTGAATAAACCTCAAAATGTGGCTATTACTTTTATGCGTCCCACTTCTTTCTTTTATAATTTACTAGCTTACATTCCGATGATAAAAAATGCGGGCGTAATTGCAACGAATTACGGGGCGGATAAAATGATACCGTGGGTTTCTCCAATGGATATCGCAGACGCTATTGCCGAAGAACTTACAACTCCGCTTGACGGGAGAAAAATTCGTTATGTGGGCAGTGAAGAACTTACTGGTAATGAAACGGCTCGAATTTTAGGAGAAGCTATTGGAAAACCTGATTTGAAATGGGTTTTAATTAGCGATGATGAAACACTGAATGGTTTAGTGAATGTTGGCATGCAACCAAAAATCGCAGAAGGTTTGGTTGAAATGTATGCCAGACTTTACAACGGTACATTAGCTGAAGATTATTACCGCAACAGACCAGCAGTAATGGGAAAAACAAAGCTTGCAGTCTATGCAAAAGAATTTGCTGCGATATATAATCAAAATTAAGTAACTTGTACTATGGCAAATCAGCAACCTCTGCGCATTAAAACGATAAGCGAATTTCATCAATTTAGAGATTTGCCTAAACCGGAACATCCTTTAGTCAGTGTCTATAATTTTGAAGATCTTAAGTATCTTAATGAAGACGAACCTAAGAGTCTGATGCTTGATTTTTATTCGATTGCCCTCAAACGAAATGCTAATGCCAAGATGAAATATGGACAGCAGGAATATGATTTTAAAGAAGGGGTTTTGATGTTTATATCGCCTGGACAGGTTTTTTCTATAGAAGGTAATGCTGAGTTACAACATACAGGATGGTCATTATTGATCCATCCTGATTTTTTATGGAATACTTCCCTTGCAAAGAAAATCAAGCAGTACGAATATTTTGGTTATGCTGTCCATGAAGCGCTTCATCTGTCAGAGAAGGAAGAAAATATGCTCATAAGTATTATCAAAAATATTCGTCAGGAATATCAGTCTAATATTGATAAGTTCAGTCAGGATGTTATTATTGCTCAAATTGAATTGTTTCTTACCTATGCTGAACGTTTTTACAACCGTCAATTTATAACCCGAAAAATAAGCAATCATCAGATTTTAGAACGTTTAGAAAAAGTACTGGAAGATTATTTTACAGACGATTCACTTGTGAAAAAAGGATTACCAACAGTTCAATATATTGCCGAAAACCTAAATGTTTCGCCTAATTATTTAAGCGGATTATTAAAACTTCATACGGGTCAAAGTACCCAACAACATATTCACAATAAACTGATTGAAAAGGCGAAGGAAAAACTTTCAACAACGGATTTATCTATAAGTGAAATTGCTTTTGAATTGGGTTTTGAGCATCAGCAATCTTTCAGTAAATTATTCAAAATAAAGACTAATGTTTCGCCTTTGGAATTTAGGCAATCTTTTAATTGAAAATAGAATACTAAATTTGGTTCATTATACTATTGATAATTTTTATAAATTAGTGCAACTAAAAACCAAAATTTATGAACCCTGTTTTAAAAAATACTTTGGCCGTTATTGCTGGCCTTTTTGTTGGGAGCATTGTAAACATGAGTATTATTTTAATGAGTGGTTCGGTTATTCCGCCCCCAGACGGAGCCGACAATACCACTATGGAAGGCTTGCAAAAAACGATGCATTTGTTTGAACCAAAACATTTTCTTTTTCCGTTTTTGGCACATGCCATAGGCACATTTACCGGCGCACTTACAACGTCTTTAATCGCATTTAATCACAGAACAAAACTAGGTTTAATTATTGGATCTTTCTTTTTGTTAGGCGGTATTGTGAGTGTTTGCTCTCTGCCTTCGCCAATGTGGTTTACGGTTGTAGATTTAGTTTTTGCATATATTCCAATGGCTTATCTGGCAATAAAGTTGGTCAAAAGAAGAATTTAGAAAACGTAATTCAAAAATCAAATGAGCGAGAAATCAACTTTAATAAAACCGGCAAAAATGTGTTACAGTCATATTGGCGGAAAACTTGGTCAATTGCTTGCAGAAACCTTTGCTGATAAAGGCTGGATTGCCAAAAATAATCCAGGCGACAAACACTTTTATATTACCAAGTTAGGCCAAAAAGAATTTGAAAAATTAGGTATTGATACTTCTCAAATCAAGTCAGAAGATTTATAAAAAACTTCATATCTCAGGCTTTTATTTACTTGAAAACATACTTCTAAATTTCATAACTTAGTTTGTTTTTAATTTTAGAATCATGACTAAGAAATATATTGCCCAGGAATTTTTAAAACTCGCTGCAAATGGGCATTCACATGAAGCTTTCCGACTTTATATAGGCGAGAATTTCAAACATCATAATGCTTATTTTAAAGGTGATTCCAATACTTTAATGCTGGCGATGGAAGAATCTTGCAGAAAAAATCCGAATAAGACTTTCAAAATTCATCATGCTTTAAGAGACGGCGATTTGGTTGCGGTACACTCACATGTCAAACAAAATTCGGCTGACTTAGGTGCGGCCGTTGTCCATATTTTTAGATTTGAAGCTGATAAAATAGTAGAACTTTGGGATTTAGGAATGCAAATTCCAAAAGAAGCAATTAACGAAAACGGAATGTTCTAATTTTTTTTACCGCAAAGAACGCAATGTTTTTTACTTATGTTCTTTTATAATAATGCAAAGTTCGAAAAGCTTTGTGATGACACAGCTTTGCGAACATACTATTTTAAACTTACTAATTGATAAAAATATTAGCGCTCTTTGCGGTTAATTTTTTCTCACATTTTAAAGGGAAACCTGACACGACGCTTTAGCCGAATTGCAAAGCAAACAAAAAAACTAAAACAAAAAACCTCTTAATGAACGCTATTACCCAATTTTCTTCTCTGCTTTCTATCGTTTTTCTATTTTCTAACTGTAATTCTTTTGCACAAAAAAAGGATAATTATGCTGCTCAAATTGACAGTTTGATTAAAGTTGCAGATCCTAAATTTAATGGTGTAATTCTGATTGCCCAAAACGCAAAAACTTTATACAATAAAGCTTATGGTTTTGAAAATTTTGAAACTAAAAAACCTTTAAAATTAGACAGTCAGTTTGAAATTATGTCGAACACGAGACAGATTACAGCGGTTTTAATTATGAAAGAGGCAGAACAAGGCCGAATTGATTTGCAGGCGCCAATCAAGAAATATTTGCCGGGACTAAAGCAAACCTGGGCAGATTCTGTGACTGTTCATCAATTATTAAATCACACGCATGGAATAGTTGACTTAGAAAAACCGCTTTTATTTAAACCCGGGACAGAATTTAAATATGGAAATAATGGTTATCCTTTTTTGGGAAAAATAATTGAAGTTACTACTGGAAAAAGCTACTCTGAAGTAGCAAATGCATTTTTTAAAAAGTTAAAGATGAAAAATACATTTTGTTATTCAAAAGATAAAATTCAAAATGTAGTCTCAGGTTATATTAACGCAAAAGGCACTTTCGAAATAGTGAATGAAACCATGATTACTAAAGAAAACACTCCTTCTTGCGGAATTGTTTCAACTGTTGGCGATTTAGCGATTTGGAATGAAAATTTCCATAAAGGAAAACTACTGAAACCAGAAAGTTATCAATTAATGTTTAAATACAACATAACAGCACAACACAGTTTTTTCGGAAAAGAAAAAGAAGGCTACGGTTATGGCATTAGAATAATTGAAAAAGATGCTGTAAAATATGTTGGACATACTGGTCTTGGGGATGGATTTTCTTCCATAAATTTGTATTTCCCTGAAAGTGATGTGAGTTTGATAGTTTTAGAAAATCAAATGAATGAAGATTCAGGCTTGTTTTATGCTTCTGAAAGTAAAATCAAAAACATTTTACTTAAAAGCGATTTACTTCATCAAAAAAAATAAATCATGGCAAAAAATAAAACCACAGAAACCCAAACCAGTGTTTTAGATTTTATAAACACTTTTGTAGATGACGAAGCAAAAAGAAATGACGCTTTTGAATTGATCAAAATAATGCAGAAAGTAACTGGTTTTGAAGCCAAAATGTGGGGACCAAGCATTATTGGTTTTGGAAGTTATCATTATAAATATGCCAGCGGACACGAAGGCGACGCACCTCTCGCAGGATTCTCGCCAAGAAAAGCCGCTATTTCCCTTTATGTTTATTTGTCTGAAGAAAATAGAGAAGAATTACTTTCGAAATTAGGAAAACACAGAGCAGCAAAAGGTTGCATTTACATCAAAAAACTAAGCGATATTAATGTAGAAATTCTCAAAGAAATGGTTTCGGCTTCAGTAAAAGAATTACAAAAATTATATCCTCAAAAATAATCTGTATAAAATTTAAATGACTAAAATATTTTTAAAGAATAGTTCCCAGCAAGAAAATGATGCTTTTATATTAGAATCAATATTCTTTTTGATTTTTATAACGCTTATTTTGTTTTGCATTTATAACCATAAAAACGTTCGGAAATATTTCTTAGAAAATTTTCCTGTAAATCAATTCCAAAGTCTTCGTTTGTATTTAGGATTGACAATCTTAACTATAATTGGCTTAATCTTATCTTTCAATTTTATATTAAAAATATTTTCACTCTTATAATTTCAGAAAAATGATCCTTACTCTAATAATTCTTTTACTAGCCGTTATTTTTTACTTTTTATTCCATCCAAGATTTGGAAAACAGCCTTCTGGAGAAAGACTGGCTTTAATACAAAAATCACCTCAATATAAAAACGGAAAATTCGAAAATGAAAGCTTTACTCCCGAATTGGCAGAAGGTTATGGCTATTTTGATGTTTTAAAAGAATTTTTCTTTAAGAAAGTAGACCGCAAAATCCCAACTGATGTTATTCCGTCAATAAAAACCAATTTAAAAGAACTTCCTTTAAATCAGGATGTTTTAGTTTGGTTTGGGCATTCGTCCTATTTCATTCAGCTTGAAGGCAAACATTTTTTAATTGATCCTGTTTTCAGTGGCAACGCCTCTCCTATTTACGGAACGACAAAAGCCTTTAAAGGAACTGATATTTATACATATGATGATATTCCGGAAATTGATTATTTACTAATCACACACGACCATTATGACCATTTAGATTATAAAACGATTATGGAACTGAAACCAAAAATAAAAAAAGTAATCACGGCACTTGGCGTTGGTTCGCATTTTGAATTTTGGGGATTTTCAACAGAAAATATTATCGAAAAAGACTGGCACGAAAAAATAGAGTTAGATCAAAATTTAACGCTTTATACTGCTCCATCGAGACATTTTTCTGGCAGAAGTATCAAACGTTGCAACACACTTTGGACTTCTTTTATTTTAGAAACCAAGGATTTCAAAATGTATTTGGGCGGCGACAGTGGCTACGATTCGCACTTTGCAGCAATTGGGGCTAAATACGGTTCTTTTGACATTGCTCTTATCGATAATGGTCAATATAATCCAGCATGGAAATACATTCACAATTTGCCCGAAGATGTCATAAAAGCGATGAAAGACTTGAAGGCAAAAAGAGTATTTCCGGTACATAATTCAAAATTTCCTTTATCTCTTCATTCTTGGGATGAACCTTTGATTCGAGTAACCGAATTGAATGCCAATTCTGAAAACCCGATTCCATTAATTACACCTAAAATTGGTGAATTGGTTGAATTGAAAAATGATAAACAAGAATTTCAACAATGGTGGAAAGGGATTAGATAATTGCAACCTGAAATAAAAAATTAACCACAGAGTACACAATGTTTTTTACTAATGCAGTCGGTTAAAAAAACACAGAGTTCACAAAGCTTTGTGTAGATTAAGCTCTGTGAACTTTGTGTTTTAAAGCATACTAATTGAAAAAAAATCTTAGTGCCCTTTGTGGTAAAAAATCTCATTTCAACTTAAAAAATGAATACTTTAAACTATATTATTCGAAATGCCAAGCCTTCAGAATTTGAAGCAATAGGGAAACTGCTTATTAGCGTTTATTCGCAATTGGATGGTTTTCCGAAAGAAAACGAACAACCCAATTATTACAAAATGCTGGCTAATATTGGAGATTTTACCAAATACCCAGAAACAGAACTCTTAGTCGCCGTTGATGAAAATAATATCATCTTAGGTGCAGTTGTATATTTTAATGACATGCAATATTATGGTTCCGGCGGAATTGCAACCCAGGAAAAAAATGCTGCAGGATTTCGATTATTAGGAGTTGACAACCAAGCACGTGGAAAAGGAATTGGTAAACTTTTAACCCTGGAATGCATACAAAAGGCAAATTCAAACAAGCGAAAACAACTTATAATCCACTCAACCTTAGCGATGCAAACTGCCTGGAAAATGTATGAAAATCTAGGTTTTAAAAGATCTGAAGATTTAGATTTTATGCAGGGAGAATTACCTGTATTTGGTTTTAGATTTCTCCTTAATTCTTAACCAATAATCTTGAAATAAAAACATAAACCTTTATGGTAAAATTTCTCATTTTAACCTGAAAAAAAATAATCACAAATAAAAAATTAACCACAGAGTACGCAATGTTTTTTTATTATTGCATTCGGTTAAAACACAAAGTTCACAAAGCTTTGTGTAGATTAAGCTCTGTGAACTTTGTGTTTGTAAACATACTAATTGAAAAAAAATCTTAGTGCCCTCTGTGGTAAAAAATCTCATTTTAACCTGAAACAAAAAAATAACTTTGAAACTAAAAATCAACTTCTTAGCGATTGCCTTTCTGGTAACTTTAAATCTATTTTCCCAAAATACTTATGTTTTCCTGGGAAGTTATAACAAAGATAAAAGCGCCGAATCAATTCAGATATATCAATTAGATACTTTGAAAGGAAAACTGACTAAAGTGACTTCGGCAAAAAATGTCATAAATCCGTCCTATTTAACCATTTCTCCAAACGGAAAATACGTTTATGCCTGCACCGAAACGAAAACACCAAATGACGGAAATGTCAGTAGTTTTGAATTTAATCCGGAAAATAAAACCTTAACTTTTTTAAACAAACAAAAAAGTGGTGGCGAAAATCCGGTTTATGTTTCGGTTCACAAAAGCGGAAAATGGCTGGTGAATGCCAATTATACGGAAGGAAGTGTTTCCATTCATCCGATATTAGAAAATGGAAAAATAGATTCGCTTTCGCAGAATTTTCAATATACAGACGGAAGTGTTCATAAAGAAAGACAAACGAGATCGCATGTACATTCGGCTGTATTTTCACCTCAAAATGATTACTTATTTTTACCCGATTTAGGGGCAGATAAAATACGTTGCTATCGTTTTGATGAAACCCTGAAACAACCTTTGGTTGAAACAGAAAATCCGTTTACTAAAACCGATTTAGAAGCCGGGCCAAGGCATTTCACATTTCATCCGAATCAGAAATTTGGTTATTGCATTGAAGAAATGGCTGGTGCAATTAGTGTTTATCAATACGATAATGGAGCATTAAAAAAGATTCAAAGAATCAATACACATTCGGATAAAATAACGGAAGGTTTTGAAAGCTCAGACATTCATATCTCGCCTGACGGAAAATTTCTGTATGCCACAAATCGTGGAAAAGAAAACAACATCGCGATTTTTTCTATTGATGAAAATGGTCTTTTGAAGAACATTGGTTATCAGTCAACTTTAGGAAAACATCCAAGAATTTTTGCTCTTGATGAAAGTGGTAAATTTCTTGTTGCTACAAACGTAAATTCTGGTAATGTGGTGGTTTTTAAAAGAAATCAAAAAACAGGTTTACTCAAGAAAACAGGAAATGAAATTAAAATGGAAAATGTTTCTTGTGTTCAGGTTAAGAGAATTTGATTTGAAAAAACTTTACAAATGACAAACTTTGTGTTATTAACCACTAAAAACTAAAAATTATGACAATGAATAATTTCAATTTACAACCAGATTTTTTAGAAAATGAAATCACGAAATTAATTCCGTTAGAAGAAAAACATTTTGAAGCATTATTTGAAGCCGCTTCCGACCCACTAATTTGGGAACAGAATCCTGTTAAAGACCGATATCAAAGAGAAGGTTTTAAAACTTTTTTTGAAATCATAATTACAAAAAGCCCATTCTTAATTCTCGATAAACAAACAAATGAAATAATGGGAACAACCAGTTTTTATGACTACAATCCCGAAAAATCAAGCGTTGGAATTGGCTATACATTTATTACAAGAAAATTTTGGGGTGGTCCGTATAATAAATCGAACAAAAAATTATTGATAGATTACGCTTTTCAGCATGTTAATTCGATTCTTTTTCACGTTGGAGCAGAAAATTTCCGTTCTCAAAAAGCCGTTTTAAAACTTGGAGCCGAAAAAATCAATGATATGATGTTTAACATCAATGGCATTGAAGTACCTTATTTTGAATATGAACTTCGAAAATTATGAATTGTGAATTGTCAGATGCAAAATGTGAAAAAACTATTATAACATTTTACCTCTAACTTTTAACATCTAACACTAAACAAATGAAAAGAATAACAGTTTTCTGCGGTTCCAGTTTTGGTACCGAAGCAATTTATACAGAGCAAGCTACATTACTTGGTCAAACTTTAGCCAAAGAAAATATAGAATTGGTTTACGGTGGTGCAAACGTAGGTTTAATGGGCGCTGTAGCCGATGGTGTTTTAAATAACGGAGGAAAAGCAATTGGTGTTTTGCCTAATTTTTTGCGTTCAAAAGAAATTGCTCATTTAGCTTTAACCGAATTAATTTTGGTGGAAAGCATGCATGAAAGAAAAACCAAAATGAATGATTTATGTGATGGCGTAATTGCGCTTCCGGGTGGTTTTGGAACTCTCGAAGAACTTTTTGAAATGTTAACCTGGGCACAATTAGGGCTTCATAAAAAACCAATCGCTATTTTGAATATCAATGGTTTTTATGATTCTTTAATTGAACTGACTAAAACAATGACAGAAAAAGGTTTATTAAAAGAAGCCAATCAAAAAATGCTTTTGGTAAGCGACAACATTGACGACTTATTAAATCAAATGAAAAATTATACACCACCTACAGTTGGAAAATGGATTGACAAAGAGAAAGTATGAGTTATAAATTATGAGTTAAGTGTAATGCGTTATACTTTCAAAATTAGACAATTAGGATTATATTTACATCTTCACTTATAAACAATTCACAACTCACATTTCACAATTAAAAAGATGAAAACAGAAAATAATAAATTCGCTAAAGCCGAAATGCTTATTAGAAAACCTGTTTCAGAAGTTTTTCAGGCTTTTATTGATCCGCAAATCACAAGCAAATTTTGGTTTACAAAAGGTTCCGGCAAATTAGAACAAGATAAAAAAACAGAATGGACCTGGGAAATGTATGGTTTTTCACTCTCAGTAACCACGCATGTTTTACAGGAAAATAAAAAAATTGTAATTGAATGGGGAAGCCCTGAAGAAAGTACTTTAGTCGAGTGGGTTTTTACTCCATTGGATGAAAATGAAACTTTTGTAAGCATAACAAATTCAGGTTTTAAGGGAGATTCAGATAAAATAATCGATCAGGTTCGTAATTCTACTGAAGGTTTCACTTTGGTTTTAGCCGGAGCAAAAGCGTATTTAGAGCATCATATTTTATTGAATTTAGTTTTGGACAGGTTTCCGAAAGGGCTTGCTTAAGAATGCGAACTTAACCGCAAGGTTCGCAAAGATTTTTCGCAAAGTTCGCGATTATTTTTGCACACAAAGTCGCAAGGTCGGAAAGGCTCTTATCTGAGACAGAAGATAAAATGGCTGAAATAATCTGCTTAAATCTGCAAAATCTGCGTGAAACAAAACTTTGCGACTTTGCGAGAGATTTTTTAACCAATTCTTTAGAATAAATTGCATTAAAAATGGAAACAAAAAAACCAGTAAATATTGACGAATACATTGGCGCTTTTCCAAATGATGTTCAGGAAATTTTGGAAAAAGTGCGGGTGACAATTCAAAAAGCAGCGCCTGATGCTACCGAGAAAATCAGTTATTCGATGCCGGCTTTTGAGCAAAACGGAATTGTAGTTTATTTTGCCGCTTTTAAAAATCATATTGGATTGTATGCTTTGCCAAGCGGTCATGAAGCTTTTCAGGAAGACCTTTCAAAATATAAATCCGGAAAAGGTTCTGTACAATTCCCTTTGAATCAACCAATGCCTTTTGATTTAATTACCAAAATTGTAAAGTTCAGAGTGAAACAAAATTTAGAAAAAGCAAAAAAGAAATAAAATTTAATGAATTTACAAGAACATTACAACCAGCTTTATAAAAATTCCTCCAAGACTATTTTGGAAGGAAATTATAAGGTTGACGACCAAATTAACGACGCATCGGATTCCCGATTCGGGATTACGCTTTTGATCCGTCCAAACGATGAAATCAAAGATAAAATTCAGTTGTTTTTAGACAAATTAAGAGAAGTTGATTGCAACCAATATTATTATCCCAATTCAGATATTCATATTACGGTAATGTCAATTATTTCGTGTTATGAAGGTTTTTCTTTGGATCAAATCAGGAATGAAGAGTATATCGAAATCATTCAAAAAAGTTTAATTGATTTAGATAAAATTAAAATCCATTTTAAAGGCGTTACGGCATCACCTTCAGCAATAATGATTCAGGGTTTTCCAACTGATGAATCTTTAAATAATTTACGGGAGAAATTGCGTGAAAATTTCAAAAAATCAACTTTACAACAAAGCATCGATAGTCGCTATGCTATTGCAACTTCACATTCAACAGTTTTAAGATTTCAGGAAAAACTAGAAAATCCGGAGAAATTAATGGAAGTTGTGGAAAAATTTCGAGATTTTGATTTTGGAGAATTTACAGTTGACAAACTCGAATTAGTTTATAATGATTGGTATCAAAGGAAAAACAATACAATAAATCTGGCCGATTTATATTTATAGTTCTTTATTTAAACTTCCCAAAATGCCATAAAACACCGGACGGATCATGCAGAAAACATTCGCTTCCCCAGTCTAAATGACGAGTTGGAGTTAGTTTTACTCCATATTTCTCTGTTAGATTTAAAGCTAAAAGTTCCTGGTAATAACGATCGACATCATCAACTTCTAAGAAAATCATCGTATTTTCGATCCATTCTTTGGCATAATAATCCTGAAGATAAAAGGCAATTTTTCCTGTTTTGAAAACAGAAAATTTTGGATCTAATACCACTTCTTCAAATCCTAAATCACGGTAAAAACTTCTGGAGATTTCGAAATCTTTGGCTCCGATAAATGGTCGTATGGATTGGACTTTGTGTTGCATTTTCTGAAGAATTTAAATTTAATTAAAATTAAGAAAACCAATCAACTCCTTTATCAAGACGAACGAGAAAATCTGTAAAAGAAGTCCCAATTTCGATATGATATTTGGTATTTAAATCAATAAAAGGCGAAAGAATTATTTTGACATTTTCGTTTTGATCTAATCTAATTCCAATAAATTCCCCACTTCCATTTGATCCAATTCCAATCGTCTGAGCTAATTTATCAACGATATTATAACTTTTATTGGATTCGATAATTTCTTCTAAACTCCAAAGATTTATAAATTCAACACCAATAAACTGATCGATTCCATGATAGTTCTCAAGATAAAAAATATAATCTTCAGGGAGTTTCAATTTTGAATATAATTCAACATCAATTACTTCAACAGTCGAATTTACATCTCTTTTTAGGAAACTATATTTTTCAATTATTTCTTTTAGATCGTAAGCCATAAATTAGTTTTAGAGTTTTTTAGAAACTTTTTCCTTAACTCTTCTTCAAAATATTCCCCAAACCTCTACCAATTTGTTCAATCGCTTCAAGACCTTTTGTTAATGGCGTTGCGGTAAAATCTTCATAAGCATCCATAGAAGTTACTTTGTTATCATCTTGCGGATAAACCAAAATCAAGTTGTTTTCGCTGAATGATCTTTCAAATTTTTGAGGCAATTTATCAAAGATAGATTGGTATGAAACAGAACCTTTTCGGGATAAATTGAAAACAATTAAATCAGTTGGTTTTATTTCATCTGAAATCGCTTCAAAATCATCCCAGTCTAAAATACTTTTAAAACCTAATTTAGCATTTAGCTTTAAATTATTAGCAATTTGCTGAATGGTTTGATGCGTTTTATACTCGGCATAAATTACAATCGGCACACTTAATTCTTGTGACAAACGGCAAATTTTTTGAAGTAAGAGTTGAAATCCGGCTCCTCTTTCAGAAAAAGGCGGGCAAATAAAAACCAATCTCTTTTCTTCTATAAATGTTTTTTGGAAACGACAAATAAATAAACTCTTGTCAACATTATTGATAATTGAATCTACGTTTTCTCCAAAAATTTTATCCAGAAAACCCGTTTTTCTTGGCCATCCCACAATCACAATATCCGACATAATTTCTTTTGAAGTTCTGGCGATTCCACTTGCGGGATTGTGGTCAATTCTGGCGATTGTATTGATTTTTACTTCTGAGGCCGAACCCTGAATTACGAATTTATCAACTGCTTTTCTATATCTTAAAATATTCTTTTCAGCCTGATCGTTATTCGGAACAATCGTCAGCAAAGTAATCGGATTGGATGATTTTTTATCTTTAATTAAAAGTGCAAAGTCTAATAAACTTGATGTTGCAGATGTTTTCGCAAGCGGAATTAAAATATGTTCGTCTAAAATCTGATCTTTATGAGCATCTTCATGAGAAATCTCTTCTTCGCAGATTGCAATTTTTTTCGCCGCTTTTTCTGTGGCAAAAGAAGCTACAATACAAGTAATTAGAATTAAAATAATAGTTCCGTTTAAAATATTTTCATCCAGAATTTCAGCTTTATATCCCACTAAAATTACAGCCAAAGTTGCCGCTGCGTGCGCACTGCTCAAACCGAAAATAAGTTGTCTTTCTGTTTTTGTGTATTTAAAAACGATTTGCGTAAAAAAGGCTGCAGTCCATTTTCCAAAAATAGCTACAACACTTAATGTTCCTGCTACAATCAGAGCTGTTGGTCCGCTTAAAATTACACTGATATCAACCAACATTCCCACAGAAATCAGGAAAAAAGGAATGAATAACGAATTTCCAATAAATTCAATTCTGTTCATTAAGGCTGATGATTGCGGAATTAAAGGATTCAATGCCAAACCGGCAACGAAAGCACCAATAATAGGCTCTACTCCTGCTACTTCGGCTAAAAATGCTGCAAAGAAAACCACTGAAAGAACAAAAATATAATGGGCATGTTTTTCACTTTCCAGTTTCTTAAAAAACCATTTTGCAACTCGTGGAATTACTAAAAACATAATAGCCGAGAAAATGGCTAATGAAATGGTCAATTTTATCCAGAAAGCCTGATTCAGATTCCCCTGACTGCTTCCCATAATGACGGCCAGAATAATCAAAACCGCAGTATCTGTCAAAATAGTTCCTCCGACTGTAATAGCAACAGCCTGATTTTTAGCAATTCCTAATTTACTCACGATCGGGTACGCCACCAAAGTGTGTGTAGCAAACATACTCGCTGTTAAAAAACTGGCGTTAAAATCATATTTTAAAAGATAAAAACAAACCGGAAAACCAATTGAAAGTGGAAAAATAAAAGTAAAAAAACCGAATAATAAACTCTTATTTCTGTTGGCTTTAAACTCATTCATGTCGAGTTCTAAACCTGCAATAAACATAATATAAAGAAGTCCGATTGTTGAAAACAAATCTACGGCTGAATTTTTAGCCAGAATATTAAGTCCGTGTGGGCCAATAATTACACCTGAAATAATCAAACCAATGATTCCGGGAATATTAATTTTTTTCAGTAAAATTGGCGACAATAAAATGATAAAAAGTATCAACGAAAAAATCAATACTGGATTATTAAGTGGTAATTCGAACTCTTGTAGTAAATGCCTGAAAAATTCTATCATAATGTGGTTTTAGCTCCTGTGTGGTATATCAATTGTTCTAAAAAGACATTTTCAGCATTCAGACAAAACACCCAAAGTTGCAGTTTATTTCGATTATTAAAAACTAAAAAGAGCAGTCTTTTCTAGTAATAGCTTATTTACAAAAATACCTAAAAAATTCCCGAACTTTTTATGAAAGCCCTATATTAACTAATTAAATTTACTTCTTTGCCAAATTATTAATATTTAATATTTATTTTAACAAAAATGCAACATTAACAATCAAAAATAAAACATCATTGCATTATTCAATTATCTTTGTCTTAATAAAAATTGCACAATGGAAGAATGTATCTCTGTTTTTGATATGCTTAAAATTGGCGTTGGCCCTTCAAGTTCGCATACTTTGGGACCGTGGCGCGCCGCTGAACGTTTTTTAGAAGAGTTAAAAAACGAATCTATTTTAGAACAAGTTACCAGAGTCAAAGTTGATTTATACGGTTCACTTTCATTAACCGGTAAAGGCCATGCTACCGACTTAGCTGTTATGCTTGGTTTAAGTGGCCAGGATCCTGAATACATTCCGGTAGACAATATTGCAGGAATTATTAAAACGATTGAAACCAAAAATGAAATCATTTTAGGGAATCAGGTTACGATTCCGTTTTACTTTCTTCAGGATATTGTTTTCAATAAAGACTTTCTTCCTTTTCATGCAAATGGACTAAAATTTACAGCTTACAAAGCAGATGATTCTGAATATGAATCGACTTTTTATTCTATTGGAGGCGGTTTTGTGGTTAAGGAAGAACGTACCAATGCCAAAATAAAAGAAGAAATTAAATGCGCTTTCCCCTTCCCGATTCAAAATGCTGTTGAGCTTTTAAATTATACGATTTCAGAAAACAAATCTATTTCAGAAATTGTTTATGAAAACGAAAAATCGATGCGCCCCGAAGAAGAAATTCACTCGGAATTAATGCGTATCTGGAATACGATGTTAGAGTGTATGTATATTGGTTGTCATACTGGAGGAATTCTTCCGGGAGGATTACATGTTCGCCGAAGAGCTTTTGATATGCATCAGAATTTAATTGGTCTTGCCAATTATAATAATCCACAATCCTGGTTAGAAGAAATTAGAAAGACTGAAGTTAAATTCCGCCAGATTTTAAAATGGGTAAGCTGTTTTGCACTTGCCGTAAATGAAGTAAATGCTTCTTTAGGTCGTGTCGTTACAGCTCCAACTAATGGAAGCGCAGGGGTAATTCCGGCTGTTTTAATGTATTATTTGGTAATTGAAAACCATAATGCCGGAGAAAAAGAAATCAAACAATTTTTAATGGTTGCGGGAGAAATTGGAAGTATCTTCAAAAAAGGATCTACTATTTCTGCAGCAATGGGCGGTTGTCAGGCCGAAATTGGTGTTTCGTCATCAATGGCTGCAGCGGCACTTTGCGAATTAATGGGCGGAACTCCTGCGCAAGTTTTAATGGCAGCCGAAATCGCTATGGAACATCATTTAGGTTTAACCTGCGATCCGATTGGAGGTTTGGTTCAGATTCCGTGTATTGAAAGAAATACAATGGGTGCTATAAAAGCCATAAATGCAGCCGAATTAGCACTTGAAACTGATTCTAAAAACGCAAAAGTACCTTTAGATAAAGTGATTAATACAATGTGGCAAACCGCAAAAGATATGAATTCTAAATACAAAGAAACTTCTGAAGGCGGATTGGCAATTGCAGTCAATATGGCCGATTGTTAGAATATATTACTTAATTTTGCAGTCAAAAAATTTTCGTTTTAAAAGTACTTTCTACTTTTAAAACTATTCAAAAAAACTAAAAAACTTACTTATAATGTCAGTTGCTAAAAAAGATTATAAAAGAATCACCACCAAATCATTAATCGAAATGAAAAGCAATGGAGAAAAAATCTCCATGTTAACAGCTTACGATTTCACAATGGCAAAAATTGTTGACACAGCTGGAATCGATGTGATTTTAGTAGGAGATTCGGCATCAAACGTTATGGCCGGACACGAAACGACGTTGCCAATTACTTTAGATCAAATGATTTACCATGCTTCTTCTGTAGTTCGTGCTATCGAAAGAGCGTTGGTTGTAGTCGATTTACCTTTTGGAAGTTACCAATCTGATCCAAAAGAAGCTTTACGTTCGGCAATCAGAATCATGAAAGAAAGTGGCGGA
The DNA here is from genome assembly GCF_058808175.1 of Flavobacterium sp. GW821-FHT11G01. Taxonomy (NCBI): domain Bacteria; kingdom Pseudomonadati; phylum Bacteroidota; class Flavobacteriia; order Flavobacteriales; family Flavobacteriaceae; genus Flavobacterium; species Flavobacterium sp. GW821-FHT11G01. The sequence goes on along the minus strand of NZ_JBXARK010000002.1, from coordinate 463,505 downwards.
CATGCTGTAAAATTAGAAGGCGGAAAAGAAATTAAAGAATCAATTAAAAAAATATTAAACGCAGGAATTCCAGTAATGGGGCACTTGGGTTTAACACCACAATCTATCTATAAATTCGGAACTTATAGTGTTCGTGCTAAAGAAGAAGAAGAAGCTGAAAAATTAATCGAAGATGCAAAAATGCTTGAAAAAGTAGGCTGTTTTGCAGTAGTTTTAGAAAAAATTCCTGCTGATTTGGCGGAAAAAGTGGCTAAAAGTATTTCGATTCCGGTTATCGGAATTGGTGCCGGAGGCGGCGTTGACGGTCAGGTTTTGGTAATTCACGATATGTTAGGAATGAATAATGAATTCAGCCCACGTTTCTTGCGTCGTTACTTAAACTTATATCAGGAAATGACCTCAGCAATCAGTCAATATGTGACAGATGTGAAATCTAGTGATTTTCCTAATTCTAGTGAGCAATATTAATTTTCAAGGTACTAAGGTTCTAAGTTGCTAAGATTCTAAGGTTTCTTTTTTATAGGTACAAAGATTCTAAGCAACAAAGGCACAAAGGTTTTAAAATTGAATAGCCTCCAGCTTTTGCTGGAGGACTTTTTTATTCATATAAAAAGGCTTTAGCCGAATTCTTTTCAATCCAAAATCTAAGCAATTCTAAAATGAAAATAATTTCAGATAAAAACAATCTCCAAATTCTACACGAAGACAATCACATCATTGTGGTAAACAAACGTGTGGGTGATATTGTCCAGGGTGACAAAACGGGTGATAAACCTTTATCTGATATTGTTAAAGAATATATTAAAGATAAATACAATAAACCTGGTGATGTGTTTTTGGGAGTGATTCATCGTTTGGATCGACCTACAACCGGAATTGTTGTTTTTGCCAGAACAAGTAAAGCTTTAACACGAATGAACGAAATGTTCAGCAATCGTGAAACGCAAAAAACCTATTGGGCAGTTGTAAAGAATAAACCTCAGCAAACAACTGCAAAATTGGTTCATTATCTTAAAAGAAACGAAAAAAATAATACTTCAAAAGCACATTTAAAAGAAGTTCCGGATAGTAAAATTGCCAGTTTAGATTATACTGTTTTCAAAGAACTTCAAAATTATGTGGCTTTAGAAATTAATCTTCATACGGGGCGTCATCATCAAATTCGGGCACAATTAGCTGCTATTGGATCGCCAATTAAAGGGGATTTAAAATATGGTTTTGACAGAAGCAATCCTGACGGAGGCATTCATCTTCATGCCAGAAAACTGGTTTTTATTCATCCGGTTTCAAAAGAGAATATAACAATTATTGCTCCTACTCCTGACGAGACAATTTGGAATGCGCTGTGATTTTATGATTTAATTGTTAATTTTTTAAATTTTATCGATTAACTTGCATAGGCTAAAAAAACAAGTTGATCAAAAAATGGACTATAAAAACGATATCGGATACAGAAAAGAAACGCTTAAAAAGTTATTGTACAACATACAAAAAAGCGAAGATTTAATTGTAAAAGCTTTATACGATGATTTTAAAAAGCCCGAATTTGAAGCTGTTCTAACAGAAACAAATTATGTTATCTCAGACCTGAAAGACACCATCAAAAATATTCACAAATGGGCAGGTCGAAAACGTGTTTTCCCATCCATTCTAAATTTCCCTTCTACAGATTATATTTATAAAGAACCTTACGGAAACGTTTTGGTAATAGCTCCGTGGAATTACCCTTTTCAATTGGCATTGTGTCCTCTTATTTCCGCTGTTGCCGCTGGAAACAGGGTTGTTTTAAAACCTTCTGAACTTACTCCTCATACTTCTTCAATCATTGCTAAAATTATTGAAAAGACTTTCCATATTAATCATGTTGAAGTACACGAAGGCGGTGTTGAAGTTTCTAATAAATTACTGGCACAACGCTGGGATTATATTTTCTTTACCGGAAGTGTTGCTGTTGGAAAAGTTGTTGCCAAAGCAGCAGCGGAAAATCTAACTCCCGTAACTCTAGAATTAGGCGGAAAAAATCCTTGTGTTATTGACGAAACGGCCAATTTAAAATTAGCCGCCAAACGAATTGTCTGGGGAAAATTTATAAATGCCGGCCAAACTTGTATCGCACCGGATTATATTCTGATTCAGAAAAACATGAAAGTCAATTTTATTACTTTTTTAATTGACGAAATTATAAAAGCTTATGGCAAAAAAATGGACAAATCTCCAGATTTTGCGCGTATCATCAACACTAAAAACTTTCTTCGATTAGACAGTATGATCGAACGTGAAAAAGTAATTTTTGGAGGAGAAACCGATGCTAACAAATTATTTATTTCACCAACATTAATAGAAGAGCCGGCTCTAGATAGTCCCGTAATGAAAGAAGAAATTTTTGGTCCAATTTTACCTATTCTTACTTATGAAACCGAAGCTGAAATTCACAACGTTATAAGCAAATATGAAAAGCCGCTCGCCTTTTATATTTTCAGTGAAAATCATTCTTTCGCCAAAAAACTTATAGAAAATTATTCGTTTGGAGGCGGTTGTATTAACGATACAGTTGTTCATTTTTCAAACAAAAGATTGCCTTTTGGAGGTGTTGGTCATAGCGGAATTGGTGCTTATCACGGTAAATTAAGTTTTGATATTTTTTCTCATCATAAAGCCATTGTCAAAAAAGGAAACTGGTTAGATCTTCCCATGCGATATGCTCCTTATAAAGATAAACTGGCTTCTATAAAACGCTTATTAGACTGGATGTAACCAAACAAAAATGTACTTGTGTATATTTTGTAGATTATCATATGTAATTGATTAAAAATATTATATTTACGTTTCAGTATTTAACCAAAACGTAAAAAGTATAAAAACAATTCTACAATCAAAATGAAATCTACACTTGATCAAATCGAAGACATTAAAAATCATGGCTATTCCTTAGATTTTTCAACTGTCTTTAACCATGCTTTCGAAAATTATAAAAAAATAGCACTTTATGCCGGACTTATAATTTTAGTAACTTCAGTCATCTTTTTATTCGCATTTTTCAGTGTACTTGTTGCTTATTTTGGTATTGAAAGCATGAGTAAAGAATTTTTTGAAAATTTTGAAAATCAAAAATTATCTTATGTAGAATTATTAATTTCTACAATTGGTATTTCTTTATTAAGCGGTATTCTGGCGCCATTTGGAGCAGGATTTCTTAAAATGGCAGATTGTGCTGACAAAGATGAAGAATTTAATGTTTCTACCATTTTTACTTATTACAAAGGGACTTATTTTGGTCAGATCTTTACAGCTACATTCATTATCTCAGTTGTAGGAACTGCCATTTCAAATGCGCTTGAAAATGCCGGAGTAGCACTTTTAGGAGGCGCCATTTCAATATTTATCAACTTTTTCACTTATTTAGCTGTTCCGTTAATTGTTTTCGGAAATCTAAAAGCTTTAGATGCTATTAAATCAAGTATAATCGTTGTAAGCAAAAACCCTTTAATAATTTTTGCTTTATTTATTGTCGGCATTTTAGGGGCAATAGTAGGTGTATTTGCCTGTTGTGTACCAATCCTGTTCACAATTGCTTTTAATACATCAATGACCTACGCCACTTATTATGGAATTTTTAATATGGAAGAAGAAGATCCAATTGACGCAATTGGTCAATCAGATTTAGAATAAAACGAAGATTCTAAATAAATCAAAGAGCCTAACCTACTCTGTTTAGAAAATTCAAAAACGCTATTTACTAAACCAAACATACCCAAATACTATGGTAGTAAACTATAGTTTTTATAATTCACTGCTTTCAGGAATTACCCATTTTGGTAGTACCCTGAAAGCAGTTATTACAAATTGGTATGTCTTTGGTCCCGAAATTATTTTCTACAATAATCCAAAACTTATTGTTTTAGGTTTATCCCTCTTTGGTTTCTTAAGCATTCTGGTTTATCAGTTTTTTAGAATTAAAGCCAAAATTGGTAGTTTCATTGAAAAAAAGAGAGAAACTGACACCGCTAGAAATGAATATCAGCTATATATTTTATTTTTTGGAATTGCGGTTATTCTAATCGAAATCATCAATGAAATATTTAGAATCAGACCAAAAAGTCTTTTAGCAATCAATGTCTGCATTGGTGTTTTCGCACTCATTATTTACTTTCTTACAGGTAAAATAAAAGTATTACGCGATAAAATTCAGGAAATTTTCATTTTTTCGTTTTTCATCTATATAAGTTATGTTGTACGTAATATCATTTATCTTCCAAATGATGTTGTACCAATTATTACTTTTTTGATTTCCTTTTTCTTTTCGTACAGCATTTTAAAACCAATAAAAATATATTGGGCATTTGTTGCACTCACCTTTATCTTTCTTACTATAACTGTTGTTTTTAATTTAATTCCAATTAAATCATCTGTTTTACTAATCAATTTTAGTATTCTTATTTTCGTTATTAATCAGGTAAAATATGCTGTTTTATTAAATAATCGTGACACTTTTAGGTTTACCAACGAAATTGTCCATAAAGGAAATTCCCTGACAATTGCTACAAATGAAAATGGAGAATTACTTTTTTGTAGTGAAACCATCACTTCGATTTTAGGTTATCAACCGGAAGACGTTAAAGGAATGGAGTTCTGGAGACTTACCGAAGATCAGGAATTCAACAGAGAAAATTATCAGAAAAACTACATTGACAATAAATTATACATTAGAAAATTAAAAAACAAAAATGGTGAATTTAAGTACATTCAATGGAAGGATAAAAAATTCTCCCAGGATTTAATTATCAGTATTGGTCAGGATGTAACAGAGCAAATTATTGTTCAGGATCAATATAAAAACCTTATTCAAACTGCGACCGATATTATTTTTGAAATTAGTGCCGATGGGTATTTTACATTTATAAATGAATTCGGATTTTCGATTTTAGGATATGCTGAAAATGAAGTGATTTTGCAGCATTATTCCAATTTTATTCATGAGGATTATATCAGAAATGCAGTCGATTTTTACGAAAACCTGGAGAAAAACGGAAACAGTTATCCCACAATTGAAATTCCGATTATAAAAAAGGACGGAAGCGAAATATGGATCTCACAAAAAGTAATCGTACGTAAAAATGATTTAGGAGAAATAATAGGTTTTGCTGGTATTGCCAGAGATATTACAGAGATGAAAAATATCGAAAATGAGAAAAAGCGACGTTTAGAAAAAATTGAAGGTTATAATAATTCTACTAAAAAATTATCGACAACAGATTTTCGTGAATATCATAATTTGCAAACTGTAATTGATTCTATTATAAAAGAAGCGGCAACAATATCGAAGGCAAACAGAGTAAGCTTCTGGAAATTTACAGGAGACGTAATCATTTGTAAAAATTTATTCAGCAGTGATGACCAGGATCTAAATGATAAAAATATCCTGGATAAAGAATCGTATCCTATTTATTTTGAAACTTTAAAAAACAAAGCCATAATTAATGCTCCTGATGTTTTTGACAAATTAGAGACATCTGAATTTCAGGAAATTTATTTTAGAAAAAATAAAATAAAATCGATGCTTGATGTTCCCATTTTTTCAAATGGACAATTGGCAGGTGTTGTTTGTTTTGAAAGTACCGGCGAAAAAAGAGACTGGGACAATGAAGACATCAACTATGCGAGAACAATTTCTGATGTAATTTCGCTGGCTATTTCTTCTCAAATGCGACTTAAAGCAGAGAAAAAACTGGAACACAAAAGTGAACTGCTTTCTGCATTAGCACTTTGTACAGAAAAGTTTTTATTGAGCAAAAGTCTGCAAAAAATGTTTCAGGAAACTTATGATATTATTGGAAAAGCCTCAAAGGTCGATCATATTTTTTATTATGAAAAAGATCTTGAAACCAACACTATCAGTCAGCAATACAAGTGGTCGCGAGAAGGGATTGAACATCAGATAACTGAATTACAAGTTTTTACTGAAGATGATTTAAAGGAAATTGTATCTCATTCTCAAAGTAGAAAAGTTTTAAATATGCGAACCCGTGATCTGGAAGATACCTTTTTCAAGAAACTACTGGTTAACAATAAAATCAAATCAATATTAATTTTACCGCTGTTTACCAACAATGTTTTTTCCGGTTTTATCGGATTTGATGATTGTACCAGAGAAAGAAAATGGACAGATGACGAAATTTATATTTTTCAGACACTGGCCAATAACATTTCTTCGGCTTTAGACCGAAACAGAAATATTGCTAAAATTAAAGAAAGCGAAGATGCCATAAAAGCAAAAGAACTGGCAGAAGCAGCCAATAAATCTAAATCTGATTTCTTGGCCAATATGTCACACGAAATCAGAACACCTTTAAATGGAATAATAGGATTTACACATTTATTGATGAAGACCAATCTTGAAGAAATTCAGGAAAAGTACATGACCACCATTAATCAATCGGCGCATTCCTTACTGGAAATTATAAATGATATTCTTGATTTTTCTAAAATTGAAGCAGGAAAACTAGAGCTTTTTATTGATTTATATGATGTTGAGAAAATACTGGGGCAAATATTTGATTTGATTATTTACGAATCCAATCAAAAAAATCTCGAACTTGAATTAAATTTAGATCCCTCTATACCAAAATATATCTGGACTGATATTGTTCGCTTGAAACAAATTTTGATCAACCTTTTATCTAATGCCATCAAGTTTACAAATGAAGGATCAATCAAACTAAATGTGACTGTTCTGGATAAAAAATCAGATGATAACTATATCATTCGTTTTTCTGTAACTGACACGGGAATTGGAATATTAGAAAAAAATCAGAAAAAAATATTCAAAGCCTTCTCTCAGGAAGACAGTTCAACTACAAGAAAATTTGGAGGAACAGGTTTAGGATTGACGATTTCAAATCAATTATTAGCTTTAATGGAAAGTCGTTTACAACTTAAGAGTAAAATAAACGAAGGCAGTAATTTTTATTTCGATCTGAATTTAAAAACCAGTCACAAAAGTATTAATGAAAAATTCAAGGAAATTTCAAACCATACTAGTCCTGAATATACTTTAAGTTATAGCTCTAATCGAAAAAAGGTGAGTATTTTGATTGTAGAAGATAACAAAGTAAACATGTTGCTTTTAAAAACGATTGTCAAGAATCTAAACCTGAATGCTATTATTTTCGAATGCGAAAACGGATACGAAGCCGTTAAACAAATTGAAAACATCAATCCGGATCTTGTCTTTATGGATATTCAGATGCCAATTATGAATGGTTATGAAGCTACAAAGGCGATCAGAATTACTGAAATAGGTCAGCGTATACCCATAATTGCTGTTACCGCCGGAGCAGAAAAAGAAGAGAGAAATAAATGTTTGTCAGCCGGAATGAATGATTATATCTCAAAACCTATTATAAGAGGCACTGTCGAAGAAGCCATACGAAAATGGTTGAAATAATATAAAACTAAATTGTTTCAGTTAACGTGTAATTCCTAAAAAATACATAAATTCGTATGAAAGAAAACTTAAAAAGCTTAAATAGAAAGATATGAAATGGTTAGGCAGAAGACAAAGTGATAATGTTGAAGACCGAAGAGGTGTTTCTGGAGGAAAAGTAGCTCTTGGAGGCGGAGTCATAGGTATAATTATCTTGTTATTAAATGTTTTTGGTGGTGAAACCGGTCAAACTGTAGGATCAGCATTAGAACAAATGCAGGGTGGTCAGCAGACTGAAGCTGCAGCCCCGTTGAGTAAGGAAGATGAAGAAATGGGAAACTTTGTGCGCGTAATCCTTGCGGACAATGAAGATATTTGGAGCAAAATATTTGAAGAACACGGAATGACCTATAAAAATCCGAAATTGGTACTTTTTAGAGGCTCTGTACAAACTAATTGCGGTAGTGCATCATCTACATCAGGGCCATTTTATTGTCCGGGCGATCAAAAGGTATATATGGATTTAGGCTTCTTTGAAGAGCTAAAAACTAAATTTGGAGCCAAGGGTGGTGACTTTGCCATTGCGTACGTTATAGCGCATGAAATTGGTCATCACGTTCAGACTTTACTTGGAACGTCCGAAAAAATGCATCAGGCTCAGGAAGGACAAAGTGAAGCTGAAGCAAACAAACTTTCTGTTGCACTTGAATTGCAAGCCGACTTTTATGCAGGAGTATGGACGCATTATAATCAGAAAAATTTAGATACCGATGATATTGACGAAGCTTTAAGTGCTGCCAATGCAGTTGGAGATGATGCCATTCAAAGTAAAATGAGCGGACAGGTGGTTCCGGATTCGTTTACGCACGGAACATCAGAACAAAGAATGTACTGGTTTAAAAAAGGCTTCAGAACCGGCGATATTAAACAAGGAACTACATTTGAAGAAATACGATAATTCACAAACCAAATATAATAACCAACCAAAGCACAACGTTTAAGTTGTGCTTTTTTTGTTTGTCATCCTGAGGAACGAAGGATCACACTAGAGATCGACAAAGATTGGAGGATTTACTGTACCGGAGCTCCTTGTGTGATCCTTCGTTCCTCAGGATGACAAAAACCGCCAAAATTATTCGCACAAAAAAAGCCTTGAATTTCTTCAAGGCTTTAAATTTCTGGGTGGCTGACCGGGTTCGAACCGGCGACCCGCGGCACCACAAACCGCTACTCTAACCAGCTGAGCTACAACCACCATTTTGCTTAGCGGTTGCAAATATACAACTAATGTTTACTTCCGCAAATAAAAAATTGAAAAAATATTAAACTTTTTAAATCAAATCTTCTAAGCTATTGACAGCCAAACATCTTTCAACAGTAAAACCTTCAGCAAAATCTTTCCCAACCAGTCTTCCTAAGTCCTTTGCACGATAATTTAAGCTTTCGAAAAAGTTTTTACTTGTAATTGGCGTTGCAGGTTCTTTTGAATTAGGATCATAAAATTGTGTTTTATAAGCCGCAATCGCTTCTACTTTTTTATTCTCAAAGCCTGTAATATCTACAACAAAATCTGGTTCGATGTTTTTCCACTGAATATAATGATAAACCACTTTTGGTCTCCAGGCTTCTTGTTTTTCACCATCAACAACAGTTTCAATTTTCATCAATCCAGATAGAAAACAAGCATCAGAAACTAATTTGCTTCCTTTTCCGTGGTCAATATGTCGATCATCAATTGCATTACACAATACAATTTCAGGTTTGTATTTTCGGATCATTTTAATAACTTCTAACTGATGCTTTTCATCGTTTACAAAAAAACCGTCTCGTAAACCTAAATTTTCACGAACCAAAACGCCTAATATTTTTGCAGCAGCTTTCGCTTCTTCATCTCTGGTTTTTGCTGTTCCGCGTGTACCTAATTCTCCTCTCGTTAAATCTACGATTCCCACTTTTTTTCCAAGTGATACTTCTTTTAAAATAGTCCCCGCACAACCTAATTCTACATCATCAGGATGTGCACCAAAGGCTAGTATATCTAATTTCATTTTTTTTGTTTCAGGTTTAAAGTTTCAGGTTTCAGGTTTTACGTTCCAACAACTTAAAACCTGAAACTTTTTAACAATTATTATTTTTTTTAATATTCAAAACTCTTTTCATGGTCATCGATTTATTGACACTTTCCTCCCATTCTTTTTCCGGGATACTTTCTTTTGTAATACCACATCCCATATACAAAATCGCTTTGTTGTCCTTGATTTGCATGCTACGTAAATTTACAAATAAATCAGAGCTATTGGCATTACGTGCAAAACTACTGTTCAATTCGCCTAAATATCCAGTATAAAAAGTTCTATCGTAATTTTCATTTTCAATTATGAATGCTTTTGCTTTTTTCTTAGGCAACCCGCAAACAGCTGGCGTTGGATGCAGTGTATCAATTACTTCTTCCAAAGTTGAATTATCATTTAAAATTCCCGAAATATCTGTTTTAATATGCCAGATTGATCCTGCCTTTATGCTGTAAGGTTCTGTAACCACAACTGAAGAAGCTACTTCACGCAATCTTTTTACAATAAAATCGGTTACGTATTGCTGTTCGTCTTTTTCTTTTTGTTGCCAGGAAATCTCTGTTTCTAAAGTTGCTTTCTGCGTTCCTGCCAAAGCTGTTGTTTCAAAAACATTTCCATTTGCTTTCAGCAATTGTTCTGGTGTGGCTCCCATCCAAAGTCCAATTTCCGGATGAAAGAAACAGTATGAAAAAGTCGACGGATAAAGATGAATCAAACGCTTAAAAGTGATAACAAAATCGAAATCTGTCAAATCAACTTTTTCGCTTCGGGATAAAACTACTTTTTTGAACTCGTCGTTTTCAATGGCTTCTATTCCTTTTGAAACCAAATCCTCATATTGACTTTTAGCTTCCGGATCAACAGCTAAATCATCAATTTCGTTGAAACTAAAACCAACAAATGTCTGTTCGGCACTAATAATTCTTGATTCTTCTTCCGGAATTATAAACAGCTGTTTTTCATCAAAAGAAGCAAAAACAAAACCTTTTTCACTGTAATCTGAAACAGTGTACAAAGTATCATTTTGCTGCAAAAGCGCATAAATACTTGATGAATTGGGTTTAGAATAAATTACAAAAGGCAATTTCTGCTCTTGATGTTTTCTTATAGTGGAGAAAAAGTCATTCATATGTTTTAATCTTTCTTTTTATCTAAAACCATATTAGTTAGTTTGCAAAGCGAAATCAAGTTTCCGGCTTCATCAGTAATTTTAATTTCCCAAAGATGAATACTTCTTCCTTTATGAATGATACGCGCCGTTCCAAAAACCCAGCCTTCACGAATACTTTTTAAGTGATTTGCTGAAATTTCGATTCCGCGTACTTCCTGTTCTTTTGTGTCGATAAAAAAGAATGAAGCGGCACTTCCTACACTTTCAGCCAAGGCCACTGAAGCTCCTCCATGTAACAATCCCATTGGTTGATGAACACTTGGATTTACTGGCATTTTTGCAGTTAAAAAGTCTTCGCCCGCATCGATATATTCAATTTTTAGCGTCTCCATCAAAGTGTTTTTAGAAAACTGATTGCAACGCTCTAATATTTGCTCTTTTGTGTAATTCATTAAAATGGGCTTTAAAATCGTAAAATTAAAGAAAAGATAAGATACAAATTAGAAAATCCAATTCTAATATTAAAAATCATTTATGAACCTGACCCTTTTTTGCTATTTTTACAAAAAAAGAATTTAAATGCGTAACTATTTTGCACTCTTCATTCTCGGCCTAATTCTGGCTTTTAGTTCTTGCAGAACTGACTTTGATACCGTTGCCAGTACAGGAGATTTAAAGTTTTCAAAAGATACCGTTTATCTGGATACCGTTTTTAAGAATATTGGCTCGAGCACTTATCAGCTTAAAGTCTATAATAAAAGTAAAAACGATATTTTGATTCCGATTATTCAACTCAAAAAAGGACTGAATTCTAAATACCGAATGACGGTTGACGGAATGACTGGCAACAACGGAAAAATTTTTAATAATGTTACGCTTTTAGCCAAAGACAGTTTATACATTTTTGTAGAAACGACCGCAGATATTACAGACGCCAATCCAACTGATTTTCTTTATACTGATGAAATCCAATTTGATAGTGGAGAAAACCTTCAACAAGTGGCTTTGGTAACGTTAATTCAGGATGCTGTTTTTTTATATCCGAAGCAAAACGCAGATGGTTCTAAAGAAAAAATTAAAATTGACGGCAAAGAGGTTGATGGATTTTATTTGGATGAAAATGATGCTGTCAACGGAAATGAATTGATTTTTACCAAACAAAAACCTTATGTAATTTACGGTTATGCGGGAGTTCCTGAAAACAAAACAGTCACTTTTGATGCCGGATCACGTGTGTATTTCCATGCAAACTCGGGACTATTTGTAGATAAAAAAGCTTCATTAAAAATAAACGGAACTACATCGACAACTGAAAAACTGGAAAATGAAGTTATTTTTGAAGGAGATCGATTAGAATCGCTTTACGATGCCATTCCGGGACAATGGAATTCGGTTATGCTGGCTGAAGGCAGTACAAATCATTCTATAAACCATTTAACACTTAAAAATGCTATAGTTGGTTTATCCTTCAAAAATCAGGATGCCACGACCGTTTCCATTAAAAATACACAGATTTACAATTGTGTTGAATATGGAATATTGGCACAAAATGCTAAAATCACAGGGGAAAATATTGTAATCAATTATGCTGGATTAGCAAGTTTGTCTTGTGTTTATGGTGGAAAATATAGTTTCGCACATTGCACTTTTAACAACAACTGGCAAAACAGTACACATTTCGCAGTAAACATCAGCAATACTTTGGCTGGAGCAACTCCGGAAACTAATCCCTTGACCCAGGCCACTTTTAATAATTGTATTATTTATGGTTCTAATACAAATGAATTCAATTTAAATAAAAATGCCAATGCTGCGTTTGTTTATCAATTGAATAATTGTTTGTTGAAATTCAATAGTTCAACCACAAACCCCGATTATCAATTTAAAACAGACGCTGTTCATTATAATCAGATTATTCTAAATGAAAATCCGAAATTTTTAAATGTTTCTCAAAATAAATTCAACATTGATAATAGTTCTGCCGCTTTCGCGAAAGGAAATCAGGCGTATATAATTCCATTGGATATTACTGGAGCAACCAGAACTTCTCCTCCAGATTTGGGTGCTTATCAAAGTGCTGTTTTTCCTAAATAAAAAAAATTGCCACGAAGGCACAAAGACACGAAGTTTTTTTGTTTCACGCAGATTTTCACAGATTTAGGAAGAATTAGACAGATTTTTTTATAATCACTTTAATCTTCTAATCTGTGGCTATAAAAAACTTCGTGTCTTTGCGACTTTGTGGCAGCAAACTTACCCGTAAGAAAATATATCTAAAAATAAACATTTCTTAACTCCGTGTATTCTTAAAAGTAGTAAATTTGATACAATTAACAAATTAAGATATTTAAAATCAATTTGTTACCAAACCAAATTTAAACTACTTTTTATGAAAAAACTCTACTCTTTTTTATTATTACTCTTTATTACGGCAAGTTTTGCTCAAATTCCGAGTGGTTATTACAACACTGCAACCGGAACAGGTTATACTTTAAAAACCCAATTGTACAATATTATAAAAGGCCATACTGATAACGGATATGCTGGCTTGTACACGACGTATCAAACTTCTGATGTTGATAATTTTTATGAGAATGACGGAACGGTTTTGGACATGTATTCTGAAAATCCTTCCGGAACAGATCCTTACAATTACAGCACAGGAACTACGCAACGATGCGGAAATTATTCTGTTGAAGGCGATTGTTACAATAGAGAACACATTATTCCGCAATCTGTTTTTAATGAACAATCTCCAATGGTTGCCGATGCTCATTTTATTACACCAACAGATGGAAAAGTAAACGGAATGCGTTCTAATTATCCACATGGAACTGTAAGTTCAGCAACTTATACTTCTCAAAATGGAGGAAAATTGGGTTCAAGTTCTGTGTCAGGATATTCAGGAACTGTTTTTGAACCTATTAATGCTTTTAAAGGTGACATTGCGAGAATGTATTTTTACTTTGCAACGCGTTATGAAAATACCGTTGCCGGATATTCATATGCGATGTTTGATGGTTCAAGCAATAAAGTTTTTACAACCGCTTTCTTAAATGTTTTGCTGGCATGGAATGCACAAGATCCTGTAAGTGCACGTGAAATCGCCAGAAACAACGCGATTTATGCACGTCAAAATAACAGAAATCCATACATCGATCATCCGGAATATGTAAATCAAATTTGGGGAGGTACTCCTTCCGGAGATACTCAGGCGCCAACTACTCCAACGAGTTTGGCTTCAACTTCAAAAACTTCGACTTCGATTACGCTTTCCTGGACAGCTTCTACAGATAATACAGCTGTTACAGGTTATGATGTTTATGCAAACAGCGTTTTAAAAACAACCGTTTCAGGAGTAACAGCAACAATAACAGGTTTAACGGCTTCAACAAGTTATTCGATTTATGTTAAAGCAAAAGATGCTGCCGGAAATACTTCTGCATCTAGCAACACAATTGCCGTAACAACAAACAGCAGCGGAACGGGAACAGCAACCGATTTGCTTTTCTCTGAATATATTGAAGGTTCCGGAAATAATAAAGCACTGGAAATCGCCAATAATACCGGAAGTTCCGTTAGTTTATCTGCTTATACCATTAAAAAAGAAACAAATGGTGCGGGTTCATGGAGTACAGGTTTAGCTTTGAGTGGTACATTAACTACCGGAAGTAAATTTGTAGTTGTAAACAGTTCTATTTCTTCAACTTGTTTTTCTACAAGCGCAGCCAACATTTCGACAACAGCAACCGAATTGACTTTCAACGGAAATGATGCCGTAGGTTTATTTAAAAATGGTGTTTTGATTGATATTATTGGAACATTTTCCGGCGGAACAGCCAATTTTGCTATTGATGTTACTTTAAGAAGAAAATCGACCGTAACTTCTCCGTCAACAACATTTAATTTAAGTTCGCAATGGGATTCTTATACGACAGATACTTGTAATAATCTGGCAAGTAAAATGGTACAACCTGATGAAGAAGAAATTACTGTTCTGGATTCAGATGAAATCATACTTTATCCAAATCCTTCTGACGGAAATTTCTATGTTGTTTTTTCTACTTTAGACCAACCTTACTCTATTGAAATTATCTCCTTTGCCGGACAAAAAGTCTTCGAAAAAGAGAATATCATAGATCCTGCAATTTCAGTAAGTCACCTTGCTAAAGGAATTTATCTGGTAAAAATCACAAAAGATTCAAAAACAACTATTAAAAACATAGTAATTAAATAAAGGTTCACCATATAAGTGATATAAGAAATTGAAGTTTTTTGAATTGCTTTCAGCTTTAGCTGGAGGTTTAGTTATAGAATTATAAAAGGCTTTAGTCAAACCGGTATAGTTTGGCTAAAGCCTTTTTCTTTGATTTATTTTTTCATCCAGCTAAAGCTGGACGCTATTTACCAAATATTAAACTTTGCGCCCGAAGCCTCGGACTGCGTCTTTGCGAGATTTAAAAAAAAACAAACTGAATAATTTTACTCAGATTTAAAATAAAATTATAATCAATTCAAATCTGCATAAATCTGCAAAATCTGCGTGAAACAAAAAAACTTTGTGCCTTTGTGTCTTGGCGGCAAAAAAACATTAAAAGAGTTTGTTTTCAAATTTGCGCTTACTATTTATTTACACTAAATTTGCATCTTCAATACAACAAACTACACATCACAATGATCCATTTCTTTGAAAACCAAAGCAAAACTGTTTTCGCGGTACAAACGCAAAACGAAATTTCGGCTCAAGACATTTCAAAATTAAACTGGCTTTTTGCCAACTCTAATAAGATCGAAAAATCCGCCTTGACGGATTTTTTTGTTGGTCCCCGCGCCACTATGATCACACCTTGGAGTACAAATGCTGTAGAAATCACTCAAAACATGGGTATTCCGGGCATCATCAGAATTGAAGAATTTCATCCTGCAACGGCTGATTTCACTGATTTTGATCCAATGCTTTTTCAAAAATTTACTCAATTAGACCAGGAAATTTTCACTATCAACGTACAACCGGAACCAATTCTGGAAATCGATGATATTGCAACATACAATAAAGTTGAAGGTTTGGCTTTAAGCCAGGAAGAAGTAGATTATTTAGATAATCTTGCTGTAAAATTAGGTAGAAAACTAACGGACTCTGAAATTTTTGCTTTCTCACAAGCGAATTCAGAACACTGTCGTCACAAAATTTTCAATGGAACTTTTGTTATTGACGGCGAAGAAAAAGAAACTTCTCTTTTTAAATTAATCAAAAAAACATCACAGGAAAATCCTAACGATATAGTGTCTGCTTACAAAGACAACGTTGCTTTTGTAAAAGGACCAAAAGTGCAGCAGTTCGCACCAAAAACAGCTGACAAACCAGATTATTACGAGATAAAAGAATTTGATTCGGTTTTATCTTTAAAAGCAGAAACTCACAATTTCCCAACAACAGTTGAGCCTTTCAACGGAGCTGCAACAGGTTCTGGAGGAGAAATTCGTGACCGTTTAGCCGGAGGTCAGGGTTCTTTGCCATTGGCTGGAACAGCGGTTTACATGACTTCATATTCTCGTTTGAACGATGACAGAAAATGGGAAAATGCTGTTGAAGAAAGAAAATGGTTGTACCAAACACCAATGGATATTTTAATCAAAGCATCAAACGGAGCTTCTGATTTCGGAAATAAATTTGGACAGCCGTTAATTACGGGTTCAGTTTTAACTTTCGAACATTCAGAAAACGACCGCAAAATTGGTTACGATAAAGTAATCATGCAGGCGGGTGGAATTGGTTACGGAAAATTAGATCAGGCAATCAAAAAGAAACCACAAGAAGGCGATAAAATCGTAATCTTAGGTGGAGAAAATTATAGAATCGGAATGGGTGGTGCTGCGGTTTCCTCTGCAGATACAGGAGCTTTCGGTTCAGGAATTGAATTAAATGCAATCCAACGTTCAAATCCTGAAATGCAAAAACGTGCTGCCAATGCCATTCGTGGTTTGGTAGAAAGCGATCATAATCCAATTGTTTCTATTCACGATCACGGAGCTGGAGGGCACTTAAACTGTCTTTCGGAATTGGTGGAAGAAACTGGAGGTTTAATCGATTTGGATAAATTACCGGTTGGAGATCCTACTCTTTCTGCAAAAGAAATTATTGGTAACGAATCTCAGGAAAGAATGGGATTGGTTATTGGTCAAAAAGATATTGATACTTTACAAAGAATTGCTGACAGAGAGCGTTCGCCAATGTATCAGGTTGGAGATGTAACGGGAGATCACCGTTTTACTTTCGAATCAAAATCAAATGGTTCAAAACCGATGGATTATGCATTGGAAGATTTCTTCGGAAGTTCTCCAAAAACGGTTATGACAGATAAAACTATCGATAGAAAATATGCTGCTGCTTCTTATTCGGCAAATGATTTTGAAAGTTATTTAAAAGACGTTTTACGTTTAGAAGCTGTTGCCTCAAAAGACTGGTTGACTAATAAAGTGGACCGTTGTGTTGGTGGAAAAGTAGCGAAACAACAATGTGCAGGACCTTTGCAATTGCCTTTGAATAATGTTGGAGTTATGGCTCTGGATTATTTAGGAAAAGAAGGAATCGCAACTTCTATTGGCCACGCTCCTATTGCGGCTTTGATTGATCCGGTTGCGGGAAGCAGAAATGCTATTGCAGAATCGTTATCAAACATTGTCTGGGCACCAATTAAAGACGGTTTAAAAGGAATTTCATTATCTGCAAACTGGATGTGGGCTTGTAAAAACGAAGGTGAAGACGCTCGTTTGTATGCTGCTGTTGAAGGTTGTTCAGAATTTGCAATTGAATTGGGAATCAATATTCCGACAGGAAAAGATTCACTTTCGATGAAACAAAAATATCCAAACGACGAAGTAATTGCACCGGGAACGGTTATTATTTCGGCTGGAGGAAACTGTACTGATATTAGAAAAGTAGTGGAACCTGTTTTACAGAAAAACGGAGATTCTATTTATTATATTAATTTGTCTCAGGATGATTTCAAATTAGGAGGTTCTTCTTTTGCACAAATCAGAAATACAATCGGAAACGAAACGTCTACTATTAAAGACGCTTCTTTCTTCAAAAATGCATTTAATACGATTCAGGAGTTAATCGGCGAAAGCCAGATTTTAGCAGGTCACGATATTGGAAGCGGTGGTTTAATTACTACTTTATTAGAATTGTGTTTTGCAGATGTAAATTTGGGAGCTAAAATTGATTTCAGCGCTTTCGCGGAAAAAGACTTATTGAAAATCCTTTTCGCTGAAAACATCGGAATCGTTTTCCAGGCAAAATCGGATTCGGCTGTTGAAGCGAAATTGAATGCTAATAATATCGAATTCTTCAAATTAGGAAAAGCGACAACTACTGAGACTTTAGACCTTGGACTTTGGACTTTAGACATAAAAGCTTACAGAGACGTGTGGTTTGAAACTTCTTATTTATTAGACCAAAAACAATCTAAAAACGGAACGGCTAAAGCACGTTTTGAAAACTACAAAAATCAGGCTTTAAATTATACTTTCCCATCTCACTTTACTGGTAAAGCGCCTGTAATTGATGCTTCAAAACCAAGACCAAAAGCGGCTATTATTCGTGAAAAAGGAAGTAATTCTGAGCGTGAAATGGCTAATGCAATGTATTTGGCAGGTTTTGATGTAAAAGACGTTCACATGACGGACTTAATTTCGGGTCGTGAAACTTTAGAAGATATTCAGTTCATTGGTGCTGTTGGAGGATTCTCTAATTCAGATGTTTTAGGTTCTGCTAAAGGTTGGGCCGGCGCTTTCTTATACAACGAAAAAGCAAAAACAGCATTGGATAATTTCTTTAAAAGAGAAGACACTTTATCTGTTGGAATCTGTAACGGTTGTCAATTATTTATGGAATTGGAAGTTATTAATCCAGAGCATGAAGTTCACGGAAAAATGCTTCATAACGATAGTAACAAACACGAAAGTATTTTTACTTCTGTAAAAGTTCAGGAAAACAATTCGGTTATGTTATCGACGTTGGCAGGAACAACTTTAGGAGTTTGGGTTTCTCACGGAGAAGGGAAATTTAATTTACCAATGGGTGAAGAAAACTACAACATTGTTTCGAAATATGCTTACGAAGGATATCCTGCAAATCCAAATGGTTCTCACTACGATGTAGCCATGATGTGTGACAAAACAGGAAGACATTTAGTTACAATGCCTCATATTGAGCGATCTACTTTCCAATGGAACTGGGCACATTATCCAAAAGACAGAAATGACGAGTTTACACCTTGGCACGAAGCTTTTATCAATGCCAGAAAATGGATTGAGAAAAACTAAAATATAGTTGAAAATAATTAAAAGCGCTCGAATTTATCGAGCGCTTTTTTTTGCCACGACCCGAACGGACAAAGCAATTAAGCGAATTTCCCCAATTAATTCGTATTAATTGCTGACCATATGATAACGAACAGGTAAACCAAATTTGTGGCTAAAAAATATGATTAAAAGAATTAAATTTAGTTTCCTAAAAAAATGCCTCAGCGCTATCCCTATTAGCTGAGGCATTTTTTTTAATTTCTAAGAGCAGAGGCAACGCCAGTAACAACATTAGAAGCGCCAAAAGCAAACAATCCTGAAGCAACTGCACCCTGACCTGAGAAAAATTGATTATCAAGTATCGCATTACTAAATAATGTTCCTCCCGCAAGTCCCGCTACCACGCCTATACCAATAATTGCAATCGTCCACCAAGGCTCCGGATCCGGAGGCGGAGGCGGATTTTTCCAAAAACGTCTCCACCAGCCTGGGTACTTGGTTCCGCACCAACCCATTGCTAAATACAAAGCTGTTTCCATATTTATAAGATTTTAATTATGCCTACTCGTCTGCTTTTCGGCTTTCGCATTTTAATAGCGTAAAAGTAGTTTCCCCATAAATCAAATCAATAATGGTTTTTCCTGTTTTTCTAAGGGGAAAAACACCTTTTTTTTCTTAAGATTAATTTTCTTTAAAGAACCTTTAATGTTATCTAAGACTAATTTAATGATATCTTAAGGTCGTTTTCAGGTCTCTATTTACACGGATAAATATCTTTGTCTCATGAAAAAATGGATACAACAACTATCACTGTTTACACTATTATTTAGTATTAGTCAATTTTCTTTTGGTCAAAAAATTGCCACAATAAAAGGAAGTGTTTCTGACGGAAAACTTCCTGTAGAATTTGTAGATGTCATTTTAAAAAATACCAGTGACTCAACAAAAGTGGCCAGTTATGCCGTAACAGATGTTGCAGGAAATTTCGATTTAGAAAATGTAATTTCAGGTGATTATGTATTACAATTCAAATTAATTGGTTTCAAAACCAGAATTCAAAAAATAAAAATTGCGGATGCTCCTGTTTCTATTGGAACTGTTGTTTTAGAAAATGATGCTAATTTATTGAATGACATTGTGGTCAAATCTCAAAAAAAACAAATTCAGAAAACTGACGAAGGTTTTATATTCAATGCCGTTTCGAACATTTCGCAATCTGGCGGAACTGCTACAGATATGCTTAAAAGTATTCCGACTGTTGCCGTCGATGCAGAAGGCGGAATAACCTTAAGAGGAAAATCGCCTATGATTTTGATAAATGGTAAAAATTCGGCGATTACCAATATGGATCAGATTGCCGCGAGCAGTATTGAAAGCATTGAAATTATTAGTAATCCAACGGCGAAATACGACGCTAATGCAGAAAGCGGAATTATCAATATTAAATTGAAGAAAAATAATCAGAGTGGACTAAATGGCGCTGTTGTTTTGGGAGGCGGTTTTGGTGCCAAAGGAAGAATGAACAGTTCAGTTCTTTTAAATCAGAAAACAGAAAAATGGAATTTTGGCTTGGGATATGATAATCGTTTTGCAGGAAGAACCAAAAAAATAAAAGCCGACAGAACGAATTATTTGATTGATGACGAACATTTCATCCATCAAAACAGAAACGATGAACGAACGGAAGGTTTACAGAATTTAAAACTCAATATTGATTTTTCTCCAAACGAAAAAAACACTTTTTCATTCGAAGCGCTTGGAAACATAGAAAGTCAGGATAATGATGAAACTTTGTACACTCAGGTAAATACCAGTAGCAATCAGTTTTTCTCTAATAATAAAAGGCATTCTTTAGAATTAGAACGTTCAAAAGTAGCCGAATTGGCTTTCAATTATGATCGAAAATTTTCTAACGACCGAAAAAGTTTAAACGCCAGTATTACTTCTTCTTTCAACAAACACAGAGAAAATACTGATATCGACACTTATAATTACGACGAATACAATCAACAAATTGGCGATGTTTCTTTACAAAGAACCCATAATTATGAGCATGAAAATATCTCCAATGCCATTGTAAATTATGCTTTACCTATTTCAGCAAAAACAATGTTAGAAACGGGTTATAAAGGAACTTTCCGCTTTTTTAATTCGGAATTTGAAAGTGCCGATAGGATTGACGGCGAATATGTAATCAATCCGATTGCCAGCAATACTTTTGATTATAACGAGCAAATAAATGCTTTTTACGGTTTGTTGAATTCATTTTCGGGAACTGCTGAAAATCCAAAATGGAAATACAATTTGGGTCTGCGTGCAGAAAATGTTTCTAATACTGGAGCAACACAAAATAATAGTGATCGTTTTAGCAATGACTATTTTAAACTTTTCCCGTCTGCTTCTTTGCAATTGAATTTACAAACCGATGAATTTGTAAAAATTGGTTACAGCAAACGTATTAATCGTCCTGATTTAGATGAACTGAATCCATTTATGGATATTACCGATGCACTGAATCCGCATAGTGGAAATCCGTATCTAAAACCGGAAATTATTCATATTGCAGAAATGAGCTACAACAAAGACTGGAACAACTATTCATTTTCGACAAATGCTTTTTATAGAAACGCAAATAATACCATTAGACAATACGCAGAACTTCAGGATAATGGTGTTGTTTTATTAATGCCAAAAAATATTGGAAGTACAATTACTTACGGATTAGAAACGATTTTCAGTTTAAAACCCATTGGTTTCTATGATGCGAATATTAGCGTAACGGCTTTTCAACAAAACATAGATGCATCCAATCTTGGTGAAGATATAGTAAGTAATGCTTTTAGCTGGTACGGAAAAATCATCAATAATTTTGTTCCGTGGAAAGGTGGAAAGCTTCAGATTATCGGGAATTATAATTCGGCTTTGGCCACTCCGCAAGGAAAAAGAATTCCGATTTATAATGTTGATATGGGTTTTCAACAGAAATTGGGGAAAGGAAATGCGCGTTTAGGATTAGTCGTTACTGATATGTTTAACACGCTCGAAAGTGGTTACAAAAACAATACAGCATTGTTTAGCAATAACAGAACTAATAAATCAGATACCCGTGCTTTGATGGTTACATTTGCTTATACTTTTAAGTCTGATTTTAAAGAAAAATTGCTGGAAAATCAGTTTTCTACGGAATAAATTTCGTGAAAAATAAAAATTAAAAAAAAGTTCATTCTTGTAATTGGGATTCATTTTTTCTATGAAAATTTGAACTATATTCGCTAAAAAGTTCATGCCACTGAATTTTTTTAAAACTCCAAAAACAATTAAACCTGCATAGAATGAAATTTATAAAACTACTTTTATTTAGCTTATTTTTAATTTCCGTAAACACTTATTCACAAGTCGAGGTCAATAAAATTACCCATAATGGTCGCGATCGTTATATCACAACTACTATTGGTTATCCTGTTCCCGGTATTTACATACCAACGGGGCAAAAAGAACCAAGCACTGTATTAAATCCGGACGGAACCGGAGTGATTCAGTCTGAAGATTTAAACAAACAAAAGATGAATTGGGGAATTGAATGTACCGAAGAAGGAACTCCTATTTTCAGAGAAGGTTTCAATAGCGCCTCTTACACTTTCTGGTACAGACCAAACGATAGCAACGAATGGATTAACTCACAATTTTCGATTCATTTTGCCAAGAAAAAAATGTATTTGATGGGAGAAAGAGTAAAAGAATATGTGGATTATAATGTGCAATAATCTGAAAAAAATCAGAACTCAAATTAAATAATATTTAGTTTTTTGGAAAATTTACTACAAAAAAGAAAACGTTTTCGTTGATTTTCAAGAGTCCCTATAAATTTTCCCATAAAATTTCATAAAATTAAAAATTATACCTATTTTTTATTTAATTTGCGATAAAATTCAACATATTAAACATGGTTTCAATCACACGCCTTTTTGATTTTCCCTATTATCAACAAGAAACTTATAACCTTCCTGTTGCTTTGGCAACAAAAAAAGACGGGGTCTGGGAAAAAACATCTAGCGAAGAATATATTGCAAAAGCCAATGCTGTTTCGAGAGCATTATTGCGCATGGGCGTTCAGAAAGATGATAAAATCGCTTTAATCACCTCAAATAACCGTACCGAATGGAATGTTATGGATATTGGTATTCTGCAGACTGGTGCTCAGAACGTACCTATTTACCCAACCATTTCTGAAGAAGATTACGAATATATATTAAATCACAGTGGCAGTATTTACTGTTTTGTATCTGATGATGAAGTACTTCAAAAAGTACGATTAATACAAGCCAATGTTCCGACTTTAAAAGAAGTGTATTCTTTTAATGAAATTCCAGGTTGTAAACACTGGAGCGATTTATTGGCGCTTGGTGAAGACCAAAGCAATCAAAATGAAGTTGAAGCCAGAAAAGACAGTATTCAAACTGACGATTTAGCCACTATTATTTATACTTCCGGAACAACAGGAAGACCAAAAGGTGTTATGCTTTCGCACAAAAACATTGTTTCTAATGTTTTAGACAGTGCACCAAGAATTCCGTTTGATCCGGGAAAAAGTACGGCTTTGAGCTTCTTGCCTATTTGCCATATTTTTGAAAGAATGATTTTGTACATCTATCAATATTATGGTGTTTCGGTTTATTTTGGAGAATCAATTGATAAAATCAGTGATAACTTAAAAGAAGTTCGTCCGACTGTAATTACGGCTGTACCAAGACTTTTAGAAAAAGTTTACGATAAAATTTATGCTAAAGGAACTGAATTAACAGGCATCAAGAAAAAACTGTTTTTCTGGGCTATTGATTTAGGTTTAAAATACGAACCATACGGAGCCAATGGTTTCTGGTATGAATTTCAATTAAAAATTGCCCGCAAATTGATTTTCAGCAAGTGGAAAGAAGGTTTGGGAGGAAATTTAGATTTAATGGTTTCAGGAAGTGCTGCTTTACAACCCCGTTTAACAAGAGTTTTTGCTGCTGCAGAAATTCCGGTTATGGAAGGTTACGGTTTATCTGAAACATCTCCGGTAATTGCCGTAAACGATCAAAGAAACAAAGGTTTCAAGATTGGAACTGTTGGAAAAGTAATTCGTAATGTAGAAGTTAAAATCGCTGCAGACGGAGAAATTCTTTGCAAAGGACCAAACGTAATGTTAGGTTATTTTAAAGATCCTGAAAAAACAGCAGAAGCATTGCAAGACGGTTATTTCCACACGGGAGATATTGGTGAAATTGACAGCGAAGGTTTCCTGAAAATTACAGATCGTAAAAAAGAAATGTTCAAGACTTCTGGTGGAAAATATATTGCACCTCAGCTAATTGAAAATGCCATGAAACAATCTCGTTTTATCGAGCAGATTATGGTTATTGGAGATGGTGAAAAAATGCCGGCTGCTTTTATTCAGCCTAACTTTGAATTTGTAAAAGAATGGGCAAAGCTTCATAAAATAACTTTAGGAAGTACAAATGCTGAAATAAGTGCAAATCCGGAAGTAATTAAGCGTATCGACGAAGAAGTTGAAACAATTAATGAGAAATTTGGAAACTGGGAAAAAATCAAACGTTTTGAGTTGACTCCGGATGTTTGGTCAATCGACGGCGGACAACTTACTCCTACGCTGAAGTTAAAACGTAAGATCATCAAAGAAATTTACAAAGATCTTTACGCTAAAATCTATGGTCACGATTAAAATTCCAAAATAATTAACCAATGAAAAGGCTGTCTCCCAAGGACAGCCTTTTTTAATTGCGCAAACACCAAGTTAAAATTTTGGCAATATTCTTTGCATCATCAATTCCACGGTGATGTGTTCCTTCCAGCGGAATATCCAGTAAATGCAAAGCTCCGTTCATTCCGGTTGGTTTTTGCAGACCGAATTTTTCTCCAAACCAAACTTTTACATTAATATGTTCGTTGGCCATTGGATAGGGAATTCCGAATGATTTACATTGCTTTTTAAGCATATTAAGATCGTACTGACCGTAACTTGCCCAGGTATATAAATCAGGATTGTATTCGTCAACTAATTTCTCAATTGCTTCTTCAAAACGCACTCCGTTTTTATCCAGTAAATCCTGGGTAATCGTCGTCAGTTCTGTACAAAACGGACTCACACTGGAGCGTTGCGGTTGGATCAAAATACCCTGATTTTGTGTTATTGCACCCGTTTCCGAATCCAAAACTGCCAATCCAATTTCAATAATTTCATTTTCCTGACCCTGAGGCACAGCACTTTGCCAACATGTGGCTTCTAAATCGATAATAATAATTTTATCTGTAATTTTCATTTTTTTACTTTTTTAATATTTTAATATTTCTAATTCTCTTTCTAAAAAAGAGCGATTAACTGACGAAGATTTCTTTCGATTGTTTTATAACGTTTCCGCCATTTGAAAATGTTTATGACTTCTTTCCCGCTTTCCATAACTGCGGTAGCTTTATCGGTATTTTCAATCTGTTTTGTCTCTTCATTTTTACATGCTTCATAAAACTTTTTAAAAGGACGAGGTTGAAAATCGACCATAATTGCTGCCATATTAATTGCATCAATATTTGCCGGATCTGTTTCGCCTTTAAAGAAAGTTTCAATAGGTCTGAACTTATCTTTTTGTTCTTTAAACTTATTCTTTTTGGTATGATCAAAATCTAAAGAAAATAAATTTTTAAAAACATTCAGGTCATCCTGAGTTGCGTTATTTTCGAAAATAAGCCAGCACAAATCACGAAGCTTTGCACGAGAAGGACTTTGCAAATAATCAAAGTATTTCCCTTTTTTTTCGATCTCGTATTGAATTTTAATCGCTTTTTTGTATTTTTTTAATATTGTACTCATTGTATATTTTTTTATTTATTATTATTTTTTTTTTGCCACTAAGGCACTAAGGCTCTAAGTTTATTCTCTTTGTGCCTTTGTGCCTTCGTGGCAAAACGCAAGGGCATAAAAAAAGCACCCGATAAAAGGTGCTTCATAACAAATACGATAATATAAATTATCCTATGCCTATAGTGATGCACCGACATGATAGTCCATTCCAGACGCGAACTGGCGTCTAAAGTTTTTCCGTTATATATGTTAGTATTAAAATCCATTTTATATGTTGTATTATATTTTGAAATCATTACTGTTGTTTGAAATTCTATGTTGACATTTCTTTGGCAAATATAAAGTCGAAAAAATCAATTATCCAAATACTTTTTAAGATTATTTTTCTGACTATCAATTAGTTATATCGAAAATTAAAACAAAGAAATTCCTGTCCGCATACTGGTGCAGATGGCTGTTTTGGTCAAGTGACTATCTTTCAATCAGATTACTTTTCAAGACTATATTTTGCTTTTAAGTTTAATCATGTAACATTTGGTTAATTATTTTTTTTAATCGTTTTTAGTTAAAGCTGATTTTTCTTTCATTTTCTGTTTTCTTACCCAATCCTGATTCTGAAACTTCGGAACTGGGAATTGTGTTAAAGCAAAAAAAGCATCCCGAAATCAGGATGCTTTTATATTTTATGTTGAATGTAAATTTCAAATCTATATTTCAATTTCATACAAATACAAATAGCATTCTGCCATTTCAACTGGAGAATTTCCGGCTGAATAGTCAAATTTTAGGATTGCTGAAAGTATCATCTGTATTTTTCGTTTTTATTATAGTACAAATATAAAATATATTTTCATTTAATATAACTTTTCTTCCTATTATTGTTAAAATTACAACAAATAAAACCTATTCATTTCTACTCTATATTTTAGTTTAAATGAAAGTTTTGATTATTTTTATCTCACTTAAATGAAACTATGAAAGAATATATCGACAGTATTGTTTGGTCTGAAGTTTGGGAATTTTCGAAACAATTTATTTTACCCAATATTGGTTGGTTTATATTCTGGACGATTTTATTTATTATTCTGGGCCTTATTTTAGGAATCATTTTCAATGTCTTTTTATACCGAAAAAATATTTTCAGTCGTGACCGAAAATATTACAATTGGATTGCCAAACTCTGGATTCCGTATTTTATGATTGTTTTCCTTTATTTCTTTGCTATGATTGGCCTCTTATATGGAGGAAAATCTGTTTTGAAATCAGAAAACAAAAACATAACCGCCAACATTTATTCAAAAACAATAGGAACAACTTTTTCATCTGAAAAGGAGAAAAAAGATTTTCTGCATTCGCTTCAGCTGCTTTCTAATTCTTCAGAAGATGTCAGTAAATCTTTGACACAAGCTTTGGCGCTTTATATCAAACAAAACAACAGCGGTTTACAATCCGTAGATAACTTTAAGAATTCGTCAACTTCGTATTTGCTTCAAAAATACGAATCGGAAGTTTACAGCGCCTGCGTTTACGGCTTCATGAAAGTTGTTGACGACAAAGCCGACATGAAAAACGTAAAAGATATTGATTACGCTAAATTCAAAGCGCTTTTACAAAAACTAGATCAAATAGAACCTCAACGAATTGAACGCTCCATACAATCTGAAATGGGGCGAAAATTACAAGCCGGACTTGATCTTATCTTTAATGAAATCCTGAAACACGAATTGCTTTTTTTTCTTTTGTTTCTGATTATTCCTTTTGTGGAGTATTTTATTTATTTGAAGTTTGTAAAGAGGACGGTTGGGGATTTTGGTGGATTGAAGCCTGTTGAGAATGTGATTGGTTCGTGATTTTAATTAATGCTGTTTATACTTTTAATCTTCTTGAAAATTGTTAATTTTTATAAATATTTTGTTTTGGATGAGAAAGAACAGGTCGAATATTTAGAGAAATTGTTGAAAGGGAAGTAATATTCTAAAATTAATTATATAGAAAATGCGCAAAGTGATTTACATCTTTTTGGGTTTTATTGAAATGGCAATTAATAAGTAGGGAGACTTCACAGAGCTGGTCTTATTAAAGATTGAATTACTTTTCCTTCGACTGATTTTTCAAGTAATACTAAGGTTTGGTATGGTTTTTCGACTGAACTATAAATACGAAAAATTACTCTCTTTAATTTAACAAAAATAAACTGCAAATTAAATGTAAAAATGTATTTTTGAATTTTACTATAAAAATATGACCAAAATTTTAACCATTCCACCAAAACTAGAAGATGCGATTAAAAAAGACAACTTAGTCATATTTGTCGGTGCTGGTTGTTCAATGCCATTAGGTTTTCCTTCTTGGCAAAAATTAATTGAAGATATACTTAAAAATTTGAATAGTAAGTATGGTGAAACGTCTGCAATAAATTTTAAAAATATATTAACCGGAGTTCAAAGTGGTAAATCGTTATTTGATGCACTAAATAAAATAGAAAATGATGTAGAACACGGCTCAACTTATAAAATAAAATCTAAAGAATTAATTAATACCATAATTGAAGCTATCAGTGAAAAACTTCCTACTGAATCTTTAGTTCATAATTTATTGTGGAAAATATCCCAAAAATTAGTTACAACAAATTACGATAGTACATTAGAGAAATATAAAGATGCGTTAATATCTCCAAAAATTTTTGATAATAGTAATGCCTTTCAAGTTTTAAATAGCCAATCCAAAGATGCTCAATTTTTATATAAAATTCATGGAGATTATGAGAATCCAAATAATATAATTCTTTTTGAAAGTGATTATCAAGATATTTATAATAATGACAATTATAACAATGATGCACTAACTACCTATTTTAAAGATAAAACTTTGCTTTTTATAGGGTTTAGTCTATCTGATCCTTTTGTAAATGACTTATTTACGAAAATAAAGAAGATTTATAAAGGATATACAGTTAATGAACATTTTGTTTTTACAACTAAAAATGAAGATTTTATAGAATATGACATTACCTCAATAAAAATTAATGATTGGAATGAAAGCCTACATGAATATCTCTTAGAATTAAAAAAAATAAAATCCGAAATAGAACAGACTAAAGTGTTAACAATTGTTGAAGGAGAAATCGAAGAAAAAGAATTAACAACGGATGATATAAATAATATTGTTGAACTTATTGCTAAGAAAACAAATGATTTACTAAATGATCCAAGTAATAAAGAAATTATAAAAGAACTTAAAGATTTAAGAAATAAACTAGATAAATTATTATTTGGAAAAATAGATTATCTCCAAGAAGTCGACAAACCATTCAGAGATAGCGATTTACAAATATTATTTGAAACTATTTATTCTTCTCAAATATTAAATAGTCACACTTTAGAACAAATCCAATACATAAGAAATAATGTTGATAAATATAAGTGGCATGATAGAAGTGTTATTGTCAGCGCAATCTGTTGTAGCTTAATCCACTTTAACAAAGCTGATGAACAAAAAATAACTATACTTATAGATTTTATTAATGATAACGAAGAAAAAGTATGGCAAAAAGCAATCACTTCATTATTTATTATATTAAATCATTTAGGAAATAAATGGCTCAGACTTAATTCCACTAAAACCAAAATTAAATCCTTAAATCAAAATTTAAGAATACAAGAAGCTTGTTCTACAATAATAAAAGTTTTTAACATTGGATTAAATAATATTTCTATGGTTAACGAGGAACTATTTGATAATCCTTATTTTAATGATAGTCCATTTAATTATTTTTTTCCATATCATCAAGAAGAAAACCCAGCTTTTGACTTAGTATATGAAACATATGAAGGAGATGATATTGAAGAGTTTATTACATTTTTAAATCAAGCACCTATACCAGATCAGGTAAAATATCTAATATGTAGTAGCCAAGACGAAAAAGATGACAGTGATAACGAAGGAAACAAAAAATCTTTAAATAACTTCAATCAAATATTAAATTATAATTCATTCTTCTATCCTTATTCAATATATGTTCAAGAAATAATTAGTTTCTACAAATATTTTCCGAAATATAAGCATGAAGAGAAACTTAAGTCACAGCTTAAATTAACAGAAACACCTTTAAAAGATTATCTATTAAATCAAAAACAAAAATATTCTGCTTTAGGATCACACTTTATGCAAGAAAAAACATGGTCACAAGCTATAATTAACTATAAAGAAGCCTTAAAATTAGATGAAAATGATTTAGCAAATTTATTAAATCTTGCGAATTGTTTTCATAATAATAAAGAAAAAGACAATGAGTTTTCTTTAAGAATTAAAATAAAGGATAAGGACCCCAACAATGAAAGCAATTTATCAAAGCTTTTTGTTTTATATTATAATGAAAAAAAAGAATACAGTATTTGTTTAGATATGGCAAATCAATTGCTTGCAATTGACAGTAAGGCGGATTTATACTATAATTATAGAGGAATATCTAACGAAAAATTAGGTTATACTAAAAACGCAATTACAGATTTTACAGAGGCAATAAATTTAAATTCCAAAGTAGATACCTATTATTATAATAGGTCTCTGTCCCATCATGATGAAGAAGAATACACAAAATCAATCGATGATGTAAATCTCGCTATTAAACTTGATAAAAAATCAGATGAGTTTTTCCTTCATAGAGCTTCGAATTATCTAGCTTTATTAAAATGTGATGAAGCGTTACTAGATATTCAACATGCTGAGTCTTTAGCTAAAGACAAAGGAGAAATTTACAATTCTTATAGTAATTACTACCGCTTGATAGGAAATTTTGATAAAGCATTTGAATACATTAAAAAAGCTGAAGAGTTAAAAAAACAATATAACTTTATTGGTACAAAAGCAACAATATATGGTACTATGGGTGATAACATAAATTTCTATAAACTTTTAGAAAACTGTCTTCAAGATGGCGGAAATGTTAATTCTCTTTATCCTGATATCAAACATAAGTTTAAAAATGAGCCAGAATTTTTAGCTTTAACAGCAAAATACAATCAAATAATGAAATAACTAATGAATAAATCATTATACTTTACAATCCTTCAAAAACTAAATAATAAAACTGAAAAACATAGTAATTCAAGCTTTTTTAATTTCATATCAATAAACTGTTATATTACTAAACAATTAATTCAATAATATCTGTTTTTTTTTAAAATGTTATAATAATTAGATTTGCGTTTGTATATAAAATTGAAATCATAATCTTTATTCTGTAGTATTTCCGTTTCATGATTGTTTTCAAATATTAATAAACAAAAAGCCTTTAAACCCAGTAAAAATACCTGATTTTAAAGGCTATAAATAAAGTCTGTCATAGACCTAGTTTCTTACTATTAATCGATCAAAAGCAGTCCTGTTTTCAAACCAAAAAATCCGAACACAATCGTTGCTTAAAACGATCAATAGGTTTCAAATCGACATTAGTATCTCCGTTGAGAATATCAAAAGGATCGTCTAAACCGCTAATTAATAAATACAAATAGCAAAACAAAAACGTAATGGCAGAAGTTACCAAATAATCGGCTGAAGGGCTTTTGAATTTGGTTATCAGTAAAAGCGACATCACGATAAACAAAATACTTTGCAGCAAGGTATAAGCCGGTTTGATGAAGTTGTTTCTCGAAATCGAATAGGCACGGGTAAGCTGTTTTCGCATGGCATTCGTATTTTCCTGTATGCCTTTTATGGCTTCTTTATCGACACCTCTTTCTGCAAAATAATACGCAATCTCATTTGATTTACGAATTAAGGGAAAGATAACGGTAGAATCTTTTCCGCTGGAATAAATCCATGCAATAATACCATCGGTAACTGTGATCATTTGCTCGCGTAAAAAAGTGCTATTCAATTCTTCCTTGCACAAATCAGAAGTTCCTGTTCTTGGCGCCTTGAAAGCCAGATAAATCCAATCTTTGATCGCTTCGAGATTCGAAGCAACTTCGCCTGGGATTTTTTCACTTTCTTTAAAATCGGTCATCGTGGCGGCCAATAATAATCCGAATACAAAAAAGGCTCCGGTAAAAATAATCGTGATATCAGACAGCTCGATCAAATCGTGAAAATCCTGTCCGTAAAAAGAAAGGTTTTTGAAGACAAAATTTTTAATTATTAATATGGCCAATGCTGCAATAAGTGACTTTAAAATTATGGTTCTCTGCTGTATAAATTTCATTAAGTTTTTTTTCGGCAAATTAAAGTATTTTAATGCCACGAAGGCACTAAGGCACAAAGTTTTTTAAGCGGTGTTTGTCATTTCGACGGAGGAGAAATCACACTCGTAACTCGACAAAGATTGGTGATTTTGATTGCGGAGTTTCTAGTGTGATTTCTCCTTCGTCGAAATGACATAAAATGAGGAAAAACCTCTGTCCCTCTGCACCTCTGCCCCTTTGAACCTCAAAATTAAAAATCCCCATAATAAACCTGAAAACAAGGCAATTTTAAATCTCTTCTCCAGGTATCAACTACCTGATTTCTATCATCTAAAACAAATTCTATAAAGTATTTTCCTTTTATAAAATCATTATAGATTTCAGTTTTTATGATCGAATCTTTTCGGTAGTCTTTGGCTTTTCGCATTAACAATTCATCGAATACAATTTCATGTTTTTCGAGGAAACGCAATGTGGGTTCTTTATAAATATTCTCTCTTCCGGAAACCAGTAGTATTTTATATCCTAAGGTTTTGTAATTCTTTAAAAGATTGGCGACTGGATGATGTAACAGATCATTATCGCATTTGCTGGCATCAAAAGGATTTCGGCCGTTCATTAAGGCTAATGTTCCGTCGAGATCGCAGATGATTGCTTTTGGTAAATCTGGATTTTGCTCGCAATATGTTGGTTCGTCTTTTATAATTCTATTTTTTAATCTTGCTTTATTTTTCGAATTTTCACTTTTCATAGTTCCGTTTTTTTGATAGCACAAAGGTTTTACTTTACTACGCAATTATTTTGCGCAGTAAAAAAGAATCGTTATTTTTGAGAAAAAACGACATGAATCTTAAAGATAAATATACCGAATTGCTCCTGAAAATTGGTTTCGGAGAAAATGAGATTCAGCAAAACTGGCTTGATTTAGAAAAGGCTTATTCCAAAAAATCAAGACATTATCATAATCTGACACATATACAAGATATGATTGTCTGTTATGAAACGTATTTTGATCAGCTTCAATTTCCGAATGAAGTTTTGTATTCGATTTTTTATCATGACTACATTTATGTAAGCAGTAAAAAAGACAACGAATTAAAAAGTGCCGAATATGCAATCAAGATTCTTCCGAAAGAAATCGCTTTGAATTCGGAATTGGTTTTTGATGCGATTTGTGCGACGCAACAGCATCAGCATAATAAAGTCGAAGATATTAACTGGCTAATTGATTTCGACCTTAAAATTCTCGCCAGAGATTGGGATGATTATAAAACCTACTTTGAACAAATTAGAAAAGAATATCGCATTTATCCTGATTTTCTTTATAAGCCTGGACGCGCAAAAGCTTTGAAACATTTTCTGGAAAATGAATTTATTTTTCAAACGGATGAATTCAGGAAATTGTATGAAGAGAAGGCACGAGTTAATATTGAAAAGGAGATAGGCATTTTAGAAAGCAAAAAATAATCTCGCAAAGTCGCGAAGTCGCAAAGTTTTTATTTAAGTATTAATTAAACGCACTGTTTGTCATCCTGAGGAACGAAGGATCACATCCAATATTCCTCAAAGAGAATTTCCAATCTTTGTAGAGTTTCTTGTGTGATCCTTCGTTCCTCAGGATGACAAAAATGAGTAAAAATCTTTTTAATCCTTATAATCTGTGGCTTAAAAAAAAACTTTGCGACTTCGCGACTTTGCGAGCAAAAACACATACAGTATGTCACAAAACAAAAACGCCTTAATACGTTACAAAACAATTGACAAATGTCTGCAGAATAAATACCGGCAATGGACATTGGAAGACTTGATTGAATGTTGTTCTGAAGCTTTGTTTGAATATGAAGGTCGGCAAAACCCGATCAGCAAACGAACTATTCAGATGGATATTCAGCTGATGCGAAGTGAAAAATTAGGTTATAATGCGCCAATTGTCGTTTACGATAAAAAGTATTATAAATATGAAGAGGACGAATTTTCGATAACCGATATTCCACTGACGGAAACGGATATGAATGTTTTAACCGAAACGGTTTCGATGTTGAAACAGTTTAAAGATTTCTCTTTGTTTAGCGATGTTTCGGATATTTTACAGCGTTTGGAAGATAAAATATATGCGGAGAAATCGCATACGAAACCGGTTATTTATCTGGATAAAAATGAGAATCTGAAAGGGCTGCATTTTTTGGACGAGATTTATCAGGCGATTATTAAGAAAGTTACGCTTGTCATTACGTACAAATCTTTTAAATCGATAGAAGAAAACAAATTCAATTTTCATCCTTTTATATTGAAGGAATTTAATAACCGTTGGTTTTTGGTCGGAAAAAAGAAAGCTTCACAACCGATTACCAACTTGGCTTTGGACAGAATTCTGGCAATTGACTACGATTTTAACCTACCTTATATAGAGGAAGATTTTGATGCCGATTTATTCTATAAGAATGTAATTGGCGTGACGGTAAATACCGGTTCTCAAACCAGAAGAATCGAACTTTGGATTGATGCTGTAAATGCGCCTTATGTTTTGACAAAACCGCTACACGCGTCACAACGATTGATTAAGGAAAATGAAGACGGAAGTATCATTGTGCATTTGTTTATTTCTCCTAATTATGAAATGGAACGCATTTTATTGGGTTTTGGCGACGGAATTGAAATTCTTCGTCCAGAAAACCTTCGAAACCGAATGCAAAAAATACTGCAAAAGGCACTTTCTAAATACGAATTGGATAATAATACTGCATTATAAACATGAATTTTTACATTATATGGAATTTAACCTTGTTTTAAAGTCATAAAACAATTTTTACCGCAATAAATTTGTTAAAATCTAAAAAAAGAATAGTATATTTCAAATTAAAAATAACCATAAAACACTGAAAACCAGAACAAAAAATTTATTAACCAAAAATTTATCTTAAAATAATATGCATGCATAGTATTTTTTGATTATATTTGAAATCGATATAGTTACCTATGAAAGACAAAACAATAGATTATATTTTGAGAGCGACATGGCAAGCTGTTTCAAGAATGTATAACGAAGAAGCTGCAAAGTATGATGCCACAATGGCGACGGGATTTGCACTTTTGAGTATCGACAAAGAAGAAGGAACGCCTTCGACTGCCTTAGGACCAAGAATGGGAATGGAAGCCACAAGCCTTACCAGAACATTAAAATCAATGGAAGACAAAGGTTTGATTGTTCGCAAAAAAAATCCATCTGACGGCCGTGGTGTTTTAATCTACCTGACCGAATTTGGAAAAGAAAAAAGAGATTTATCTAAAAATACAGTTCTGAAATTTAATGAAACGGTTAGAAAACATGTTTCAGACGAAAAGCTGAAACATTTTATCGAAGTTTCTGAAATCATCAACGAATTGATTCAGGACAAAAACATATTTACCCAAACAGAAAACAAAGAAAAGGAATAAGCAGATTCGAAAATGGAGACGGCTTATTTCAATTCAAAACAAAAAACAAATAGTAACAAATTATGAAACGCACAATTAAAAAAGTTGCTGTAATTGGATCCGGAATTATGGGTTCAGGAATAGCTTGTCATTTTGCCAACATTGGTGTTGAAGTTTTACTGCTTGACATCGTTCCGCGCGAGTTGACAGAAGCTGAAGCTAAAAAAGGATTAACGCTTGAAAGTAAAGTTGTTCGCAACCGTGTGGTAAACGAGCACCTGGCGAATTCATTAAAATCGAAACCGTCTCCTATTTACAGTCAAAAATTTGCTAACAGAATTACAACTGGAAATACAACTGATGACATGGCAAAAATTGCTAATGTTGACTGGATTATTGAGGTTGTTGTAGAGCGTTTGGATATCAAGAAACTGGTTTTTGAACAAATCGAGAAATTCCGTACTCCGGGAACTTTGGTTACATCAAATACTTCTGGTATTCCAATTCATTTTATGAGCGAAGGAAGAAGCGAAGATTTTCAACAACACTTCTGCGGAACTCACTTTTTTAACCCTGCGCGTTACTTAAAATTATTTGAAATTATTCCTGGTCCAAAAACCTCAACTGAAGTTTTGGATTTCTTAAACGAATACGGTTCTAAATTCTTAGGAAAAACTTCGGTTGTTGCTAAAGATACTCCGGCGTTTATTGGAAACAGAATTGGTATTTACGGAATCCAAAGTTTATTCCACTTGGTAAAAGAAATGGGATTAACGATTGAAGAAGTTGATAAATTGACTGGTCCAGTAATTGGTCGTCCAAAATCGGCTACTTTCCGTACAGTTGACGTTGTTGGTTTAGATACTTTGGTACACGTTGCCAACGGTATTTATGAAAACTGTCCGAACGACGAACAACACGAATTGTTCAAACTTCCTGATTTCGTCAATAAAATGATGGAAAATAAATGGTTTGGAAGCAAAACCGGACAAGGTTTTTATAAAAAAGTAGATAAAGATATTCTGTCTTTAGACTTAGATACATTAGAATACCGCGCTGCGAAAAAAGCAAATTTTGCAACACTTGAACTAACAAAAACTATTGATAAACCAATCAATCGTTTTAAAGTTTTAGTAAAAGGAAAAGACAAAGCGGGAGAATTCTATCGTAAGAGTTTCGCCGGAATGTTTGCTTATGTGTCAAACAGAATTCCTGAAATCTCAGACGAATTATACAAAATTGACGATGCCATGAAAGCTGGTTTTGGATGGGAAAATGGTCCATTCGAAATTTGGGATGCAATTGGTGTTGCCAACGGAATCGAAATCATGAAAGCTGAAGGTTTAGAGCCAGCTGCATGGGTTACTGAAATGTTAGCTTCTGGAAGCGAAAGTTTCTACTCTGTTAAAGAAGGAGCAACTTATTTCTACAACATTCCGACAAAATCACAAGTAAAAGTTCCTGGACAAGATTCATTCATTATCCTAAACAACATCCGCGAAAGCAAAAAAGTTTGGAGTAATAGTGGTGCAATTATTCAGGATTTAGGAGACGGAATCCTGAACTTAGAATTCCAATCTAAAATGAATACAATTGGTGGCGATGTACTTCAGGCTATCAATAAAGCAATCGACTTATCTGAAAAAGAATACCAAGGTTTAGTTATTGGTAATCAGGCAGCGAATTTCTCTGTTGGTGCTAATATCGGAATGATTTTCATGATGGCAGTTGAGCAGGAATACGACGAATTGAACATGGCAATCAAATTGTTCCAGGACACGATGATGCGCGTTCGTTATTCTTCAATTCCAGTGGTAGTGGCGCCTCACGGAATGACTTTTGGTGGTGGATGCGAAATGAGCTTACACGCTGATAAAGTGGTTGCTGCTGCAGAAACTTATATGGGATTAGTTGAATTTGGTGTTGGTGTACTTCCTGGTGGTGGTGGATCTAAAGAAATGGCTTTAAGAGCTTCAGATTTATTCCGTAAAAACGATGTGGAATTAAACGTTCTTCAAGAGTATTTCTTGACAATCGCTATGGCTAAAGTTTCGACTTCTGGCTATGAAGCTTTTGACACTGGACTTCTTCAACATGGAAAAGATGTTATCGTAGTAAACAAAGATCGTCAGATTGCTGAAGCTAAAAAACATGCTTTGTTAATGGCTGAAGCTGGTTATACGCAGCCAATCAGAAGAACTGATGTTAAGGTATTAGGAAAACAAGCTTTAGGTATGTTCTTAGTTGGAACAGATCAAATGGAAGCTGGAAAATACATTTCTGAGCACGACAAGAAAATTGCTAACAAACTGGCTTACGTAATGGCTGGTGGTGATTTATCTGAAGCAACTTTAGTATCTGAACAATACTTATTAGATATCGAACGTGAAGCTTTCTTATCTCTTTGTACAGAGCGTAAGACTTTGGAGAGAATTCAATATATGTTAACTAAAGGAAAACCATTAAGAAACTAGAGACAAGAAACAAGAAGCAAGAAAAGTCTTTTCTCTTGACTCTTTCTTCTTTCATCTAAACAAGAAAAAACATGAAAACAGCATATATAGTAAAAGCATATAGAACAGCAGTTGGAAAAGCTCCAAAAGGTGTTTTTAGATTTAAAAGACCTGATGAATTAGCAGCAGAAACTATTCAGTTTATGATGGATGAACTGCCTGATTTTGACAAAAAACGTATCGACGACGTTATGGTAGGAAATGCCATGCCGGAAGCGGAACAAGGTTTAAACGTTGGACGTTTGATCTCTTTAATGGGATTAAAAGTTGAAGATGTTCCTGGTGTAACAGTTAACCGTTATTGCGCATCTGGATTAGAAACTATCGGAATGGCGACTGCTAAAATCCAATCAGGAATGGCAGATTGTATTATCGCTGGTGGTGCAGAGAGTATGAGTTTTATTCCGATGGGAGGTTACAAACCAACTCCGGATTATAAAGTTGCTGCTGCAGGTCACGAAGATTACTATTGGGGAATGGGTTTAACTGCTGAGGCGGTGGCTAATCAATATAAAATCTCAAGAGAAGATCAGGATGAGTTTGCTTACAACTCTCATATGAAAGCCTTGAAAGCTCAGGCTGAAGGAAAATTTGACAAACAAATCGTTCCGATTACTGTTGAACAGACTTTCATCAATGAAAATGGAAAAAAAGAAACTAAATCATACGTTGTAAAACAAGACGAAGGTCCAAGAGCCGGAACATCAGTTGCCGCTTTGGCTGGATTGAGACCCGTTTTTGCTGCCGACGGAAGCGTAACAGCAGGTAATTCATCACAAATGAGTGATGGTGCTGCTTTTGTTTTAATCATGAGTGAGGACATGGTTAAAGAATTAAACCTTGAGCCAATTGCCAGATTAGTAAATTTTGCTTCATCTGGCGTTGAGCCAAGAATTATGGGTATTGGGCCTGTAAAAGCAATTCCGAAAGCTTTAAAACAAGCGGGATTAACATTAAACGATATCGAGTTAATTGAATTAAACGAGGCTTTTGCGTCACAAGCTTTAGCAGTAACTCGCGAGTTAAACATTAACCCGGAAATTGTAAACGTAAACGGTGGAGCAATCGCTTTGGGTCACCCTCTGGGATGTACAGGAGCTAAACTTTCTGTTCAGTTATTTGATGAAATGAAACGCAGAGGTAACAAATACGGAATCGTTTCGATGTGTGTGGGAACTGGACAAGGAAGCGCTGGAATTTACGAGGTATTATAAGAAAGTATTCTCTCCTATTTGTCATTTCGACGAAGGAGAAATCACACTCGAGAATCGACAAAGTAACCATCTCGTTTGTCATTCCGAGGAACGAGGAATCTCCGCGACGATTATCCGCATAGTTTGCCAATCGTTGTCGAGTTACTTGTGGAGATTCCTCGTTCCTCGGAATGACAAAAAAGCCGGAAAGACTAAATTATACAAGGTTATAAAATAAAAAATATACAAAAAACAAAAGCAATGGCAGATACAATCGAAAAAAACGTGACTCGTGGTGGTCAGTTTTTAGTTAAAGAAACAAAGTGCGAAGATATCTTTACACCAGAAGATTTCTCTGAAGAGCAGTTAATGATGCGTGACTCCGTAAAAGAGTTCGTTGACAAAGAATTATGGGCGCATAAAGATCGTTTTGAGAAAAAAGATTACGCTTACACAGAATCATCTATGCGTAAAGCTGGTGAACTAGGACTTCTTGGAGTTGCAGTTCCTGAAGAATACGGTGGATTAGGAATGGGATTCGTATCTACAATGTTAGTTTGCGATTACATTTCTGGTGCTACAGGATCTTTCTCAACTGCTTTTGGTGCTCACACAGGAATTGGAACTATGCCAATTACTCTTTATGGTACTGAAGAACAAAAGAAAAAATACGTTCCGAAATTGGCTACCGGAGAATGGTTTGGAGCTTACTGTCTAACTGAACCAGGTGCAGGATCTGATGCTAACTCAGGAAAAACTAAAGCAGTTTTATCTGAAGACGGAACTCATTATTTAATTACAGGTCAAAAAATGTGGATTTCGAATGCAGGTTTCTGCTCGGTTTTCATCGTTTTTGCTCGTATTGGAGATGATAAAAACATTACAGGTTTCATCGTAGAAAACGATCCGTCAAACGGAATTTCTATGAATGAAGAAGAGCACAAATTAGGAATTCGTGCTTCTTCTACTCGTCAGGTTTTCTTCAACGATACTAAAGTTCCTGTTGAAAACATGTTGTCTGAAAGAGGAAACGGTTTCAAAATTGCAATGAATGCTTTGAATGTTGGTCGTATTAAATTGGCTGCTGCTTGTTTAGATGCTCAACGTAGAGTTACTTCAAATGCAGTAAAATATGCTAACGAAAGAATTCAGTTTAACACTGCAATTTCATCTTTTGGAGCGATCCGTTCTAAATTAGCTGAAATGGCAACTAATGCATACGCTGGAGAAAGTGCTTCTTACAGAGCTGCAAAAGATATCGAAGACAGAATTGCTGCTCGTGAAGCAGAAGGAACTTCTCATCAGGAAGCTGAATTGAAAGGTGTTGAAGAATATGCTATCGAATGTTCGATCTTGAAAGTAGCCGTTTCTGAAGACGTACAATCTTGTGCTGATGAAGGAATTCAGATTTTTGGTGGAATGGGATTCTCTGAAGATACTCCAATGGAAAGTGCCTGGAGAGATGCTCGTATCGCTAGAATTTATGAAGGAACTAACGAAATCAACAGAATGCTTTCTGTCGGTATGTTGATCAAAAAAGCAATGAAAGGCCACGTTGATTTATTAGGACCTGCAATGAAAGTTCAGGAAGAATTAATGGGAATTCCATCTTTTGATACTCCTGATTTCTCTGAATTATTTGCTGAAGAAAAAGGAATTATCGCAAACCTGAAAAAAGTATTCTTAATGGTTGCTGGTAGCGCTGTTCAAAAATACGGTCCGGATTTAGATTCTCACCAACAGTTATTAATGGCTGCTTCTGATATTTTAATCGAAATCTACATGGCTGAAAGTACTATTCTTAGAACTGAAAAATTAGCTAAAACTCAGGGTGAAGCTAAAGTACAAGAGCAAATTGCAATGGCAAAATTATACTTATACAAAGCTGTAGATATTGTTAACTCTAGAGGAAAAGAAGGAATTATTTCTTTTGCTGAAGGTGACGAACAACGTATGATGTTAATGGGATTAAAACGTTTTACAAAATACACAAACAATCCAAATGTTGTGGCATTAAGAGAAACGATTACTTCTAAGTTAGTTGCAGAAAACGAATACTGCTTCTAATACAAAAATAGTTTTTAGCTTTTAATTTGTTTAAACCCGCACAAGTCCGAAACTGTGCGGGTTTATTTTTTTGTTTTTTCATCATATAAGTGATGTAAGTTCATTTAATGTAGAGGCGCATTGCAGTGCGTCTAATCACAGTGTATATAAGTAGTTTTTACCACAAATTACAGGATTAAATAATCTCTGAAAATTATGTTTAAGCCGCAATATTTTTGCAACAATTTGCAAATTTTCGTTAAAATTAACTTTGTGATGCAGACAACATAGTTAAATATTAAATGTATTGCATTATATTTAACATTCAAAAAACTCAAAAAAACATAAAATAATGAAACAAATTAATCTAATTGCTTTCTTGTTACTGTGCTTTTGTACTACAAATATTTTTGCACAAAAAAACAAAAAAATGGACATCATCGCTTACTACACGGGCGATGACAAATTGATTAACGAATATGAAGTTAACAAACTGGATCAAATTATCTTTAGTTTTTGCCATTTAAAAAACGGTAAACTAAGTGTTGACTCTCCTAAAGATTCTATCACTATTAAACATTTGGTTTCTTTAAAAGCTAAAAATCCACAACTTAAAATTGTCCTGTCTCTTGGTGGCTGGGGTGGTTGTGAACCTTGTTCTGCAGCATTTTCAACTCCTGAAGGAAGATTAACTTTTGCAAAGTCAGTAAAAGAAGTGAGTAACTATTTTAAAGTTGATGGATTAGATTTAGATTGGGAATATCCTGCAATTGAAGGGCTTCCGGGACATTTATATCAAGCTGCTGACAAACCAAATTTTACAGAATTAATCAAAATTTTACGTTCGACTTTAGGAAAAAAATATGAATTGAGTTTTGCTGCTGGTGGTTTTCAAAAATACTTAGATGAATCTATTGATTGGAAAACGGTATCGCCACTTGTAAATCGCATTAACATCATGAGTTATGATTTAGTTAACGGATATTCTAAAGTTACCGGACATCATACTCCATTATACAGCACAAAGCCAAATGAAGAATCGACAGACAGAGCGGTTACTTATTTACTAAATCAGGGAGTTCCTGCTGAAAAATTAATTATTGGTGGTGCTTTTTATACCAGAACATGGAAAAATGTAGAAAACATCAACAATGGTTTATATCAGGCGGGTGAACATATTCAGGGTGTTTCTTTTAAAGATTTTGGATCATTCTATACAGAAGCAAATGGCTGGAAATATTTTTGGGATGATAAAGCCAAAGCGCCTTATTGGTACAATGAAAAAGAAAAAACATTTGCAACGGGAGATGACTTAGTTTCTATAAAAGCTAAAACAGAATATGTAAAATCTAAAAAATTGGGTGGAATTATGTTTTGGGAATTACCTTTAGATGCGACTCGTAACGGAATGGTAAATGCTATTTATGAAGTTAAAACCTCAAAATAAGTATTCTTTAAAAATAAAAGACGGCAGTTATAGATTTATAACTGCCGTCTTTTTTATAGTAATAATCAGAAATTACATTTTTTGAACTTTTGTTTTATCCAATTCTCCAATAAAAGGTATAGACTCCTGAATTTCGTTACGAATTACCGTCTGTAAATAAACCTCTAACTGAATAAATTTTGCAGCATTTATTGCTCCTATTGCTTTTTTAGCCTGACCATAAGTTTTAGAATATAACTTCTCATAATCCTGATTATTTTTTAAAGTTCCTTTTGCCAATTCATCTGCTTTTTCATCTGTTAATGTTGCATAGTTTGCAGCATAATCTTCAATAAGTTTAAATTTTGTTTGTCCTAATGCTTTACGCTCCGTTTCATAATTTTCGTAGACTTTTGTAAAAGCAGCAGATTGTGCATCAGACAAATTCATATATTGTTTTACAAGATCGCTTTTAGACTTCCCATAAATACTTTGAACTAAATCTACATCTTCTTTAAATGAAGATTGAGCATACGATGAAAACGACGCAATTGCCATAACAAGAATAACACTTAATTTTTTCATAGTTTTAGATTTTAAAATTGTTTCTATTTAATTACGCATTCTAAATTCACTGATTTCAAACACATTACACACCGTTTACCCTAAAAAAACGAATATTGATAAACCGCAGATAAAGCGTAATAATTTAAGCCGTTATTAGTGTAAGCCCCAATATGATACTGAAACCTTAATGATTGTCCTTTTGCAATTGGAGTAGAAAACGTCGCTCCTACGCGCCAATTATCAATTTGACTATTATCTGATACACCGTCAGTTATAGTTTTTCCGCCAAAAAACCAAGTTGTATTAAAACCTACCCACATTTGATTTTTAAAATAATAGCTCGCATGAGCCTGAAGGCTATAGGTAGGTTTTTGTTCTAATTTTTTTCCTAAATAATCATTATTATCGGTGTAAAACCAGATACCCCCATAAGCTTCGGCATAGACATGAGTAAAACGCTTAGATACACCAATTTCGGGTTTAAAAGCCCAGCGATTAGTACCAATATTAACTTGCTTATCTTCATAATACCTTCCTGTTGGTATCGAAGTAACCAAACTAACTCCCAAAATAGTTTTCTGCTCAAATTTTCTAAATTCAGATTTATCAAGTGCAGGAGAACCCAATAAATTAATTCCAAAACGTACTTTCATGTCAGCAAAACCAGTTCTCGAACCCGTAATCAGCTGATCGCTGATAACAGCAGATCCATCCATAAAAGTAAACGGCAAAGCAACCTGAATACGGGTAAGTTTATTTGATAATGCAAATGTCCTAATGTAATTTAAAGCCATATTATGACTTTGAAGTGTAAAATCTTTAATTGGCAATGATGGATCTGTCAGCACATTACCGTTCATAAAAACATAACCCGCTGCTACAACATTAAGTTTTGTTGGAACATTGGCATAAACCCTGGGTTCCAGATCCTGACTAAAAGCGGAAGATATTCCCATGGAAAATAACATCACAAAATGATATTTCTTAATCTGAACGAAGAAAGTTTTTTTTGGCATAAATGGAAGAATTCAGATATAATATTAAAAATAAAACACTCTTCTTATTTTTTATTTTCATCCGTTTTTGGAGCTTCAATTTCTCCATCATATGAAATCGATGCTCTGTTATTACTACTGATAGAAAGTGTTGCTCCTCCATCATAAAAAACATTAAAATAAAGCGTATAAACATCATCTTTACCTTTTACAGTTGCTTTGACATTATACGATTTTTTCTTTTTTTCGATCTTTACATCTTCGGGAATTCCTTCGAATTTTATTCCTCCATCACCTCCATACGCTACATTAAAAGCGCGGCCAAAGAAAGGCAAATCGCAAGTTGTCTTCTCTGCATTAAATTTCAAAAAATAGGTATTATAATCTAAATTCAGCATTCTGCCTCCTTGTGGCGTAGCTTTCTGTGCTTCAAAAACAAAATTTTTAGAATCAATTAATGCTTCAATTTCTTTTTGTTTTTGTAATTCTCTATCTGCTTTTAATTCTTTCTTTGTTTTTTCCTGGGCCAAAACCGGAAAACTTAAAAAACCCAGTAACACTAATAAAATCGATAATTTACTTTT
Source organism: Flavobacterium sp. GW821-FHT11G01 (assembly GCF_058808175.1). NCBI lineage: Bacteria > Pseudomonadati > Bacteroidota > Flavobacteriia > Flavobacteriales > Flavobacteriaceae > Flavobacterium > Flavobacterium sp. GW821-FHT11G01. Next base: position 418,816 of record NZ_JBXARK010000002.1, on the reverse strand, counting down.
CATAAAATAAATATTTAATAGAGTATAAATAAAGTATAAATCTATTTTTTGGTAAATCGCATCATCGCAATATCACCAGAAATAAGATTTAATGTCTTGCCATCACCCGTTACATCATAGGAAGTTATTTTTTGCAAAGTGCTCATAAATACCTGTTCTCCTTGCCCATCCAGACACATCATTTTTGTCATTGCCATAGGTTGGGTGAAATCAATTTTGTTTCCATCAAGAATCAGCTTGCCGTTAAAAGAATTACAACTACTGTTTCCGGAAATATGGTTTTCCTTCACGTCAAAATTTAATGTTGGTTTTTTATTCGGATATAAACCATCAAAAGCTATTCTTGGACCTGAAATATAATTTAACTCCCAATTTCCTTCTAGTTTAGAAACCGAATCTACTTTTTTGCATTTACACGAAATTAGTATAGTAGTTAAAAAAATAAGGATAAAAATATTCTTCATCATAACGTTAAGGATTAAATATTAATGAATTAGAAAATCGAACTTGGGAAAATTTTCGTTAAAAGTCTATACGAATTTAAGCAATATTTTTGTCTTCATCCTCAAACTATTATTAAAATACAGCTAATAGTTTTAGATTTTTTTAACTTAAGACGTAAAGTTATATCGTATTTTTTATGTTAAATTTACTTAATCTTTAATTTAAAAGCCTCACATATGAAAAAAATAATTGTTTCTTTCGCCATAATTACTGCCTTAATTATTGGCTGTAAGACGAATACAAAATCGAATGATGCCAAAACTTTAACTGTAAATTTAGAGCCAAAAAGCAATAGTACCGTAAGCGGAACAGCCACTTTTACAGAGAAAAACGGAAAAGTAACTTTTGTTGCAAAAGTTGCCGGATTACAGCCAGGAGTTCACGCAATTCACATTCATGAAAAATCAGATTGTACTGCTGCCGACGGAAGTTCTGCAGGCGGACACTGGAATCCTACCTTTAAAAAACACGGAAAATGGGGAGTTGGCGAATACCACAAAGGTGATATTGGAAACTTTACTGCCGATGCAAAAGGTAACGGAACCATTACATTAACAACTGACGAATGGTGTGTAGGTTGTGGTGATGCAACCAAAGATGTTTTAGGGAAAGGTTTGATCGTACATCAGGGAACAGATGATTTCACGACACAACCAACCGGAAATGCTGGTGGCAGGGTTGCCTGCGCAGGGATCATCAAATAAAAACACAATAACCACTATTTTTTCACAAAATCTAGTGGTTATTTCTTTTTAAAGTAATTTTAAAACAAGAAAAAAATATAGCTTTGTAGCCTCAAACAAAAGTTAATGATTAACCCATCGGCACCAGGTTGGATAGATAAGTTTTTTAGCGAACAAAAGTTTTCAGAAGCTATACCTTTTGAAACTAATGAATCGTTCTATGATAAAGTCAGAGCAACTGGATTTGTTTATGGACATATCATTTCAATTGATTCTCAAATTCCCATTCCGATAAAAGGTTGGTTTAAAACTGAGATTTCTAAAATTGCCTTATTAAATACCTTGTATGGTGTTTTTTGTCTGGAAAAAAGAAATTCTGAACCCAATAATTTCACTAGAGAAGTTTTAAAATTTTACAAAGAAATGAATCCGGAAGGGTTTAGTTTACTTAAAATTTTGCTTCCAAAAGATACACCTTCGCTTGAATTAGAAAATATAATCGATCAGAGAGTACAGACTAATGACAGTATTATTAGCAAAAACTTTTCGCATCTCGTAACCAATGCTTTATTGTTTATTGATGTATTAGCTTTTAGACAATATTTAGAACACGGTTCAATACCGGAAAAATATTTAAAACGAATTGAAGAAACTGTTCTCGGAATTGTTGGTTTGGCTTTAAAAACCAAAACAATAAAATCGCAACATGATGATTTATTAATTAAGCTTTTTGAAGCTTCGATACGCTATTCAAAATTTTCAAAAGTTACTGTTGATACTTTAGAAACTTTACAATTAGAATATTTCACTAATAAACTAGAGCATTATTACCTCATCGATATGGCCGGAATGGCTTTATGGAGTGATGGTGTGGTTGAGAATGAAGAGGCTTACTTTTTATATTCTTTAGGATCAATGATGAGGGTTTCTGATGATTTTGTAACGCATAGTATTGATACAACCAATTTGTTTATCACGACACATAAAAAGAAAATTCCATATTTCAACTATTCAAATCCTGTAAAGCATTTTTATGATCAAATGACACACACCGTCGTAAAATTGATTATTAGAAACAAAAACAGATTAGTTAAGGAAATAGTTCAGAGTAAAGAATTAATGGTACTGCTGGCCTATTCTACGACCAGAGATTTAGATGCTAAGGAAAAGAAAAAAGTAAAAAAACAGCTTTTGGATATTTGTAAAACGATTCCGTCGCTTACCATATTTTTACTCCCCGGAGGAAGTTTATTATTGCCGATATTAATAAAGTTTATTCCAACTATGTTACCATCAGCTTTCAACGAAAATCTAGACGAAAACGAATAAAAAAAATCGCCCTTTTGAGGCGATTTTTTGTTTTTATAATTTATCTTCTTATAGATTACTCAATTGATAAACCTCATCTAATTCATCATTCGAAGCAATGTTTACATTCAAATCGGTTACAAAACCTGAATTCAAACCATAAACCCATCCGTGAAGCATTAAATCCTGACCATTTTTCCATGCTCCTTGTACAATCGAAGTTTTTGCTAAGTTATAAACTTGTTCTTTAGCATTGATTTCAACAAAAGCATTAAAACGTTCTGTTTCATCTTCAATTGAATTTAAGTATTTGTCATGTAAACGGTATTCATCTTTAATATGGCGAATCCAGTTGTCGATGATTCCAACAGACATATTTCCCATTGCGGCTTTTACACCACCACAACCATAATGTCCGCAAACAATAACATGTTTTACTTTTAGAACATTTACTGCATAATCTAATACACTTAACATATTCATGTCTGAGTGAACGACCATATTGGCAATATTACGGTGCACAAAAACTTCACCTGGTTTAGCTCCAATAATTTCATTTGCAGGAACACGGCTGTCAGAACATCCAATCCATAATAATGGTGGTGTTTGTCCTTTTGCCAAATCTGCGAAATAATTTGGGTCTAATGCTAATGATTTTTCAACCCACTCTTTATTGTTTTCCAATAACTGCTCATAAAACTTTCTCATTCTTTTTTATTTTAAATGGAATTTCTACATGTTTTAAACATATCAAAGTAACCTAACTGTAAAGTTATTTAATTTTTGATAATTCTCACAGTTTAGAAATCCCTTAATTTATTTAATTTGTTTTAAATTTCTATTTTAACGTTTCCTTTTTAACCAATGCTCTCTTCGCAACATCATAATAATGTTCGATCGTAACGTGATTGTCTTTGTCCGGAGTATTTTCTAACTGGTATGCTTTCTTAAAGCCTTTCAATTTTACTTTGATATTTTCATCAATAGCACGCGTTTCTTTAAACTCACGAATTAAATCCAAAACATCGTGTGCAATATACTCCGTATCGTGTGCGTTGATAATCACTTTTGAATTTTCAGGAATTTCATTCAATGTCAACTTGATAGCCGCTTTGTTTAAGAAAGAAACTTCCTGAGCTAAGTCGATATGAATAACATCTCCATCTTCGTATTCTTCTTTTTTAAAGCTGTAAGCTCTTTTCAGGTTTCCTCTCAATACAAAAATAATACTGATGATAATTCCTAATGCAACACCTTTCAATAAATCTGTTGCTACAACAAATACTAGAGTTGCAATAAAAGGCACGAATTGGTATTTTCCTTTTTCCCAAAAATGGAAGAAAGTGGCCGGTTTAGCTAATTTGTATCCAACTAATATCAAAACAGTAGCCAAAGTAGCCAACGGAATTTTATTCAACAATGCCGGAATACTCAAAACACTGACCAATAAAAGTACACCATGAATAATGGTAGACATCTTAGATTTTGCCCCTGCGTTATTATTTGCAGATGATCTAACCACAACAGATGTCATTGGTAAACCTCCTAAAAGTGAACTAATGATATTACCAATTCCCTGAGCTTTTAACTCAATATTTGTATTGGTGTAGCGTTTTTGAACATCCATTCGGTCAGCAGCTTCAATACACAATAAAGTTTCAATAGATGCCACAATAGCAATTGTAACCCCAACTACCCAAACCTGTGGATTTGTTACTGCAGCAAAATTTGGTGTAATAAGAATTGATTTAAATTCGTCAAAAGATTTTGGAACTGGCAAAGAAACCAAATGATCTTTTGCAATTGCCAATGAACTTCCTGTTGAAGTAAAAACTTCATTTAAAACCACACCAGCAACAACGGCGATCAGTGCTCCTGGAACTAATTTTAATTTCTTCAAAAAAGGAACCTTATCCCAGGCAATTAATATTACAAGTGAAACTAACGAAATAACTACAGCTCCTAATTGAATGTGATTAATTACATCGAATAAAAAGGAGAATGAATTGCTTCCATCATTCTGAATAAAAGCCTGATCACCTTCAAAATCAGCATCATAACCAAAAGCGTGTGGTAATTGTTTCAGGATGATAATAATCCCGATACCCGCCAGCATTCCTTCGATTACATTGGTTGGAAAATAATTTGAAATACTTCCGGCCTTTAAAAATCCTAATGCTAATTGAATTAATCCAGCAATAAAAACAGACATTAAAAACACATCGAAGGCACCAAAATCAGTGATAGCGGTTAAAACAATAGCTGTTAAACCAGCTGCCGGACCAGATACACTAATATGTGACTGGCTTAAAAATCCTACCACAATACCACCAATAACACCTGCGATAATTCCAGAAAATAATGGTGCCCCAGAAGCCATTGCAATACCTAAACACAATGGAAGAGCCACCAAAAAAACCACTAAACCTGAAGCAAAATCAGATTTAAGGTTGGCAAAAAGATTAATTTTTTTTGACATAATACAATACTAAAAATTGATACATTAAAGATCTACTGCATTTACTATAAATACAGTTAGTTTAAAATAATCGGAAGTATTATACCAAGTTGGGAGGTGGAGCAAATATGCTCGGAGAAATATTGTCTAGTTTTACAATATTTTCAGATATGATAGTCTTTTTTTCAATATAAACAGGCATTATAACTTCATGTTCAAGTATTGCCGGATAAACGGCTGCCTTTAGTTCTTTATGTGAATGCTCCTCTTCAGAAAAACTGAAGAACATAGACGTATCATTACTTTTCTTCATCAACGTCACAATAGTTGGCGTTGCTAAAAAAGCAATAAATATGAATAATAATATGCGAGCGACTAATTTCATTGTCGCAAAAATAGTGTTAAAGAAATAAAATCAAAGCCTGAAGCAAAAAATTTTATAGAAATTTAACATTCATAAAAAAAGCAGCACGTTCCATAGGGACAATACTGCTTTTTAATCTATTTAGAAACAATGAATTACAACTCTTCTTCAAGCCATGCATTCATCATCCAAATTGTTTTTTCCTGCTCTGCGATGAAGTCACTCATTATAGAATTGGTTCCTTCATCGTTGATTTCAGCTGACTGATTTAAGATTTCTCTTTCAATTTTAAGTAAATCAGATAAAGAATGCACGATCAATTGAACTGCTTTTTCATCATTTGAAATGTTTTTTCCAATTGTCAATTTGTTATTTTTAATATAATCTTCAAAAGTATGTAAAGGAGTTCCTCCAATTGTCAAAACTCTCTCGGCTATCATATCAATTTTTAATTGAGAATCTGTGTATAATTCTTCAAATTTTACATGAAGATCAAAGAAACGTTTCCCTCTAATATTCCAATGTATCCCTCTTAGATTTTGGTAGTAAACCTGAAAATTAGACAATAAGACATTTAATTCTTTTACTAATAATTCTGACTCTTTTACAGGTAATCCTAAAATATTCGTTTTCATGTTGTATTATTTTACAGTAAGTTACTACAAATTTAAGGGAACTTCTTAAAAAAAGTTATAAAAAAAAATTATATTTTCTTATTTTTGCATCACAAAATACTATCAAAATGACTATAACTCAATTACAATATGTGTTAGCTGTTGCCGAACATAAAAATTTCACACTCGCTGCCGAAAAATGTTTTGTGACGCAACCCACTTTAAGCATGCAGATTCAGAAAATTGAAGAAGAACTCAATATTTTAATTTTCGACAGAAGCAAAAAACCTATTCAGCTTACAGACATTGGTCAGAAAATCGTAAATCAGGCTAAAAACATCGTAAACGAAGCAGATAGAATCAAAGATATTGTCGAACAACAAAAAGGTTTTATTGGAGGAGAATTTCGTTTGGGAATTATACCGACGATTATGCCAACCCTTTTACCAATGTTCCTGAACAATTTCATTAAAAAATATCCAAAAGTAAAACTCTTAATAGAAGAGCTGAATACCGATGAAATTATCATAAAACTTAAAAATGGCCATTTGGATGCTGCAATTGCTGCTACTCCACTTGAAGATGAAAAGATAAAAGAAATCGTTTTGTATTTCGAGCCTTTTGTAGCTTATATACCGGAACATCATGTTAATTTTCAGAAAGAAGAAATTGAAGTAGCCGATTTAAATATCAATGAAATTTTGCTCTTGCAAGATGGGCATTGTTTTAGAGACGGTATTTTGAATTTGTGCAAAAATGGAACTGATGTCGAGCAAAATAATTTTCAGATTCAAAGCGGAAGTTTTGAAACGCTGATAAAATTGGCCGACGAAGGCTTGGGTACAACGTTACTACCGTACTTGCACACAATGGATTTAAAGGATTCCGATAAACTGAAACTTCGTAATTTTAAGGAACCAAAACCTGCTCGTGAGGTAAGTTTAATTTACCCAAAGAGCGAATTAAAAATGCAAATCATTGACGCGCTTCGATCAACCATTGCCGGAGTTGTAAAAGGAGCAATAGTTTTTCAGAATGTTCAAATCATTAGTCCGCTACAAAAGAAATAACAATAAAAAAGGAGCCAAATTGGCTCCTTTTTTTATACTTTAATTAGTAGTAAACTTTGTTTTAATTCTGGTTTTTCAATAATGAAATTTAATAACCATTCTTTCAATTGTTCCATTTCGTACGGTAACAGGGTTTTGATAGCTTTTTCTACTTCTTTGCAGAAAAGTATCGGATCGAAACTTACTCTCTCAAGTATTGATTTCGTGTAATCAAACATCATTTTTGACATAATAAAATAAGATTTTGGGGGTTATCTATATTTCTAAACTCGCAGCAAATTTAAACAAATTACCTATACAAAGCTTTATTTTAACTATTTTTTTAAAAAACTTTGGCAACGAAACCGTTTTCTTACTACGGATAAATCAATATAGAACCATTATAAATAACTCATCTAAGCCTTTTTAAAGGCTCGAAACATCTCACGTTTTCCCGGAGGACCTGCCAATTTTTCGACTGTAAAACCAACTTCAATCATGCTTCTTTTAACAACTCCGCGGGCGGCATATGTTACTAAAACTCCATTTGGTTTTAAACTATTGTACATTTTCTGAAAGATTTCAGTACTCCAAAGCTCCGGCTGCACTCTATATCCGAAGGCATCAAAGTAAATCAAATCAAAAATTTCAAAATCGTTTATTTCATCAAAAAATTGTTTCCTTTTGGTTAACGAAAAGAGATCGCTAATTTCGTCTTTCTTATTCCATTCGCATTTATGCATTTTCTGAAAAATGTTCTCAAATTCCAATGCTTCAAGTTCAGCAACATAATTCATTGCTAATACTTCTTTTGCATCAACCGGGTACGCTTCTACTCCAACATAATCGATCTTTTGTTGTTTTTGATGTGCTTCTAAAAAAGTAATAAAAGCATTTAAACCAGTTCCAAAACCAATTTCAAGAATACTTATAGGTTTATTTTCAAATAAAGAAAATCCGTTTTTTATAAATACGTGTTTTGCTTCCTGAATTGCACCATGTTTAGAATGGTAACATTCATCCCATTCCTTCAAATGAATTGTTGTTGAACCATCTAGCGTTTTAATTATTTCTCTTTCCACGTTTTTCGATATTATCAATGCAATTGTCTTCTTTTTCAGTGCATTTTGTTAGTCAAATTTAGTCAAAACAAATGCGTAAAGCCTTAAAAATCGATTCTTTTTTCATAAATTCTTTATAAAAGTCAGTGATTTTTTTAGGTTTATTATAAGATAAATAAATCTCAGTTAAAGGCCGTAATTAATACGGTTTTAGCAAGTAAATTATATATTTTTACTTAATTTTGCATTCAATAAAATCTATTTTACACCAAATCATCACTTTAGAAGTCTTTCTGTTGAGATGAAAATTACATAAAACATATATTATTATGAGTACAACTCAAACAAGCAAAATTGAAATCAGAAAAGCTACGTCGTCAAAAATAAGCGCAGTAGACTTTGAAAACTTAAGCTTTGGTGCTGTTTTTACAGACCATTTATTCGAATGTGATTTTAAAAATGGGGAATGGCAAACTCCTGTCATTAAGCCTTATGCTCCTATTTTAATGGATCCTTCTTCAAAAGTCTTTCATTATGGACAAGCTATTTTTGAAGGAATGAAAGCTTATAAAGATGAAAATAATGATGTTTGGTTGTTTAGACCTGATGAAAACTACAAACGTTTCAACAATTCTGCTGTACGTATGGCAATGCCAGAAGTTCCTGAAGCTGTTTTTATGGATGGTTTGAATGAATTATTAAAAGTAGACCAGGAATGGATTCAAAGAGGAAACGGAGCAAGTATGTACATCCGTCCTTTTATGATTGCTACAGGCCCTGGTGTTATTGCAAATCCCTCTGACGAATATAAATTCATGATTTTACTTTCTCCTGCAAAATCATATTATGGTGGCGAGGTAAAAGTAATTATCGCAGAACATTATAGTAGAGCTGCAAATGGTGGAATTGGTGCTGCAAAAGCTGCCGGAAACTATGCTGCACAGTTTTACCCAACAAATTTGGCCAACAAAGATGGTTTCCAACAAGTAATCTGGACAGATGATGCAACGCATACTAAATTGGAAGAAGCAGGAACAATGAACGTATTCTTTAGAATTAACGATACATTATTAACTGCTCCAACAAGTGAAAGAATTTTAGACGGTATTACCAGAAAAAGTTTAATTACAATGGCAGAAAAAGAAGGTCTTAATGTAGAAGTTCGTCCTGTTATTGTTTCGGAACTAGTTGAAGCAGCTAAAAACGGATCTTTAAAAGAGATTTTTGGAGCTGGAACTGCTGCTGTTATTAGTGTAATTAAAGGTTTCTCTTATAAAGGTGAATATTACGAAATGACACCTGTTGAGAATTCATACGCTTCATTCTTAAAAGAAAAATTAACAAGTCTTCAAAATAAACTTTCTGAAGATACTTATGGATGGACAGTTAAGGTTCAATAATCCAAAGAACTATTGATAAAAACAAACCCGACAGCATTACGTTGTCGGGTTTGTTTTTTTTATACATAAAACATAGATTTTATTTAAAAGAAAACACAAAGAAACTAGTTTCTCACACATAGCTATGTGAATTAATGTGAGTGAACGCCTTTTTTAAGATTCAAAAAGCTATGTTTCTATGTGTTGAAATTTTAAAACGAATACTACTCTAATAACTTCGAAAAATTTGGCTTAAAGTAATTAGGACCTTTCATAACTTTTCCGTCTTCACGGTAAATAGGCTGTCCATCTTCACCTAATTTACTCATATTACTTCGTTGAATTTCATCAAAAACGGCTTCAATTTTATCCTGCAGACCATGCTCAATAATAGTTCCGCATAAAATATACATCATATCGCCAAGAGCATCTGCAATTTCAACCAAATCATTATTCTGTACGGCATCCAAATACTCTTCATTTTCTTCTTTCATCAAATTATAGCGAAGGTACTTTTTAGTTTCGCCCACATCGGCAATTGGTGTTTCGCTATGTCCTATTTTAAAAGCAGTGTGAAATTCCTTAACTGCGTCTATTTGTTTTTTCATAATTAGATAAATTAGTTTTTTAATGAAATGAAAAGCCAAATTAGCAACTATTCATATACAATTCTCTAAATTTGTCAAAAATAATTTCAACTATGTTTAGTCAGGGACAATTAATATTCGCAGTCTGTTTTTTTATCGCCTTTGTAATCGTTATGATATTTGCTTATCGAAAAGATCTTGCATTACACAAGATTTTTTACAAAGGAAATTACAAAGTCTTAATCGTATTTTTACTTTTTATTGCGATATTATTTGTTATCAAATTCTTTTTTAAAAGGTAATTTCCATAATTTATTTCTATATTTAAAATTATAAAATAAATGCGGAAGTTTTACAATTAACCTTCATGACAATCGTTCTGTCTAAAGTTAATTTTAGCTTGAAAGGGACAATTTAAAAAGTATACTTTTATTTTTTTTCTGCCATAGTGCGACTAGTAATAAAATTTATAACTTTACGACACCAAACAACCTACCACCAATGAAGATTTTAAAATATTTATTTCTTTTATCGTTATTAAGCTTAGTTGCCCTAACCGTTTTTGTTGCCACACAAAAAGGGATTTTTTCTGTAGAAAGAAGCAAAGTCATCAACTCTCCGCGAGCGACTGTTTATAACTACGTAAACGATTTTAGAAATTACGAAGATTTTGAATCATGGTCAGTAGAAGATCCTACAATGAGGATGACTTATCCAAATAAAACAGCAGGCAATGGTGCTTCTTATTATTGGGAAGGTGTTGATGGAAAAGGTAAAGCCATAACGCTAAAAACAAAAGAAGGAGAAAACATTCAGCAAAAAATGAATTTTGACGGTACTGAAGCTGATGTCAACTGGACATTTAAAGATACTCTGGCCGGTAAAACCAAAGTAACCTGGAAAGCTAAAGGAACTATGAGTTTTTTATTTAAAATTTATACTGCTTTAAATGGAGGTTCAGATAATATCATTGGAACAATTTCTGAAAAAAGCCTTGCCAATATTGATAAAAATCTGGATTACGAAACCAAAACTTACGCCATAAAAGTAAACGGAGTTGTTAAGAAAATTGAGACACCTTATATTAAACAAACTTTTACCAGCGAAATTCAGAAAGTAAATAAAAATGCCCGAATTGTAATTCCGAAACTAATTCAATTCAGTGAAGCTAATGCTTTATCGACTAATGGAAAACCATTTATCATTTACCATACTTATGATACCGCTAGCGGATTGGCTAAAATTTCAATCTGTTTACCTATAAACAAAGAAATTTCAACAAGCGCAGGAAGTGATATTACAGCAGGAAAACTTAATGGTTTTGAAGCTGTAAAAACAACTCTAAAAGGAGATTACACGCACACAAATGAAGCTATTGCCAAAACAACAGCTTATATTAACAACGAAAAAATTACTCCTGATTTAAGCTGGTCTCATCTTGAAATATTAACCATTAGCAAACTGGACACAAAAAGTCCATCTAAGCTAATGACAGAAATTTATTTTCCAACAAAACCTAAAGTAGTTCCGGTTGTAAAAGTTCCTTTATATGAACCTCAGTCAGAAACTCAAACTGCAAAACCTGCAACTCCTGCTCCAGCTGCTCCAAAAACAACTGAAGAAGAAGATTCAGAATTCTAAAAACAAAAAAGGATTAAACCTTTTGCTAAAAATTCATTCTAATGAATATAAGGTTAAAATTCCTAACTTTATATGTGGTAACAAGATAAAGGTTAAAGCTTGACAAACGAGAAGGAATTTATAGCACAATTATTAGATCCTAAAACGCAAAATATAGCGTTTCAAAAACTCTTGTCTGATTATCAAAAACCTTTATACAATCATATTCGAAACATTGTTTTGAATCATGACGATACCGACGATGTTTTGCAGAATACTTTTGTAAAAGTTTTTCAATATCTAAAAAGCTTTAAAGGGGAAAGTAAACTCTTTTCATGGATGTATCGTATTGCTACTAATGAAGCGTTAACATTCCTGAACCAAAAAGCAAAGCTAAACGGAATAACATCTGAAGCATTGCAAAACAAAACCATAGACAATTTAAAAGCTGATGTTTATTTTGATGGAGATGAAATTCAGATTAAACTCCAAAAAGCGATTGTCACATTACCAGAAAAACAACAATTAGTCTTTAAAATGAAATATTTTGAAGAATTAAAATATGAAGAAATTGCAGAAATTTTAGGAACCTCAGTCGGGGCACTGAAAGCTTCTTATCATCACGCAGTCAAAAAAATTGAATTATATGTTACGTCAAATTAAACCTTTTGTAACTAAACCTATCTTATAGACATTATGAAAGCATTTAAATTAGAAAACGAACCGAAAATAAAAACTGGATTTAAAACTCCGGATCATTATTTTGATGATTTATCGGCAAAAGTTTTACAGCAAATAAACGAAAAAGAAGTAAAAGTAATTCCTCTTTACAAACGCAAAAAAGTACTTTCGCTGGTGGCTGCTGCTGCAATTGTAATAGCTCTGATGATTCCTGTGGTAAACAATTACAATGCAACATCAAAAGAACTGGATGAAGCTACTTTAGAAAGTTATTTATCATATCAGTCCAATTTGAATCAATATGATTTAGCAAAAGAACTTGATACTAAAGATATTGACAAACTTGGTAAAAGTGTTGCTCTTGAGCAGGAAACACTAGAAGATATTTTGTCTTCAAACCCTAATATTGAAAATTTAATTTCAGAATAAATAAAAATTTAAAAAGATGAAATTCAAAAACATACTACCGTTCTTTATGTTCTTAATCACTTTTTCATTTTATGCCCAAAATGATAAAAAAGTAGATGAAAAGCGTGAAAAAATCAAAGCCTACAAGGTATCTTTTTTGACTACAGAACTTGAGCTTACCTCAACAGAAGCAGAGAAATTCTGGCCTATTTATAATGCTTTTGATGACAAACAATATGAGTTACGTCATGATAAAATGAAGACTTATATGAATAAGCTGGATGATGACAAGATCAATTCAATGTCTGAAAAAGAAGCAGCTACCCTTTTATGTCAAATAGAAAGCACAGATAAGGAACTTTATCTTTTACGAGAAAAATATATATCAAATCTTAAGAAGATACTTTCACATAAAAAGATATTAAAGCTTAAAAAATCTGAAGATGATTTTAATCGAAAATTGCTAAAACAATATAAAGAAAAAGCAGGCAAATAAAGAAACAACAGCGATAAGCCCCCTATATAATAATACTTACTTTATTATTTAGGGGGCTTATTATTTTATGTCATTTTTAATTTATCCTATTTAAAACGAAGTCTGACAACTTTATTATGACCTGCAGCAATTGCAGTATTTCTGTTGATAAAACGAATGGTGAAAAATTTTGTATCAGTAGATAACTGTGTCCAGTTTTCACCTCCATTTTGAGAGTATTGTATCCCTTCAGAACCTACGCAAATAATTTCTTTACCATTTCCGCCAGGAACATACTGTACACATGATGCATATCCAAATCCCATATCCTGACCGATTAATAACCAACTTTTTCCTCCATCTGTAGTAAACGCTTTATTTCCTGATTTTTTGTTTGGAAGCTCATAATCACCACCTGCAATAAATCCATGTTTAGAATCGTAGAAATCGGCTGTAAAAATACCCGCCATTGGTTTTCCCTGAACAATAGGAGTTTCAACTACTTTCCAGGTTTTTGCTTTATCCGGAGAATAAAAAACACGGGCTTTTTTTCCTCCTGAAACTAACCAGGTTTCATCTCCATTTATTACAATATTTGTATTACTGGCCGCAAAAGCAGCTTCACCTTGGGAATTTGTCGGTAATTTATCTGATAATAATTTTGTCCAGGTTTCTCCTCCATCACGTGTAACGATAACTGAAAAAGTATCTTCAGTTGGATCTCCAATAGCGATTCCTTCTTTATCATTCCAGAATTGCATGCTATCGTAAAACACTTTTGGATTAACCTCTTTATAGACCAATTTCATTTTGTTATCTTTTTTAGAAACAGAATAAAGTAATGCAGGATTTCCTACACTCAGCAAGAAGATATCTTTTGAAGTTTGAGCAATGCTTCTGAATTCTAATTTTAAGGTATCACGATATATGTGTTCCTCAAATTTTTCTTTTTTATCTAAATCATAATACCCAAATCGAGAATTATCTCCTCCATACCATACCTTATTTTTATCAATAACTATGGCCCTAATACTAATTTTATCCTGAAATAATGTGTCAATTTGCATTGACGTGAAACCACCATAAACTATCCTTTTATCACTATCACTCAATGTTTTAAAGGACATAAATAAAATAAAAGCGCAACAAAACAATAATACTTTTTTCATATAGGTCAAGATTTATTCGATGCTAAAATACAATTATTTATAACATATAAAATAGCTTTTGTTCATTTTTCTGGCACAGTAATTGGATATCTCAGAATATTAATCTTAATATGATTTACCATGAAAGCCAAAGTACTTTTTTTAGTGTTACTAGCAATAGGTCTTAGCTCTTGTTCTGCACAAAGCCAAACCACTGTATATGCGAAAAATTCAGATATTAGCGATAATTTAGATTTAAGAGCTGTTGCATCCATTTTTGGAGAATCAGCTAATCTTCAGGATTTCGAAAGACGTTTAAATGATCCTAAATATCAAATATCAAATCTTGATTTAAACGGTGATGATCAGGTTGATTATCTTCGTGTAATCGAATCTGTAGAAGCCAGAACTCACGTAGTAATTATTCAGGCAGTTTTGGATCGTGATGTGTATCAGGATATTGCTACAATCGATGTCGAAAGAGATAATTACAACCAGGTAAATGTTCAGGTAGTTGGTAATAGTTATTTATATGGAGCCAATTATATTTACGAACCTGTTTACAGTGTTGCTCCGGTAATTTACACTTCATTTTGGATAACAAACTACAGACCGTATATTTCTACATGGACGTGGGGCTACTATCCAACCTATTACAATGCCTGGAGACCTTATCCAATTTACAGATACAGAAATAACATCAATGTATGTATTAATGTAAACAATCGTTACAATTATGTAAATACCAGAAGAAGCTACAGAGCTCCTGTTTTATACGAATCAAGACGTTCTTACGGTTATGAAAAAATGCGTCCAAACAACAGTTTTGCGCAAAGACATTCAAATGTCAACAATAGATATGAATTAGATCAAAGACGTGTTGCAAGCAGAGAAACAAACAGAAATTCGAATGTTTACAACAGCAACAAATCCAACACGGATAGAGTTTCTGGGAACAATACCAGAAACACTAACAGAGACTACGCTCAGAACAGAACAAGCTCTGATAGAAATTATAACTCAAATCCTGTTTCATCAAACAGAGATAATCAGAACAGAGTAAGTACACCTTCAAGAGTTGAAAATACGCAAAGACCAGAGCCAAGACGTGATTATTCTGAGAACAACAATTCAAGAGGAAATTCTGAAAACAGAATGAATACAAACAGAACAGCTTCGGTTCCACAAGCAGAAGCTCCAAGAAGCTCTGATTATAATATGAATAACTCAAGAGGAAATTCTGAAAACAGAATGAACACAAACAGAGCAGCTTCATCTCCAAGAGCAGAAGCTCCTAGAAGTTATTCTGAAAACAGAGCAAATACTGCAAGACCACAAGCTACTCAAAACGCTCAAAGATCTGAAGCACCTAGAGTTAGTCAGGAATCAAGAGGAGGTCAATCTCAAAGAGAGAGCAACTCAGGAGGTTCAAGAGGCGGTGGCAGAAGAATATAATTTGAAACAGAGATTCTAATAAAAACTAAAAAGCACAATTGTTTAATTGTGCTTTTTTTTATTTTTACTATTAATTGACGCTAATTTATTTTAAAACAGTAAATTTGCAACCGTCTTTTATAAAAATATACATGAGCGCAGCGCATAAAAACTTACACAGTAAGTTGTCTATTGGGGGTTTATTGATCACATTAGGAATTATTTATGGAGATATTGGTACTTCTCCATTATATGTAATGAAAGCCATACTTGGTGAATATGCAATTAATGCGGATATTGTTTTAGGTGGAATTTCGTGTGTCTTCTGGACACTGACTTTACAAACTACTATAAAATATGTTCTTATTACACTAAGTGCTGACAATCATGGTGAAGGTGGTATTTTTGCATTGTATGCCTTAGTCAAAAAAACCAAAATTCAATGGCTCATTGTGCCCGCCATCATTGGAGGTAGTGCCCTACTTGCTGACGGAATTATCACTCCGCCTATTTCTATTTCCTCTGCAGTAGAAGGAATCAGGGCATTTTATCCTACTATGGAAACGGAAACAATAGTTTATATTGTTATCGGAATTCTATTTATATTATTTACCATTCAACAATTTGGAACCAAGCTGGTTGGAAAGTTTTTCGCTCCAATGATGCTAATCTGGTTTGCGATGTTAGGAACATTAGGCGCAATTCAGGTATTGAATCATCCAGAGGTTATAAAGGCTATTAATCCTTATTATGCTTACCATTTATTATCTATACATCCTGATGGTTTCTTCGTTTTAGGTTTTGTATTCTTATGTACTACCGGAGCAGAAGCACTTTATTCAGACATGGGCCACTGTGGAAGAAAAAATATTAGAATTAGCTGGATCTTTGTAAAAACAACTTTAGTATTAAACTATTTTGGTCAGGCTGCTTATTTAATTCACCACGAAGGAAGTACGTTACAACAATTAGGTGGAGAAAACGGAAATCCATTTTATTTAATCATGCCACATTGGTTTCTGCCATTCGGAATTGTAGTAGCAACCTTAGCGGCTGTAATTGCTTCTCAGGCTCTTATTAGTGGTTCATTTACTTTGATAAATGAGGCGATGCGTTTGAATTTCTGGCCTAAAGTAAAAATTAAATATCCTACTGAAGTAAAAGGACAATTGTATATTCCATCAATTAACTGGTTGTTATTCTTTGGTTGTGTGGGCATCGTATTGCACTTTCAAAAATCAGGAAATATGGAGCATGCTTATGGTCTTGCCATTATTTTATGCATGATCATGACAACCATATTATTGAACTATTACTTAATCATGAAACGTGTGAAACTATACTTTATGGTTCCGCTGATCACGATTTATTTATTAATTGAATTCAGTTTCCTTTTTGCTAATATTACCAAATTTGCTGAAGGTGGTTATGTAACTTTAATCATTGCCATTATGCTTATTTCGATCATGACGATTTGGTATTTGGCTAAGAAAATTAATAAAAGCTACACTAAAATTATCAAGATTGATGATTATAAGAAAGTCTTGATGGAGTTGAGCGAAGATCTTTCAATTCCAAAATACGCAACGCATTTAGTATATATGACCAATGCAAATCGTGTTGATGAATTGGAGGAAAAAGTAATTTATTCTATTTTGCAAAAACGTCCAAAAAGAGCTGATATTTATTGGTTTGTACACGTAAACATTCTTACGGAACCGTATAAAACACAATATAAAGTTACGGAAATTGCAAAAGACGATATTTACAGAATTGATTTTAATTTAGGATTTAGAGAGCCTACCAAAATCAATCTGATGTTTAGAGAAGTAATTCGTGACATGGTAAAACGTGGAGAAGTTGATATTACCAGCCGTTACGAATCATTAAATAAAAACAATATTATTGGTGACTTCAAATTTGTATTGTCTGAGAAGTTTTTATCAAATGACAATGATTTAAGATGGCACGAAAACATTATCATGAACTCTTATTTCTTTATTAAAAAACTGAGTTTATCTGAAGAAAGAGCCTTTGGTTTAGATAGTAGTTCCGTGAAAATCGAGAAATTTCCAATGGTGCTTCATGCTCCGGAAAATATCGGATTGACCCGAATTATAAAATAAATCATTTAGAAAATAATTTAGAAAAACACTCTTTTAAACTTTATCAGAGTGTTTTTTTTCTTTTACTGAAAGTTGAAAAACAACAATCAAAATTAAAAATTTAACTTTCAATCAATTAATAGTACCTTTGCAACTCAAATAATTAAAATGAGATTACACAGAAATTTAGTTTATACTACCATCGATTCTTTAAATGCAATCTTCAATGAAGGAGAATATGCAGACAAAGTGGTAGCAAGAGCCTTAAAAAAAGACAAACGTTGGGGAAGTTCTGACAGGAAGTTTGTTGCTGAAACGATATACGAAATTGTTCGTTGGAAAAGATTATACGCTGAAATTGCCGAAGTTAAAGAACCTTTTGACAGAGACAATTTATGGAGAATGTTTGCTGTTTGGGCAGTTTTAAGAGGATATCCAATTCCGGATTGGAGACAATTGGAAGGAACTCCGGAAAGAAAAATAAAAGGTCGTTTTGACGAACTTTCAAAGGTTAGAGCATTAAAAGAATCTATTCCGGACTGGATGGATGAATTAGGCGTAAAAGAATTAGGCGAAGCAGTTTGGTCTAAAGAAATTACTGCTCAAAATCAGCCTGCAAAAGTTATTTTAAGAACTAATACTCTTAAAGGAACTAAAGAAAGCTTAAGAAACACCCTGATGGATTTAAATATTGAAACAGAATATTTAAAAGATCAACCCGAAGCTTTAGTTTTGAAAGAAAGAGCAAACGTATTTTTAACAGATGCTTTTAAACAAGGACTTTTTGAAGTTCAGGATGCAAACTCACAATTGGTTGCTGGTTTTCTTGATGTAAAACCAGGAATGCGTGTAGTTGATACTTGTGCAGGAGCAGGAGGAAAAACATTGCATATTGCTTCTTTAATGGAAAATAAAGGACAATTGATTGCAATGGATTTGTACGAAAGCAAATTGAAACAACTGAAATTAAGAGCCAAAAGAAATGGCGCTTTTAATATTGAATATCGTATAATTGACACTACAAAAGTGATCAAAAAATTACATGAAAAAGCAGACCGTGTTTTAATCGATGCACCATGTAGCGGTTTAGGAGTTTTAAAAAGAAATCCTGATGCTAAATGGAAATTACAACCTGAGTTTATTGATAATATTCGTAAAGTTCAGAGTGAAGTTTTAGAAAGTTATTCTAAAATTGTAAAACCGGGCGGAAAATTAGTTTACGCAACTTGTTCTGTATTACCATCAGAAAATCAGGAACAAGTAGAAAAATTCTTAAAAACTGAAATCGGAAAACAATTTACATTCATAAAAGACCGTAAAATTTTAGCTTCAGAATCTGGTTTTGATGGATTTTATATGGCGTTGTTAGAACGCAAAGCTTAAATTTAAAATTCAAAATAAAAAAATCCCAAATTCCAATTTATATCTGGAATTTGGGATTTTTTATTTTATAAATTATCTTTTTAAGATTGTAAGCTTGGTTTTCTTAATAACTTTCCGTTTTCGTTTTCCTTGAATTTTGGAACAAAAACTATTTCTTTCGGTTTTTCGAACTTATCTAAAACATCAAAAAAATCAGAAGCAAAATTTTGTTTTTCGCCTTCAATAACCAAAATCAATTTTTCTCCTAAAACAGGATCAGGTAATCCTGTTACAAAAAATCTGGAGTCTATTTTTTCAATCAGTTTTGCTTCTATCTGCTCGGGAATCAGCTTTACTCCTCCACTATTAATAACATTATCAATTCTTCCTAAAAAAATAAATTGATTTTCTCTTATCACTTCAACTAAGTCGTTTGTAACAATGGGTTCATCAGAAATCGCAGGAACTGTAATAACCAGACAACCGCGATCATCCTGAGCAATTTTTACATTTGGCAAAACAGTAAAAACACTTTCTCCTAATTTTTTTGCCGCAATATGAGTAATGGTTTCGGTCATACCATAAGTTTCGTAAATCTCCGTTTTCAGAGGCAAAAGTCTGGCTTCGAGCGTGGAATCCATTTTTGCTCCTCCAATGATTAACTTTTTCACATTCCCCAGAGCTTCAATCGAATTCTGAACCTGCAAAGGCACCATTGCAACAAAATCATATTTCGTTTCATTAAGTGCTAGTGGCTCTGTGCTTGGCGTTACAACATCTATATCGAGTCCCAAAATTAAACTTCGAACCAACATCATTTTGCCCGCTATAAATTTTACAGGTAAACAAAGTAAAGCTTTATCGCGAGGTTCCAGCTCAAAAAAATCTCCAGTAGCTAATGCCGACTGAATCATGGCTTGTTTCTCTAATTTCACAACTTTAGGAAGTCCTGTTGTTCCTGAAGTTCTCATTTCGATATATTCTTTATTATCGAACCAATCCAACAAAAATTCGCCTATCGCCTGTTCATTAGCATCTCCTTCTTTTATATAATCATAAGCCACCCGGCACAAATCAGTTGCATTTAAATGATATCCATTTATCCTAAAATGGTTGTGAACATTTTTGTGTGTTAATTCCAACATAAATTTTTAGTTTGATGACTCTAAGGTAGTAATTTTCCCTGTTAATCTTTCTTTCCAATTACTCCAATTGTACTTTTTAGTAAAAATAAAAAGCAAAATTGGGTAAACTACGAAAATAGGCAGGATAACATCCAGTCCGGCAGAAGGCTCTGACATATCTTTAAAAATAGAATACGTCTGAAAAACGGTCCAATCTGAGGTAACTAATATCGCACCAACCAAGTTATTTGCAGCATGAAATCCTAATGCCAGTTCCATTCCTTCATCCATTAGCGTAATGACACCTAAAAACAATCCTGTACCGATATAATAAACCATAACGATATACCCCATCTTTGCTACCTCGGGATTAAAAACATGCATCGATCCAAAAATTAGAGAAGTCATCAAAAGCGGAAACCACTTATTTTGAGCCAGATTAGCAAATCCCTGCATTAAATATCCTCTAAAAACATATTCTTCAGTACTGGTTTGTATTGGGATCAATATAGCCCCTACAAGTAATAAAACCAAAAAAGGAATTAATTTGAAATTCCACACAAAATTTTCAGGCGACCTCGAATAAACGGCCCAAAAACTTAATGCTGAAAAAAATGACCATAATGCAAATGAAAATAAAATACGGTTCCAATCAACTTTTTTTCTCGATGTTGTGACCGATAAAAGTGTTTGTTTATGAAGATATTTTACAACAAAATAAACGCCAACAAAAGCAAAAGCAAAAGAAATCATGACCAGAAACAAAGTAAGATTTGGATCAAAAATTTTCATAACTGCTGCATTATCCGTAGGAAAGGCTTTTTTGTTTTTAAAACTAGAATACAAAACAGCTATAGAAAAAGGAATTTGTCCAATGAACGATGCAATAATAATTAAGACTGACCCGATAAGATATAACCAAAATTTATTTTGTGGTTTAATTCCTTGTTCTAGAAACATAACTTAAAAGTTTAAAAATGAGAATTCGATTTAATAAGTAAATCTTATTTTTGGTGTCGCAAAAATACCCATTTTTGCATTAACTATCTTACAACATTTTAATATATAACAAAATGATACAAATTTATCATAATCCACGTTGCGGAAAATCAAGAACTTGCCTTGCTTTTATGGATCAGGCCAATCAGGAATATGAAATTATTCCTTATTTAACAGAAACTCCAACATTTGATGATTTAAAAGTTTTACTGGGAAAATTAGATCTTGAACCGATTCAATTAGTCCGAACTAAAGAAAAAATCTGGATTGAAAATTACAAAGGAAGAACAATGACCAACGATGAAATAATTCAGGCAATGACTGAGAACCCAATTTTGATTGAACGCCCGATTGTAATAAAAGATGGAAAAGCCATTATTGGAAGGGATATCGATCTTTTAGCTTCCTTCTTAGACTGAGTATAAAGTATCGAATTAACATTTTTTTGTGATTTTATTCTTTAAACCAAAAGCTACTTTTGCCGTCTAAGAATAAATGAAACCAAAAATAACAATGAAAAAAATCAAATTTGCTGTATTGCTTGTTCTTTTCTTTACAAGTTTTTACAACTACGCACAGCAACCACCCACAGGTAAAAACAAGGTAAAAGTTACCGGAAAAGTATTCGAAAAAGTTAGTAAACAACCTCTTGAATATGCTACTATTTCGATCATGGCTCCAAATGATACCAAAGTTATTGCAGGCGGAATCACCAATCCAAAAGGTGAATTTGAAGTGGCTGTTGCTCCTGGAACATACGACATAAAAGTTGAATTTATTTCGTTTAAAGCGACTGAAATTAAAGGAAAAAGCATTTCAGGCGACACCAATTTAGGAGTTGTAAATTTATCAGAAGATGCAGCACAATTGAATGAAGTTGTTGTTCGTGCCGAAAAATCTACAGTTGAAATAAAACTGGACAAAAAAGTATACAATGTTGGTCAGGATATGATGGTAAAAGGCGGAACTGTAAGTGATGTTTTAGACAATGTACCATCAGTTTCTGTTGATACTGAAGGAAATGTAAGCTTAAGAGGAAGTGATAATATCCGAATTTTAATTGATGGAAGACCATCAAATGCGATCAATGTTGCTGAAGCTTTACGTCAGCTTCCGGCAGATGCAATTGACAAGGTTGAAGTTATTACCAACCCATCAGCGCGTTATGATGCTGAAGGGGGTTCTGGTTTGATTAATATTATTCTTAAAAAAGGTAAAAATCAAGGTTTAAACGGAACTTTTATAGCTTCGACCGGACTTCCGGAAACTTATGGATTAAGTGCCAATCTGAATTATAAAACAGAAAAGCTAAACTACTTTACCACAGCAGGTTACAACTACAGAACCAATGAAGGTGGCGGTGAAACCAATACATCTTATTTTAATGCTGATGGAACTCCAAAAGGTTTTTTAGATGAAGATCGTGATACAAAAAGAACAAATGATGGATTTAATGGAAGAGCTGGTATAGAATGGACAGTGGCGCCAAATACTTTTTGGACAAATGCCATCAATTATCAAAAAAATTCAGGTAGCACAACAGACTTAATTAATTATAATAATTATGATGCAGCTCACGCCTTTACAGGATCTTCATTCCGTTTAAATAATGGTGATACCGGAAGCGAAAATGTAGAATATACTTCTAATTTAATTAAAAATTTCAACGATAAAGGACACAAACTTACAGCCGATTTATCGATTTCAAGAAATACAGACGATAGTAATAGTTACATTACGGCATCGCCAAATTTCAACACTACCTTGAACGATCAGGTTCAGAAACAAATTCAGGTACAAGCTGATTATGTTTTGCCATTAGGAAAAGGAAGTCAATTTGAAGCAGGATATAAAGGAAGTTTTGGCGACCTAAACAATGAATATTTTGTTAAGGATGGGAATGATGATCCAATTTCAAACTTATCAAACACTTTAGAGTACAAAGAAAACATCAATGCACTTTATACTTCATACGGATTTAAAGTAAATAAGTTTTCTTATTTATTTGGACTTCGTTGGGAAGACACTAATATTCAAGTTAACTTGTTAGACACTAACGATTTCAATACTAAAAAATACAACAACTTGTTTCCAAGTGCTTTTATCAGTTATGAAATCTCAGATCAAAGCAACTTTACGGCTAGTTACAGTAAACGTCTAACCAGACCAAGAGGGCGCTTCATGAATCCGGCGGTAAACTATTCAAGTAATGTAAATATTTTTCAGGGGAATCCTGATTTAGATCCTTCATTAACTGACAAATATGACGTTGGATATATCAAACGTTGGGACAAAGTAACTTTTACTACCTCAGCTTATTTTGAAGATACAAAAGATGTCTTCAGTTTTGTCAGAACTCCAAATGGTGAAGAAGTAAACGGAATTCCGGTTATTTTAAGCAGACCGATTAACTTAGGAAAAGAACAAAAGTTTGGTTTTGAATTTACATTCAATTATAACCCATACAAATGGTGGAGATTAAATAGTAATTTCAATCTTTATAATGTAAAAACTACCGGTTCAAACACTTATACAGATACAAATGGAAACGACGTTGTTCAAAATCTTGATAACCAGGCCAACACTTGGTTTGCCAGAATTAGCTCAAAAATAACGTTACCTTACAAAATAGACTGGCAATTAAACGGTACTTATAATGGAGAGCAAAAAACCGCACAAGGTAAAAACTTAGGTCAATTTGCTATGAATACCGCTTTAAGCAAAGATGTAATGAAAGACAAAGGAACGATTGCTTTCAATATCAGCGATATTTTCAATTCAAGAATCATGAGATCGTATACATACCTTCAAAATGATACAACACTTGAGAGCCAAACCTCTTATGGTGAAATGCAATTCCGTAAACGTCAATTCAATTTATCGTTTACATATCGTTTCAACAAACCTAAAAGTGAAAGAGATAAAAATGCACAGCCTAGAAATGACGATGGCGGCGGTGGAGATTATCCGGGATAATATAAGTTAAATTTCAATTATTAAATTCCAAATTCCAATGAATCAAATTACTGATTGGAATTTGGATTTTTTTATTGGGATTTTTATTTTTTTCCATAAAAAAAAAGGACTCGTATAAACGGGTCCTTTCTTTATGAAGTCAATTTAAAATTAAATTGATTGTTCTTCTTGTCTCTTTTTTGCTCTTTTCTCTTTGAACATTTCCCAGCTTGCTCCCGTAACCCAATAAGATACGAAACCAACTAAGAAAAACATCAACCAAAACCCTATAGTTAGTATGGTCAAGAAAAGTAAAAAGCCTAAGTACTGTGAAAATTCAAACATGTTTTCCGGAATTTTTGAATGTAAGGACAAATGTAAGTTTTATATTTTTCCTTAGCAATAAAATCCAAATCAATTTTTATAAAAACACAATTATCCGTATATTTAAACTCATTTTAAATAAGGTTTTTTTGACATGGAAAGCAAGATTATTATTGAACAATCTCAAATTGAATAAGATGAGTCTTTTCAGGAGCTATTTCCTGCTGTCCTTCCAAATCTTTTATGCCGAACCCCGGCACAAAAGGATTTTCCCTCCCATCAGGGCTAGGGACTCTTTTTCAAAAGACCTTTCATTTTTAGTTAATACGTTTCAATCACACAAAACAACAAACATACATATATAATGAAATACAGAATAGAAAAAGACACCATGGGCGAAGTACAAGTCCCTGCTGATAAATATTGGGGCGCACAAACAGAACGTTCCCGTAACAATTTCAAAATTGGGCCATCAGCTTCAATGCCACCTGAAATCATTGAAGGTTTTGCTTATCTTAAAAAAGCAGCTGCTTATGCCAATTGCAATTTAGGGGTCTTAACAATCGAAAAACGCGATGCCATTGCAGCCGTCTGTGACGAAATACTTGCCGGAAAATTAGACGACCAGTTTCCTTTAGTAATTTGGCAAACAGGTTCAGGAACACAAAGTAATATGAACGTAAATGAAGTTATTGCTAATCGGGCGCAAGTCTTAAAGGGATTTAACATTGGCGAAGGCGAACCGTTTATCAAAGCCAATGACGATGTCAATAAATCACAATCCTCAAATGATACTTTTCCGACAGCAATGCATATTGCTGCATATAAAGTTGTTGTGGAAACTACGATTCCGGGAGTCGAAAAATTGCACGCTACTCTGGTTGCAAAAGCAGCCGAGTTTAAGAATGTGGTAAAAATTGGCCGTACACATCTTATGGATGCTACACCTTTAACATTAGGGCAAGAAATTTCAGGTTATGCTGCTCAATTATCTTTTGGCTTAAAAGCACTTAAAAATACGTTAGCGCATTTATCAGAAATCGCTTTGGGCGGAACCGCTGTCGGAACCGGACTTAATACACCCAAAGGTTATGACAAAAAAGTAGCCGAATATATTGCAGAATTTACCAATCATCCATTTATTACAGCAGAAAATAAATTTGAAGCTCTGGCTGCACACGATGCTATTGTAGAAACTCATGGTGCACTAAAACAATTGGCTGTTTCTTTAAATAAAATCGCAAATGACGTGAGAATGTTGGCATCTGGACCACGATCTGGAATTGGTGAAATTCATATTCCTGAAAATGAACCAGGATCTTCTATCATGCCGGGAAAAGTAAATCCAACTCAATGCGAAGCTTTAACAATGGTTTGCGCTCAAGTTATCGGAAACGACATGGCGATTGCAATTGGCGGAATGCAGGGACACTATGAATTAAATGTTTTTAAACCGGTTATGGCTGCAAATTTCCTTCAATCAGCAAGATTGTTGGGTGATGCCTGCGTTTCATTCGACGAACATTGCGCTCAGGGAATCGAGCCCAATTACAAACGCATCAAAGAACTGGTAGACAACTCTTTAATGTTGGTAACTGCTTTAAATACTAAAATTGGATATTATAAAGCCGCTGAAATTGCACAAACAGCACACAAAAATGGAACAACTCTTAAAGATGAAGCTGTTCGTTTGGGTTACGTAACTCCAGAAGATTTTGATGCCTGGGTTAAACCGGAAGAAATGGTTTAAACTAATGGTGAATTGTAAATTGTGAATTATAAATTAAAAAGCCTGAAATTGATATTTCAGGCTTTTAATGTTTTTATCAACTGAATGAAGTCAAAGTCCTTTATACATATTGTCAAAACTTCGCCTTTGCTCAGTCTGACAACATATTAGTTTTATCTGAATTATGGATCATTCACAATTCAAAATTTACAATTCACCATTATTAACATAATCTTGCAAATACTCAAACCTTGGAGTTAATTTTCCTTTCTCAGTAATTTTGGCTCTTTGCAGGATTCCGTCTTTATCTCCATTAAAAAATGCTGGAATTACGTGTTCCATAAATTGCTCTCCAAAACCTTCGCTTGCGTCTTTTGGAATTTCGCAAGGCAAATTATCAACTGCCATTACTACAATTGCTGCGGGGTGAAAAACATCAACTTCTTTATTTTCTAATGGAAAATAGCCGTAAATAGGTTCTTCAATTGTAGAAGAGCGTAAAGTACAGGCAATCGGACCATTAACATCACATGAAATATCGGCAACAACCCTTAATTTGCAATCACTTGCATTTAGCATTTCTTGTGTCAAAATCATTGGCGCTGCATTGTCATAAAAATGACCCGCATAATAAATATCAGAAACCTTGGTGAATTTTTCGAAATCAGAAATATATGCTTCAGGATGTGTGGTGAAATCATTGAAATCTAAAACCTGTCCGTCAATTCGTTTATTATATTCTAAAACATCCAACTGTACGTAAACAGACTGTGTATAGTTTTTAGTCAAATAATTATCAACTGTAACTTCTTTTACTTTAATAGCATCTAAAATTTCTTTAACTCCACTTCCTACTTTTCCGGTTCCTGTAACAACAAATTTTAAAGGTGGTAAAGTAATACGCTTTAAGTGCGTAATTAATGCTTCTTTTCCTGCCAGCGTTTCTGTTTTTGGTAATTTAAACAATTCAAATTTTATTCCAAAAGCACGAATTCCGTTGTAAACACCAACCATTCCGGCATATTTTCCGAAACCAATCAAACGACGATTTTCAGCATCAACTATAGTTTCATGATCGTATAAATCGATATTTTTCTCTAAAATTGCCTTTAGTAACTTTCTATTATAAGGTTGCTTTTTTATAGTATGCGAAAAAAAGAAATAAGCCTTATTTGGAATCAAATTTTCAACAGGAACTTCTTTTACACCGAATAAAACATCGCAATCCGAAACATCTTCAGTAACGGTTATGCCCATGCTTTTATATTGTACATCTGTAAAAATTCGGATATCAGAACTTTCAACTTCAACGGTAGCTTCATGATAAAGTTGTTTTAATTTAGCCAATTCACTTGGTGAAAATACTACACGTCTGTCTGGTGGGGATTTTCTTTCTTTTATAATTCCAAATTTCATTTATACGAGATTAAGATAAGTATTAATATAACTTTTTTAATTCAATTTGTTCCAAATATAACAAAATTAGTTAAAATTTTGTTGTTATTTTCTCATTTCAAACATTTTTATAACGCTAATAGCTGATGCACAATCGACTAACAAAAAAAGAAGTTAAAAAAATGTTAACGTTAGTTTTCTTAAAGAATCAAAAACCAAAAACATAAATATTGAATTCTATATATTTGTTTTTAAAGAACGATGAAAATGAGTCTCCTAAAAAAAACAAATATACCACAAATACTTTTTCTAATCTTAGTTTTAAGCTCATGCGGAAAAGATAAAAAAACAAGTGTTGATACTACCTCAACAGTTGAAGATACAATGCCAAAGATGAAGCCGTTAGGTCCTGAAAAAAGACTTTCACAGGCTTATGTAAATTCAGTAAAAGGGAGAATAAATCATTTTTACACTAAAAATTGGCCAAACAACAGCATGAACGGAAGTTTTCTTGTTGCCAGAAATGGTCAGATTATTTTTGAAAGATATAATGGATACGCCAATAAAAACCAAGACACAAAAATAACTGCAGACACACCTGTACAAATTGCTTCTGTCAGCAAGGTTTTAACTGCTACGGCGGTTTTAAAACTGGTCAATGCAGGAAAAATTGATTTAGATCAAAAAGTAAATACACTGTTAAAAACATTTCCATACCAAGACTGTACAATTCGAATGCTCTTAAGTCATCGCAGTGGTATGCGCAATTACGCCTATTTTACAGACCATGACAAATCGGTTTGGGATAGACATAATCAGCTTACCAATAAAGATATTTTAAATATCCTGGCAACAAAAGATATTGGATTGGAATCAAAAACGGGAACTCGCTTTGGTTATTGCAATACCAATTACGCAATGCTGGCGCTTATTATTGAAAAAGTTACCGGTCTGACTTATAAGGAAGCCATGTCTGAAATCATTTTTAAACCTTTAGGAATGACTCACACTTATGTTTTTGACGATGACAAAGACAGAAAAAAGATTGTTCCTTCATACAAGGGCAATGGCGCAGAAATTGGTTTTGATTATCTGGATAATGTTTACGGAGATAAAAATGTCTTTTCAACTGTACGCGATCTTTTAAAATTTGACAGAGCAAGAAATTCACCTGACTTTTTGAAACCTGCTTTGTTAAAAGAAGTTTTTACAGGTTACAGCAATGAAAGAAAAGGAACAAAAAATTATGGCTTGGGGATTCGAATGATCAATTGGGAAACCGGACAAAATTTCTATTTTCATAACGGCTGGTGGCACGGTAATACCTCATCTTATATTACCTTACAGAAAGAAAATGTTACCATTCTTGCCTTATCCAATAAAATGACCAGAAACACTTATGCAGTTCGTAAACTGGCACCAATTTTTGGAGATTATCCTTTTAATTTCAAGGATGAAGAATAATATCATTTTTAAGTAAAATTTATTATTTATCTAACCGCAAATAGTATAAATTTGCAAACTCATTTTTGGGGTCGACTGGTTTTGACAGCAAGTCGAATTGGAAAGTAAGCACGTCGAGCATTGAGACCTTGCTCGTAAATATAAGATCTTACAATTTTACACGGCGAAAATAACTACGCTTTAGCTGCATAATCCGAATTATAGTAAGATTAGCCACGTCCCTATAAGATAGGGAAGCTGGATTCTCCTTGAAAGCCTTGGTTTGTGGCGGTCAGTTTAGGGGAACCGTAAAAATAAACCTAGATTTCCATGAGCTTCGGGTGGAGATCGAAATTAAGAAGATAAGTGTTGAGTGGTTGTTCCTGACCTAGCTTAACATCGAAAATCCAATCAGGAAATAAACGTGTAGAAAGCTCTTTAGTTGCTTGTTTGGACCCGGGTTCGATTCCCGGCGACTCCACTTAAGGAGACAGCTAGTTAATAGTTGTCTCCTTTTTTATAGCCATAAGTCCTCATTTATCTAGCTTTATAGCCACATATTTTAGGTTCGATTTTTTCACAAGGACTCCTAAGTCTGTTTAAGATAAACGGTCTCAAAGCAGTTCTATTAGTGAGATAATCCGGACTGAATAATGATTCGAAGTCCCGTTAAGGATATAGCATTTTCTTCTCTCTGGGTTTATCGTAATTTTTTGATACTAAATATAACAATTCCAATATAATTTTGGCTTCATCTTCGTTTATCTGAATGCCGCTCTTAGAAAGAATGGCAATTGCTTTTTCTACTGAAACATTCTTCTCAATAAAGTTCATCTTTTTTCAGTTTTTCGGTTATCTTTTTTTGATAGTATTTTTAAAAATGCTTGATTCAAATCTAAAGATAGATCTCCAGTTTTATAATCAACATTGTTAGGTGGAATAAGATTTACAAGATGTCTTTTATCTGGGACCTCAAATTCAGAAAATCTTTGAAAGATTTCAACTAAAGCTTTCTCTTCTATTTGACTTTTTTTATCAATAGCTTTTAATTTAATTAAAATATCACGTACTTCCTTTTTAAGATTTTTGGTGTTGAATTGATTCTCTTTTTTTAATTCATTGTAATCATCAAGTTTTAATATTCCGGCAATAAATAATTTTCTGCCCTGAGAAAGTGTTAAACCCTCGTCATTTATTTTTCTCTCTAATACTTTCTTCGCATATAAATAACTTGCTTTCTGTGTCTTTATATTCTGGTCTTCCAAAATATTTTTAAATAATTCAATCGTATTATTTGAGAGCATTAACTGTTGAAGCTTCTTTTGATAGCAATCATTAAGAAAAATTGCATTTATCCTTGTTCTACAGCGATTGCGACAATGATAGTATGGATATTTTTTTAATCTCCCTGTTGAAAAACTTCCCAGAAGTTTTCGATCACAAACAGGACAGATTAAAACCCCTCCAAGAAAAAACATTGATTGTAAATCATATTTTTTAGCTGTAGTTTTTCTTTTGGTATTAATAACAGACTGAACCTGATTAAACAAAAACTCAAATATCAATGGTTCGTGTAGACCTTTCACTAACTGCTCTTCACCAGAGTCAAGTTTGACTGGTATAAGCCCACAATAAACTGAATTATGCAAAATCCTGAAAAAGTGTGATCTAGAACATAACAATCCTTTATCTTTAGCTATTTTCATGATTTCAGATATTTTATGATCATTTTTCGCAACCTGATAAAAAATCCATTTTATAATTTCGGCTTCAGGCTCCTTAGGAGCGATTCCTTTTTTCCCGTCCAATGATGTCAAATTGATAAATCCTAAAGGCGCCTTGCTAGGATATCTCCCCATCAGCTTTGCTCGACGAATACCGTTCGAAGTATTTTGCGCTCTCCTTGCATTTTCTGCTTCCGGGACAGCTAAATATACAGCCAGCATAACTGTGCTTTCCGGCACAGAGAAATCAATTGGCTGGTCAATAGCTTTTGCTGTCGTTTTATATTTCCGAAGCTTCCCAATCATTTCGTAAGCGTATTCAATATTACGACTGAATCTATCCCATTTGATAAATAGAATATTTTTATCTTCTCCTGAAGACTTCTTTTTAATCTCTGAAAATAATCGGTTCCATTCTGGTCTATTGAAATTCTTTGCAGAGTAATCTTCACGATAAATTCCTCTGATTTCGATATCGTAATATTTACAATACTTCAATAATCTATCCTCCTGTTCCGGCAGGGAGTAACCTTTTCTTTTTTGTTCGTCCGTACTTACACGAACGTATAAATAGGCTGACTTCATATAACTAATATTTTTATTTCATTTGCTATTGAACATTTTTAAACACATTAAATGATTGATTACAATAAATCATTTGCACTATTAAGTAAAACGCCATAAACAACAAAAACATATTTAATCAACTAAAAATCAGTATATGAGCCAAAAATTGAAATGTACACAAATATAAAATGAAATGTACATTTTGATTTTTCGTAATTTCCTGAATATTAATTTCTTGTTATTTTTTTGAGGCAATGCATGAAGCGCCCCATAAGGCAACCCATTGATGATGATTTGATTAAAAAATCACTCTAGAGAGTGTATAACAGGGAATTGCTATCTGTTATTTTTGTAAAATGCACATTTCATTTTTAAAGGCCAATGCTGAAAACAACATGCGAGAGCTTGGTTTTGCAGGCTTCTTAAGTAAAATCATTATTTTCTGAAATGTACATTTCATTTTTTCAGTTATACAATATTAAATTCAATTTTGCTTACAACATACTTTACACTTTTGAACTGCAAAACAGGCTCAGCAATGGAGAGAATTACAATGATATCATTGCGAATTCACGTAAAAATTGGATAAAAAATTATTTAACCAATGGACTAAAAATACTGAAAAAATTAGGATTTGTCACACCACAGCTTTAATGTAAATTGAAAACCGTGAACTAGATTGTTATAAAAAAATGTATCCTAAAATAGTTACATTTGTATTACAGTAAAAGCAGATCAAGATTTTGCTTATCTATTAATTGAATCTTAATCCTAAAAACAGCTATAATGATAACCGAAATTTTAACAGTAGAACAGGTTAAGCAATTTGCAAAACAATTGACAGCAGTAGGTTTAAGTTTTCATCCTGATGATGATTTTAATGATTATGTAAACGTTGCTGACAACACCCTTTATTATAGCAAAGAAGATGCAGAGTTGAGAAATGAATTAATACATGAATGCTTTGATGTATGTGAGAAAGAAGGACTTGATATATATCAAATTATGATGGAAGAATTATTAGTGGAATCTGGTTTGGACAAAATTATACCATTACCATCTAAAACAATAATACAATCCCAAACAAACTAAATTATAGCACCAAAGTCAGGTATAAAATTATTTTAGTGCCATTTTAGGGCTATCCAATTGCGTTGTTGCAGTATAGATGTTAAGCGTTTTTTTACGTTGTAAATTTTATGTTTTTTGTTATTGCTCCTTCTGTAAAATCATCGCTTCTTATTACTACAGTTGCATCAATCACATTTGATTTATCTTCCAATATCATAATAGACTTGAGAAATATATCATTGTCGACTGAATTTTGAGCTAATGTTACAGCAAATTTATGTTTCAAAGGATTTCTCGCAACTATAAATTCATTGTTATTCTCTTTCGCATCAATATGAATATTACTTAAAACTGGATTAATTGGAGTTACTATAGGTGCAAAAAAACTTGCTTTCTTTGCATTATATTTATTTTTTTCAATTTCACGTAAAAAATCTTCTTCTAATAAAATTTCATAAGCAGGAGATTTTTTAATAATTATTTCGACATCAATATCGATCGATTTATTTGATCTGTTTGAAATATTTAAATCAAGATATTTCACGCCCCATTCCCGATATTGTCCAACAACTGGTACAATATCAATATCTGCCTGTCGATTTAAATGCTTGTTTTTATTTTCAGTTATGTCATCTAATTCTTTTCTTCCAATTTTTTTTGTTGATGTTCCAACTCTTATAAACCCATCACCATATTTGAATAATGTTTTTCCGTCAATTGGATTTTTAGTATCCTTCTTAAAGAGATAGGGGCGATTGTTGTTTTCAAAAAGTCTAAAGAAGCATATTGTTTTCTCGTTATAAATAAAATGTTGATATTCAAAATTCACTGGTGGCTCAATGTTGTCATTAATAAATTGACGATATTTTGCTTCATCAGTTGGATTATCTATCCCAATAATTTCTTTTGTTTTATCCTCCAATTCTTTGATGCCAATTATTATGAATTTTTCACTATCAGATAAGTGATTAGCAAAAGCAGAAATGTCTTTAAGTATTTCATTCTTCTTAGGATCTCTTCCTAAACTATACTCAATCATTTTAAAGTCAACTCTGTGACTTTCATTTTCATATTCTATAATCTCGATAATGTTTTGCAAGGTGTCGTTTTTTTTAATATCACATGACGTTTCGTAACCTTGCAGTATTGCGAAAGTCCGTAACCAGTTATTTACTTCTAAAGATAAAATTTATTGCGAATTGTAAACGTGAATACAACGAAAGTTTTACAATTTTCGCAATACGCTGTTGGGGAAAGTCATTGCATTATTCTGTTAAATATTTATCTAAAAACTCCTGAAGGGTTTCATCTCCTCC
The DNA here is from genome assembly GCF_058808175.1 of Flavobacterium sp. GW821-FHT11G01. NCBI lineage: Bacteria > Pseudomonadati > Bacteroidota > Flavobacteriia > Flavobacteriales > Flavobacteriaceae > Flavobacterium > Flavobacterium sp. GW821-FHT11G01. The sequence goes on along the minus strand of NZ_JBXARK010000002.1, from coordinate 384,929 downwards.
ATGGTTCCGAAGTAAATTCAGCCTAATTTGTCGATTCGATAATTCATCGTCATTAAAGTCAGCATTTGTATATCCTCTGAGAAAACCAACGTATTCTTCAACATCTTCAACTGTCCAGTTCAAGCTGTCAATTCCTCGTTCAGTAAATAAAACTCTTGGATCTATGTAGATATCAAAATCTTTATAACATTCCGCAACAACAGTAAGCACTTCCACTAAACATTTTTCAGAAAGTTCTACTACGTTTCCACTTGGAACCTCCTTGATTTGACTATTAGTCGGAACATAAAATTGTGTTGAATCATAAAATATTCCTTCATAAATACTATTTTCAGGAGCAATTGGAATTATGCCTGTTTTTTGTGCATGGTTTCTAAATTCAACAAAAGCTTTTGCTAACTTACTACTACGTAATTTTTCCTGCCTTATTTTGTACCAATCATCAAAATTGGGATATTTTGTCATCACAAATTGTAATGTAAAAGTTATGCTCCTTAAAGCGGAAACATAGGCACTAAAAATGTAATTGAATTTAGGATCCAATGGATGCGTTTCTTTGAGTTCTTCTAAGAAGTAATCAGCTTCACCGATCTTCCAGGAAACAATATGAATACCTGCATTTGGGAACACGAATTTTTTTTCCATAGTTTGTGATTGCAATTTTTAAGCTGTTTTAAATTACCTGTTAAAAAGGAAAATCAACAGATTTATTTAGAACTCTTTTTACCAGTCCATTTACGTTAACATTTAATTCATCTATATTCCCATCAAAAAATATTCCTGTCATATCATGTAAAAACATTCTGTAACTTTCATTTAAAATTGGATAAGCCACAAGATGAAATTGTGTATCATACTGCGAATTTATATTTGTACGATCAAATGAAAACAACCCCATTTTAGCATAATTTTTAAAATCCTCTTCATAATTTTGCCTGTCAAAATCCTTATTAGCGTCATACTTTGATGCAATAATTTCATCTAAAGAGGGATTAATTACAAAGTCAAAAGGTTTTAGGTAATCATAGTTTTTAATACTATATCTAAAGTCATTATGAGAACCATCGAAAAAAATTCCATCCTTAATCTGAAGTCCAGCGGTTGCAAAATGGCAAACAATATTTTTATATAAGAAAAAAAGATCTAAATCGAAATCCGCTGAGTTATTTATTTTATTTTTCATTGCCAAATACTTCTACACAATTAATACATCTACTTCTCACTTCTAAAGTTCTGGGCCGTATTGCATTTGTAAATAATAAATTTTCAATTTCCAGTTTTTTTTCCAGTTTAAGAACATTATTTGCCGCCTTAACCTCAGCACATTTTCCAATAATATTTTTCGAGTTGGTTTTGAATGAAGGTTTACCAATTTCACCAAGTACTGATGTTAATCGGGCTTTTAATTTTTTTTCAAACTTATCATTTTTCAAATAATTGTGTGATGTCCCAAAACATCCAAACTTTTTCCCTTTCACTGCTATTGAAATGGCTACTAGATCAAATTTATTGTGATCAATATAAAATTTTTCTCTTCTACTTGAATACATTTTCTGGATTTGATTGATACTCTCTTTATAACAGGATGATTTATGAATAAGCATACTGTATAGTGATTCAAGGCTTCGATCTTCTTTAGTTATTTCATGACCTTCAGCAAAGTGATTATTTAAACTATCCAATATCTTTGTGACTTCTGCCTTTCTGGTAGACCCATTCAAATTTATTCCCAATTTTGCAAAATTTTTAATAATATCTGATAAAATTTTCTTCAACCTATTTATAAATTAGTAGTTATTTCTAAAGGACAATATTAGGGAAAAGAGTTTTTAATATGAGGTTTATATAAAGATAATTTGTAAGTTTTTTTATCATTTTGATTTGCTTGATGCAGTAATAATTAAAAATCAAAACGACACTGCAATAATCGAGGCTTCATCTACTATTACTAAACCATAGGTTTATAATTGCATTAAAAAGAAAATAAAAGTATTTAAAGAAATGGTCTATATTTGTATAAATAGCTATTATGATACACAAAGTTTTTTTCATAGATGATTATGAGTTTGTTTTGGACTTTTTCGATAAAGAAATGCTGGAGCAGCTACAAGAACAGGACAACACTGCAGCTTTTGTCGTGAACTATATTCCCAAGGTTAGTGAACTCGATAACCAAACCGATAAAATTATGGATCATTACGAGAAAGGATTCTTAAAGGAAATCAACGCTGTTATAAATGAAAATCCTGAATGGTATGAGCGATTTGAATTACCTCGTAGATTTAATAGAGAAGGTTGGACAGGATATCGCAACAGTTTTAGCGAGCGTGTAACCCTTACTGCACATCGCACTATATTATTGAAGGTTAAAGAAAATTAAAACTGTAAACTGAATTAAAAAGTTATTAAAATCATTTTATAACATTATTTCCCACTATTTGGATCTGCCAGTCTACACTGTACTTGGCTTCATACATTTTTAGAAAATCCATGAATTTCATGATGTGTTCATTACCATCTAAAGGATCGATATAGGAGATATCCGTATGCTTTCCATCAACTGTTCCGAATATACCTGTAATTAATACTGCATGGACTGTGCCACCAAATGGCGGATTTGCATCGAGCGTTACTGAAAGGGGGCCATATTCTTTTAAATAACTTTCCCAGCCCTCGATCGATGGATTCAATTGTTGCATGATAGTCAGGCCTGCTTGTTTATACAATGCCATTTCATCATCGACGCCTATTCCAATCTCATCAGATTTATCGTAAAGATTTGTGTACTTTGCCCCGTATCGACCCATTACGTCTTCTATTTCCAATTTCTTGTTTTCTTTCCACGATAAAAGCATTGTTAAAACAGTTGCCCAACACGAGTTTTGCGTAGGCTGTTTCAAAGGGTACAGATTTTCAACCCTATAATACACACAATTGTCAGCGCATGGGTAATTTGTCTTTTGGGGTGGCTTTATCAAAGTACCAGAATCATGACAGCTATTTACAATCATTGATAGTGAAAGCAAAACAAAACACCTGAATTTATTTGCTTTCATGTTTATTATTATTTAAAATTATAGTTCTCGGTAAATTTTGAGATAGAAGATTGAATCTTGCTTGTGTCTGCAACAATTTTGAATTCGGGGTCTTTTGTTCCGCCTTTGGATACTGCAACGGTTAGTTGAGCTTTTAAATTCTCCAGGTCGCTATTTTTTTCTGCAATTACATTTAACAGGTCATAATATTTCTTTCGGATTTCTACATCACAAGGATTAGCATTAAAAGCCAAGAAATTGCTTTTCATTATTGTTTCCATTCTGATATTTTCCTGATTTAACTTTTCTCGCAATTCTACTATTTGATTGTTCAATTGTATCGATAATGTTGCTTTGGGTTTAGTTGAAAGACTATCCATTATTTCAGTTACGAGATCAATTTTGTTATTGAAACTTTGAGCAAATGCAGGAAATGCTTTGGTGGGATTTTTGAATACTTTGGTTGGCATGGAATTATTGGCACCGCAATAAACTGTCTCTGTCTCAGTTTCATTGGGATCTGGAAAAATCTTAATGATTACAAAAGCGATGATGGCGACAACAACGACAATCAAAATACCAATGGTTACTTTATTATCTTTCATTTTTATATTAGCTAAGTGATCACAAAGTTAATACGCTAATATACAAATAATTACAAAACTACGCGTCACTGATTTCAATCAACGAAATGGATTAAACAAAGGTATTTTAACGTGTTCAACTGTCGAACACTTAGCTATCTTTTTTTTAATTATTTGCAGATAAAAAAAGAATCACTTTTAGGAAAAACAACAAAAAAAGTTAAAGATTAATGATTTTTATTTAATTAAAAAACTTCGTAAAAACACTCTAAACACTAGTATTTTCGGTCTTTTTCACAAGCCTATTTATAAACATTAAGATAGGAATCAGCTGTTCAAATAACAAACTAAAACCCGTCTTCCGCTTTATTGTTTGATTTACCAGAAAAAGAAAGTCATTACTAAAAGACTCATTAACATTAAAAGCGTATATTTAAATTTGAACCTTTACAAATATAAAAATATTCCTGCTTTATCAATTACTTCTTCCTCGGTTTGGGAATATCAGGCATCCCAACCCCCGTTTTAATATAATACGAATCAATTTCCTGAGAAAATGTGGAATAAATTACATGCCTCTCTTCTGTTTCTTGAATTGGAAAATTTCCATCCAGATAGTACCCTAGTATGTCAATCTCGTCCATGAACTCAACATTTTTCATTTCGTAAATCTTTAATCTGTTCCTCAAATAGTCATTAAAATCATTTTCATTCTCAATCAGTTCGGAAAAAATCATCAGGTCGTATAAAGAGACTATCCAGGACCATTTGTAATCTTCGTTCAATATTCCTGCTTCAATTAGATACCTTAAATTAATTGACACTGCCGCAAAATGCTCTAAAGTAACAGTTATCTTAAAAATTTCCTTTTGTGCAGCATTTTCTATTTCAAGAACCTTCCTGGATCCATCCTCAATATATTCAAATGAAACTTTTTCCTTTTCCAGGATATATTTCTTAGCACGGTTACATTGATAAGATCCATAGTCAATTGTGTCTTCTATCCTGCCCTTTAATCCTTTCAAGGCTCCTCTTTTATGTTTATCGTTGAGTTCTCCAGCCTTAACTTCAATTATATAAATTGCGTGCTCTGAAATACCTATCAAATCCAATTCCGTCTTTTTAGTCACCCCATTTTCTAACACTTCATACTCCAATGAACTGTAAAAAATAGTACTAGGAAGCATCCTTTCAAACAATAACTTTGTTTTTCTTTCTAAATAATTATCCCTCGAATGATAGCTGGAATTTCCTTTATAGTTATTTTCGTAGTATACTTCACTGGCATTTTTAATTAAATTTTCCGTAATTCTAAAAATATTTCTAAATGCCAACTGAATTGAAAAGTGGTAAAACTTATCATTTTCTTTAATCAAAGGTTTATTTTTGATAATTGTATCATTCATTATAAAGCCCTTGTATTGAGGCGGAAGCAAAAAACTTGCATTACTTCCGTAAGAACATGATAATTCATTAAAAATTTTGCCTTCTTTTTCATTCTCCGGAATTACCCAGAATATTTTTGCATAACCTTCAATATGTTCCAGAGGATAATGTACTAACCCCATTCCTCCTTTAACTGGGGTCACATCAGGATACTCATCTGCAAATATTTCAAATGGACTTTTTCTTTTTTCCATTATAAGCTCCATAATTCCCTGCTCACCTCCTTTTTGATCACTCCATCTCAAAAACCTGTCATGGCTTTTCATCGATCCAAACAGTGTTCCAACTTTTGATAAGACAAGATCATCCAGTTTTATTATAGTATGTAAAATATCATTGGAATTAAAACCATAAAATTGTTCTAAAAAATCATCCTGAGGCGCAAAAAGTTCTTGGTAAACTTCCATTATATGCTGATGATAACCATTTCCACGCATGTTCATTGTATCCTGAACAACACTGTTTCTGATCCATTCATCACTTCCATTTCCATCAACAGGGATGTTTTTAGAAACTTCCAAAAAATTAAAATTTTGTTTTAACTTAATTAGTTGTTCATAGATCTCATTGATTTGTTTTTGAGTTGGAATTATTCCCGAATTGATATTTGCACCAGATAAGCATATACTCATAAGATACTCCAGTAGAACCTCTGCATGTTCATCCTCCAGCATTTTCTCATCTGCTATATCTTCTTTATCAGGTCCATTGTACACTGCTATAAATTGATTGTGCAGATTTGGAGAAGCTTTAATTAATCTTGCTCCCAAAGCCCCAAGGATGTATTTTTTATCTAATTTGTTTATCAAAACAATTGCAGTTTCAATTTCATCCCTTAGCCAAGCGGTGTATCTTTCCGGGTCTTTCCTTGCCTCTTCCGCCGCCTGCTTAAATAAAAGCAAAACATCTTCTAAATCATTTATTTCATCCATAAAAACCTATAGTTAAAGTTACAATATATTAACTCATTAAGATCAATACTATTTATACAACTAAAGTAAGCTTCTCTCTTTAAGCTTATAATCTTATATGTACACTTAGCAAGTTTGCATAAATAAAAGTTGAAAATACAATTTTCCAAATTAACATTCAGGAAAATTAGTAAAAATCTTCTTCTTTTTTGTAACATAAAAACCATTATTAGCAATGCTTAATGACAAATCCTTTTTACTTGAAAATTCGCACCTTACAATAAACGGACTTTATGTTTCCTGCTGTATTTACTTCCAAAAAACAACAAATTTCAAGCGGAATTGCGGCTGTTTTTTTGCAGGTTTTAAAGTGCATCAGGATATGAAATCATATCTACCGGAGCATTATGATAAATTGGGATATGTATCTGCTGCTATTAAGCTTTCTATCATATTTTTAATTTGGAGGATGAATCAATTAATAAAGCTAAAAAAGTAGAACCAATTTAATTTTGATCTATAATATCAGCACATCGGAAACAAAATTATAACAGCAATAATACTCATACTCATGTGAGTAAATTACAATGCTCTACAATAAAAAGTAAAAGATCCATATTAATTGGAATAATTCGACATTTATAAATATTTATCACAGCTCTTCATGACAAAAGATGTTATAAAATATCCTTTTTAGTCTCTCATCGTGGTCTTTAACAATATGCTTCTGAACCTCCCGTTTTAGTACCTGCTGATGCTTTTTCATATGCTTGTAATAGTACATCGAACCATATCCGTCAATCCAATAAGGATTAAATTTTTTATAGTCGAACGAGTTAATATCTAGCAACCAGTCATAATAATTCGATATGCCGGCAAATTTGACAAAGCGCTGGTCAGAAAGAGTCAGATCATATTTAAAAATAACGTTAAATATACCATCCAGCACAGAATATCTTTTTCCATCAGTATCTTTATCGGCCCCAAATCCTTCATGGTTCAGTATTTCTTTATTAATATCAGCAGAACTAACTAAAGAATTAAAATAGTCCTTGTAATCACAGTCGATTAACTCATAAACTAACATCATAGAACACAATTCAGAATCGAAATTTTTATCTAATTTTTCAATCAGAAGATCTCTCAAATCTTCTTTGTGTACAGGAGCCAGCAATGCATAAAAAGTGATAATCAAGTGATATCCGTTAGAATTATGATACTTCTCCGGATCCAGATAATTCACTAGAGATTTAAACTCTGCATCAGTTAAGGATAAGCCAATTTTATTGTAATGTAGTTCATCGAACAAAGCAATCAGTTTATTTGAATCGTAAAACCCTTCATTCTCCACAGTATAAAAAACAAATCGCAAAAGCTCACTGTTGCTGATATGAGTATTCTTCCGTATAAAAAAATCATATATACTCGAGGAATTAAATCGCTCCATTAAAGTTTTATTATCCAGTACCTTAAATATATTTTCAATTACAATTGACACATCGGCAGTTTCTAATTTTAATATACCGGCAAAAAAAACAAAATTTCTAAAAATTTTATTATACCTCTCTTTAAAATTAGAAGCAAAATATTCCTCGATTCCTTCTAGTATGACGCTGAACTCATCTGTTGAGTTTTCCGCGAAATTTGAAAATAGTTTGAGAAATTGGTAATCTTGATTCTCATATTTCTCATATTCAATTTCGTACAAGTTGTATCGTTTTAAATACTTTTCAAATTCTTTCTTATCGCCATATTCTACAAAATGATACAGATAGAAATCGTTTAAACTTTCAATTTTATTACATCCGTTTCTAATCGAATAAGAAGCCACTACACTTTTAAATAAATTATTTATTATCTGCTTATAATCTGAATAGTCATCATAAACGATGAAGTTTTTAGAAATAAAACCGTGCAGTATGGAATATTCATAATCTAGTTCATCCTCGAAATTGACGGAACTCCTAACACCTCTAAGATATCCATAATAAAACTCGTCTACTTTATCGGTATATGACTGAATGCTTTCTTTTGCCGAGGTGAAAAATGAGCTTCGTACAATAGTCTCCTTTATTTTAAGATCTGTCGCATCTACTTCAATATCATCAAGAGAAATACTTTTCAGTTCTTTGATTATTTCAGCTTTGCCGGAAAGCTTATAATATCCCCATTCAATAAATGTTCCTAAATGCAGTAAGTTATGCTGGGCTATAAGATAAGAGATTTTACGATCCTCAACATGAGCCTTAAGAGACGCGCTTTTAAATACGTTTTTAGCTGTGAGCAGATCGCCGATTTTATAATAGAAATATCCCTGTCTCAACATTTCATTAAGTGAGCAGCCTTCCCAATCCAAGGGCAGTGCTCTGAAAGCATCAATAAACTTGAATTTTTCAAAATGATCGAAATAATCATCCTGCTTCTTTACTATATTAATTATCTCCTTTACCTGCCCATATTTGTTTCCTCTAATAGTTCTAATGCCATTTTCACTCAGGATTCTGGTAATAAAATCCATCATATGGAATAGTGATCTGTCTTCAGAAAAAGTATCAACCAGTGTACTATTTACAAATTCAAGATCGGCAAAAAGTCTGTAGAAATCTTCATTGTAACTCTTGTAACTAAAAACACTTCGGCGGGAATAGTCATTTAATTTACGTTCAAAAACATTTTCATTTAAAAACATCCTTGAATGCAGAATATTAATATCCTTGAATCTTATTGATAAAAAATCATAAACCTGCTTTACAAAGGGCTGTTCTTTAGCAATGGGAATAAATGGATTTGATGATGTAGTATTTCGATAATATACCTCAATTGAATTTCTGAAAAAATCATAATATTTATCAAAAATATCACCTTGAATATACTTGGTTAATCTTTCCCAACTCCAATACTCTAAAGAAATATTTTGTTGGATCGACAGCTTCATACATTCCGTTGTGAGTTGAGCATCATTTTTGTAAGTTGATGCAATTATAAATTTTTTAAAATGCCCTCCCATCGATTCATTAAAAACCTTAAAGCGCTCCAATTCATTACTAAAATCAGATAAAAGTTCCTCCCTTATTTTTTGATCAAGTCTTGTAATCAATTTGTGTTTGCATTGGATTACTGTCTCTTTTTCAAAGGAATAAATATCAATCCCATGTTGCTTTTGTCCCTTACGTCCATATAATTCGTAAGAATTTGTCTTATCCACATTATTAAATATATCACAAACAAATTCTTCGAATATCCTGTCATTTATTATAGGAAAAAATTGAAAGTTTGAAATGCTCCTCATCTGCAACTTTTTAAATTTAGTTTCTAAAAGTAAGAAATTAAGCGTAACTTATTTAGAACACACAGTTATTGTAAATAGGCTTCTGGCTAATATCTGCTGTTGAATTCGTCAAAATTATCCTGTTGACTTAGTAAGAAAGCAATTAGTGACTTACATAAAGTAAAAAAGCAATCAGTTATAGTTGTGGTCAACAACAACAAAAAAACAAAATTAAAAATGAATCTCGCAGGGCTGTCTTTTAATTTATTAGAAGATCTTGCCTTTCTATTGTTTATCCTGCAAACTATAATACCAATTATTCCTAAAAAATAGGTGTTCAACTATCGAACACCTTGCGTCATTTTTTTACAACTTTTTTTATAATTGAAAACATTAATTTTAAAGAATATATTCAAGAGAAAAGAATATTATTATTTAGAAAAAAATAAGTAAAATCGGAAAATCTCTTAAAACAAAGGGTTTCAAAGCGTTTTACCGAGTCTGTCTATAAACATTAATATGGGAATTAACTGTTCAATTGTACTCCCCTCAACTCCACAAAAAAATCCTGTAAACAACGTTTACAGGATTTTTTTATGCTTTTTATATTTTATTCATCTCCAAGTTCAGGAAAACATTCCACTTTCTCTTTTTTTAAATCGATTTCTATAATTTTTTTATTGACTAAATCGAATTTTATAGCTTTTAAAATTTTATCATATTTGCCTTTTGAATTTACTTTATCAATTACTATAGCATAACAAGAATGTCCATTACGCGTTTCGCAACTATAACTGAATACTTTATTATTTCCTAAAATATAATTATATTCTCCTGTATCAGAATATTTTTCAAGACCTTTTATATCTATACATTTCCAATTGTTCTTTTCCTGTCTTCTGAAAAGTCCAATATATAAAATACCTTTATTTTTTTGAAGTGAGAAAACATAATTAGATATTCTAATAATACTAGTGTCATCATTGTATTGATCTAATGCATAATCTTTTAATGTTTGATATTTTATTTCACTATCTAAAGTTGAATCTATTATAAATTCATTAAAATCGCTATCAATGATAAATTTACCTACACCATAATTAATTAGTAAATTGGTAAAATCGTAATCATCCTCATCATAAACCTGATTCAATACGAAAATTTTCCCTTTATTTTTCTTTTCAGAATGAATATCTTCTTCCTTTAAAGGCTTGTTATTACCTGAATCATTATTTAATGACTCTTGTTTTTGATTACATGAAACTAAAGCGAATGTAAAAATTAGTATAAGAATTCTCATAAATATATTTTTTGCTAAAATAATTAAAAAAAAGTTTTTTTTATCTTTATATCTGACTTTCTGGGCTAGGATTCATATTAATATTATTTTTCAATTCACTTATTGCTTCTACTGGACTTGTACTTGCATGTTTAGGTGCAGAAGATGTTCTTACTTCAAAATGCAAATGATGTTGTTTAGGCAATAACTTACTTGCGCCATCTCCTGTATTCCCTGTCAACCCGATAACTTTACCTGCTTTTACTTTTTCTCCTATTTTCAAAGAAATTTTACTCAAATGGGCATAAAAGAAATAATATAACTTTCCATTATAGTATCCTTTTAATGTAATCGTATTTCCATAAGTAGTTGATGGATTTGGTCCAACATTTACTCTAATTCCATCCACACAAGCATGTACATCGGTTCCAATTGGAGCATATAGATCCAATCCATCATGGAATCCTGCATTTCTTGATGGAATAATTCCGTATTTACTAGCATCAATTCTCCAAGTACTATACCATCCTCTTAACTCCATTCTATCAAGTGGATTCCTCCAGATATTCCTCGCGTATTCTCCTTCTTTTTTAGTTTCTTCTAATGCCTCTCTGACTTCCCACACATAAGTTTTCCCATCTTTTTTACCTACTTTTTTACCGTTTTTATCAATTTCATCAGCTTCTCTTAAAAAAGGTTTATTAGCTCGATAAGCTGCTTTTGGATCACCATAAACAACTTCACTATCTATATGTCCTTTTCCTGACGCCGTCGGATAATTCACTGATAAATAAATATCTGTCGCGGTCTTTAATTGATCTTTAGTTTTTAATAAAAACCATTTTTCAACATAATCAAGTTGTTTTAATGCACTCATATTTAGTAATTCTGATCGCTTTACTTTTAAGTGGTCAGAGGCATCCTTGCCAAATTGAATTAATCCAACGTATCCGCCTTTTCTATTATCATCTGGGTCATCTTTAAAAGTACCTGCTGTTGGAGAAAAAGAATTGATTGTTTCAAACGCCATAATGTTCATTAACACATTTGGAGAGAATGGAGTCTCTTTTTGTTTTTCTATATTTTTACATATTTGAACCACTCTTACTCTAAACTCTTTACTCACTTTAGCTCCCCAAATTAATTGCGGATTATTTTCATCAAATTTTTCTATATTCTTTTTACTTGGATTAACATTATTCCCTAAAACAGCATTCAGCCCATTTTTCAAAGAGATTTTAGACTCAACACCTTCAATTCCAATAAAAAACACATCTGTCAATCCTAATAATGGGGATATTTCCTTCCATTTTTTATCCAAAGTAAAATTAATAGTCGCAACTCCTTCAGTGTCTACAATAGCTTTAGCACTGTGTTTGGCATGATGAACATCTTTGTAAATTTTCAATTTTACTTCTTTACCAACCATATTAAAGGTTTTAACTATTCCAGTTACTTTTGCTCCATAAGGCACCTGAGTAAAAGGATTTACACGATTGCCTTCATATATAAAATAAGCATCGGTTATTTTTGCACTCGTCGTAACATTTAATACAGTCTCTTTATAAGCATTGGCGTTTACCTTAAATAAATAGGGTTCGTTTCCGTTTTGTATTCCTTCCAGTTCAAATCTTATTTTGGCAGTTTTTCCATTTTTAATTCCAAACTGTTTCTGCAAATTGGCATCAAATTTTAAGATTTTATCTATTTCACCATTAGCATTGGTTTTGGTGTCGTTGTGATAATTGACAACTTTACTCTCATTTAAGAAGAATTTAATTCTTACCGCTTGATTGACATATCCCGGAATACTTGCTTTGATATGATTGATCTCTCCGGCAAAACCAGATGTTTTCTTTTTGTTGCCGTCATTATAAGTCCAATAAGCTTCGGTTACTTGTGGGTGTTTTACAAATATTTTTTTACTTGATTGTGATTTAAATCCTTCTTTAACATTACTATATGCTTCAATTGTAAATTCACCTTCTTTTTTAGGAATTGAAAAGGTAAAAGATTCTCCTTTAATCAGATATTGCTTTCCTGCATCATTATTTTCTAATTGCAATGGCAAACGATCTGGTACGTATATTTTACCATTTTTATCATAAACCAGCCATTTCACATTTTGTTTTTCCTGTGGTGTAGCTGGCTCAATCATAAAGTTTTGAGCTTTAAATATGGCATTTTGATTTGTTTTACTCCATAAATAAATATCCTTTTCGGCCTTGTTCTCTGTTATCTCTATGCTATTAATAAAGTTTTTGATTGTCTTAATACTGTATTTTTGATTCAGAGTATATTGATCTTTACTAACAACTTTAATACTGTATTCTCCTAAATTTGGCATAGCAAGCTTAACAATACCTGTTGAATCCAATTCTTGTTCGTCCGAAATTGTGGTTACCTTATCTGCGTTTGTATAAGCGATCTGATAATAAAGCTTTAACGGATTTAATGTTTTTACTTCAGGATTTTTTAATACTACTTTAAATAACTGTTCTTCAACTGAAGGTCTTATGAAATTGGTTTTAACAGTTGTCGGAGGTACGATTGTAATTTCCTGAGCGATTATTTCTACTTCTACAAAAGCCGCTAATTTTACATTTCCCTTATTATTACTATTTGATCCCGGATTTCTACCGTAAGCTTCGACTTTATATTTTCCTGGTGTATCAAAATTATAATTAAACGAAGTTCCTTCATTTATAAAAACAATTCCTTTATCATTCTTCTTTTTACTATTGTAAATAATCCAATTGATGTTTTCTCTTTTATACTCTTTACGCTCTTTTATAAGAGTCTCATCAAGAATAAATTGCAAGCTTTCGCCTGTGATAAATTTAGTTGCATCAGTATTTTTAATTTTAACAGCTCCTTTATTTACAGCACTTCCCGGAATCTCCTTGTTATTTATTTCTTTTAAGAAAACATAAACAGCCTCTTTCCCAATATTTGCATATAAGTTATCTGCACTTAGGTTAGGATATATTTTGGTTTTGGTAGTTATTGTAATGGTATTTGGTAACGAGTCTAATCCTTCAACTTGTTTTAGTAATAAAAACAGTTCGTTATATTTCTCAAAAAGATTAGCCACATTGATTGAATCGTCCTTTAATTGTTTTTTGATTATTTCCCAACGACTTTTACTTTCTTTAGAAATTTTTCCTTTAAGTATATTATTATCAATTGACTCGATCATTTTTCTGCGAACCAAATCCCAATTAAAATTCTGAGTCGTTACAACCTGATTTGCTTGTTTTAATGCAGTATACATTTCTGTAAACAGCGTATGTTCTGGTTTACCATCAAAATCTTTTGCAGAAGCATTTTTATTAAAAGATTCAAAAATTTTAGTCCAATAATCTCTTCCAACGGTATCATTTGTGAAGATAGCCTGATCTAATTTCTTTTTAATTTCTTCTTTAATAATTTCAATACTTGGTTGATCAATTCCAGCCTGAAGCATTTGAGGAACTATTAAGGTTTGTTGTGCTGCTACACTTGCATAAGTCTCCGTTATGTCGCTATTTAAGTTTGAAGCATCGTTTTCTGCTCCCGATATCGGAGAAGTAGTGTTGGCTGATGTAGAAGAACTAATTGTTGTTCTTTCAGTGGTATCAGCAACGCCTTCTCCGATTGAAGCACTCGAAGTTGATGTTCTTGTCTCAGAAACTGAAGAAGTAGTACCAAACAACCCTGGTGCGCCGTTAGTGCCTGCTCCAGTTGAGACAGTGAGGTTTGCTATTGTTCCCTCAGAAACCGAAGAAGTATTGCTTACCGTTGCATTAGCAGTGGTATTAGTAGCGCCTTCTCCGATTGAGGTACTAGAATTGTTTACAATAGCAGTAGTATTTAAAGATTTTTGCTCCTGCCATACTTGTGCTATATCTTTTTGCTGACTTATTTCTTTTGAAACTTTGGCTAACTCTTTTAGGATAGCTTCTGTTAAGTGTTCTGAGCTTTTTATATCAGCACTATTTTTTATTGAAAGATTGAAATTGTGAATTGCATTTTTACTCATCGCTAGGCTATTTTTTCTGGATGTAAAAGTAACATCGATACTTGTGATTTTGAAATTTTAAACCACTTGTATTCAGTAGTTTCAGTAAGTTTCCTTTCTGCTGAAACTACTGAAAACACTAGTCTTTTTTATGCTCATTTTCCATTCTTCAGTCTTACTTTTACACCCTCAAATATCAAATAGAGGTATTGTTTTGTTGCAATAATAATTTGCGAATTCTCTCCTCCTATTTTCCAAAAAACAATCTCAATATCTATTTATTAATCACTTAAAAAACAATAACCATTATGGATTATGTATTATCAATTGGCATCAGCAAAATGCCGAAAATACCAGACAAGAGTAATTTTCATTTTTTTCTAAATCAAGCATTTAAAGAAGATATTCCTGCCAGGAAATTTAGCCCTGCTCTATGAAAAAAAAAACATATTCATTATAGAGATGACACCAAAAAAGATCGAGTTTATTAAAAAGTAGTTACATAATTAAAAAACAAAAAAATGGCAATAAAAAAATTAAGCACCATAAAAAGCTGGTTTAAAACAGGTTTAAAACCCACACAATCTCAATTTTCAGACACTTGGGATTCTTTCAGGCATAAATGCGAAAAAGTACCAGTAGAAGATATTGAAGGAATTGATCAATTATTAACTGGAGATAAAATTATTCCATCCGGACAATTTATCGTTTTTAAAGTTAGTCCAAATACAGCTAATGAATTAGAAATTGGTGATAGCGTAACAGGATATTGTGAAGGTAATTTCCTTGGTCAGGCAACATATTACGGTGGAGATACTAGTTTGATGAGCAGTTTTACTGAATCAAACAATTTAGTAGGGAAAATTATATCATTTGTTAATAACCACGTACTTACTATTCAGCTTAATGAGGAAGTACTGCAAAGATCTTATAGTTGCGGCGCCTATAATGGTATTGTACTTATGTATAAAAGACCAGGAGAGTTTGAATTTTCAAGCGCATGGTCTACTGGCTCCTACCCGGAATTATGGATTTCATGGCTTGAATTAACGCCAGGCAGTATTCTTAAATTAAGAGATACTATTGGTGGTTTGAGCGATTCGAAAGAATTTATAGTCTAAAATAATAAATCCAAATTAGAACATTAAACTTATAAAAATGAAAAATATAATCAAAAATTGGAAAACCACAGTGGCGGGAATTATTGTTGGAAGTGTTGCTGTTTGTGTTGCTTTAGGATATATCACAGCCGAAGTTGGCGGGCAAATTACAAGTGTTTGTATTGCTTTGGGTTTAATTGCCGGTAAAGATGGCAATAAAACTGGTGTGGCAAACTAAAAATCATATTCTAGTCAAATCAAGAACGGAGATAGTTGTAAAAATTCATGAGACTTTCCTATTCTTTTAAACAAAAACATTCAAGATTGTCAGAGAACATAAGTATCTGATAATCCTGAATGTTTTATTTGATAAATGCATCAACACAAATTTAGCTTTTGCAGACATAAGAAAGTCTCCACCAAATAACTTCACAAGAACCATTTATAATTTAATTTAAAAAATAAACAGATGAAAGAAAATATAGAAATACAACCTAACCAAGCACAATCATCGGAAGGTACCTATCAAATTAACAAACCTTTACAGCTAAATACTGTACACGAAGGAGAATCAACCGACAATGTTTTGGTTTATGGTTCGGATAATGAAGTGAAGTTTGTTCCTAGAAGCGAGTTTGAAGGTGGTAATCAGGATTTACAACAGACTTTAGATAATGGATCAGAAGGAATAGTTCATAATCAAAACATTTTACTCAATTCTACACACGATGCGTCAGGTTCATCAAGTATAATCTACCTAGTACCAAACGGAACTGACCCGAGATCGACTGGTTTATCAGTATACACTGATGCGAGATTAAATTTAACTGGACAAGGACTTTCAATTAGTACAATGGGTAATGGTACTATAGTTACAGATGAGTTAAATGAATCATTCAATATTAAGGGGGAAGGCAGAAAGGTTCTTATAAATGGCGGAGCCGGAGGTGTTACAATTGAGGGATCAGGAGGAAATATATCTTTAAACGGTTATGCTGAATACAATGGAAATGAGATAGCTACTTTAGACGATATTCCTGCATCCTCCCCAAGTCAAAATATAGACAGTGTACTTGAAAATGGGAATTATGCGTACGGGAAAACTTTGTCTTTAACAGGTTCTGCAGATACTAATAAACTTATAGTAGTTGATGGAGGTTTAGCGAAAAGCACTGAAACATCTCCAACTAGATATAGTTTAATAGATGGATCAACTAATCATTATACTGGATTAGAGTATGATGGAATTGTATTTAATAGAGGTTCTTCTTCTAAATTAACTTTTCCAAATATAAATACAAATCGATATTTACCGTTATCAGTTAATGGGGTCTCGCCTGATTCAAGTGGGAATATAGCTATATCAACAGGAAACTCAATTAGTGGTACTGCAAATTATTTACCTAAATTTAATCCTGCCGAAAATAACGTTATTAATAGTAATGCTATATCAAATAACAACGAATTAGTAATTCAGGGAGCATCAGGAAAATCAGGGCTTAGATTCTCCAACATGGTCTCTTCTGATAAGTTTGTAGAAACCAGGATAAATCTAAGTAAATACTTTACTTCCCTTAGTGCTAAATGTGGCATTGATAAAAAAGGAAATGCTTATTTTCAAGATAATACAACTATGCAAATTGTTAAGATTACACCTGATAAAACAATGACCATTATAGGTTTTCCCGCTCAATCTTATATTAATACCTGGTGTGCAGATAGTTTAGGAAATATTTACTTTACAGCATTAGATTTTAATCTATATAAAATCGATGCTAGCGGAGTATTAACAGCTCCTGCATACGACAAAACAATTCTTCCTCAGGTTACTAAGCTAGGAATAGATTCTGCTAATAATATATATTTAAGCCAAACTTTTGGAAGTTCGATATACAAACTTAACACGTCATTAGAAGCCAGTTTGTTTTTTACATTCCCAAAAGCTTTTAATCGATATATGAATAACAATTTCTTATTTGACAGCGCAGATAATTTATATACCGATGTTGGATATAGTGATGCCTCTTTTTACAAGATAAGTCCTGACGGTACAATTCTATATACAGCTTTTGGTTCAAATGTATCTTATGGATTACCTTACTTTTTCCTTGATAAAGAAATAATTTACATAATCAACCAAATATATCCAAGTAGTCAAAATAATACAGATTATGCTGTTAGGAAAATATCAAATACTGGTCAGGTAACGCAAATAGGTACAATTGCCGGAAATGGGGAAGATATGAATTCGGTAGAACTATTTGAAGGTAGCTTATACTTTACGCGATTCAATGGTACTGATTTAAGTAAATTTGATTTAACCTCAAGTATCACTAGTGTAATATTTAATTTTTCTGCAGCTGGAGGAGTCTTTTCATTAAATCCAAAGGGAGTGTTTAATATACTTTATGGCTCAGGAACTATTAGTATACTTGAGAGACAAAACAGGGGTAATAGAACTACAAATACCGGAGAAATTGTCATGGATGATTTCTATAAATCTGATAGATTGACTCTGGATACACCATTACAAGTTAACAGTAGTCTAAATTTGAATTCACTTAAAAATTCATCAAACAACTTATACAGTAAAACTGCTGAGTGGAATTTAGGAACTATTAAAAATCTTATTGAAGATTCTAAAGGAAATATTTATGCGCTAATTGGGAATGATATATATAAAATAAACTATAAAGGCGACTCTTCTTTATTGGCTACTGCAGGTGCAACTCCATCGATAATGGTTATATCTAATGATATTTTATATACAGCTAATTCCGGAGATGGTTCCGTGTCTAAAATTACCCTTAGTGGTAGTGTAACTACTCTGGCTACCGGAATTCCGAATTGCAAAAACATTGTATTTGATTCTTTAGGTAATTTAGTTTTGCTCGCTAATCCTTCTCCTCAACCATCGGCAACACTTTACAAAGTTACTCCTGCAGGAGTTAAAACTACAATAAAAGCTTTAGGTACTTCATATAAACCTTACTTATCAATAGATTCTTCAGACAACATTTACACAACTCAGTATGGAAGTAATCCTATATATAAAACAACAATGTCTGGAGTATCAGGAAGGATAGGAACAACTGCAGGTAATGTGTATCAGGGACCTCTTGATTCTTATGTACGTTACGTAAGTACTTTTGGATTAACGGCTTGTAAAATAGATCCTGCAGGAACTGCCACTGTAGAAGCTCTAAATACAAGTTATAACATACCCCCTACCTACTCTAATGGAAACATTTATTCATTTGCAGGAAATATGTTCAGAAAAGCGAATGTAGCTACTAATACTTATACAAATTTAATTAGTGCATCTGGCAATATATTAACTCAATTGGTTAGTACAAAGGATACTATCTGGATAGCTGTAGATACCTATCTCCAAAAATATGAAAAACCATATAACAAATTACTTACTACAACTGAGATAGGAACAGTGATTCAGGTAGATGAAGAAATTTCGCAAAAATGGATTAGGAATAATAAAATAATTGAGAATGTTCCAGTATTTGAAAATAATACTTCAGCTAAAATTGAGCTACCAAATAATCATTTATATAGAACATCAACTGGAGTTTTAATGATTACATTTTAACTCGATATAAAGAGCTCTTAATATCAAAAATAGAACAAATTCTAAATTTGTCTTTGGGTGCGATTTAGTATACAAAGCCACCATTAAAAGACTAAAAAAATCTTATAATGGCGGCTTTTTATTCTTACAAATTCTCTTATTATTAATAGCGCTAATAAATCGTCACAAAAAATACACAATACACTAAAAACCAACACCTTAAAAACAACAATTTTCTACTGAAACTACTGAAAACGAAGCTCAAATTTTTCGTTTTTCCCACTCTTCTGCCCTATTTTTACATACTCTAATTTCAACTATTAGTTTGCCTGAGAGGCACAAAAACAGCTTCTATTTTCTACCTATTTTAGAAAGTAGACACCTCAACTATACCAATCACTCAAATAATCATATTAACAATTAAAACAATAAACTAATCATGGATTATACACCAAAAGATTTAGGAGAAACGCCTAAAATACCAGACATGAGTAATTTCAAAAATCCTTTAATGCAGGCATCAGAAGGAAGCATTTTTATCGAAAGCTTTACTATCACTCCTTTAAGTGTATCTGAAAAAAGTGAGAACCTTGCGGAAGTCATTAAA
This sequence comes from Flavobacterium sp. GW821-FHT11G01, assembly GCF_058808175.1. Lineage (NCBI taxonomy): Bacteria > Pseudomonadati > Bacteroidota > Flavobacteriia > Flavobacteriales > Flavobacteriaceae > Flavobacterium > Flavobacterium sp. GW821-FHT11G01. The sequence goes on along the minus strand of NZ_JBXARK010000002.1, from coordinate 365,116 downwards.
AAAGAAAGCAGAGACAGCGGTATTTAATATTCGAAAATCATTCAACTTAATTCTTCTTCATAAAAAAATATAAAATCCCTAAAACCATAAAAATGCCAGACGAAATAACATTCCAAAAACTAAAAGAAAAATACGGTACGGTATTAAAACTGACCTCAGCTGATCAGGTAACAACTACTTATTGTAAAAAGCCATCCTTTACTACATTCTTAAACTATCAAAATCTATATAAAGACAATGCGCATGAAGCGATCTTGTTTTTATTTAAGGAATGTGTGCTTGATCAGGAAAATTACGATGACGAATTTATGCTTTCTGCAGGAAATTCTATTGTGGCCCTGATCAAAAAAGACAGTGAATTCACCATTGATGCAACTCCGCAAAAAGATGAATTCAAAAAATCGGCAGCGCTTATCAGACATGCTTTTCAGGTGGATCCTTATCAATTATCAATGGATGAGTTTTATAAATTACTTGAAGAAGCGCTCTGGTTACAAAAACACAATGAGAAAAGAATGGAAAATACACTTATGGCGGCCTTTGCACAAACATTTTCAAATTAAAAATAAAAATATAAATCATTATGAAATTCAATTTTAATGTAAACGAAATTTTAGATACCAAAGACACCGAATATAGTGGTATTAATTATAACGAATCAGAATCAAAAGATTTTATTATCGATAAAACCGGAGGCGAATTTAACCTGAGAGTTTTCGCTCCTTTAGTTTTTGAACCGCTCGTAAAAAGTGATCTTAATCTGCCAAGTTTACGAATAGATGCTGTTACAGTCAATCTAAATCGCTCAAAAATTATAAAAAAAGAAGGAATCGAAGGACGAGACTCGACAATCAAAGAACACATTACAAATGGTGATTTTAGTATTTCCATTGAAGGCTTAATTGCTAATGAAACTGGAGATGAATATCCAAAAGAAAAGCTTTTTTTATTGAAACAATTCTTAAATGCTCCTTATTCTCTAAGAGTAACACATGCCATTTTGAATCGATTTGGTATTTATGAACTTGTTATCGATTCTTACTCGATTCCTTCTATTTCCGGAACAAAAAATATTCAAAAATTTACGGCCAGTGCCACATCTGACGAAACTGTTGAACTAATAATTAGAGACAATGCTTAAACTAAATGCTAAAATTAGAGTTTACGAAACGGTAAGACTTATCCCCACTCCTAAGTTTTATGAATTTACTTATGTCAAAAACGTAGACATAAATAGTTCGTACAAATCCCTGACGGATACGGCCACGATTGTAATGCCCAAAAAAGTATATACGGATACCAAAGGATTCGACCAAAACTTATTTACAAACGCAAGTGGTGACGAAAAAACAATTCATGATTTTTTTAAACTTGAAGATTATATCGAAATATTCTTAGGATATGATGGCGATTATAAACCTGCTTTTAGAGGCTATATAACAGGAGTTCAATCAGATATAACAGCAACTATAACTTGCGAAGATGCGATGTATGCCTTTAAAAAAGTAAAGGCTGTAAAAGATGCTGATGTTCAAAATGCAAATGATTCTCTGAATATTGTCGCAACAAACCCAACCACAAATATTGAAAATTTTAATCCTAAAACTTTTTTTGAAAAAAGAAGCAAAGAGTTGAAATTGCCTTTTAAAATAAATGCTCTTGATGAAAATCTGGGAAATGTAATAATTAGCAGAAATCAAAGTTTGTCACAAGTTTTTGAGATGCTAAAAGACAAAGGAATCTATACTTATTTTAAAACTGAAGAAACAGGTCCTGTTCTAACTATTACAAATAATCCGCAACAACATACTACCAGTGAATTAGCTGGTTTTATAGACCGAAATTTCATTAAAAGTCCGTTAGCAGGAGCACTTGTTAAAAAATTAATTAATCAGGGACTTAGCCTTTTAAGTTCTCAATTAAACAAAGCTACTCAATCAATTTCTGATCGTTTTACAGGAAAAGTACGTTTCAGATTTCGTTATAATATTATAGAAGATAAATTAATCGTGGTTAATGAATCGACAAAAAATACACGTACCAGGGTAGAAAAATATTTTAAGAATTCAAATACTCCAATTTATGTTGAGTTAGGTGATCCGAATGGACAATTAACGAAAACCCATGTATTGCATAATGATACTGATGAATTACCTAGAGATCCTGCAGCTTTCAAGAAACAAACGACACAAGTATCTTCAGAATTATATCAATATGCAGCTTTAAGGGCAATGGAATCTAAACCAAGTGGATTTGAGGGTTCATTTCTCACTTTTGGCGAGCCATTTGTTCGGCCTACAGATCAGGTAATTCTTGAAAATGCCAAGGATAAAGAAAAAAACGGAACTTTTCAGGTGGAAAAAGTTGAGCGAAGTTTTGGCGAAAACGGCTACAGACAAAGGATTTATATCGGACGAAGAGTAGAAGCAATCTAAAAACAGAAAAATGGGAAATATAACAGATTTAATAAAAGATGTCGCCAGTAGAAATCAAATTATTGAAACTTTTGCGGCAAAAGTTATCGAAATAAATACAGAGGCAATATCACTTCATAATCCGGAAGATGCTTATACCGTAAATGTCATGCGGGCTGATGGTGCGATTATTAAGAATGTCAGATTGAAAGCCTCGATTCTGGATTTGGAGCAAGGAATTATTTCGATTCCTAAAAAAGACAGTTGGGTTTTGGCCTCCATCATAGACGGAGTCGAAACAAGAGCATTTATTTCGCAGTTTTCAGAAATCGAACGTTCTTTTATCCGCTTCAAAAATGATCAAAATCATTACCTGGAAATCGATACTGATGTAGATAAATTTCAAGTTTTATTCAAAGAAAAAAAAGATACTAATTCATCATCAACCTCATCACCTGAATATAAAAACATTGCTCAATTAGAGTTCAATGGAAATTCATCAGATCCAAACATTAGTACCTCTTTTTATGATGAAAATGGTAAAGAAATTTCTAAAAACAGTTTTAACATCAATGAACAAAAAATCAGTATTAATGAAGGGAATACTATTTTTACCTTAAAAGATAAAGAAGCAAAAGTAACTATCACAGATGGTTTTGAAGCTATAATTTCAGATGCTAAAACTTCATTCAAAAAAGGAGGACTAACTTTTGAAATGGATAATAAATTTAAAATTAATGCCGGCGAAAAAAATTTACTAACTGAATTAGAAAGTTTCATAACTGAAGTCTCTAAAATTGTTGTTGTACAAGGAGTTAGTCCTAATGTGGGAGCGCTACTTACAATAAAATCTAATTTAAATAACTTACTAAAAACTTAAAAATGGGATTACAAATAGCAGCATTAGAAGCAGCAATCTTGAAAGTATTAGACGATAGTTCAAAAATAAAAGTCGAAACAAATAGCAGCACTGACAATGCAACTCAAACAAAAAATGCAAGAGAACAAACAGCAAAAGACCTGGCAAAAGCTATTGACACATTTGTCAAATCAGGCCTTGTAACTACGACAGTAACCACAACGGGTTCTGCATCAGCACAAACCGGAACTGGAACCGGAGGAATCTCCTAACAAACTCAAACTAAATTTAAAATCCCTCTTACTTTTATAATAAGAGGGATTTTTTTATTTGAAAAACTCCAATCTTATTAATATCGAAGTCTTGTCTTTTTATAAATCTTAATTCATTTTTTTCTTTAAAGTCTCTTCCATTTCAAAGAATTTACTTTCAAGGGCATGTAATTTTTCATAAATATTGATGGGATCCGGCATTTGTTTCGATGCATACATACTCGCGTACCAAACCTCCAGAATATCCTCTGCATAAATAGAATACATAGGGTAATTTCCGTCTCTGTTGTCTGATTTAAGAATTAGTTTTCCGCTTTCTCTAATTCGGTTCAAAACCCTTTTTACTACTACTCCATCATTTTTACTGATGATAACATAAATTCTACCATCGAGAATATCATCAAAATTGTCGACATATTTTCCAAAAAGATAATCGCCGTCATGTATCGTCGTTGACATAGAGTTTCCTTTTATTTCAAAACATCTGTACGTTCCGTTTTTTAACATTGGCATACTGAAAGAAGGAAGCGTTTCCATATATTCCGGATCTGCATAACCGTCTAAGTAACCTGCTCGGGCTTTTACTCCAACAAAATTAATATTTTCTTCACCATCTTCATTTACCGTGATAATCTTTGGCAGATTCAGACCAACTTCAGCATTTGTTTTATTGGTAAAAATTTCGTCGCTGTCTCCAAAAAAATAGTCGGGATTTACATTACAATGTGTAATTATACTTTGCAATAAATCAAAACCAGGTTTAGTTCTTTTTCTATCTCCGTCAGCTTGTAATCTTCCAATAGTAATACTGTCTATTGTGGTACTGGTTACTCCTATTAATTTCGCAAATGAGTTATTATTCAACTTCATCTCATCTATAATACGTTTTATCTTAGTATGTATCTCCATGTTGTAATTGCGTTTATTTTTTTTATGTAATATGTTATATAACGTAAAATATTCCACTATATGTTGCAAAATTAAATAAATATACTAAATAATTACGTCTTTCCGTAATTATTTTCAAAAAACAACTGATTTACAGCATTTTTGTAATTTCTTTCTTATCGAATTGTTTGAATAACATCAAAATAAATAAATCATATTACTGAAACTATTGCAAATTTAAGTGTAATATGTTGTATATATTAAAACATATGTTGTATATTTGTAAAAAAATAACCCATCATATGATTCTAAAAGATTTTTATACCGAGAAAAAAAGCGCCATCGAAACAGAATTCACTTCTAATGCGCCAACAGTTCAACTTTATAGTGATACTGTTTTTAAAACTTCTATTGAAACTCCAATAGTAATGTTTAAATATGACAATATAAACTGGGAGACATCCTCAGAAAAAAATTATAAGGCCGATGTTTCGTTTTGCCTGTATATCGTATTACCTGTTGATACAATTTCTTCAACAAGTTATGCAAATGCTTTTGAAATTGCGCAACGTATTGACAAAGCTGTATTATCGAACAACAATAGTAACGCTCTAATAGATACCCATTCTACTTTTAAAGTAAGAGAAAAACAATGCACTAATGAGGACACTTATTGGAATAAAAACGATTATTTCATCTGGGAGATCACTTATAAAACGACATTAATTGAAAATATTTTAAAGAAGAAATATATTCTTTTTAACAACGGACTAAGTAATGAAGATCTGGAAGAGCTTGGATACGATTTAACTTCGGGAATCATCGGAATAAACCCAAATCAAATTGAAGGAGATATAGATCTGACTACTTAATAATAACAGTTTCATTTAAACTGCCATCACCTGTAATTTAAATGACACAATATTAAAACTATTAAAAAACCAAAAACAAATTAAATTAACCCCTACTATAAATACCACAAATGAGAAGAAGCAGAACACTATTAGACAAAAGAAGAGATTACGTTATTAATTATCTAAATAGAAATCAAGCTAAGCAAATGAAAGTTGTAGTATCTGAACTTTCAGATACTTTGTTCCTAACAGAGCGTACTATTTACACTATTATAAATGAAGGTCTCGCTACAGAAGCCAGGGCTTAAAAGACTGAAACTACTGGTTTTGACAATCAAAAAAATTGGAAAAAGCAACCTTGAATCTTAAATTTGTACTCGATATCAAAAGCAAATTTATCTCTTGGCCAGGAGGAAAATCCAATTTTAAAAAATCAGTTTTTACAACTCATCCAAAATAGAAATTCTACTTTTTTGGATTCCCGATTACGAATACCATTTTAAATAATAAATCACTAAAAATAACAATCTTAACAACTTGTTACAGGCCTTCTTTTGCCCTTTTTTAAGCAAAAAAACAAAAACAAATTTTTAAACAATTAAACATTTTATATTATGAGTACATTAAACGATGTAGTGATTAACAAACTATCTGGCGGATTAGGAAGAAGAAATCCAGAGCAGGACATGGTTTCAGGTTTACTTTTTGATGGTGAATCAACCCAAGAATTTGATTTAGAAAAAGTAGAACGTTTAGCTTCATTAGAAGATGCAGAAGCTTTAGGTATTACAGCAGATTATGATGTAGAGGGACAATCAGCTTATTACCAAATTCAGCAATTCTTCAGAATGAATCCTTCTGGCGACCTGTACATCATGGGAACAACAGCTACTTCTTATGAAGGTGTTGCAGCTAAAGCAATGGATATGCAGGAAAAAGCAAATGGAAACATTCGTCAAATGGCGATTATCTATTCCGGGGCAACAACATTTGTACAAACAAAAGCGGCAGTAGCAGTAGCACAAACACAAGCTGCTCTTGCTTATACAGATTATATGCCTTTTGAAGTTATTCTGGAAGGAAAAGGCTTTAATGTTGAAGATGCTACTTCTTTAGCCGGATTAAATGCAGAAAACGTATCAGTAGTTGTCGCTATGGATGTAGAAAAAGCTGTTCAATATCCAAACACTGCAGCAGTTGGATTAGCATTAGGCGCAATTTCAAAAGCAAAAGTATCTGAAAATATTGCCTGGATCGAAAAATTCAATTTGACTGGCGAAGGTTTTGCAAAAGCAGGTTTTGTAGGCGGAGAAGAATTTAAAACTCTTGGAACATTAAGCGACCTAAACGAAAAAAGATACATTTTTGCAAGAACACACACTGGTTTACCAGGCGTTTATTTTAACGACAGCTCTACTTGTACTACAGGAACATCTGATTTTGCATATGTTGAAAACAACCGTACTATTAACAAAGCAACTCGTTTATTGCGTACTGCTTTATTGCCAAAATTAGCTTCTCCGGTTTTAGTTGATATTGATGGTAAATTACCACAATCTGTTTCAAAAAGTTTTGAAGGTTTATGCAGAAGTGCTTTAGAAGCAATGGTAGCCAATCAGGAAGTATCTGATTTCGATGTTTACGTAGATCCAAAACAAAACATTTTGGCAACTTCAGAATTAAAAGTGAAAGCTGAAATTACACCAATTGGAACTGCTCGTAAAATTAAAGTCGATTTAGGATTCAAAAATCCTTTCGGAATTGACAAAGCATAATTTATAATTCACAAAACAATAAAAATTCACAAATGATATCGCCTCAATTCAATTGTTTTAAACACAAAACGAATAAAGGTTATAGCCCTTGAGCGTTATCGGGATTATTAAAAAACAAATAAAGCTACATATGAATAAATTACCATTAATTAACGGACAACAACACAGCTGGTCATCAATTGAAGTAAGTATTGCAGGTAACATCGTTACAGGTATTACGGCTGTAAACTATAGCGACTCAGTATCTAAAGAAAACCATTACGGTGCCGGAGACATGCCAGTACACAGAGGTAGAGGAAAATACGAAGCAAAAGCTTCAATTACTTTATACAACTATGAAGTAGAAGCTATTTTAGCTGCTTTACCAAAAGGACAAAGATTACAGGATATTAATCCGTTTAGCATCATTGTTAGTTATTTAGACGATAGCAACGAAGTAATTACACACACGGTAAGAAACTGTGAGTTCAACTCAAACAGCAGAGGAATTAGCCAGGGAGATACTAAAATCGCAGTTTCTTTTGACTTGATCTGTTCTCACGTTGAGTGGAACTAATCCTTCGGATATATTTCTAAAACCATAATTCCCCCCTTCCCTGTCTTTAAAACCGACTAAAAAGAGAAAACCAATATCAAATGCGTTACGCAAAAAAGGAGTTCAACGAAACATGATTTTTGCATGCAATCTATTCTACACGCTCTTTATTAGTCCGTTTTAAACTGGGAATTACTTCAAGAGGCTGCTTTGAGCTTATTAACTTCAAAAAAATAACTCAGGCAGCCTCTTCTTTTTTAAAAAATCCGCTTACCTAAACAATCCAATTTCTATAAACAATAGAAAAACGTCAATCAGTTACTATAACCGAAATGACATTTATACTTGTGTCTCTCATTATGCATTCCCATTCTATTTCAATTCACAAAGAGACACCACTAAATCAGACATCAATTACCCAATCATAAAAACAAATAACAGCGTTTAAAATGGAAAAATCAATCTCAAAAACTGCCGATGTTCTTGACGGAAACATTACACAAGCACAATTAAACCAATGGAAATACAAACATAAAAAAGTAGTTAAACTCACCATTGCAGATGATGATGAAACTACCCTGTTTGCTTATTTCAAAAAACCGGATATCAGTATTCGTTCTGCAGTATTACAGGCTTCCAAAATGGATGAATTCAAGGCTCTTGAAGTATTATTCAAAAATTGTTATTTGGGCGGCGATGGCAAAATAGAACAAGAAGACGATTTGCGTCTCAATATTACCACAGCATTCTCAGATCACATTCAACCTAAACCAGTTAAAGTAGAGGTATTGTAAAAGCACAAATACCTTTTTCTGTTCTCCTTAAAACACTATCCTAATGATTATTAAAAACCATGATATAGAACTAAAAGATACCAGTGCTTCTGAAATGGCCCGGTTTAGGCAAACTATGCTTAGCATTTGGCGTCAGCAGATTGAAGATGATAAAAATATTGGAGAAATGGAGAAATTCATTGCTTTAGGATATGACAGTACAAACGAGCAAAAACCGATTTCAGAAGAAATAGTAAGAAAAAATCAAAAAGGCATCAATACCAGAACAAATCAAAAAACTTCTTTCAAAAAAATAATACAGCCTAAAACAGTTGTAAAACAAATTAACAAAAGAGGATTTGTAATAGCCGAAAATGGTATTCGCTTGCATGCAACACCTTTTCCAAATGATACATCATACTTAAGCAAAAAAGGCATTTTTGGAAAAGTTTACAAAGTAGTAAGTGAAGTCGTAGTAATGCATGAGGATTTGACTAACAAAGGATGGTATAAAATCAAAACTGCTGATCATAAGTACGGTTATATTGAAACACATAACATTATTTTAATTCCGCATAACAATTATTTAGACAAATACACTCGTACTTTTCTATATGTAAAACCAAATTATAATTTTGAAACTAATATCGCCAATGTTTTTTATAAAAATTATAAGGTCGAAACGGGAAATGACCGAAGAACTTTGGCAGAAGCTTTCTATTTAATTAATACCAAAAGCAATCACAATCACGGTATTGTTTTGAAGGAAGAAACTCTTAAAACAGGTAAATCGTTTGAATTAGCAATTAAAGCGGCTCATGATCCTGACTTTCATAAAGCGAGACTAACTTACAGCCAATTGCAATTATCCAGCAATCATATTGTACGTATTCCCAACGAACAATATATACAATTACAACGTCAAATAGGCAATTTAAGTTCTCGTTCCGAATTTATGAATACCGCTATAAAAGCCGGTGATGTTATTGCTGAAATATTAGCTGGAGTTGGTGGATTAATTGTAGGAGTGATAGAAGGCATTCTAAGAGGTATATATGATACTTTGATAGGAATTATAGAATATATTGAAAGTATAATAGATACGATTAGAGATTTATTATCAGGCAAATTTCTTGACAAATTGAAAGAAATGTATCAAGCCATAATCAAATTAGCTAATTCAAGTTGGTCAGAGCTAAAGAATATTTTATACTCATTTCTAGGCAGTATAGGAGATAGTGTAAAAAAAGTAATAGACAATTGGTTTTCTTCATCTTCTTATGAAAAAGGCAGAGTAATAGGGCTTTTGCTGGGAACAATTTTACTGGAAGTTATAGTAGGAATATTTACAGGTGGTGGTGAAGCATTTGCAAAATTGGCCTCAAAACTGGGGAAATTGGGTAAAATTTTAATGAAAATAGAAAAATTTACTCATGAAATAAAAGAGAAGTTACTAGCCAAACTACCAAAAAAACTTTTTGAAAAAGGAGATTATATACATGATCTGGATGATAGCAAAAACTGGATGCGATCGGCTTTGCTGATTCAAGCTAGAACCACTGCAGAGATTATGGATGCAAGAGGAGACAGTATTAGTCAATTAATGACTTTCTTAAAGCTATCCGGTAAACTGTATCCTAAATTAAAACCTAAATGGGATAGCACACATAAGGGAGGTAATATATATGCTATTACACTTACAGCTAGTCCCACTAAAACAGTAGATAGTAATTTTTCAAGTAAAGAAAAAAAAGATGGAGAAAAAACAGATTCTGTAAAGCGAAAATTTAAATCTAAAACTGTAAAAAAATTAGAAGAAGGAATTGCTAAAGTCGACAACAACACCGCACGAGAAAAACTAACCAAACTTTTAAACAAAGGAGATGAGGTTTCACAAAACGTAGTGCAGGAATATTTAGCAAATAACAACATTAGCGGCAGAGTCATAAAGAATAAAGGAGTTTTACAAAAAGCACTCAATAAAAAAGTAATTCAGACCTATAAGGAACGTTTTTTAAAAATAGATTTACGGGATGCTAAAGGAATAAAAATAGATGTAGCCAATTTATCAGACGAGCATTTTGAAAATCTCTTTAAAAATAATTATTTTATGAAACACAATGGCAAATTGGTTCCCTTAAAGTTTGAAGCTCATCATATAATCCCAAAAGATTTATTGCTCGATGATGATATGCTAGAATTGCGTAACTTCGTTTCCCGAAACAAAGAAAATTTTGATTTTAATGGACTCGACAATGGTATTCCTGTACATAAATTAGACGCAGATTTTCCTGAATTGGGTGGACATAGCAGTCATAAAAAATACAATAATTTGAGTAAAAAAAGGATACTAGCCATCAAGGATGAAAGTTTAGATGAATATGGCCTTTTCGATCAAAATTTATTTGATAAAAAATTATCAAATCATATAAGCAAAACACGTGAAAAAATTATAACTGAAGTTATTGAAGAAAGTAAAAAAATTAATCATTTAAAATTATAAAAAATGAACTTATATAAACTAGACACTCCGGTTAATCCATATATGTATAGAACTCAATCTGTTGATCCATCAGATAATTTGCCTTTTTCTGGAGATAACTATAATGACAATGAAGATTTTACTGCTACAATAAATAAACTACACTTTCGATTAGAAAGAGATGTTTATGAAAAAAAAATGACTGCTGATTTTTTATACGAAGCCATTGATTTTTATAACGGCCCACTAATTCTTAAACCAAATCAGGCAAGAACCTTGCGCTTTTACACAATATCTCCTAAATTAAAGGAACTACTAGAAAAATTAAACTTACCTAAACACAGATTCTATCCAATTACATTAAATATTGATACCGGAAAAGATTTACCTTATTATATATTACAAATAGATATTTTCATGATTCCATATGTTGATTTTAACAAATCAAATGTTTACGGATTGAATGTAGAGACTGAAGAGCTTACTTTTTTTAAAACAGGAGAAATAAAAGATAGCGACGAATTATTTAACTTACGAGAAAAAGAACTATTTTCAAGATTTCAATCACAATATTTCACCTTAGAATTAGATTGGGTGTATATGGCTCCTTCTTTTCTTATCTCTGAAAAATCTAAACATTTTTTTGAAGACAATAATATCGTAGGAATGGAAATTACACCATTTTATGAGGTTGAATCTGATTATGGTGAACCAAATGATTTAGGTTTTTTAAATTATTATGGTGGTCGTGAAATTATCATCAATGGCAAAAGCACTATGGATGGTTTAGATATTAATGATTTTCCAAGAGCTGATAAAGAATAAAAAGTTTATTTAAAATTTACACATAGAACGCCCGTTTTTCAACTTTAGAAAAACGGGTATTTTTTTATAATTTTCCCTAATCCCAAACTACAAATTAAAACAGCAAAAAGTACAAAACATCCTACTGAAACTACTGATTTACAAAGGCATATCATTTTACAAACACGCTATTTCTGCGTATTTTTACACTGTAATTAAAAGCACTTATACCATCAAATTGTCGTCCTAAAAAAGGAAAATTTCAGCATTTATTTAAGCAATTATTTTATCCTTAAATAAATTTCAAAATACAAATAATCTTACCGATAAATTAAAACCGTGATTGTTTCCTAACAATCGGGAAAGGCTTTTTATTCTCAAAATTGAAATCATTAATAAATATAAATATGGATCAAACAACAAAAAAACACATTGATTTGCTTCATCCTTCGGTCAGGGAAGAAGTTGCCAAAATTATTGAAGAATGCGATCTCGCTTTAAACGGAAGGGCGAAAGTTCGCATTACACAAGGACTTCGATCTTTTCAGGAACAAGAAGATCTTTATGCTTTTGGCCGAACCAAACCCGGAAAAAAAGTAACAAATGCTAAAGGCGGTCAATCCATTCACAATTACGGTTTTGCTGTAGACATTTGTCTAATTGTAGACGGTAAAACAGCTTCCTGGGATACTGCAAAAGATTGGGATAACGATCAAATTTCTGATTGGCAGGAATGTGTCAAAGTTTTCGCCAAATACAACTGGAACTGGGGCGGAGACTGGAAAACCTTTAAAGACCTTCCACATTTTGATAAAAAAGGATATAGTGACTGGAAAGTACTAAGTAAGTTAAAACGTGACAAAAAAAATTATGTAATCTTATATAAATAAACAAATGAAACAGTTCAAATTAAAACTTACGCCCTTTTTAATTGCGATTTCTTTTGCAGTTGTCTCTTGTACTTCGACCAGAACAGCTTTGTTTGATCAATATTCTTATCAAAAAACAACAGAATTAAAAATAGAAACGGCCAAATTGATGGATAAAGCAGTAACGCCTTATGCTTCTAATAAAAAAGAGGCTGAATCTCTGTTGCTTAATATTGAAAAATTGGTCGAATATGAAAAAAACAAGCCCAATAACGAAATCACTTTTGCGATGTGGAAAATTCTAACCGATAAAGAAAAAAACTTATTGTCAGGATTTTTTAAACGTTGGGAAACGAAAGGAACTTTATCTCCGGTTTTTGTAGCCGAATCCAAAAAACAGGTTATGGATGCTTTGGATTTACTTATTCAATATGAAAGTATGAAAGACAAAGAATCAAAAGATGCACTTTTAGATTTAATCAACGGTAACAAATAAAACTATGGACAACGATATAGTATTAAAAGAATTAAAAAGCAGATTAAAAACTATTATAACCAACAGTTATAAAGACATCAAACCTGAATTAGAAAAAGACCTAAATGCATTTTTAGAAACATCCAGGGAAAAATTAGAACGTTGGATTGTGCTCTTCTCTACTTCTGCCTTAACTGAAGAAGAATTAGAATGGCTCTTAAAAAGTCAGCTTGATTTGGTCGCTTTACAAGCATTACAAACTACAGGAATATCAAAAATTAGATTGAATACACTTAAAAATAACATTGTAAAAACAATTTTCAGGGTTATTATCGAGCTGGTTATTCCGATTATTTAAAATTCCTATTTCAAACAACCAAAATCAATAAAAAAACACTGATTATCAGTAAATTAAACCCAAATCAAACTTACTGAAACTACTGATTACTACCCCTTAAAATCTTGGTTAAGGAGAAAGCATAGCTTATTTTTACAGTATCAAATAAAACATCATTCTTTGGATATGGCGCGCAGATTCAAAAGAAGATATTAACCCATAAAACAACAAAAAGCACAGATGAAAGACTTTATCATAGAAGAAGATTTGTTAATAATACAAGGTGATTTCGAAGGTGATTTAAAGGGTGATTTCGCCATTAAAGATGCCGATCAGCAAAACATTGAACATCTTTTATTAAGCCAAAAAGGAAGCTACAAAGAGTTTCCTATTCTTGGAGTAGGAATTAAAAAATACATTAACAGCCCGGACGCAACCTCCAGGCTAAGACTAGAAAACGAAATAGACAAACAATTATCGTATGACAACTTTTATGTGAAAACATTAGATGTTAACGATCTACAAAACATTAAAATCGATGGGAACTATTAAACCACATGAAAATCAAAACATTTTCGACATTTCCTTGCAAGAATACGGAAGTATAGAAAAAGTGTTCGACCTTTTGGAAGACAATGATCAATTTAACATTACAGAAAACATTTCTGTTTATGAAGATTTAAAAATAGGCAGAGAAGCCTTTAAAAAGGATATTGTAGAATATTACAATTCCAGAAATCTAAAACCCGCAACTTCACTTACTGAAGAGGAAGAATTTTTACTGGATAACTTTTCCGGAATTGATTATATGATTATTGAAGATGACTTTATCATTTACTAATCAATTACCAAAAAAATAATCTCAACTTTTAGAAATCTCTAAAAGAAAACTACATCTCCGTAGTATTCACAAAAAACATAAACAATTATCTATAAGCACATTACACATGTCTTACAGGCTAAACTATATCTAAAAAATAAAATATGGCACGTACAATTGCTGAAATACAGAATGAAATTCTGATTGAGAAGGGAAAACAGCCTTCTCTAAACGGCTTAACAAGCTCCTCAAAGACAAGTATTTGGAGGCTTTGGATCAACATTGTGGCTACCGCAATTTGGGTACACGAAAAAATAGTAGAAAAAAAAGCCCTGGTTTCAAGACCTCACACTTTAAACTGGTATAGAGATCAGGCTTTAAATTTTCATTACGGTGTTACATTAGAGCCAGACTCGAGTAACGGAATGTCACTAATCTGGCAAGATGGTTCGTATCAATTTGACACGACAGGTCTTACAGAATCAGAAATTGAAGAATCTAAAATAATAAAACATTGTGCTGTAAGCGAAATTGATTTAGAAACAATTCTCAAACCAGGCGCAAAAATTGAAGAAATTTTTTCTGACTATTTCCATAATAAAGTTGGAGTTGTTTTTATCAAAGTTGCCACAGTAAAAGAGGATAAAATTTCGAGAATTGATGTACCAAATGAGCTTTATGCTTTTAAGGAGTATATCGCCAAAATTAAAGATGCAGGAAATCAGGTCTATATAAGCTCTGATCAGGGAGATATTCTGAAACTTAGTCTGAATGTTTATATCGATCCTTTGAGTATTTATATCAATCCAAAAGACATTGAATACTATCAAACAAAAATTTCAAACAGCAACTCAGATCAGGATGTTATAGTTCCAATGGACAATTACGAATTAGATCCGTTAAATGGTTCATTAATCTCAAATAATCAGGTTTATCCAGTAATTGATGCTCTTAAAGATCATTTAAAAAATATCGAATTTAATGGTGCTTTTGTCAAAACATATTTAGTTGATGCCATTCAGAAAGCACAAGGAGTTAAAATTCCGATTTTAACAAAGGTTCAAACTGCAGTCGCAACAAATCCAAATGACGAGCCAAATACTTCACCAACCGATGTGACCAAAATAGAATATTTCATTCCAAAAGCAGGTTATTTTGATTTGGATACTCTTGAGGTTGAAGTAAACTACATTCCGTACACATTTTACCGAGATAAACAATAGTCTAATACTTAAACAATGAATAAATACACAATTTTAAAATGGGAAAAGCTATTATTATGGCTCATTCCTCCTATTCTTAGAAAAAAAACACATGCGCAATGGCTTAATGTTTTACTCGCCCCTATTCGTTCTATTTATGAAGAAACGCTTTATAAAATGCAACATACTGGCCAGGTAATTTATCTGGAAAAAGTATTGAACGAAACCTTTAATCCAACCAAAAATTACAATCCTAATGCAAGTACGGAGCAAAAACGATCAGACGAGTTAATTTATATCGACGAATCGGTCAAACCTACTTTGCAGTATGTATATCTCCATAAAGAATATTACGAACCGGACGGAACATTAATGATTCCATTGTTGAAGATATTTAAGAATGAAGAATATAAAAACAAAGATAATAAGCCTGTTTATCTGGCACATCGGAAAGATTACACTAGCCTGGCCTATGCTAATTTTAGAGTATTTATACCTGAAAATTTAATAACAAACGGAACTATAACGATCCAGCCAAATAAAGATGGAATCGAATCAAAAACAGCGGCAATAAGAGTAGCGAACGTTGAATTCCACAACCTCCTTAACTTCTATAAACTAGCTGGTAAAAGTTATGAAAGCTATTCTTATTCACCAGAAATTTTAGAAAAATAAGTATCAAAAACAACAGACATTTAAATCAATAAAAATGAAACAAGTAAATTTTAATCATGCAGGAGGATTTCCTCTTGAGCAAGAAACTTTAGAAAGACTTCAAACAGCCTACAGGTCTGAATTATATGAAGCTTTAAAAAGGCATTTAAGCATCGATACCGATACCGATTACATTCTGGCTCATGCAAAAAACGGGCAAAGAGGCTGGGCAGTTATTCGTCAGGAAGATCCGGTAAACCCAGAAAATCAAGTTGGAATTTTATATCCAATTAATAGCGGATCTCAAACCAATTATCTAAAAACCACCAGAACAGATAAAAATTTAATCTACGGAACCGGAGCATCTGAAACTGCTTATTATGATTATGAGGCAGAATACAGCCCTGCAAAATATCCTGATACTGTTGTTGTTTCTGAAAATGGTGACGTGCAAACAGTTCGTTATTATAATGTAAATGATCTTGAGGTTGTTACAGATATCAAAACAATCGATACAATTCTGCAAACAATTCAATCTAATATTAATGCAATTGAAGCTAATATTAACGTTATTGAAGGAAATATTAATGCAATTGAAACAAACATCAATGTAATTGAAGCAGACATCAATCTAATTAACCAATCTTATCTTCCGCTTAACGGCTCAAAAGCGATGCAGGGAGATTTAGATTTGGGAACGCATCAATTATCAAAATTAGACACAAACCAAACTTTAGAAGCAAATGTAAGAGCCCGAGATTTTAAATTAGGTCATAGTGACGGAAGAGGAAAATTGCATGGAAATGATTATCTGGGAAGAGCTTTAGTTGATAACAGCACTTCGTCGACAACAAATCTTACCCTAAATGAAGGTCCAGATTGGGAAAATACAAATATTGGAGGAAAAATATACTTAAAGAATGTAAATACGAGTTTAGAAGATTTTACAGTTGCTAAGAGTTCTGACAATTCTTTATTAATGATAGACAATGTAAATCAAGTTAGTAAAAGCAACAACCTACTCAAATCATTACTTAAGCGAATTACTGATTTAGAAGAAAAACCTGCAACAGCTGTACCTCTTGGAATGGTTGCTATCTGGGGAAAACCAGCTCCATTTCCTGAAGGCTGGGAAGAATATGTGCCTTTAAGAGGAAAAATGCCAGTCGGACTTTATAATCCAACTCCTGAAGAAAGAGGTGATGAACTAGACGGAGACGGAGGTAATGGCATCAGTTATTATAGAGATAACTTTGGCTCTGCAGTATTTCCTTTTGATACATTAGGATATAGTTCAGGACGAGTAGGCAAAAAATTAGATATTAGTGAAATTCCATCACATACACACGGATTTAGAGCATATGTACAAAGTGGTTCTAATGATGGTTCTGGTGGTGAAGCTGCGGGAAATTTTCAAGATGGAAATACCGAAAGTGCAGGAGGAGGAAAATCTTTTTTAATACTAAATCCTTACAGAGTAGTTCAATTCATCGAATATACAGGACGTCCCAAAGATGTTACCGCACCAACAAACCCAACAAATTTACAAGTTTCAAATATTCGTGATACAAGTGTTACTTTAAGTTGGGCAGCATCAAATGATGAATATGGTGTTACAAATTATATTATATATGGAAACGGTATTTCGCCAATTGTAACGGGTAACGTTCTCTCTTATACTGTTACTGGATTATCTCCTAATACACCTTATAATTTCTATGTGAAAGCACAAGATGCAGCAGTAAACTTATCAGGGCAGAGTAATGTAGTCGATGTAACAACACTAATAACGGATTCAATGGCGCCAACTGCACCAGGAAACGTAACCGCTTACCCAATCGGACCAAATCAGATAACGATAGAATGGTCGGGTTCAACAGATGATGTAGGCGTTGTCGGTTACTATGTGTACAGAAAAACATTTGGTGGAAGTTATTCATTATTACTTAACACTGCCCCTAATGTATTTTCATGCACTGTCACCGGTACTACTAATACACTTTATTATTTTGCAGTAAAAGCTAAAGATGCTAAGGATAAATACTCTATTTATAGCAATGAAGCGAGTGCAATTATAGAATCAGAAGGCGGAGGCGGATCATGTTTCGATGTAGAATCTTTGGTAACAATGGCATCAGGACAATCAAAAAAATTGAAGAATATTGTAGTGGGAGATAAACTCCAAGGCTTTTCTTTCCCTAATGAAATTGATGAATCAGCTGGAGATTATTTCTTATGGAATGGAAAATTAGATGAAGCTATTAAAACTGACGTAACTGTTGTAAACAAAATCACAAGTGTCCAGCCAAATTACTACGAAATTAAAACGGCCGACACAACGATCAAAGTTACCGGACAACATCCACTATTGGTTACTGAAGATGGCGAAAACGTACAATGGCTATGTGTGAAAAATGTTTTACCAAGCATGTTATTAATTGACAAAACAGGAAAAACAAAGGCTATTGAATCGATTCTATTTAAAGAAGAACCTTTGGAAGTAGCGATACTAGATGTTGAAAATGTAGATAATTATATTATTTCCGGAATTGTTGCTCATAACAATAAACCAGAAGATCCACACGATCCACAACCATAAAAAATTAAATAACTATTTGGTCATCTTTTGGGGTTTAATTACCCCAAAAGATTTCTTTACCTAAAATCACTTAAACTTAAAAACTATAAATGAAAATTGTGAAATTTATTTTTACAGCTTCGGCTTTGCTGTGGCTTTTAATTACAATATTGACAATGATCCCATTAGCTGCTTTATTACTTCCAACCCTATTGATTTCGAAAAAACATTATACCGAATGGACCCTCTTTTTATTTGCATTGATTTGTTCTTTAGGTATCTACCCTATTTGTTTTGCATATGCCATCATAAAATGGAAAGGTTTTTTAACCTATCTAAAAAAACTTAATTTAAGCATCGACATTACAAGAAATACCGTTGCAGGAGCATTACTAAATGGCAATTTTATTATCACTTCTTCGACAAATAAATTTGGTGCTGTCCAGGAAACCATAAGGGACAATTTAGGAGAAAACGAAAGAGACGATACCCTGTCGGTTTTCGGGAAAAGATTTACAAACTTATTGGCAGTAATTGATTTAGATCACGCCCAAAAATCTATAGTAAAAGACTAAAATATAAAACCAATGATACATAAAATCTCAGAATATTCAAATGAACTAAAATTATTGCTTTACGGAATTTTTATTTACTTAGAAATGGATGCCGAAATTGTTAAGGTATTATTTTACTTAATGGTAATGGATACTTTTTTAGGCATTATCAAAACCGTTGTGTTAAACAATCCTTTTAGCTTTAAAAAATTAGCTTTGGGATTTGTATCTAAGTTAGCCGTATTGCTAATACCAACAGCTTTGGCATTAATGAGTAAAGGACTTAATTACAACTTTAAATGGTTTGTAACTATAGTAATGGATTTACTTATTGTTAGCGACGGAATTTCAATAATCAGCAATATTATTGCCATAAAAACAAAAAAAGAAGTCGAAAATTTTGATGCGATGACTTTGATTCTTAAATCTATAAGAGATCGTTTAATACAATTATTCAAAAGACTTTTAATCACGATCGATCCTAAATATCATATCGAAAAATAAACAAATACTTCATCCTAATATATCTAAATAAGTAGAGGAATAAAAACAACTAAGAAAACAGTTGTTTCTATTCCTTTATAAAAAAGGTAGAAAAGATATGAATTCTGCTATACAAATTTGATTATACATTGGAAAGAGAAATTTATTCCTCAAATATTATTCATCACAAATACCGCCAGATAAACTGCTTTCTTTTTTCTTCTGAATCTGAATTCTAGCGTATAACCAATTAACCAAATTGAAAATAAAAACCAAAAATGCACCTTATTTATTAGAACGAATATTTAAGATCAGAAGAATAAAAAACATAATCGATTTAAGTAATTCTTTTTCTGTTGTAAATAAAGAAGAATTCCCGGCATTGTTTGAGGCAGAAATTTACAAAGTAACATTTAGCACAAAAAAACAGGGAAACACAAAAAGTTACGACTTGTTCATGTCTTACAACGAATTGATCTGTGACGAAGAAATAGAAAACTTAAAAAAGTCTTTGGGCATAATCATTACCGGTGACGGATCACAATTTGAAATTCTTGATTATAAAACAGATTTCACTATTCAGTTTGATCAGGAAAACAGCTCTTTTATAACAACTGATGAGGTAGAAAATGGTTTAATACGTTTCAGGAAATAGGTTGTTTTTCTACTCCAAATTATAACTGATATAACTATCAAAAAAGATATATAACTAAACAAAATTAATCAAAATGAAAAAGATAATCTTATTATTAGCGTTGTCCGTTACGCTTTTCTCAACGGCACAATCAACTTATTTAATACAAAAACCATTACGTCTAGAAACTGTAAGTGAGGGCCAGAAGTCTGACAGCGTGCTTGTACGTGGTGCTGATAAAATTGTAAAGTTTGTTTCTCGAAGTGGGTTTGTTGGTTCATCCGGACTTAAAACTGTAAATGGCATTTCTTTATTGGGTTCTGGAGACGTTCCATTTACTTCGGTATCAGATTCTACTGCTGGTATTGTTAATAATACACCTTTGCAGGAATTAGGAGGTGTAGATAAAACCATCAGAGGTGTAAGAATTGGTCGAGGTAATAGTACCGGGATTGATAATGTAGTATTCGGAATCAATTCACAAAACTCAGCAACAACTGCAGTCGAAAATCATTCGTTTGGATTTGAAGCGCTAAGAGATGTTACAACAGGTAATTACAATACCGCTATGGGTTGGGGGGCACTACAAATGAATACAACAGGTAATCAAAATAGTGCTTTTGGTGATGGAGCTTCTTTAGCTAATATTACTGGTTCTTATAATGTTGCTATGGGAACTAATGCTTTACTTGCTAATCAATATGGTAGCCAAAATGTTGCTATTGGAGCAAATGCTTTAGCTAAAAACATAGGAACTGCAGGTTCAAATATATTTGGACACAGGTCTGTAGCTATTGGATCAAGTGCAATGTATAACAATACAACTGGGCATGGTATAGGAATAGGTAATAGTGCTTTAAATAACAATACTACAGGTACACATAATATCGCAATAGGTTTACAATCCGGAAGTGGTATAAGCACAGGTAGTAATAATACAATTGTTGCTGGTACAGGATTTATAGCATTAGGAGGTGGTATAACTACAGGGTCAAATAATTTAATCATTGCCCAAAATAATGGCAACACTACAGGCATCACTACCGGATCAGGCAATACTATTGTGGGTAAAGTAAGTGGTTTAGCAGCTGCCTTAGAAAATACTGTAGTAGTATCTGATGGTGTGGGAACACAAAGATTAATCTCCAATGCAACAAATTTAACCACACTACCAGTTCAAACAATTGCATTGATTACTGGAGACACAACAGGCAAAGCTATTTTGACTAAAGAATATCTTAGTAGTATCATCGGAATCGCTGCTCCTGCATCAGCTACAGCTCCTGGAAAGGTTGGTGAAATTAGAGTAGTTGCTGGCTATATATACTGGTGTGTTGCTCCTAATACATGGGTAAGAGCAGCTGGAACAACATTTTAATAAAAACAAATATTATTCATCAAGTAATTTAAAAAATATGATTCCACAAAAATATATAATTAGTAAAGCATTAGCTTTAGGAACTGTAAACGAGGGTGCAAACACAGATGAGATATTAGTTTATAACTCAGACAAAGAAGTTAAACGAATTCCTCAAAGTAGCCTGTCAATTGAAATAAAAGGTGTTTATAACAACAACGGCGAAGCGAAAGCAAATGGTTTAGTCGTTGGTGACTATTATAGAAAACCAATTGTTAGCGATTCTGAATCTTCTGTCTTGGCTCTTGTTGTTGATAATCTACCATCAATGAAATTAGTTTTTAACGATATTGACGTAACTGCTTCTTTTTTAGGTATAGCAGACAAAGAAAATATTGAAGACTGGAATAATCTTTTTATCGCTAAAAGTTCTTTAACATTTACCGCAGTTAGAATTGAAGGCAATAATGTTATTTTTACAAGATTAGATTCCTTTTCAGGACAAATAAACTTGAATTCTTGTCAAATAAAAGACATTGATTTAACAGGTTTCACCAATGAAATAAGAGAAATACACTTACAATCAAACGAAATAACTTTTTTCAACCCAACTGAAAAACTGCCAAATTCACTTATTAATCTGGATTTGAATAACAATCCTTTAACTGGTTTTGATCCTGTCATTGAACTCCCTGATAATTTACAATATTTATCTTTGGGTCATTGTGATTTAGTCAATTTTGACCCTACTATCAAATTACCAAATGCATTGTTTTTATTGGA
Organism: Flavobacterium sp. GW821-FHT11G01; assembly: GCF_058808175.1. NCBI lineage: Bacteria > Pseudomonadati > Bacteroidota > Flavobacteriia > Flavobacteriales > Flavobacteriaceae > Flavobacterium > Flavobacterium sp. GW821-FHT11G01. The sequence goes on along the minus strand of NZ_JBXARK010000002.1, from coordinate 342,714 downwards.
CTTGCAAAGTAATTCAATAGTTACTTTTGATCCTGCTTTGCCGTTGCCTGGCGGGTTATATTATCTGTTTTTAAATTTTAATAATATAATTACCTTTGATCCTACCTTACCGTTACCTGACAGTTTAAATTATCTAACATTATATAGTAACAATATAGTTACTTTTGATCCCACCTTATCATTGCCTTCAGGTCTGAAAACACTGGCATTGTACGGCAACTCTATGACTTCTTTTAATCCTACTTTACAGCTTCCTTACGGTTTGCAGGATTTAGATATTTCACAAAATAACTTAACAATTTTTGACCCCACTTTGCCATTGCCTGATACTTTAATCAGCCTTAACTTAACGTTAACAGGATTAACCACCTTTAATCCAGGTATTGCTTTGCCTTCAAGCCTTCTTTATTTGAAACTTTCAAGTAATGGATTATCGGTTTTTGATCCTTCTATTGCTTTACCTTCAGGATTGTTGAATATTCAACTTTCTGGAAACGGATTGACTAGATTTAACCCTGCCATTCATCCATTGCCTTCAACTTTAAATGAGATAACCCTTTCCCTTAATCCAATAACGAAAGCAAACTGGGACAATGAAACAGCGTGGATCGGAGACATTGCCAGCAACGGCTTTTTAGAAGCTGTAGCGCCATTAAACACAATTACAGGAACAATTACAGAAACGATTTTATTAGCTAAAGGATGGACAATAAGAACTTAAATTGTTGTGATTAAAGAAAAATATTTGCCGTAATCATTAATCAAAATTGAAGAAACATGGACCCAAAAAAACATATAATTAGCAAAGAGCTTCGATTAGAAAATGTAAATATTGCTGAAAACGTGGACAGTATTTTAGTTTATAGCTCAGACAAAGAAGTTAAACGAATTCCTCAAAGTAGTTTTTCGATTGAAATAAAAGGTACTTATAACAACAATGGCGAAGCAAAAGCAAATGGCTTAGTTGCTGACGACTATTATAGAAAACCAATCTTTAGCAATTCTGAATCTTCCGTTTTAGCTGTTGTTGTTGATATACCGCCAATTATAAAATTATTTTTTGATGATATTGAAGCAAGTACAACGGCGTTAGGTATTTCAGACAAAGAAAATATTAGCGACTGGAATACTTTTTTTGCAGCAAAACAAACGTCTTCAGGTGGCTCTTTGATACAAATATCTTTTTTGACTTTAGGGGATAATAATATATCACTATATCTACAAGATGCGAATTTATCCCAGGTTAATTTGTCACAAATGACGATTAAGGATATAAAATTTAATTTTATTCCCCTATTTACTAGTCTTATATTAGACTATAATTTGTTAACGTCGATAAATGACAATATCCTATCGTCACCTAATTTAGACGAATTGTCTCTGGTTTCTAATTTATTAACCGAATTTACTATAAATATTAAAATGTCTAACCTAAGACTTTTAAATTTAAGTAATAACAGAATCACCACATTTAATCCATTGGTAAGTTTGCCTAAATCAATGTTAACATTAAATTTAAACAATAATCAAATAGTTACTTTTGATCCTTTAATTGCTTTGCCTTCAAATTTGATTAATATAGACTTAAATGACAATCAAATAATTTCTTTTAACCCTTCAATTGCATTGCCTAATAGTTTACAATCGCTAAATTTAAATCAAAACAAGATAGTTACTTTTGATCCAGATATTGCTTTACCTAATTCTTTAGAAACATTGGGATTAAGCGGTAATAATATTAGTATTTTTGATCCAGTAAATTACGCATTACCTACTGGTCTCAGATATTTATTGTTAGGACAAAATAAAATTATAACTTTTGATCCTACTATTGCACTACCAAGTAATTTGAATTTTTTATATTTAGACAATAATCAAATTATTATTTTTAACCCTACTATTGCATTACCTGATAGTTTAGAACTTTTGTTTTTACAATACAATTTAATAACCCGATTTGACCCGTTTAATTCCTTATTACCTAATCTAAATTATTTAGCTTTATCTAGCTGTCTTAATTTCGTTGATTTTAATCCGACGAATCAATTGCCTAATCTTAGCTATTTAAATATTAATAACAATAGTGCTTTTTCATCGTCATTTAATCCAGTAGGTAAATTGACAAGTAATTTCAAAGGTCTTTATTTTAATTATAATCAGATTACAATAAATAGTTTAAACAATGATATTGATTGGATAAATGACATAGCTGATAATGGAACTCTTACTTTTATAGGCTCTATGTATTCAATTATAGGTACAAATACTGAAACTCTCCTTCGAGCTAAAGGCTGGACAATAATAACTCAATAACAGTATAAATACTTCTCAGATAATTCAAACCAAAGCCACCATTAAAAAGAACAAAATCTTCTTATGGTGGCTTTACTTTTATCATTCCAATTATTTAACATAAGAAATAATATTGTTGAGGTAAGAAATGCTATTCAAATTTACATTGCACATCAACAACTATTATCTTCCATCCTAAATAGCAATTTAAATTTTAAACCTGTATAACATTTTGAATGTTTCAATAACAAAAAAATCTGCCAAAATTATACCCCATACAATCAGGATTTAATAAAAGCTAAAATATCTGCATTAACAGTTTCAGCATCTGTTGTTGGTATTCCATGACATAAACCCGGGTATGTAATCAACTTTCCATTTTTCAAAAGTTTAGCGGCTCTTAAGGCAGTAGGTACATAAGGTACAATTTGATCATCTTCTCCGTGCAACACAAGTACTGGTTTCTCTACACTTTTTAAGTCTTCTGTAAAATCAGTTTCCGAAAATGCTTTTATACAGTCATAATGAGCCTTAATACCTCCCATCATTCCCTGGCGCCACCAGTTATCCTGAATTCCTTTTTTTACATTGGCTCCTTCCCTATTGTATCCGTAAAACGGAAAAGTAATATCATGATAAAATTGTTGTCTGTTGTTAGCCGTATTAAAACGAATGTCATCAAATACAGCTAAGGGAACTCCATCTGGGTTGTTGTCATCCAGGATCATATAAGGTGTTACTGCACTTATAAGCACAACTTTTGATACTTTATTTTTTCCAAATTTTGCAGCATATCGAATAGCTTCCCCACCTCCTGTTGAATGTCCGATATGTATGGCATCTTTTAAATCTAAAAATGTTGTTAGTTCATCTACATCAGCTGCATAAGTATCCATTTCATTTCCTAAATAAGTCTGTGTAGATCTGCCATGCCCACGTCTGTCATGTGCAATTACTCTAAATCCCTGTTCTAAGAAAAACAGCATTTGGGCATCCCAATCATCTGCAGATAGTGGCCAGCCATGATGAAAAAAAATAGGTTGCCCTGTTCCTAAATCTTTATAATAAATTTCTGTTCCGTCTTTTACTGTAAACTTGCTCATTTTATTTTCTTTTAATGGTTAATGTTTTAAATTGAATTTCGTTTTTCATTTATTTTTGAACTTCTATAAAATCAGTTATGAGTTGAATGCTGTTGCAATTAAACTGTCTCATGAAAAAAAATTATAGTTTCTCATACCAGTCTAAAATATAATCTGCTACTATTTCCCATCCTTTTTCTCCACAGATGAAATGACTTTTTCCCTGAAAAATTTTCAGATCGACACGACTGCTTTTGTCTTTGTACTTTTTTGCTAAAGTTGAGGTAAGAGAGGGAGGAAAAATATTGTCACTACCACCTCCAATAAATAAAATCGGTTCGTGTGGTTTTCCAAAATCAATGTTAGAAAATGAATTCAACACTAATTCACGGCTAACTTTAAAACTTTCAGGCACTGCAAAAGTTTCAAATGCATTGGCTCTTTCATTTTCTGGCAGCGTATTAAAAAAACATTTATTATACCATTCACGACTGCCCATAAAATAATCTTTACCAGAAAAAAATCCAAATGCAGGCAATACAGATTTTAATGTTTGAAAGGGAGGAAATACATTCTTTGGCGGTGCACCGTCTATACTTACCGCAGCAATTGCTTTATCCATTTCTAACAACTTCATCGCAGCCATTCCTGCCATTGAGTGTCCAATAATTAATGGCTTTTCAGGCAAAGTATTAATCAACTTCACAATGTTTTCTACCACATCAATAAATCCTGTTTGAGTAAGTGCCGGATGAACTTTATCTCTCAATTCTGCAGGATTTCCATCATGACCTGGATTGGCTGGTGTATAAACTGTATACCCTTTTTGTTGATAATGGCTTTTCCACTTAATCCAGCTAACATCATTTACAAAGTTTCCGTGTATAAGAATTATGGTTTTCGATTTTGTCATAAGATTAATATTTAATGATTAATAGCGTATTATCTCTGATGAATTATAATTTATGCTTCTTTTCTTTATCCAAATTTGGCTTTGTATATAAAAATTTATAATCCCAAAAAAATCGAAGCAATCATTACGCCTAATTTACAAATAACTAACTATCAATTGATTAAATAATAATTATTATTTTTATTGATAACTAAATTTCGCTAATTACTAGTGTTTTTTGTGATATATAGTAAGAAGCATTTTAAAGATGAGAATGCAAAAACAGACCTTCGTAATCAAATTTCAACAGCATCGATATCAAATCTTTCCAAAACAACAATTACAGCACAGAAAAAATAAAAAAAACCGAAGTAAAATATACTTCGGTTTTTAACAGTGATTAGAAAATCCGTATACGTTTTTCTTCGTCAATTTTTTAATTATTTATTTTACCAAATACGAAACTTTATCTGCCTCGCAAAGCCTGAAATAACCAAAGGCAAAATTATTGGCATCATTTGTATTTATAATATTACCTCTGATATTTCCCGGAGGAATAGAAAAAGGGCTTCCACCATATATTTCTAAAATTAGATTCATATAATTATAGAAATTTTTAGAAATACCGCGATGTGTAATAGTAACTGTGTTTCCTGGTTTCATTTTATCATCGTCTGAGAATCTTGTACTGATTTGATTACCATTAAATAAATCATCATCTGTCAGTTCATATTGCGGATACAACAGAAATTCACTTTTATAATCGGTAAGATAAAAATTGACCTGATCAGCAGGGTCTTTATAATAAAATGTTAGCTCTATAATATCGTCTCCCACAGCATCTTTAACAATGCTTTGCTCCACTTTATCAATAGATGTTACCGAAGTTAATTTTTCTACTGCTGTAAAACTTTGCCCTTCTGCCACTACAGAAAGTGTATAATCCATATTTACAACAGGAACAAAATTAGTACACACATAAGAACCGGGAGCCGTTTCATTAAAAGTAAAAACATCTCCATTACTGTTTACAACTTTTACCTGCGCTCCGGAAACTTTTGGTGTGACGTTATTATAATATGGCGCTGTTTTGCTAATCTTTATAATCTGTTCATTACCAGAAGTTCCTTTTTGCCAAATAATTTCTGCGTCGATAACTATTCTTGTTTGATCATTTTCTAAATCAAGTTGTACGACATCTTCACAAGATGATAATACCATTACAAAAAGAAGACTAAAAAAAGTCAGTGCCTTACTTTTAAAATTATATTTTTTAATCTTTTGCATATTCATTAAAATTTAAAATTATAAGAAATACCAGGTACTATTCCGAAAATAGACAGTCTTCTGGTTTCATTTGCTCCTGTATCATCATTTGTTGCAAATGTTATAGAAGCTGCATTTTTTCTGTTGTAGACATTATAAATACTAAATACCCAATAGCTTTGCCATCCTTTCTTTTTGTCTGGTTTTGGTGTGTAAGTTGCCGCCAGATCCAGGTGATGGAAAAGTGGAAGTCTGTTTTCATTTCTCAGCGAAAAATTCGGAATATTGATACCTCCAAACTCATAATATCCATTTGCGTAGGTTACAGGCTGGCCTGACTGTAAGGTGAAATTAGCATTATACGACCATTTACGACTATACTCGTAACTACCTACAATACTTAAATTATGCAATTTGTCATATCCTGACAAATACCAATTTCCATTTGCAACCCCAGGTTCTTCGGCTGTTCTTCCAGGCGTTTTTTGTTCTGCTCTTGATAAGGTATAAGAAACCCATCCTGTAAAATTCCCGGTGTTTTTTCTAAATAATAACTCCATTCCATAGGATCTGGCTTTACCATTCAAAATAACTTGTTCTATATTGTTATTTGCCAATATATCGGCACCATCAATATAATCAATACGATTTTGGATCTTTTTATAAAACAATTCTCCTTCAAAAGAATAATCATTGTCTTTTAAATTCTTAAAATATCCAACAGCAAACTGGTCCAATATCTGTGGTTTTGTAAAAGGCCCGCTTGGAGTCCAAATAGTCATGGGTAATGGAGACTGAGTATTAGACAACATATGAATGTATTGCGCCATTCTGTTATAACTTGCCTTTACTGAGTTATCATCGTTAAAAGCATATGATAATGCAGCACGCGGTTCCAAATTATCAAATTTGCTTATGGTTTCTCCACTTTTATAAGAAATACTTCCGGTTGGAGTTCCTTCTTCATAAATATTATATAGAGGATTATATACTACTGCTTTACCATCTTGATACGTACTTATTTCTTCTCCTCCTAAACGGTAAAACATACTATAACGAAGTCCGTAGCGAAGATTCAGCTTCTCTGTAATCTGATGTTCAAAATCCAAATAAACAGAAGATTCAAAAGCATATTTTTTATCAAGCTGTTTATAATTAAATTGTGAATCTGAACTTGTAGGCTTTACGGTACCTGGATTAAAATTATAATATTGACCGTCAATTCCATAATTAAGTTTTAGTTTTTCTGATAAAGAGTGATTCCATGCATACTTAAGACCATAAGTCTGAATATTGTTATTCCAGTCAAAGTTTTCTGTTACTAAACCAAGATTAAATTTATAATCACTGTAGAAAATCGATAAATTCGTATTCAGCTGATCTGAAAATTTATGTTTCCAGCTTAAAATTCCCATTGCATTTCCAAAAGTACTTGTAAAACGTTTGTCTATATCAAAAACGTCATTTCCAAAATATCCGGAAAAAGCAAGAGAGTTATTAGCATCAAAACGATAATTTAACTTAGCATTCAAATCATAAAACATAGCCGAATTACTGTTATCTGCCAGCTTTAAAAATAAATGGGCATACGAAGTACGTCCTGCAATGATGAACGAGCCTTTTTCTTTTTGGATAGGTCCCTGTACTAACAATCGACTAGATATCAAACCAATACCACCATTTACTTTGTAATTTTCAAAATCTCCAGTTTGTTGCGTTACATCGAGAACAGAGGAAACTCGTCCGCCAAATTTAGAAGGAATTCCGCCTTTGTATAAATCTAATCCGTTTACAATATCTGCATTAAAAATAGAGAAAAATCCAAACATATGTGAATCACCATATATTGGGGCTCCATCCAAAAGAATCAAATTCTGATCTGCTGCACCTCCTCTAACATTAAAACCGGAAGAAGCTTCTCCGGCATTTGTAACACCTGGCAATGTCAATAGTGATTTTAAGGGATCCGGTTCCCCCATTGCAACCGGAATCCTCTTGATATCTTCCATAGTAAGTTTATTTACACTCATTTGAGTGTTCCTCACATCAACAGCTTTATTAGTGGTTATGATCACCTGTTCCAATTCCTGACTATCTGCGTCCATGGTGAAATTTATCCTGGCATCATCAGAAACCGTAATTTGTGTTTCTTTATCTTTTAAACCAACATAACTGATCTGAACGGTATAACTTCCTTTATTCAATTCTATTGAAAACTTTCCCTCGCTATCTGTAGTTGCACCGGTAGCAAGTTCTTTAATAAAAACATTAGCACCAATAACAGGTTGTCTGTTGTCATCAAAAACCTGTCCTGTTAGCTTTATTTTTTTTTTAGTTGCTTTTGTAGTTTTTTGTTTGACAAAAATATTATTGCCCACGATTGAAAACTGAATTGGTGTACTCTTGTTTAATTCATTAACAAGTTCCTTTATTTCGATACGACTATAGGTCTTTTTTTTAGTAAAATACTTTTGACTTGTATCGATCTGGTCCGTGAAAGCGAATTTAAAATCCGTCTGATTCTCAATTTGTTTAAATAATTCTTTTAGCGTTACAGTATTATCAACAGTTATCGTAATATTTTGAGAAAACACTGTCCAACTGAATAAAAAAAAGCATGCTGAAATTATATGCTTCATGAAATTTCGTATTTTTGAATATTATTAAATGGGATAGTTTTATACTACCCTGACGATGAGGAAGGATGTTTAGTTTCGCGGCTAGTGCATCCTTTTCTTTTCTATTGAAAAGTGATTACTTTTAATTCTTCATTTATTTCAAAGTTTAGGTTATACATTTCTGATAGTAATTGCACAATTATTTTTAAATCTTCTTTTTTATTGATTCGTACTGTAATTCGCTGATTATAATATTCCTGCGGAAGTATCATTTTATAACCATAATTTTCCTTTACATAGTCACTTACATCAATTAGTTTTACGTTGTCAAAATCAGTAAATCTGTTGAATTCTGCTACCAAAGCTGTTTTGTTTCCGTAAGTGAATTTTTCACCCGGTTTCAGTATCCATTTTTGGGTTTGGTCTTTTACATTCATCTGAACGCTTCCTTCATAAAGTTGCACTATTACACCATCTTCATCTTGTCCGGTTACAGTAAAAGAGGTTCCTAATACCGTTGTTGTCGTCTCATTACAAAAAACCTGAAAAGGGTGTTTTTTATCTTTTTTCACTTTAAAATAAGCCTCGCCGTTCACTTCAATCTTTCGGTTGGTTTCGAAATTATTGTCGTACACAATTTTAGAATGTGGACTTAATTCTACCCGAGAACTATCTGGTAAGAAAACCGTTTTTACTTTTATCGTTGTATTTTCAATTACATTTGAAGCGAGTTGAATGCTATTGTTCTGTAGCGAACTTCTATTAAAATAAATCCCTGTTCCAATAAGCATAAAAATTAAAACGGCTGCCGCTGCTGCATAACGCCAAACTTTAAATTTCTTCTTTTTTGGAGGAAAGGTTTTGGATTGAAAATCATTCCACGAAGCCTCTTTCACATCATCTGAATGTGAAATGGGAGTTTCATCCCAGATTTTTTTTAATTCTTCTTCTATATTTTTTTCTTCCATGACTTTGGTGCGTTAAAGTTTCTGACAATAAAATCCCTGCTTATTAAAAACACCATAAACCATTTCTTTAATTTCTCTGTTGGTTTCGATTCTTAGAATATGATTAGAATCTTCTAAATCAAAATTCATTATACAATCAGAAATGACAAATTGAAGAAGGGCTACAATAAACCTTGCATCTTCCTTGGTTGTAACATCCGTTTTATAAGCCTCAATATTCATTTTTATATTTCCGTTTTTATATATAACAAACGAGAACATAAAAGTTCCTAATGATTTTCGATTTTTTTTCTAATAAATTTACTGGCAAGATAAATATGATTGGCTATGGTCTTTTCAGAAAGATCCGTAATCGCTGCAATCTCCTTATAGCTAAGGTTTTCCAGTTTATGTAAAGTAAATATTTTTTGTTGTTGTTCCGGAAGCTGATTTATAAAAGTATGTAACTGTTCTCTTCTTTCTTCAAAAATTCCAGTTTCTGTATCCTCATTTTGGATTTCAACCTGCGAAGGATCAAGTTGTATTATTTTATTCTCCCGATTAACGTGATTGATGATAATATTTTTGCAAATGGTAAACAGTTGTTTTTCAAATAAAACATCTTCATTAAGTAATTCTCTTTTATTATATACTCTTAAAAAGGTCTCCTGAACAAAGTCTTGTGGGGTAAGAACTGTAAAATTAAATCGTTTGGCAATGCTTATCAGTTTATCGTAGTAAGTTAGATAGGCTTCCTTGAAAGAGGCTTCATTCCCTTTTTTTAAACCTAATATAAACTTTCTGTTGTCCATAACGTAATACGATAATTAATCTTAACTCACTGTCCAAAATAATATTGCATTCTTAGTTATAGGATGTACTAAAAAAATTTCAGGTGTATTTGTTTTGGTTTTGAACAACAGTACAAAGAACAGAAATAAAATTAATTTGAGAATGCTTTTTTGATAATTTTCAGCGTGATTATAGTTAAACTTAACTTAAAGAAAACTTTCCAATCTCATCTTTCATTGTTTAAGAAATTCGTTTTTTATTTCTTGGTAAAACCTTTCCTGGTCATTTCACCCCATCCTTTTGTTCCCATAATTTTTTCTTTATAACCAATTAGAGCTGCGTATACTGTTAAAGGATGAAAATACAATGGCTCTATGAAAGCGGCAATCAGGAGTTTAAAAAAATCAGCTTGTTTTGGGTACTTATGATAGGTGCGCTCTTCACTATAAAGAGCAATAACAGAAAACAATACGGCAAAAAAGTAAACAAAAAGTACCAGCAACAGGAAATGATGCCACTGAAGTAAACCCAATAGAATAAATATGATTGTTATTACAAGGCCAACAAACTCTATTCCGGGGGCCAGAAATTCAAACAATGTCCAATAGGGTACGCTAACCATACCGAGTAATTTGTATTTCGGATTTAGAAACATTTTTTTATGAAAACCAAGTGTTTCAATTGTCCCTCTCATCCAGCGACTACGTTGTTTCTTAAATATCTTAAAATCTTCAGGTGCTTCTGTCCAACAAAGCGGATCAGGTATGTAACTAACTCCGTACGGTATTTTATTTTCGAGCATATAACGTCGCATTCTTACGACCAGTTCCATATCTTCGCCGACTGTTTTTGTATTATAACCGCCAGCTAATAGAGCAATCTCCTTATCAAATGCACCAAAAGCACCGCTGATAAGCAATAGTCCGTCGAGCCTGCTCCAGGCCATTCTGCCCAGAAGAAACGCTCTTAAATATTCTAAAACCTGAATTCTTGAGAGCATAACATCCGGAACATTTACTTCAACTAATCTTCCGTTTTTAATAACGCACTGGTTTGCTATCCTTACTACACCACCCGTAGCTATAATACGTTTGCCATACGATTCAAGAAAAGGTTTTGCCAGCTTGAGCAATGAGTCTTTATCCAAAATACAATCAACATCAATACATACGACATAAGGGTATTGAGCGATATTAAGTCCAACATTTAGTGCATCCGCTTTACCTCCATTTTCCTTATCCACTACGATTAGCTTTTTGAAAGCAGCATTTCTGGAAACATAAATGCCTTTAATCTTTTTCGTTTCAATTTTTGAATTAACATCAAGTTCTTTCAATACAAGATCATAGGTTTTAATAAGGATTTCCATAGAATTGTCCTTACTTCCATCGTTGACTACAATTACCTGATAATTATTATAATTAAGAGAAAGCAACGATTTTACATTTTCTTGAATGGTAAAACCTTCATTGTAAGCAGGAGCTATCAGGGAAAGGCTTGGCGCAAATTCACTGGTAAGAAGCACATCATAATCAACAAAACTATTCTTTTTAAGATATTTACTAAGCTCTCTCGTAGAAAGATGTGCCAATACAAGATAAGAAGACATAATCAGTATCGCATAACCAATTATAAGGAATAAATATCCCTCAAAAAACGATGATAGTTCAGTAGCAAAAAAAGTCATTTGTTTATACTTTTAAACTGTTAGTATTTGTATTACGTTTTGAGCTTCGTACTTTATTAATGTATTTGGCGCATTGGCAACTAACTTGGTTACATACGGAATTTTTTGTGTTAATTTAAGTTCTTTAATAAGCTTTAGTCCAAGTGTGATGACAGTTGTGTTTTGAGATTCGAGTAATAATTCAATACCTTTTGTATCACCAATATCATGCTTTTTAAAAGCGCTTATGATATTTATCTGAGTCCAATCATCAATAGGATAAGGATGCGAGGTCAGATAGGCCATGCCTTTTGTACCTGCAAGTTTAATAGAGGCATTTATGGCTGTGATTTTTAAAATTTTATTTCGGGCTTTAGAAGCTTTTATTATTTTGTCAAAAGCTTCAATACAATTTATTTCTGCAAGCTCTGTGATTCCCTTGCATTTTACTTCCCATTTCAGGCTTTTAAGTTTTTTAAAAGAGTCTTTTATTAATCCTGAATCTTTATAAAATTGCTCTAGCTTTTTTGAATAATCTCCTTCGTAATTTTTATGAAGATTCATAATAGATTCGGTCATAGCTCCTCTAAAAAAGGCATTATTAAAAAGCTTGCTGAAATTTTCATCCTTCTTAACTTCTGAAAAAGGCATATCCTGAAAAACTACCGAAAACATTAAATTCTCAATAACTTTATTGTATTCAACAAGGAGTATGTTTCTTTTTATATTCTTGTTTCGGCTATTAATAATTAATAAGTAGAGAATAATTGATGTTACTATAAACACGCATATTGATAGAATCAAAAAAGGTTCTACCCAGATTCCGCTCTTATAAAGTTCCCATAATTTCGCCATATTAAAAGCGTTTAGTGATAATTACCTGAACATTAAATCTATTTCTGTAAGCATCAGGCAAGTATTCTTCATATTCATAAAGAAAAATGGGTCTGACAAAAAAGGAATCACCAAAACGGTGCTGATATTGTATACCAGCCCTGTAGGACCTCAAAGGCTGAGTCAGACTATTATAGAGATATAAATAGGGAACATTTCCATATTGTAATTCAAACCTTATTATCCTTTCCTTTTCTTCATTTGTATGCTGCAGGCTTAAAACATGAGAAAATAATTCGTTTGTCGTATCATAATAGGGTCTGTATGCAAGGGTATAAGCACCGTTATGATAGGCCAACTGACCTGTCAGTAAAGTCACATCCTCCGTTTCAAAATGCATAAATCGAACACCCAGTGCATAATCAAATCTTTTCTGCGGAACAAAATAATATTCAACACCAGCTTTTGCCACCGGAAATACGGTCTCTCCTGTTGAAATACCACCATTTACATACAAATAGTTTCTTTTTGAGAAAGTTTGATAATAATCTGCTTCAAACAACATTTGTGTATCGTTATTTACATGACCTACATTGGCACGACCAACAAGTGCTGATTTGCTAAACTTATGAGAGTATTCGACATATCCATAATGTAATGGCGACTGTCCCGGATTAGATGTAGAGATGTTTAAATAAGAAGCAGATATTGCATTTTTTGCTTTACGCCCAATAAGTGTTCGGACTCCTCTAAAAGCCTGGGTGCTGTTATCCGTAATAGCTACTTTGTCTATAATTGCCAATGCTTCTTCATCAAGATTTAGTTTTTCAAGAGAACTTACTTTAATTCTTATAACATCAAGCGAATTAGGGTCAATGGATAAGTATCTATCGCAATAAGAAATACATTTATCAAATTGTTCCGACCAAAAGTAAGTATTAATGATTGCCAATAAAGCATCAGGACTAGGATTGGTCCTGTCTGCCATTGGTGTTAATATCTTTATAGAGGTATTGTACTCTTTTTTCCAGCTGTAAATACGTCCGGTATAAATTTTTATTTCTTCGTTTTCCGGAAACTTTGCAACCAAAGGCTCAATTAGCGACAATGCAGTATCGTAATTGCCTTTCTCTACTTCACGCTTTGCGTGAGCCATTACCTCATCAATATTAATTTCCTGTGCTAATACAACAGGACAAATAAATAGTAAGAGAATTGTATAATATAGAAACTTCATTAAGCGCGTGTTTTTAGTAATTTATTAATTCTCACTAAAAGCACAGCCGGACTGATTGGTTTGGCAATAAATTCATTGGCACCAATATCAAATGAATCCAGTTCAGTTTGTTCTATACCTGATGAGGTAAATATAATTATCGGAATATCAGACCCAATACTTTCCCTTACATATTGCGTAATTTCCATTCCGCTTATGCCCGGCATATTAATATCAGTGAGGATTAAGTCATAATTATTTGCTTCGATTGCGTCTAATGCTTCTTTTCCATCAGAAAACTGATCAACAGTAAATCCCTTAGACTCTAAGAAAAAGGATAATGATTTACGTAGAATATCATTATCTTCAGATAAAATGATTCTCATAGGTTATTTAATTTTGAGGCAAATTTAATTTTATGATTTTTGGAATTAACGTAAAGCTAGAGTATATTTCTCTTTTATCATAGCTCATTTAGAATTTTAACTACTTCATCAATTCCGCAGTTTAAGATATTCATCTGATCTGCAGCTTCAGCAGTAAGCTGTCCTATTGTAGCTTCTTCTTCAATAACAGACAAACAATTACTAAGATCTTTAAGCATAAACATATCTAAACTAGATTTCATATTATGCGACAGTTTCCTTACTTTGTCAGGGTTATTACTATTAAATGCTTCTTCCAGTTGTGTGATTTCAGCCGGGATTTTTTCTATGAAAAGCGTTATCATCTCTTTTTTAAAATCTGGATCGCCGCTTCCCATTTCATCCAAATAAGAAAAATCTATTCTTCTCTTTTTTATAGCGTTGACATCTTTCTTCATTACTTTTTTTATAGCCTCCAAAAGTGCTGCCTGCTTAAACGGTTTTGGAACATAAGCATCCATTCCTACATCATAACAACGTTCTTGTTCACCCACAAGAGAGTGAGCTGTCATAGCAATAATGGGAATCGCTAAATTCATTTCATTCCTGATATATTCTGTAGTTTGATAACCATCTTTGACAGGCATCTGAAGATCCATCAATACCAAATCATAATTGTTTTTTGACAAAAATTCTATACCTGCTTCACCATTTTCGGCAATATCCAATTCAAAACCAAAATTTTGAATAACGCTCCTTACCAGTTTCTGATTTAAAAGATTGTCCTCGCAAAGAAGAATTTTAAGTTTCCCCAGTTTTTCTGCTGAACTTGATTTTGCAATTGTTTCGGTATGTTTTGCTTTTTTATAATGAAATACAAAGAAAAATTCTGAACCTCTATCCTGCTTGCTTTTCACCTTAATTTCGGCGCCATGTAATTCAACTAATTGCTTCACAATATTGAGACCTAGCCCTGTGCCGCCAAATCTTCGCGTAGTACTCTCTTCTGCTTGTTTAAATCGTTCAAAAATAGTTAAAAGCTTATCCTCAGGTATTCCTATACCGGTATCTTTAACTGAAAATCGTAGCGAATAATAATCCTCAGTTTCATCAACTAATTTTACAGAAACCGTTACTTCTCCTTCTTCCGTAAATTTCAGGGCGTTTCCTGTAAGATTAACTAATATCTGATTTAATCTTCCCTGATCTCCAATTACAAGGTCAGGCATATCGGCATCGAGAAAAAGATTGAATTCAATTCCTTTCGGAACTTTTACTTTTAGCAGTTTATAAATATGCTTAAGTGTCTTTTTTAAGTTGAACGGCTGAGCTTCAATGATCAAATTACCCGATTCAATCTTCGAAAGATCCAAAATATCATTAATTATCAAAAGCAGATTTTCTCCTGCAATTTGTACACTAGAAATATAATCCTGCTGAACAGTATCGAGTTTAGTTTGAGCCAAAAGATCTGTAAAACCAATTACAGCATTTAACGGTGTCCTGATTTCATGACTCATATTGGCCAAAAAACTATCTTTTGCCAACACTGCACGTTCGGCAATTTTTTTCTGTGCGTCGAGTTCAATGTTTTTTGTTCTTAATTCCAATTGATTCATAACGTGTTTTGCAACTATAGAAAGTGCATTACGCTGGTTTTCATTAAGTTCTTTGCAAACATGATCTATGGCACAAATAGTCCCTACATTATAACCATCGGGTGTTGTTAGCGGAACTCCTGCATAGAATCTTACTTTAAAACCACCAACAACATTGGGATCATCCTTAAATCTTTCGTTTAAATGAGTATCCGGAATTTCAACCATTTGTGAATCCATAATAGTATACCTGCAAAAGCTAATTTCTCTTGGCACCTCTGATACGCCTATTCCTATTTCAGATTTAAACCATTGCCGGTTATCATCTATGAAAGAAATATGGGCGATTGGCACGCCGCAGATATAAGAAACTAATTTGGTTGCATCATCAAAAGCATGTTCGGGTAAGCTGTCCAGAATATTATAGCGTTTTAATGCTGCCAAACGCGCTAATTCGTTGTGTGGTATAGGTTCTTCTGTATTATTCATTGTATAAATATAAATAATTTCAAATAAATTCTTTGCCTAAAAATTTAATGGCGTCAATTCAGTTAAAAGAAAACGCTTTGTAGTTTTACTTTCAAATATTTCTAAAATAACGCTTTATAATCTATTTAAAGTATCTCTTTATATGAATATCATGTGTCTCCAAATTAATTATCTAACTGTAAATAAGATAAATATGACAATTGTTTTTCTGTTCAATACTGCATATTTCTTAATAATCAGGTATAAATACTTAGTTGTTCTTTCAACTTAATTGATACTTTTGATAGCCCCTAAAACATTTTTTAATTAATTCATTTGAAATAAAATTATGACCTCAGATTTCTTTGAAACAAATAACTATTTCGTAGACAAAAAAAATAGTTTTCAGGAGCACTACAATGTTTATAATGACAAGCGCGAACGCATTGGCAGAATTAAACAAAAACTAACCGTGCTACAAAAAGTATTACGATTAACAATAAGTAAAACATTACTTCCTTTCTCTGTCGAAATTAGAAGTGCCAATGGTGGTTTAGAAGCTTCCATATTAAAAAAAGGATTCTTCTCAAAATCTGAAATTATTGTACAGGATGCTTCCGGTAAAAAAGTGGGAATCATTAATAAAAAGTCAAATCGTTTTAAACCTGAATTCAAAATTTTAAATAGCGCTAATCAGGTTATTGCTGAAATAGGTGATGTCTGGAAAAAATCTAATTTTATTATTAATGATCCGTCAGAAAAGCAAATAGGTTCAATTGATAATCAATGGAAAGGATCTATGAAAAATGTTATTAGATCAGAGAATAGTTATAATGTAAGTATCGCTACCACCTATTGCAATAACGAAGAAAAAGTTGCTATTTTATCGACTGCCATTGTTTTAAATATGTTTTTTTGAATCAGGGAACTAAGCTTATTATTGATTTTCAAATTTCATAAAAAACCTGTAAAGTTTTTGCTTTACAGGTTTTAGGGTATCCCCAAATACCACGAATAAACATATAACGAACGGGCTTTATTATCATCATTATAAGACCCATTTCGCTATATCAACTAAAAAACAATTTTAAAAATGAAACAATTTAAACCTTCTTTATTTTTAAATAGTACTTGTCCAATTTATAGCAGAATCTGAATTCGGGATTGAAAAAATTGAGTTGCTCCTTTTAAATTAAATCGGTCTAATATTCCGTAACCATAAGCAAATTCAAATCGAAAATTTTTAGAAAGATACCAGTTTACCGTTGGTGTTATTCTCCAGAAGCGTCCACCCTCAATTAATCCGCCATTCAATTCGTTGGTAGAATACCTTAAAACTGCTTCGATTTCTCCTAATCCTCCCTCAAAAACCGATTTTTTAACTGGGATAAAAGTGTAAATACCACTTGTTGTTGTATAAGGTCTGCTGGCTCCTGTAAAAATGTAACTCATCATTACTTCTCCCCCATGAAAAACCGGATTATTTTTTTCATTTGAATTAAACATTTCCCAACTATATTCAGTTCCAAATAACAACGGTCCTTTGTTATAATAGATCTCCCAACCTACAAAAGTTCCCTGATTTGATGAAAAAGTACCTGTATCTATAAAGATTGGGGCCGTGTTTGATTCGGGTCTCGATTTAAGTCTGATTTTATTGTCTTCCGGCTGTCCTATTCTGAAATTACCTCCAATGTGAAGCGTAGTTTGTTTTTCTTCAGAATGAATCGGTAGCCAGCCCACTCTTGTTATAAATTGCCAACTGTAAGTACTAAATCCCTGATCTTTAGAAAGCCAGTCTGCGAAAATCCCCATATTCCAGACAATTTTTTGTTTTGGAAGATAGCCGAGCCATTTTATACCATCACCCAAAATTGGTATCGCATCAATTGCCATATGTCGCTCCAAAGATTCTCCTGAGTAACCGTTCATGACTTTACTGAGTGAAAAACCTTCTTTGGTACGACCTATAAAAATACTTCCCCATATTTCTGGCGTGGCAATCATAACTCCGGATTCGCGCACGTACCATGCCCTTTCATCGCCATCATACATAAAACCGGCTTTCCAGGTTATGGTTCTTTTTGTTTTAAGCTGACCACCAATTAAAACCCTGAAATCACGAACATCAAAATCATATTTAAGTTCACTGCCAATCGAATCCATTTGTCTTTTACCGGTTGCATTCTGAGTGTATCCTGCATATTCATATAAAAAACCAGCCCCTAATTTGATTGTTGTAAAACGGGTATCAAACATGTTCCATGGTAATTTTTCAGTTTTAGTACTATCTGCAGCCTGCAATACATCACCTTCTGTTCCGTCAGGTACTGTTTTTGGTAGTTCCTGCCCATACGAACAATAAGGTACAATCAGCAGAATAAAAACAATTAAACCAACTCGCAATAATTGCAGGTATGAAAAGTTCAATATTGCTTTTTTTGCTTTCAAAATATTTTATTTAAATATTAATATTCCAGGAATATTTTTTGTAATTCATCCAATTTTCTTGGTTTTAATAATGCTACAGTTAGCAGAACTCTTGATTTTTGCGGATTAAGTCCATAAGAAGCTATAAGTCCCAGTTCATCATCATTGCACTCCACATTACGTCCTACAATACCGGTAGCAACACGCGTGCTTCTTACTACAATAATTCCTTTTTTACTTGCTCTCGCACAAGCATCAAGGGAAGCTTTATTCATATTTCCGTTTCCAACGCCGGCGATTACAATTCCTTTGGCACCTCTTTCAATTGAAGCATCAATTAAATCCGGTTTCATATCGGCATCAGCATAAATAATATCTACACGTGGAAAAGTGGTAACACCTTTCACATCAAATTGAGAATCTTTTCCGAATTTTTGATCAGGATAATGGTAAAAATCATTTACTCCATAAGAAGTCGTACCGATTAGTCCGCGTATAGGAGACATAAAAGTCTGAACTGCGGTTGTACTCACTTTGGTTAAGGATTGTGCCGAATGAATCCAGTCATTCATTACCAACAATACGCCGTGTCCTTTTGCTTTAGGATCAGCAGCAACGGCAATACCATTATAAAGATTTAAAGGTCCGTCAGCACTAATTGCAGTTGATGGACGCATCGAACCAACGAGTACTACCGGTTTATCTGTTTTTACAACCAGATTTAGAAAATAAGCCGTTTCTTCCATAGTATCAGTTCCATGTGTGATCACAAAACCGTCAACATCTTTGCTGCCAGCCAGTTCATTAATTCTGTTGGCAACTTTCAGCATTATTTCAAATGACATATCCTGAGATCCTACATTCGCAATTTGTTCGCCTTTAATATCGGCAAGTTTCATGGCGTCCGGAACGGCATTTACCATCGCATCAATAGTTACTTGTCCCGAAGTATAACCAGACTGAACACCAGTGGCAGCAGATCCTGCAATGGTTCCTCCCGTTGCTAAAATTAGAACTTTAGGTTTCGATTGTGCAATTATACCTGTACTTACGGATAATAGAATTATAAGAAACAGTTTTTTATAAAAGATTGTATATACTTTCATGATATAGATTTTTTAGTTGATGGTTTTATTTTTGTCCTGTTAAGCTTGCAGGGTCAAGCAATTTTTTAATTTGATCTTCTGTAAGCAATTTCTTTTCGCGTATAAGCTCCAGAATTCCTTTGTTGGTTTCAAGGGCTTCTTTGGCCAATTCTGTTGTTTTTTCATAACCCAGCACCGGATTAAGTGCCGTAACAATACCAACGCTTCTTTCCATATAATGATCTAAAACCGATTTATTTGCCGTAATACCTTCGATACAATTTTTTCTGAAAAGCGGCATCACTTTAAAAAACAAACCTTGTGATTCCATCATGGCAATGGCCTCTACAGGTTCAAAAGCATTTAATTGCAGCAAACCTGAATGAGCGGCAAGCGTCACAGTAAGGTCATTTCCTATCACTTTGAAACAAACTTCATTCATTAACTCCGGCATTACCGGATTTACTTTTCCCGGCATAATGGATGAGCCCGGTTGCAATGCAGGCAGATTGATCTCAAAAATTCCGGCACGTGGTCCTGAAGCCAGAAAAATAAGATCGCTACTTATTTTTGACATGGCGACAGCCATACTTTTCAATGCCGATGAATAAATTACAAATCCTTGTTGACTAGAAGTGGCAGCAATAAGATCTTTACTCATCACAATAGGTTTTCCTGTAATTTTAGCAAGATGCGTGGCCACCTTTTCAGCATAACCTGGCGATGCGGTAATTCCGGTTCCTATTGCCGTCGCTCCCATATTTTGTTCACATAAAAAAACTTCTGACTTGCGTAAAGCGGCAATTTCTGCGTCAAGTTGATTTCCGAAAGCGTGAAATTCCTGACCTAAAGTCATTGGTACTGCATCCTGTCCTTCGGTACGCCCCATTTTAAGAATATCCTTAAATTCGTCTCCTTTTTTATGGAATGCTTTGGCAAGTAAATCTGCCTCTTTTATCAGTTTATCATTATGAAGCAATAGCGCTACTTTAATCGCTGTCGGGTAAACATCATTTGTAGATTGCCCCATATTAAGATCGTCATGAGGTTCTATAAATTGATATTCTCCTTTTTTATGACCGCTCATTTCCAACGCGATATTGGCGAGAACTTCATTGACATTCATATTAGCAGAAGTCCCTGCACCACCCTGATAAAGATCTACCAGAAACTGATCGTGGTATTTTCCATCTATTACAGCCTGACAAGCTTTTTCTATAGCAGCGAGTCTGTCTTTTTTAAGCCGGCCATCTTCTGCATTGGCGCGGGCTGCTGCTAATTTTACCATGGCAAAAGCTTTTACATAATCAGGGTAAAATTGTGTCGTCATTCCGCTGATCTGAAAATTTTCGAGAGCACGGGCAGTCTGAACTCCGTAGTAAGCATTGTTGGGAATTTGCTTCTCTCCCAAAAGATCTTTTTCAGTTCGGGTTTGAGCACTAAGAAAGCTAATGTATAATCCGAAGAGGATTAGATAATGTATTTTTTTACACATGATGTTTTGTTTTTTAGTTTTTGGTACCTTTAAAAAAAGATGATTTTATTAATTCTTTCTGTAGAATGCTTGTGAGAAGTTATACTTAAAAGAGAATTGTATTTTATTGATTGAAGTACTCCAACCGTCTCTAAAATTTTCACGATTACCCCATTGAAATTCGGCTCCGACCAAACAATTTTTTGCTGGTGAATACAGAACATTTCCTATGATATATTGTCCTTTTTTGAAGGCATTATCTGTTTGACCATCAGAATTATCAATATCAATCATAGAATATCCCAACGAACTAGTGAATTTTTCACTCCATGTGTGATCAATGAAAGCCACAACTCCAACAAGAGGAAGCGCAACACCTTTTACCGGGGTTACTATATTTCCGGGATTATTTTCGATTCCGATATCTACAGGAGCATCATTCATGTAGTTTTGTATTCCTTCTCCATAGACAACCTGACCTTTGAAAACAGTACTTTGCCCAAATTTAATATTGGTACTTAAATTCAATCCCCAGCCAAGCGCATCTCCCGATAAATCATATTGATCATTATTTTGATCTTCCCATTCAATTTTTCGCAATATACCTGCTAACTCAACATAACCCCAGTTAGCTCCATAATGATATTCTGCCGAAAGATCAGGCAGCGGAAATCGGGCATTAACGCCCTGAAGTTCTATACGATTGGCATACATTCCCTGATCTGCACTCGCTCCGGGTCTTTCCAATGCAATGGTTAAACGCGTATCTCCCTGTATGGGCATATAACGAATTTGTATGTTTCGGAAGAAAACCATTCCGGTTGGTCCCCAATATTCTAATGTATTCGGAAAAACATCAATATCCATAAACGGGCTCCAGGTCTGACCGGCTCCAAATTTTCCTAATTCGGCGTAAGCATGTCTTAAACGAAAAGTGGTCTGGCCAGCATCGACACCGGTTCCGTACAATTCAAATTCAAATTGTGTTTTCAATTCTCCAATTCCTGTATCAAAATAATTTTTGAAACCCAATCTTGTTTGGCGTACTGATGCATAATAACTGCCGTCTACTCCATATTCGTTTTCATAAGATGGCAATTTGGTTGGGCGAACAGCATCATACCAATCTGGCTGAATCTGATTAAAATTATAGCCGATATCGGTCATGATAAACCCATAAATTTCCATACTTTTTTTAGCTTCATCTTCTTGCGCCTGCATTATATTGACTACAAGAAAACAAATTAAAATAGCGAGATACCGGATCATCGCCATTTGTATTTTTTTTTGTTTCATAATTCTTTTGGTTTAAAATTGTTTGTTTATTTAATATGCCTGGCCATTTACTCTGATGGGTTTTCGAATTTGTGGCTAAAAATTTATTCCGTGTATTTTGCTATATATTGTATTATTTCTTCTTCGAGTTCCTTAGTGAGATTTGCATATTCTACCTTCATATGAAAATTCTGTTGCATTTTTTGTCTGTATTTTTCAACAAAGATTTTACTGCAACAATAATCATCACACATACTTTTGAAATCATCATCAACCAAATACAAAACTTTGATTGATTCCTGATAATTGGAGAGTTTTTCGCTATATAATTTATCTGGAATCGACATTTTTACGATCATTAAACACTGATATTCAGTCAAATATAAAAAACCATAACATCGTAAAAGAGTTAAAAACCGTTAAATTTAACCGTTAAATGCAGGAAAAAACTTATAATTATATCTTTTTTCTTACAAAAAATTAAATTTTATCATAATTTGAAAAGAATATTTTTAACTTTATAGTCATTATTTTTTTGCCCTATTGTTCTCATTTAATGCAACTTATATGGAGGCTCTAAAAAGAAACACACATGAAGAAATTTTTACCGAACTAGAATCTGTTTTAAGCTTTACATCATTAAAAAACTCTCCCATCTTAAGTAAATTTTTAAGATATATTGTGGAGGAAACACTTAATGAAAACCAACATTTTATCAAAGAATATTCTATTGCTATAAATGTACTTAACAGATCAGCTAATTTTAATTCTAACGATGATGCCGTTGTGCGTATTCATGCAGGCAGGTTACGGCGAATTTTGAATGAATATTACCTGACACTCGGCCAAAACAATTCTTTGATAATAGACATTCCTAAAGGCTGTTATATTCCGAGATTTATTCAGAAGGAGAATAAGCAAATAGAAAATATGCGACCCATTGTGCCTCCCCATGACGATACAAATCCAATCATTGCCATATTCCCATTTAAATCAATCAACACCAAACAAAATTTAGATATTTTTTCGTTAATGCTCTGCGAAGAGTTAAGTGCAGAACTTTCATTGTTTAAAGACATTTCTGTAGTTGGGCATTTTTCATCTGAAATGATTTCAAAAATCAATCAAAATATTCTGGAGGCAGCCAGATTAATGGGTGCCGATTTTATCATTACAGGAAATTTGCAATGCAATGATAAAAAACTCCAGATAAGGATTAACCTTTTAAACTCTAAAACAGGAGAATTTATACTGACAAAATCTTTTGATCATATTGATATCAAAGACATTTACCAAATTCAAAACGAAATTGTACATACCATTGTCAGTGAGATAGGTGGCTATTACGGAAGCATTTTTAAAGAAATTATCAAAACTTCCCCATCCAGAATTGCAAACAATTTGAGTATTTGGAAGGGCTTTTACAGTTATTACAAATATCAATGCGAATGTTCATTTGAGAATTATTGGTCTGCTTTCAGAAATCTTGATGAAGCATCCAAATTACATCCAAATCATGCTGCTACCTGGGCTATGTTAGGTGAATTTTATCTTAACGGAGCTGCATTTGGCATTGACAATGACGAAAACACAATTGAAGAAGGCTATCGATGTGTAATGAAATCTTTAAAAATAGATCCACACTGTCAACATGCCTGGCACACTTTGACCTGGATTAATCTATTTAAAAAAGATCCTGAAGCTTGTCTTTATTCGGCTGAACAATGCATTAAAATAAATCCAAATGCTTCCGGATTGGTGTCGGGAGTTGGATGCATGCTTATTTTTGCAGGATATTTTGATAAAGGTTTCAATATCATGCAAGATGCTATTCAAAAAAATCCATATTATCCATGGTGGATTAATATTGGTTTTTGCTGTTATTATTTATCCAAAAAAGAATATAAAAATGCTTTTCAGTGGGCTGAAAAAACGGATACTGAAGAAACTTTTTGGGATCCGCTTCTTAAATGTGCTACATTATCCCTGATCAATGAAGATGATAAAGCAAAAAAATATCTTTCAAAACTTTTAAAAACAGAGCCTGAAACACCAAAAAAAATCAATATGATGCTTTCAAGCCTAATTCTTTCAAAAGATTTAGTAACAGAAATAGTTGAAGCTGCAAAAAGAATTGGATTGGTTCAAAATACTTAATTTTTTTTCTAAAAATCAATCCATTGTATTATTATCAAACACGAATCATTTTTATTTTCTAAATTAGTTTCAAAAATTTAACGCCATGCAAAAATTAACCAAAGAAGATATTTCGCAAGAAGTATTCGATTTATATGATGACTACGCCCACAACAAAATCGAAAGAAGACAGTTTATCGAAAAACTTTCTATTTTCGCTGTTGGCACTTTGACACTTCCATCTCTTTTAAGTTTTATGATGCCCAATTATGAAGACAGTATCTTAATTAAACCGGGAGAGCCAAGAATAAAATCAGATTATATTACTTATCAATCCCCAAAAGGTGGCGGATCTATTAAAGGCCTTTTATCGCAATCTGTTGAAACCAAAAAAAAATTACCCGGAATTATTGTCGTTCATGAAAACCGAGGCCTAAACCCATACATTGAAGATGTAGGCCGACGAGCTGCCGTAGAAGGTTTTATTACACTTGCTCCTGATGCTTTATCACCATTAGGCGGTTATCCCGGAAATGACGATGCTGGTCGAGAACTACAAAAAAAACGTACACGCGAAGAGATGCTGGAAGATTTTATCGCTGCTTATGAATATTTAAAGGCACACAAAGATTGTAATGGTTATGTAGGTGTTGTCGGATTTTGTTTTGGTGGATGGATTTCTAATATGATGGCGGTAAAAATACCAACATTAGCAGCCGCTGTTCCTTATTACGGTGGACAACCAACAAAAGAAGAAGCTGAAAAAATTACAACTCCGTTAATGCTGCATTATGCAGGTTTAGATACTCGCGTTAACGAGGGCTGGCCAGCTTTTGAAGAAGTACTGAAAAAAAATAAAGTTGAAAATACAGCCTATTTCTATCCGGGAGTTAACCATGGTTTTCATAATAATACAACGCCAAGGTACGATGAAGCAGCAGCAACTTTATCCTGGACAAGAACTATTGATTTTTTTAAATTGAAATTAAAAAAGAAATAATTATGGAGCTAATTGCCAAAGCAACAATACAAATTCAGAAATCAGTTGAAGAAGTTTTTGAAGGAATTGTAAATCCCGAAAAGATGATAAACTATTTCATCTCAGAAAGCAATGGACGAATGGAAGCCGGAAAAGAATTGATTTGGAAATTTCCCGAATTTGAAGATGAAGTTCCTATAAAAGATATTCAGATTGAGATGAATCGTTCGATATCCTATGTTTGGGATCCGGAAACCGTAGTAAAAATTGAACTGGAAGCACAACCAGACAAAAGCACGGTAGTAAAAGTAATTGAAGATGGAAAAACATACAATGAAAAGAATCTGAAATGGGCTATCGGAAATACAGAAGGCTGGGCAAATTTTCTGGCTTGTATGAAAGCCTATCTCGAATACGGAATACAACTTCGCAAAGGTGCATTTGACTTTATGCGTAAAAATTGAAAACAATTATGAATATTTGATTTAAAATTTCTTTTGAAATAAATCAGGGCATATTAAATATACTTAATCCGAAGGTTTCATTTTTCATTTCCAGAGAATTTCTCACGGTTTTTAAATGATAGTCATGAATAGATATCTTTTCTGATCAAAACGATAACACTATTTTAATGCTATTTTTTTTACAAGACATTATTTTTTTCATTACTTTAGTACAGCTTTATCAATACTGATAAGCAGATAGTTACATTACTTTTCCTTTCTTAATCATTGAATTTAAGATCAATAATAAAAAACTTAATTTTTATTTATGAAATGTATCAGTACGCCTTTAGCATCGATTATCAGTTTTATTTTTTTGTTATTTCCGGTTATCATAAATGCCCAAACTACCACAACAACCGAAACCTCCACACCAGAAAGTACAGTAAAATATCCTCAATTTCAATTTAAAGGACTCTTTCAGGGAAGATTTCTCGCGGCCATGACAAACGACGTTGACGTACTTGGAGTTCAGCATACTACCGGAGAAGTTACCCAAACTTCATTCGATATTAAAAGAATGCGTGTTGGTGTAAACACTAAAATTAGCCCGGAAACCGAAGTTGTAATTTTAGTAAACTTAGCCGATTTTAAATCGGATCCAAAAGGAAAAGTTTTAGAGAATGCTTATGCAAAATATACATTTAATAAATATGCAGCATTAGTTGGCGGACAGTTTAGAGCGCCATTTGGTATAGAGGATCAGGTTTCTGTAGACATCATAAAATCTTTTGATTTCTCCAATCAATACTATGAATTCGGAAAAAATGGATGGACTAGTTTTCAAATCGGAGCTGCAGTTTTGGGATCTGTTGATATTGGAAAAATTCCTGTAGATTATGCTGTTACTATTGTAAACGGAAATGGAAAAGATCAGGAAAAGGATAAAGATAACGGAAAACAATATTTTACAAGATGGGTTTTCGGTTTATCAAAAAAAAATAAAATAAATCTGGGTTTAAACGGCGGAATTGGAAGAGTTTTTACACAAGAAGTTTTTGCTGTTGGTGCTGATATCACAAGTAATTTTAAAATTGCAGATAAGCTTCATTTAGATGTACAAATAGAATACAAACAAGGTACGAATCATAATTTATATTTTTCTCTGCCTGTCGATGGCAGAACTGCAAGCGTAGCCGATTATCAAATGCGGGGCGTTTATATTTTACCAAATTTGAGATATGCAATAGCCTACAAAAGACTGTCATCTATAGAAGTATCCTGCCGTTATGAGACTTTTAATTCCAGTTATAAAATCGACTCAAACGTAAGACAAACTTATACGCCAATGGTAAGTCTCGAATTTGGCAAAGCCTATACTGGCCGCATCGAGTTAGGTTTTACACTTGACAATTATGAAAAAGACATTCCGGATACGTCGACATACAGCAGCAATTTATTTTTAATTCAGTTGCAATGCCGACTTTAGTTTAACTTAATTCTCGTTCTCATGAAAGAAGTAAAAATTACTCAAACCATTATTACACTAGCAGTTGGACTAATCATTTGGTTTATTCCGGCTCCACAAGGTGTTGTAATTGAAGCCTGGCATTTGTTTGCCATTTTTGTTGCTACTATTCTTGGAATCATTCTGAAAGCAGCTCCAATGGGAACCATGTGTATGATTGCCATTGCTTTGACAGCTTTTACACAAGTTTTGGCACCAGGAGATGCAGGAAAATCTATTACTCTGGCGCTGAAAGGTTTTGGAGATAAAGTAATCTGGTTAATCGGAATCTCGTTTTTCATTGCGAGAGGCTTTATTAAAACCGGATTGGGAAACAGAATTGCTTTTCTATTCATTAGAGTATTTGGCAAAAGTTCGCTTGGTTTAGCATACGGTTTAGGACTTGCCGATGTTGTTTTGGCACCAGCTGTACCAAGTAATACAGCAAGAGGTGGCGGAATTATATATCCCATCATGAAATCAATGTCTATGAGTTTCGGTTCAATGCCGGATCAGCCGGAAACACATCGAAAATTAGGTGCGTTTTTAACATTGAATAGCTATAACATGAACCTGATTGCGTCCTCAATGTTTTTAACGGGCACGGCCAGCAACCCAATGTGTCAAAAATTTGCACTCAATTTAGGTATCAAAATTTCGTGGATGTCGTGGGCAACGGCAGCCATTGTTCCCGGTATTGTTTCCTTTTTTGTAATTCCTTTTGTATTGTACAAAATTTATCCGCCTGAGCTAAAAAGTACCGGAGATGCACCACAAATTGCCAGTCAGAAACTAAAAGAAATGGGACCAATTTCCCGAAATGAATGGCTAATGTTATTAACTTTTTTCATTTTATTATTTCTTTGGATAACCGGTGATTTATTCTCGATTGATGCAACAACAACTGCCTTTATTGGTCTGGTTGTTTTGTTATTAACTTCAGTATTAACATGGGAAGATGTTAAAGCCGAAAAAGGCGCCTGGGATACGATAGTTTGGTTTTCTGTTTTAGTAATGATGGCAAGCTCGCTCAACGAATTAGGCTTTATCGGCTGGTTTAGCGATCAGGTAAAAGCTGAGATTGGCGGTTTAAGCTGGCAAATGGCTTTTCCTATTATTATTTTGGTATATTTCTTTAGTCATTATCTTTTTGCCAGTGCAACTGCGCATGTGGCTGCCATGTATGCTGCATTATTAGGTGTTGGAATTTCTATTGGAGTTCCGGGTTTACTACTTGCTTTCATGCTTGGATTTGTAGGCTCTTTATACGGAACTCTAACCCATTACGGTCACGGACCAGCACCCGTTTTCTTCGGTAGCGGTTATGTTGACTTAAAAAGCTGGTGGGTTAAAGGCTTGGTAACTGGACTTGTCATGTTGCTTATTTACATGGTAATTGGCGGATTATGGATGCGACTTATCGGATATTTCTAAAAGAAAGTTAGATTTAAAATCAGCAATTCAAAAGTAAGGTCATGCAATAAAACATAATTGTTATGCTACAAGCTTTTATCACAGGTTTATTAGCGACTTCATCCCTTATTATTGGTGGGATATTAGCAATTGGGTATTCCCTGAGTAATCGTGCTATCGGTGTGATTATGGGATTTGGTGCCGGGACATTAATCTCAGCCATATCGTATGAGTTAATCTTTGAAGCTGTAAAACTTGGCAGAGGTACTATGTATCCGGCTTTTGGCTTTTTTGCAGGCGCAGCAATATTTTATTTCTCCGATAAACTTATTGCTAATTTTGGAACTAATAATCCGATGAAGTTAGGAAAAAGCAAAAACTCCAATTTAATAATCCCGATGGTGTTGGCCATTATATTAGATGGTATTCCCGAATCAATCATCATTGGATTAGGTCTTTTTAAAGCAACTTCAGGAAATCTTACGATGTTAGTAGCGGTTTTCATTTCTAATTTACCAGAAGCTATCGCAGGATCTTCCGGAATGAAATCAAGTGGCTGGAGTTCTAAAAAAATCATATTACTCTGGACGGGTATAGCTGTACTTTGTGCATTAGCAACTCTTGCGGGTTTTTCCGTTTTCAGTAGCGCCTCACAAGAATGGCTTTCCTTTATTCAGGCTTTTGCCGGCGGAGCAATTTTAATGATGCTAGCCAACTCCATGATTCCGGAAGCTTATGAACACGGAGGGAAATTGGCCGGAGTTTTTACCGTTTTAGGATTCTTTCTTTCTGTTTGTCTCGTTGTTTTTGAGAATATTCACTAGAATATCAGATCAATTCTTTGAGATTAAAATCCAAAACAGTAGCGATTAATAATAAACATTTAAGATTATAGGTGATTTAGAACTATCAATGATTTTTTGAAGTCTTTTAAAGAAATTTTCACTAACCATTGGGCATCCGTGACTATTTGTGATGTAATAATCCTGTTCTTCTTCTGGCACCGCCGAGTACGAATGCAACACAACAGCGCGTTTCATAGCATTATTATTCGTTGCGTCTAAACCAGATAATTTATATGATTTTCCAAACATTCCTGTATACGCTTTTCCAATGCTGTAATGACCAAGTGAAGTGCAGTTAGAATTGGGTTCATTGCTAAATTTTAAATCTCCTCTAATTCCGGTTTCTGAACCAGAACCATGCGCTACCAATCCTTCATCTAAAATTTTGTCATTGACTAAATCGTAAACAAAAAAGCGGTTTTTGCCTGACTTTATCTTCATATCAACAAAAAAAGCAATTTTAGAATTATAAGCGTGATTGGAATGAAGCATTTCCTTTACTTCTGATAGTTGGTTATTAAATCGTTCTATTTCGGGGGCTGTCAAACTTTCTTCTTTATAAAAAGGTTTCGAAATATTAAAAAGAGACGTTACAAGAAATAGAGTCAAATTGAAAATTTTCATAAAAGTGGTATTTAAATATAAGTGAATTAAAAATTAGAACGCGCAAATTTACTATCCTAACTTCCACACAAATACCCATCAAAAGACTGAAAAACAACATAATAAGATTTATTTAAAATTCTTTCCGTAAAAATGATGTTATAAAATATAAACCAGAAAAACATTCATTTTTCAATACTTATGATTTGAGTCATAAAACGAAGTATAAGTCGGTATTTAAATTTGTTACCATAAAATCAAATTTTAAATATCACAATAATGAATTCAAATCAAAAAGAACTGATCAAAGCAACTATTCCAATTTTAAGAGCCAGTGGCGAAGACCTTACCAATTATTTTTATGCCAGAATGTTTAGAGAACATCCGGAACTACGTAATATGTTCAATATGGGAAATCAGGCCAACGGAAGACAAAAGTCAGCTTTAGCTAATGCCGTTTTGGCTTACGCCGAAAATATAGAAGACCCAAGTGTTTTAATTGGCGTACTGAAAGGAATCGGAACCAAACACAGAAGTCTTAATATTCAGCCGGAACAATATAAAATTGTGGGGACACAATTAATTGCTTCTATTGCTGAGGTTGTGGGAGATGGAGCAACACCAGAAATATTAGAAGCCTGGACGGTCGCCTTTTATCAATTAGCAAAAATTATGATCGATCTTGAAAAAGATTTATACGAAGAAAACGCAGCCAAACCCGGAAGCTGGAATGGCTGGAGAAAATTTGTAATTAAAAAGATTATTGAAGAATCTACAGAAATCAAATCGTTTTATCTTTATCCTGAAGATGGAAAAGAAATTGCTGATTTTCATGCAGGACAATTCATCAGCGTTCAGGTTTTGGTTCCTGAATTAAATCTTTTACAACCAAGACAATATAGCTTATCGAGTGCTTTCAATCCAGAATATTATCGAATTTCAGTTAAAAAAGATAGCGGAATTGCACCAAATCCTTCAGGGATGGTTTCTCAAACTTTACATTCAAAATCAGAAGGTGATGTTATTTCAATTTCGGCTCCAGCCGGATTATTTCATTTAGAAAAAGATTCTAAAAATCCATTGGTTTTAATTAGTGGCGGCGTTGGGCTTACGCCGATGTTAAGCATGCTAGAAACCAATTTAAATGCTATTCAAAATAAAAAAACAGTCTGGATTCATGGCTGCCGAAATGAATCGGTTCATGCTTTTAAAGAACAGATTTCAACTTTAAAAGAGGAAGCTGAATGGCTTGAAACTTTCACTTTTTATGATTCAATAGAAAATGATGAAGATTTTTCAAATGAAATAATTCAGGGTCGGGTCGATCTTCATAAATGCAAAGAAGTTATTTTATTAGAAGAAGCTAAGTTTTATATCTGTGGCCCTGAAATGTTCATTAAAACACAATATGAAGCCTTAATCAAATTAAATATCAATCAGGAAAATATCTTTTATGAAGAATTTGGACCGCAATTGATTAATTTAAATTAAAGTGAAAGTCATTCTATTTTACAGGAAAAAAAACGTAGCCCAATTCTTAAAAAATTTTATAACAACATTTTTTATTACGTTGACATTAGCAAGTATTAATTGTACAGACAAATCTAATTTTTTATTTTTTTGGATACGTTCCTGGATCGTCGCTTGTTTAATTTCAAACTTTTTTTCCTTTTTTATATTTTCTTATAAAAGATAAATCCCATAAAAGCCTCCAAATCAATTGATACTGGAGGCTTTTATTTTTTTGAAATTACTATTTTAATAAGCTGGAAAAGTTCTTTGTTAACGCAGCTAAAAAAAGTGAAATCAAAAAAAAGATTGTGAAATTCTACTTTAAATCGTTAAATTTATTGCGATATTGTTGCTTCCTAAGAGTGCAATTAATACTATCTTAGCAGAAACAAAACATTTACAATCTCATCTAACTTAAACAGAATGAGATCATTTAATAAAAATTATTTAATCCCGATATATATCCTACAATAAAATGAATAAACAGCATTACAATCTTTTACTAGCGGACGATGATGAAGACGATTGTGCTTTCTTTCAAGAGGCACTTGACGAATTATCGCTTCCGGTATCTCTTGTTGTTGTTAATGATGGCGTTCAGCTTATGGATTATTTAGCAGCTAATTCTTCCGGGAAATTACCTGATATGCTATTTCTTGATCTTAATATGCCTCGCAAAAATGGTCACGAATGCTTAAAAGAAATAAAAGAAATTGTCGAACTTGATTCGCTGCCAGTAATTATTTTCTCAACTTCTCTGGATACAGAAATAGTTGATTTGATGTACAAAAAAGGAGCAACTTACTATATTCGTAAACCTGGCGAATTTTCTAAATTAAAAAAAGTGATTGGCAATGCTCTGGATGTAGTTTCCGAAAATAAATTAAAACAACCTGTACGAGAGCATTTTGTTCTTCAACCTTAAAATAGTTTTGGAATGAGTCGTACAAACAAGGAACATTATTTTCTAGCTGATGGTGGAAAAATGGGCGAATTAATTCGTACCAAAGACTGGAGCAAAACATCTTTAGGCGATCCTGAAACCTGGCCGCAAAGTCTACGCACAATTACAGCAGTAATGCTTAATAATCCGTTTGGCATGTACATTGCGTGGGGAGACGATTTTACACAAATATATAACGATGCATTTCGCCCTATTTTAGGTGCAACCAAACATCCTCAGGCACTCGGAATTAGTTCTGCAGCAACATTTTCAGAAATCTGGACTACCATAGGCCCCATGTTTGATGAGGTCATGAAAGGAAAAGCAGTCAGTATTCCGGATTTCATGGTAGTTTTAAACAGAAACGGATTTGATGAAGAATGCTATTTTGATTTCTCTTACAGTCCGATCAAAAAAGAAAATGGAGAAATTGGCGGCATTTTGGTAACCGTAATTGAAACTACAGAAAAGAAAAAAGCAACCGAAGCATTAAAAGAAAGTAATGCAAGATTTATAAACAATATCATGCAGGCACCGGTTGCCATGTGTGTGTTTAGAGGAGAAAAACATATTGTAGAAATTGCCAACGATCAAATGGTTCAGTTATGGGGAACTTCACTTGATAAAGTAATTAATAAACCCATTTTTGAAGCGCTGCCTGAAGCACAAAATCAGAATTTGGAAATTCTGCTGGATAACGTTTATAAAACCGGCGAAAAATTCGTTGCCAATGAACGTCTGGTTCAGCTGCCACGAAATGGCAGAGTCGAAGATACTTACATCAATTTTGTTTATGAAGCCCTAAGAGATACAGATGGTACAATTTCTGGTGTTGCAGCAGTTGCAATTGAAGTAACTCAACAAGTTTCAGCGCGTTTTAAGGTTGTAGAAAGTGAGCAAAAAATAAGGCAATTGGTAGAAAATGCTCCCTTTCCGATTGGTGTTTATGTTGGAACAGAGAAACGCATTGAACTAGCCAATCAATCCATTATGGACGTTTGGGGAAAAGGAAATGATGTTGTTGGAAAATTATACACAGAAATTTTACCCGAGCTTGATAATCAATTGGTTTTTGATCAAATTAGTCGTGTTTATGAAACGGGTGAATCTTTTCACAGTAAAAATACCCGTATTGATATTACTATAAATGGTGTATTAGAAACCTTTTATTTTGACTACAGCTTTACACCATTATATGATATAAATGGCAATATTTATGGCGTCATGAATACGGCTGCAGAAACGACTAATCTAAACCTCGCAAAGAAAAGAATAGAAGAAAACGAGAATAATCTGCGAAGTATGGTTTTGGACGCTCCAATTGGTATCTGTGTTTTAGATGCTAATACTTTGGTAAGTGAAATCGTCAATGAAAGTTTTATTGAAGTTGCGGGAAAATCTTACGATCAAATCGCTGGAAAACAATATTGGGACGCCTTTGCGGAAGTTAGGCCTTATTATGAAGAAGCGCTGCAAAAAGTAATAGATGGAGGACTTCCGTTTTATGCTAATGAAGTAGAAATGATGCTTGTCAGACATGGCAAAGAAGAAATTATTTATGTCACTTTTGTTTATGCACCGCTAAAAAACATTGAAGGAAAAGTAACAAAAGTTGCCATTTGGGTACTTGACAATACGCCACAAGTAAAAGCAAGAAAAGAAATTGAAGAAGCTGATAAACGTTTCCGAAATACCGTAAAACAGGCTCCGGTTGGAATTACAATTTTACGTGGTTCTGTATATATGGTCGAAATGGCCAATGAAGCTTATTTGAAATTGGTTGACAGAGAAGAAAATACTTTTGTTGGCAAACCCTTATTTGATTCGTTACCAGAAGTTGAAGAAAGTGTGAGTTCGTTATTAAAAAATGTTTTAACAACAGGAATTCCTTTTCATGGATATGAAGTTCCAATTCCATTAAAGCGTTATGGAAAACTGGGAATTTCGTATTTCGATTTCTTATATTCTCCGTTAAAAGAAGAAGACGGGACTATATCAGGAATTATTGTAACTGTTACAGAAGTTAGCGAAAAAGTCGAAGCCCGAAAAGAAATAGAACAAAACGAAGAAAGACTAAAAATCATTGTAGAAGCCAGTGAATTAGGAACCTGGGAATTAAATATAAAAACCAGAGAACCTATTTATTCTCAAAGATATCTTGAAATTGTTGGAGGTTACAAAGAGAATCTAAAATTAACCCACGAACAATTACTTACACACCTTCATCCGGATGATATGCATATCCGAAATAAAGCTTTTAAAGAAGCCCTTGCTTCAGGATATCTCAATTATGAAGCCCGAACAATCTGGATTGACGGCTCAATTCATTGGATGGAAGGCAAAGGAAAACTTTTCTACGATAAAGACAATAAACCTGAAAAATTAATTGGTACCATCAGAGATATTACAGATGAAAAAAAACATCAGCACGAACTCGAAGAAAGCGAGAAAAGATTTCGCTCTTTAACCGAAAGTATTCCGCAATTAATTTGGGAAACCGATGAAAAAGGAAATGCATTATTCGCTTCCGGAAAATGGTTTGATTACACCGGAATTCATCCTGTTGGTGAAGCCGAATGGAGAGCTATGATTCATCCCGATGATTTTGACGAAAACGCCAGAATATGGAGCCATAGTTTAGCTACTGGAGAAGTCTATCGCTGTGATGTTCGTGTTAGAAGAAAAGATGGGAATTACAGATGGCATGCTGTAATTGGTGAACCTGTTTTAGATATGCAAGGTAAAATTTTAAAATGGGTTGGTGCCTTTACCGATATTCATACTGAAAAAGCATTTACACATGAGCTCGAACAACAAGTAGCGGCAAGAACCAAAGAATTAAATTTAATGAATGAATCACTTCAAAAAAGTGAAGAGCGTTATCATTTAATGGTTGAGGAAGTACAAGATTATGCTATTTTATACCTTGATCATCAAGGAACTGTAGAAAACTGGAATTTAGGAGCTGAAAAGATTAAAGGATATAAAGCTGAAGAAATTATTGGACAAAATTTCTCTAAATTTTATACAGAAGAAGACAGAAAAAGCAATCTTCCTCAAAAACTGCTAAATATAGCAATCGAAAAAGGAAAAGCAACTCAGGAAGGATGGCGCGTTCGTAAAGATGGAACCTATTTTTGGGCAAGCGTCGTTATTACTGCCATTCACAACAAAAAAGGTCAGGTTATTGGTTTTTCAAAAATGACGCATGATTTATCAGAAAAAAAGAAAGCGGACGATAAATTAAAACTAAATGCCTTAGAGCTTGAACAGAAAAACGAAGAACTGGAAAAAATGAATCAGGAACTGCAGTCTTTTGCTTATATCTCAAGTCATGATTTACAGGAACCGCTTAGAAAAATTCAAACTTTTGCTTCGCTTATTTTAGAGAAAGAGTTTGAAAACTTATCAAACGGAGGAAAAGATAAATTTCAACGCATGCAAAATGCTGCGCAACGCATGCAGACATTAATTAATGATTTACTTTCTTATTCGAGAACTAATATTCAGGAACGTGTATTTGAAAAAACAGATCTTTCTAAAATTGTTGAGGAAGTAAAAGAAGATTTAAAGGAAGAAATTGAACAAAAACACGCAACAATTGAAAACTGTGAGAATTGCGAAGCTACTATTATTCCGTTTCAGTTTAGGCAGCTTTTATACAATTTAGTAAGCAACTCGCTTAAATTTTCTAAACCTGAGACGCCAATAGTAATAAAAGTTAGTAGCAAAATTGTGAAAGGCACAACTTTAGAAAATAAAAAATTAGAAAAAGAAACTACTTACTGTCATATTAGAATTGAAGATAACGGAATTGGTTTTGAACAACAATACAGTTCGAAAATTTTTGAAGTCTTTCAGCGTTTGCATGGAAAACTGGAATATACAGGAACCGGAATTGGACTGGCTATTGTGAAAAAAATTGTAGACAACCATAACGGAATTATTACGGCAACCGGCGAAAAAAATAAAGGTGCTGCTTTTGATATTTACATTCCGGTTCGATAAGATTTAAAATATAAAAAGCGGAAGTTCTAAGTTGAACTTCCGCTTTTTTTTGCTTCTAATTGATTATTAGTTTCTTATAAACTTCCTTCAAAAGGAGAAGCCGGCAAATTTTCTTTATTATATAAATTAGCCTGATCCGGATTATCTGCCCATGCATATCGAACCTTGATTGGGTTTATAACAGTTTCATTTGAAACGATAATTTTATCACCTTCAATTACGGCATTGGCCCAAACAAATTTCCCATCTTTTCCTGCAATTTCAAATGCTTTAAGAGGCTGATTATTTTTAGCTATTAAACCTGTTCCGATATCTGTAAAACTTAAAACAAGTTTATCTCCTTTTTGTTCCATCGATTTAAAAAGTGGTCCCGAAGCAACAAGATTTTTTTCTCCATAAACCATTTTTCTTGCCAATAAAGAAAGCCTTTTTCCAACATCATATTTGTTTAATGGATGAATATCATTCCATTCTCCAACATCGATTGTTACTGCCATTCCCGTATTCTCAACAGCTAATATATTTTTTTGTTGTTGTCTTAAAGCAGCCCAGTTACTTTCACCCGGTTCTGTTTTTGGCATCATAAAATTAGTAAGCTGCACATATAAAAACGGAAAAGCACCTTGCTTCCACTCTGTTCTCCAATTCGTAATTAAAGTTTCCATTAAAGCCGAATATTCTTCCGGTTTTTTAGTACTCGATTCGCCCTGATACCAAAGTACCCCTTTTATGCCATAATTTTTCAACGGCGCAATCATCGCATTATACAAGCCGACAGGTTTCCATCTGATAAAAGTCTGTGGCGGCAATGGTAACATTTTTACTCCTAATTTATATTTCCATGCACCTTTCAGATCAATAACTTCATTACCCAAAATCAATTCGTATGGTTTATCTTCCACAAATCCGCCTCTTCCTGAATTATTAATAACACGAATGGCAATTTCATTTTTCCCTTCTTTTAAAAACTTTGCATCAAAAGGATAAATTCTTGGTGGATACATATAAGATGTTGTACCTACAAAATGTCCGTTTACATAAACCGAATCAGCATCAACAATTCTTCCTAAAATAAGTTTTGCCGTGCTTTCTTTTAAATTTGAAACTGTAAATTCTTTTCGGAACCAAACTACACCATTCATATTTCCTAATTCATTATCGGCCCAATATCCCGGAATATTCATGCTTTTCCAATCAGTATCTTCTAATTCAGGATTTGACCATTTATTCTTTAAACCTTCATCGTCTTTATTTATCGTCGAATACCAGGTTGAACTGATTTTTTTGTCACTTTCTTCAATTTGAATACCTAAAGTTCCGTCTTTAAATTTCTGGTATTCCTTATCATATTCCGGAAACTTTTTAACTGCTTCGGCACTGATCCAGCATTCTGCAGGCGAACCACCTAATGCGCTATTAATTAAACCAATCGGAATTTTATATTTTTGATATATTTCATCAGCAAAAACATAAGCAATAGCCGAGAATTTTAAAACATTTTCGGGATTTGCCAAAAGCCATTCTCCTGCAGAAAGATCTGTGTTTTCTTTTGCAAAATCGTATTGATCGGGCACTAAAAATTGTCTGATGTTTGCATTATCAGCCTTTGCAATTACCTCTTTGTATTTATCCTTAACGCGTTCCATTGGAAGTTCCATATTGGATTGTCCGGAACAAAGCCACACATCACCAATCAGAATATTTTTCAGGACAATTGTATTGCTGGCAGACAAAGTCATTTCATATGGTCCGCCGGCTTTTTGAGATGGTAACACAATCGTCCAGTTTCCATCTTTTGCAGCTGTCGTTTTAAACTTTTTTTGATTGAAGTTAATTTCGATCTTTTCACCTGCCGATGCCCAACCCCAAATTTTCAGTGGAATATCACGCTGCAAAACCATTCCATCGCTAATTAAGCGTGGAAGTTTTATCTGAGCAAAAATGCTACTGTAAACAAACAAGGCAATAATGATTACTATTCTCTTCATTTTTACTTTTTTATTTTTAAGAATCAACGATCAATTTATGGCAAAAAGCCGAAAGGACTAACACTCTCGGCTTTTTTTAGAAACAAACTTATATTTCTGTTATACTCATTCTGTAAAAATAACACTTATAACTACTGCTTACACTTTACTAACTAACTAAACTTTTAAGCTTAATAAGTTTGTTTCCATATTTAATTAATTAATAACCCGGATTTTGATAAACTGCTTTTTCTTCAGCAGTCATGATCATGGCATCAAATTGAACTTGAGGAATCGGGCGTAGATAGTGATATGGTTTAATATCTCTGGCTACAGTAAGTGGCGTGTGATTTCCGTATGCCGGACCGCAAATTTGGTATGAACTTGAAAGTTCTGTCCATTTTTGAGTACGTAGTAAATCGTACCAACGATATCCTTCACCATAATATTCACGAGAGCGTTCTGCCAGAATATAATTAATATCAATAATTGCAGGTGTTGCTGCAGTCATTGCGGCACTATTATCTGCTGATTTTGCTACATTCCCATTATTGTCAAATCTCCATTTTCCAGCACGGGCACGTAAAACATTTACCAATTCTCTTGCACTTTTTCCGCCTTGAGGAGCTGCTCCCATTACTGCCGCTTCAGCAGCAATTAAATATAATTCTGATAATTTTGCAATATTATAAGGACGCGTGCTGGCTCCGTTTGGAGATCCAAGTCCGGTTCCATTGTCTGTACGATAAGTACCCAATTTCCATAAACCTGGATATATAATTCTGCTTATACCACTTGGAGCAATAACAAAATCAGATCTTCCAGTTAATACTCCGGCACCAACAGCTCCTCCTTCAGGTCCGTTTCCTGCCGCATAAACAATCGATGGATTTTCATTGTTTAAGAAAGAAAGTATTGCACCTCCCGGAGCAACTGGTAAATTATTTGCATTATTTAATGTTGGGGTTGTAATACCAGCTTTATTCCAGTTTCCACGATATACTGTTGTAAATGTACCATCGTAACGAGAATCGTTTGTTTTATCTGCAAATGTATTTACGATTGCACCAATAGTTGGGCACATACGAATAAATGGACGTCCTAAATGTTGCTCTGCTTCACGTTGCACAGAACTTATACCTGAACTTCTAAGAACAGTATAATTTGGAGTCATCATCCAAACTGCAAAATTTTCAGGTGCAGCACCATTCGAAAATGTCAAGCTGCTCGCATTATAAAATTCGCTTTTTTCAGTATGATCTGCATATAATAAAATTTCACTGTTGCGATCGTTACTTCCTAAGTTTACGTCATAATAAGTAGGTTGTAGTGCAAATGAACCGTGAGAATCAATTCCGGCTGCTGCTACGTCATAAGCTTTTTGAAAATACCATGCAGCGTCATGTCCGTCTGGGTCAACACGAGTACTTTCAGGATAAGTTGGAATATTGTTTGGATTTTTTAACCACCATGCATAAGTTAAATACGCTTTTGCTAAAAAAAGTCTGGCAGCAGTTTTAGTTACTCCACCTTTAACTCTTCCAACATCTGGCAAATCATTTACCGCTGTTACTAAATCAGGAAAAACAGCCTTGGTATAAACTTGTGGCACTGTATTTCTAACTGAAAATCTTGACGGACTTGTGTTGAATTTAAGTTCTCCAGCACCCAAATCCAATGGCACTCCACCAAAAGTTTGAACTAATAAGAAATAATCAAATGCACGAAAGAATCTGGCTTCTGCAATCATTGCATTTGAAATAGTTCCAATTGCCTGAGCATTTTCAATAATACCACTTGCCGTATTAATGTTGATAAATGCCGGTTGCCACAAAGCGTCAGTACGGCTTGAAGAAGGAGTAATTGATCCCACTCCTGAAAGATCCATATCTTTGAAGTTGGCATCTGCACTTTGCGCATACGTTGCCTCATCAGTTCCGGTTTCGGTTGTATTGTAATAATAACCTTGTCCATAAATATAGCGCAAGTGCGCATACATTGATGTTAATCCTCCCACAACCCCTTTTTCAGTTTTAAAATATTCGGGGGTGTAAATACTGCGAGGCTCTTCTTCTAAAACATTAGAACAGGCTCCCAGGAACAGCGTTATCAATGCTGTTACCATAAAAGTTTTTATTTGTATAGGTTTCATCGTTATCTTTTTTTAAAATGTTAAATTAAGGCCAAGCAAGACAGTACGCGTTGAAGGCGAGTTAGTTCCTAATGTCAGCAAACGTCTTTTATAAAAATCAGTTACTGCTGCATTTTCGTTACCATAGGAGTTAGTTTCCGGATCCATACCAGTTTCTTTATGGTAAGGTGAATAGATTACGAATGGATTTTGTATTGTGCAGTAAAGACGAAATCTGTCAACCCCTAAATCTTTAATAAACTTTTCGGTAATGTTATACCCAAGAGTGATCGTACGAATTTTAACATAAGAGGCATCGAAATATCCTAAAGTAGATCCGTATTTTGGATTGTCATTACTCATAACTCCACCAGGTCTTGGATATTTTGCATCTGTATTTTCTGGTGTCCAGTAGTCCACTTTTACGTTTCCTCTACGTCCGCTTAACATATTAAGGTAACCTGATGAAGAGTAAAGCGTACTGATCAAAACTCCACCACTCTGGAAAGCACCTACCACACTAAGATCTAAATTTTTATAGGCAACACGAGTGTTGAAACCACCTTGAAAATCTGGATTTACATCTATTATTTGTCTGTCTGCAGGTCCTATTTGTCTTGTTGGTGATCCATCTGGATTGAAATCTCCGGTATATTTAACTTTAATCATACCTACATTTCCTCCTGGCTCATATTTAGTAAGATTAGCATCTCCTTCTTGCCAAAGTCCTATTTTCTCATAATCAAAGATTACATCAATTGGGTGCCCTACAAACCACCAGTTGTTTTCATCTCTGCTTTGTCCTGAAGAAAGTGCAACCAATTTGTTTTTATTAGAGTAATAATTTACACCAACATCCCAGGACCAACCATTTGGATTGTCGAATATTGTTCCGTTAAGCGTTAATTCATACCCTTTATTTTGAGTTTGTCCAATGTTTGCCGTATAGCTACCAACACCAGCTGTTGGAGGTAAGCCTACATCCAGAAGAATATCTTTTGTATCTGTTACATAATATTCCGCTGTACCCGTTAAACGATTTCTAAATAAGGCAAAATCAACTCCGTAGTTCATTGTCGTAGAATATTCCCAACCTAATTCAGGATTAGGTAATTTAGACACATAGTATCCTGTTGTATTCGTATCTCCAAAATTGTATGGTCTTGAAGCTAAAAGTCCAAGTGTAGAATAAGGGGCAACTGCCTGGTTAGAAGTTTCTCCATAACCTGCACGTAATTTTAATTGATCCAGCCAATTAACGTTTTGCATGAAAGATTCATTTTTAACATTCCATCCAGCTGATACAGCAGGATAAGTATGCCATTGATGTCCTTCTGCAAGTCTTGAAGAGGCATCTGATCGAACAGTTGCTGTAATCATATAGCGATTGTCATAAGAATACATTGCACGTGCCATGTAAGAGATCAATCCGCTTTTATAATAATCCTGATTGTCCGGATTAATCGAAATTTCACCTGCTGCTCTACCTAAGTTATAAAATTGAAAAGAATCTGAAGGAACGTCCTTTGCATTAACTTGTGATCTGTTATAACTGGTTTGTTCTGAAGAGAACATAGCAACCGCATTTACCTGATGTTTTCCAAAATTGCGATCGTAAGAAAGTAAGTTTTGAATTGCCCAGTTTGTATTAAGAGTGTTAACGATTTGAGCCGTTGAAACTGTTGTTGGGTTGATACTAAATACTCCCTCTCCTGTATATTGACCTCCACTAGTAGAACGGAAATTTCCACCTAAATCGATATGATATTTTAAACCTTGTACACCAGGTATTTTTAACTCAGCATATAAAGTGTTATAAGAACTATAGGCCTTTGTCTGGTCGATCCATTTATCTCCTAAATTTTCTACCGTTTCTCTTGTATACACCCAGTTTTCATCTAATGGCATTTTAACTGTTCTTTTCAAAGAGCCATCTGGATTATATGGATTAGCAATTGGCGTCGTACTTAAAGTATTGTATAAACTTAAATTACCGCCGTTTGTAACAGAGTAATTATTATTTGTAGTAAAACCAAATTTGAAATATTTCCCTACTGCCTGATCTACAGCTCCTCGCAAAGTTAATCGGCTGTAATCCTGTCCAGGTACTACTGCTTCTTCTTTGTAATAACTTGCACCGAAATTATAGTTACCGCTTTCAGTACCATTTGTTACACCTATATCATGATTGGTTACTATACCAGATCTAAACATTAAGTTTTGCCAATCAGTATTTACGTTATTAGATTCATCTACACCATTTGAATAAAGTGGAGCAGTTGTACCCGGAAGAGTCGCTATTTTACGTAAAGCCACAAATTCTGCTCCATCCATCATTGGGAATTTGGCAAAAATATTTTTCAAACCGCTATAAGTATTGTAAGTAAAGGTAGCTTTCTGTCCTTTTTGACCTTTATTGGTTGAGATCAAAATGACACCATTGGCACCACGAGATCCGTAGATTGCAGTTGCCGAAGCATCTTTTAAGATTTCAATACTTTTGATATTGTCCGGACTAATATCACCAATAGATCCTGCAAAAGGAATTCCATCTAATACTACTAACGGATTGTTATCTGCTGTTAACGAACGCGTACCTCTGATACGAATTTGCATTTCAGCACCTGGCTTGGATGAGGTTTGTGTCATCTGAACTCCCGCTAAACGTCCTTGTAAAGCCTGCGTGATATTAGCTGATGGCACTTCGCGTACTACATCTCCTTTAATGGAAGCAACAGAACCTGTCACTGCTTCTTTTCGTTGTGTACCGTAACCAATAACCACAACTTCTTGCAGTGCATTAGAATTTTCTTCTAATACTACGTTTAATTTATTTTTACCTGCAACAG
Organism: Flavobacterium sp. GW821-FHT11G01; assembly: GCF_058808175.1. Taxonomy (NCBI): domain Bacteria; kingdom Pseudomonadati; phylum Bacteroidota; class Flavobacteriia; order Flavobacteriales; family Flavobacteriaceae; genus Flavobacterium; species Flavobacterium sp. GW821-FHT11G01. The sequence goes on along the minus strand of NZ_JBXARK010000002.1, from coordinate 299,078 downwards.
GTACTTCTTTTGTTGTTAAACCTAAAAAACTGAATACCAAAACTCCATTAGAAGGAACATTTGATATTGTATAATTCCCATCAAAACCTGTAGCAACACTAGTTTTGGTACCTTTAATAGTAACATTTGCTCCCGGAATAGGTCCAAGGGCGTCAGAAACAACTCCAGTAACTGTTGTCTGAGCGTTTGCACTCAAAGAAAACAGAAACATCAGGGATAAAAACCCCAAGCACTTTAGGAGCTTTGATTTGCTTTTAATTGTAAAAAAATTGGTCATAAAAATTGATTTAGATAATTAATAGTAATTGGTTGAGTTAGTTTTTTTATTACATAAATACTGAAGGTATTTGGACTCCATTATTTAGGCATGTTGGATCACTTTTTTAATATTCATTTAACAAATATAAATAAAAATCTAAAACACACAATCGGTTGCGTAATATTTTTTTATTTATATCTAAAAAAATATAGAATTAAAATAAGATTACTATAATTTTATAATTAAAAGTTTGCTTAAACGACAATAAACAGACTGATAAAAGCAAAATTTTGATTGTAAATTAATCGATTTAAAAAAATAGGTAAGAAAATGATAAATAAGCGTAGAACTGCATATTTAAAAGAATTTATGTCTAAAAGTAACTAGATATAATTTTCTTATATAGTATTTATAATACATTTCTTATTGCTAACACACTCATTTTTTACGAATTAAGATTGAAGCAATAAAGTATTTTGATTCATTTCTGTTTTGAAATATATTATTACACAATCGCTTGTTTTAAAATAAAAAAACTCCTCACTAAAAGTTAAGGAGTTCTTAAAAAACAAAAGTGGTTTATTCTAAAATAGTCTCAATTAACTACTTGTACATTTTCTAATTAAAGTTGCATCTTTTTAGCATCTTCAATAAATTGATTCAAGCCAATATCTGTCAAAGGATGTTTCAATAATCCTTTAATAGAAGATAATGGTCCGGTCATTACATCAGATCCTACTTTGGCACAATTCACTACGTGCATTGTATGTCTTATCGAAGCTGAAAGTATCTGAGTATTGAAAGCATAATTATCATAAATTTCTCTGATTTCTGAAATCAAATGCATTCCGTCTGTTGAAATATCGTCCAGTCTTCCTAAAAATGGAGAAACGTAAGTTGCTCCTGCTTTTGCAGCTAATAAAGCTTGTCCCGGCGAGAAAACTAAAGTAACATTCGTTCTGATTCCTTTATCTGAAAAATATTTACATGCTTTGATTCCGTCAGCAATCATTGGCAGTTTTACTACGATTTGCTCGTGCAAGGCAGCAAGCTCCTCTCCTTCTCTGATCATTCCGTCAAAGTCTGTTGAAATAACTTCTGCAGAAACATCGCCATCTACAATATTACAGATCGCAAGATAATGCTTCAAAATATTGTCTTTTCCTGTAATTCCTTCTTTAGCCATTAAGGACGGATTTGTAGTAACACCGTCTAAAACACCAAGTGCCTGGGCTTCTTTAATATCTTCTAAATTTGCTGTGTCAATAAAAAATTTCATTGGTTTTTGGTTTAAGTTTATTTTTGATTAAGTAATAGTCCTGTATTCCAACCCAATAAAAATGAATTAGAACCAAGTAACATGATTTGAAATTTGAATAAAACAGTGAAAGAAAATCACTGCGAAGACAATTTGAAAAACTATCTGTTTTGAATAAGAAATTAATGATATGGCCGTTGACCTCTTCAACATCAACGACCATAATTACTAAATAATTCACTGAATTCTCCCCGGCAAATACACTAACCTAAATATTTGCCAGAGATAAAAAAACTACAAAAAACAATCTTGATTTCGGCTTTAATTTTATAGCCGAAAATTATTTTCTCTCTTCAATCAATTAAATATATTGATTGATGATATTTTCGAACAATTCCTGTTTACCGCTTTGTAAATTCAATTCACCATTTTCCTGGGCAATTTTATACAAATCAGTCAAACTTAATTTTCCTTCTTCAAAAGCTTTTCCGTTTCCAGAATCGAAAGAACTATAACGTTCTGTTCTTAGTTTATCATAAGGAGAAGATGTAATAATTTTGTCAGCCGTCAATAATGCTCTGGCAAAAGTATCGGCTCCACCAATGTGAGCTAAGAATACATCTTCCATATCGGTAGAGTTTCTTCTAATTTTGGCATCAAAATTAACTCCTCCACCTTGTAATCCGCCAGCTTTTAAGAAAACCAACATTGCTTCTGTAACTTCCTGGATGTTATTTGGGAATTGATCGGTATCCCATCCGTTTTGGTAATCACCTCTATTGGCATCTAAACTTCCTAACATTCCAGCTTTGGCAGCTACTTCCATTTCGTGTTGAAAAGTGTGTTGAGCTAAGGTAGCGTGATTCACCTCGATGTTCATCTTGAAATCTTTCTCTAAACCGTATTTATGCAAAAATCCAATAGCTGTAGCCGAGTCAAAATCATATTGATGTTTCATTGGTTCCATAGGTTTTGGCTCAATGAAGAAATTTCCTTTGAATCCTTGTGCTCTTGCATAATCTCTTGCCTGAGCCAGGAATTGTCCCATATGATCCAGTTCTCTTCCCATATCTGTGTTCAGCAAAGTCATATAACCTTCACGACCTCCCCAGAATACATAGTTTTCTCCTCCTAAAGCAATCGTAGCATCCAATGCCAATTTTATTTGACCTCCGGCTCTTGCTAATACATTAAAATCTGGATTAGTAGCGGCACCGTTCATATATCTTGGATTAGAAAAACAGTTTGCAGTTCCCCAAAGTAATTTCACTCCGGAAGCGGCTTGTTTTTCTTTCAAATATTCTGTAATGGTAGCCAATCTGCTTTCTGATTCTGCAAAAGTAGCTCCTTCATTAACCAAGTCATAATCGTGAAAACAGTAATAGTCAAATCCCATTTTGGTAATGAATTCGAATGCTGCATCTGCTTTTTCTTTTGCGGCAGCGATAGCATCTGTAGGCTGATCCCAAGGAAAATGTTGCGTTCCTGGTCCGAATGGATCTGAACCCTGACCACAGAAAGTATGCCAGTAAGCGATCGCAAATCTAAAGTGCTCACGCATTGTTTTTCCCGCTACAACCTGGTCTGGATTGTAATATTTAAAGGCTAAAGGATTATCTGATTCTTTGCCTTCGAATTTAATTTGACCAATACCTTTATAGTATTCTTTATTTCCTAAAACTATCATTTGTTCTTTTATTTATTTGTTAATATTAATTCTAATTCTTGTTTCCATTTTTGATACGCCTTTTCATAAGGCTCTTTGTTGTGCAGTGGTAAAAACGTCATTACATGATCATTGTCACTAACATTAGCTCCAAATTTGCTGTAATCACCATCTTTTAAACCCACCGCTCTCGCTGCACCAACGGCTCCAGTTGTATTGTAAATTTCAATTTCGTGTCCAATTAACGTAGCCACTGTATTTGAGAAAATTTCAGAACGGAATAAATTATCATTTCCAGCTCTAATAACATTAATTGTAGCATTGTCCTCTTTTAAACATTCCATTCCGTAGACAAATGAAAAAGCAATTCCTTCAAGAGAGGCTCTGAATAAATGGGCACTATGGTGAATATTTAAATTGAGGTTTAAAAAGTGAGTTCCGATGTTTTTATTGTTAAACATACGCTCAGCGCCATTTCCAAACGGAATTACCACAACGCCATCAGAACCTATAGCGATTTTCGAAGCTTTTCTATTCATCGATTCGTAGGTTTCATCGCCCATATTATTACGCAGCCAGCGGTACTGAATTCCCGCGCCATTTATGTTCAATAATTTACCAATTCGAGGCGTTTGCACTTCATAATTAACGTGTACAAAATTGTTAACCCTGTTCGTTTTATTTCCTGCAGACATTTCGCTTACAGCATAAAAAACTCCTGAAGTTCCACCTGTAGCTGCCACTTCACCCGGATTTAAAACATTTAATGCCAAAGCATTATTAGGCTGATCTCCTGCTCTGTACACCACCGGAATTCCAACAGGAAGTCCTGATTCTTTTGATGCTTTTTCGTTTAAAGTTCCCTGATTGGTAAAATTTTCAACAATATCCGGAGTCAAAGACTGATCGATTCCGTAATAATCCAATAACCAGTTAGCTACCTTATTTTCTTTATAATCCCAAAGCATTCCTTCAGACAAACCATTTTTGGTAGTCGTTACTTTTCCGGTCAGTTTGTAAGCAATATAATCGCCAGGCAACATGTATTTATAAACCTTACTATAAATTTCAGGTTCATTTTCTTTAACCCATTTTAATTTTGAAGCGGTGAAATTTCCGGGAGAATTCAATAAATGTTCTGAACATTTTTCAGGACCTATTTCGGCGTAAGCCTTATTTCCAATTTCAACTGCGCGGCTGTCGCACCAAATAATAGCATTACGCAACGGGTTGCATTCAGCATCCAAAATAACCAATCCGTGCATTTGATAGGAAATACCAACGCCCTGAATTTTTGAAGCCTCAATATTAGCTTCGCGAATAGCTCTTTTAGTAGCTGTACAAATGTGTTGCCACCAAATCTCAGGGTTCTGCTCAGCCCAATCAGAGTGTAGCGAAACAATCTCCATTTCGTTTTGCGGCTCATTCAAAACAATTATTTTTTTGCCTGTTTCAGCTTCTACAATAGCAACTTTTACAGACGAGCTTCCGATATCATATCCTATATAATACATAACTTATAATGATTCTCTTAAAATTAAATTTGTTGGTATATAACACTGCACAACTTCATCATGCGTGATAAATGCCGCAGCTTTGGTTCCTAGTTCTTTAAAATCAGTCGATACAACTGAAATTCCTTTGTATATAAATTTCTTCATTGGCGTTTCATTGTAAGATAAAAAACCAACATCTTCTCCAGGTTCTAAATCCTTCTCTTTGCATTGTTCCAAAAAATGCCCTAATATCCTGTCACTTATACTGATGTAAGCAATTCCTTTTTCAATGTTGAACTTTTTTGCATCTGTAATGATTTCATTTTTAAAGTCAAAATCAGCACAAAATTTCTTGAAAAATGCTACGGTTTCTTTGGGATGATTCGTATAATCCGGATAAATAAAATGAATGCTTTTATACTTTTTAAACAAATCAACGGCCTCTTTCAGTGCGTTATAAAATGATTTTCCAAAATCCTGAAAAATATAATTATTCTCTTTTTTTGAATGAATATTCCAATCAATCAAAAGCAATTTATCATTCGAAATTGCTGATAATGTTGACGCCACTTCCTTGTCGTCAAAATTCATCACCACATATTTGTAATACTTCCCAACACTATTATTTATGATCGTTTTAAAAACATCAATATTATAATGGTGAAATTGTACATCGGTAATCACATTGTCAGGTAAATTATTCACAAACGAATGATATAAAACTTCTTTATATGCCTTGAAAGTGTCTAATACCAAAAGCACTTTTCTGGTTTCACCCGAAACATAATATCCTTTATTTGGCACAGAATCAATTACATTCTGCTCTTTTAAAATTGAATACGCCTTAAAAACAGTATCTCGCGACAACTGATTTTCTTTACAGATCGCATTTACAGACGGAAGCAAATCTCCTTTTTGCAAAATATTCTCTGCAATAGCATTGTTTATTCCGTTTACCAATTGTTGGTATTTCGGAATATCACTGTCGTGATTAATTACAAATACAAATTTTTCCTGTTCTTCGTTTAACATACTGTTCCGTTCTGTTCTGGTATGCTAAAGTAGATAATCGGATTTTATAAAAAAAATATTTTAACATTGAAATTGTTATTTTTTTATAAATCCGATTTTCTCTCTTTAATATGGTTTTATTAAAAAATTTCCATAAACAACCGGTTGTGGTTTTCTGAAAATTTTTTTAAGGTTTATTTTTCTTTTCTATCATAAGGATCAATCGTAACAATCGAACCGTCAGCATTGTATTCAATTTTAGTCACTTTGATCGATCTCAAATGCGTTACCCCTTTTGACAAACTAGAATCATGATAAAACAAATACCATTCGTTTTCAATCTCACAAATAGAATGATGCGAAGTCCATCCAATTACCGGGTTCAGAATTCTTCCTTTATAAGTAAAAGGACCATATGGGTTATCTCCTATTGCATAACAAATAAAATGTGTATCTCCGGTTGAATACGAGAAATAATATTTTTCGTTGTATTTATGTACCCACGAAGCTTCAAAAAAACGACGATCATTATCGCCCGCTAATAAAACTGCGCCATTTTCATCCAGAATTTTGATTTCTTTTGGCTCTTCAGCAAATTCTTTCATGTCATCAGACAATAAAGCCACAATTGGTCCTAATGCCGATTCGTTTGAAGAAGGCTCTTCATTTGATTCATCGTATTTATTGTTTCGATATTTTTGAAGCTGGCCTCCCCAAATACCACCAAAATACATATAATATTTTCCGTCTTTGTCTTCAAAAACAGCAGGATCAATAGTATAACTTCCTTTAATCGCTTCCGGTTCCGGTTTAAAAGGACCAGTTGGCGAATCGCTGATCGCAACTCCAATCTGGAAAATTCCGTTGGCACGTTTGGCCGGAAAGTATAAATAGTATTTTCCGTTTTTGCACGCAGCATCAGGCGCCCACATTTGTCTTTCTGCCCATGGTACTTCATCTACGTGTAAAGCAAGACCATTATCTACCGCTTCAGCATTTACATTTTCCATCGAAATGACGTGATAATCTTCCATTCCAAAATGATCTCCATTATCATTAAAAGGAATTCCGGCATCAATATCATGCGAAGGATAAATATATATTTTTCCGTTAAAAACGTGTGCTGATGGATCAGCAGTATACATGTGATTTACTAATGGATTCGAGATTGCTCGTTTATCTAACTCTAAAAAGTCAATATTTTCAATACTATCTTCAGGCATGTTTTTTCAAGTTTTTTTTTAATTTTTAAATAAGCTAGGCTCTTCTTTCTTTTAAATCCGATTCAATCTGGATTTCCATTTTCTTGTCGATTTTGTAGAAAAACAATAATCCAACACCAATCAGAAAAGGAATTGCAGGAAAGACGCTAACCAAAAGTTTTATTCCGTTTATCGCTACTTCGCTCTGTGCCGCTGCATTTGGAACGTAATCAAAGTGTCCTAATAACGAAGTCGTTAAAGCTCCTCCAATACTCAAACCGGCTTTTAAACCCACCATCATAGCTGAAAATATAATTGCAGTTGCACGACGGTTATTTAACCATTCTGAGTAATCAGCCACATCTGCAATCATAGCCCACAGAATCGGAATTGTAATCCCGTAGAAAAATCCGTGCAGAATTTGAGAGACAAAAATCAGACTGATTGATTTTGAAGAAAAGAAGTAAAAAGCCAAAATAAATAAGGTTGAAACAAACAAAAAGGAAGCAAAAATGTTTCGTTTACCATATTTATCTGCTAATCTTTTTGATAAAGTGATTCCGACGATCATGAAAATAATACCTCCGGCATTAAACAATCCAAAACCGGCCGCAATAGGATCATTCCCAAACTGATTCAATCCAATTCCGGCTAAACCATCTAATATTGGCTGAATAAAAATAGCCAGCTGTTGTTTGTCTACATAATTTTCAAAATAATAAACATACGAACCGCCTTTCATCGCTAATGTAATAAAGACTAAAGTCGTCAACGCTAACATGATGACCCAGGGTTTATTTTTCATTAAATCAGTTAAATCTTCTTTAACGCTTGATTTTTGTTCCGGTTTTGGAACGATACGTTCTTTAGTCGTGAAAAAAGTAATCAAAAGCATTATAGTACCGATAATAGCCAAAACGGTCATTACTTTTTCAATACCAATTGCTTTATCACCATTTCCTGCACTCTTTATAATTCCGAGCATAAAAACCTGCACAAAAAACTGCGCAAACATTACCGCAACAAAACGATAAGAAGACAAACTGTTGCGTTCGCCCATATCTCCTGTAATTACACCACTTAAGGCAGAATATGGCAGATTGTTACTGGCATAAAACAATAACAAAAAAGTATAGGTAACAACGGCGTAAATTACTTTACCGTGATAGGCAAAATTAGGTGTGGTAAAAGCTAACAAAGCAATAACTCCCAATGGTACCGCTGTCCATAAAATCCAGGGTCTGAATTTCCCCCATTTAGTACTGGTTCTGTCGGCCAGAACTCCAATAATAGGATTAAAAATAAACGCTGCAATCAAACCGACAACCAACATTATAATAGAAGAATCTGTAGGCGATAATCCGTAGATGTCAGTATAAAAATAAGCCAGATAAGTCATCAGAGTCTGAAAGACTAGATTTGCCGCAAGATCGCCTAAGCTGTATCCAATTTTTTCTTTTATGGATAGTTTTTGAGAATTAAAATTCATTATTTGTTTGTGGTTATTTTGGTTAATTTTATAATCAAAGTTGAATTAAATTTGATTATTTAGTTAGCTCTTGTACTGATTTCAAAAGGCTTTTACTTAAGCAATCGGTTGTGTAAAATTAGCAAAAAAAACATACCATGCAAATTTACTTTACTTTATTGCAATTATTTTTCAAAAACAACCTGTTGCACTAATCCTTAAATCCTTTGTCAATGCCCTTATTCTTTTGATTCTTTAGTTGCATTACATTATCATATGCTTTTTTCGGCTGAAGCTGTGCATCAAATAATAATGGATAATTCGTACGCCCTTTTATTGGCCAGTCATTTAACCACGATTGTCCATCGTAAACTCCCCAGAAAGTTACACGACTAATTTTGTCTTTATGTTTTAAAAATAATTTAAAGATGTCTTCATAACGTTTTGCCAGTTGAGTCTGAATGGCATCCGGAAGTTTTTCAGGATACGGATTCATTTTAGCACTTCCTTCAAAATTCTGATTTACATCTGCTCCCTGCAAGTCCCAAGGATTTGGCAACACAGTTATGTCTAATTCTGTAAAAGCAACTTTTAAACCCAAAGCAGAATAAGCCAAAATACTTTCTTCAATTTCTTGTAACGAAGGACTTTCTAATCGCCAATGCGCCTGAATTCCCACTCCGTCAACCTTACCGCCATTCGCTTTTATTTTTTTGATTAACTCAATTGTACCTTGTCTTTTGGCAGGTGCTTCATTATTATAATCATTATAATACAAATCGACTTTCGGATCTGCAGCGGCAGCTAATTTAAAAGCGTCAGTAAGATATTGTTCTCCAAGCGTATTCAAAAAAACGGACTTTCTTAATGTTCCATCTTCGTTTAGCGCTTCATTCACAACATCCCAGGAACCAATTCTTCCTTTGTATTTTGAAACAATCGTCGTAATATGATCTTTCATGAAAGCTTTCATTTCTGTGCTGTCTTTGATTTTCTCCATCCAGGGCGCTAACTGACTATGCCAAATCAACGTATGGCCGTGAATAAACATTTTGTTCTTTTCGCCATATGCTACAAACTTATCTGACATTGCAAAATCATATTTGTCTTTTTGCGGATGAACAAACATTGATTTCATAATATTCTCAGCCGTAATCGCATTAAATTCTTTACGAATCAATGCATCTTGTTTTGCATCTTTCGTTTCAATTTGACTGGCACTTAAAGCGGTTCCGATATAAAAATCTTTTTTATATGCGTCTTTCAGTGAACTGACTTTTTTTTGCGCCGTACAATTTACAAACAGCAATGTGGTTATTGCGAGTAAACAGGGTTTAATTAGTTTCATTTTTTTTGGTTTAAATAGTTAATCGTTTTTTATTCGTTTCGTTTTGTCATTTCGACGTAAGGAGAAATCACACTAGAAGCCCATACAGAATGTCACCAATCTTTGCCGAATCCCAAGTGTGATTCCTCGTTCCTCGGAATGACAAACTTTGCGCATTACTTCTTTCTAAAACTCTCCGGCGGACCTAAATACGATTCTAAAATCTTTCCGGACTCCGTTTCAATTACAATTTTTTGAAGCACTAAAGCAGGATCAATTCCGTAAAATTTCAAAGTATGATTTCCGGTTTTTTCGATCGTATGCGATGAGGTTATGATTTTAATATTATCAGCTACAGCCTTATTCCATGTTTTATCCGAATCTTTTTCATTAAAATTGATGATTTGCGTTTTTTCATCATCAATAGCAATTCCATATTTTAAGCCATCACGAGTAGAAAAATTTATGGTTGGCGAAAAATAAGTGTGTACTTTTATTTCTCCTTTACTAAAAAAATACACATCATATTCTAATCTTGGCGACTTTTCAGAAATTTCAATTAGCTGAACATTTGAAGGTTTTAAAGTAACTCCGGATTCGGTTTTCCCAATATTCGGAATAGTCGTCCATTTCATCTCTGAATTAATGGCGTTCGAATAATTTTCAGCTTCAATCGATACAAAACCATTATTTTCAACAAAACCTTTTATTTCCTTTAAATCAATGTTTTTAGTGTTTATAATTACAGTGAAATTTTGATTATTTGCCGAAATTGTAAACTGACTTTTTGTATCGCCTTTCGGAGCTTTTTTCCAGTCAATACTCACCAATATTCTTTCTTCAGAATTGATTTTTCCTTTGGATTTTGAAATCTTAATCCAATTATCTTTAGATGTTATTTTGAATTCAAAAGGAATATTTCCTCTGTTGAATATATCTACAAAATAAGATTGGTTTTCAGCCGAATTATATGTCGGCAAAACAATTTCTGCATTACTATTCGGCCACCAATTTTCAGAACCTTCAATAGCAATTCCTGCTTCTGGTTTATTTAACAATTCAATAATTTTCGTTTTCGGAATTATATTGTTTTTCGGCTCTTGCCACGAAGTATAACCTATATGTGTTTGCGCCATCATATGATTCCATTTGCCATTTGCCATTTTGGTATGATAATAATTCGTCAGCAAACTATCTTTCCCGAATAATTTTTTCACTTCATCAGCATATCGATTTGCAGAACCTCTTCCCTGACTGGCATACAACTGATTTTTAGCCGTTGCAACGTACAATTCATTTAGATTTGAACTTGCCAAAACAGGAAATAAAACCAACTGATAAAAAGCATCTTTGTATTCCGGTTTTAATTTTATATTGATTGCATTGGCTTTATCAACCAGTTTTTTATAATCAGATAAAACGGTATCTGCCTCATTATAATTTGTAATGCTATAGGTTTTCTCATTTAGCAATTCTGGTTTTCTTCTTGAATTGTATTTGGTGTACAATTTTATGATTTCAGCAATTTCATTCGAATTTTGATCACCAAAATTTTTCTTCGCCCACTGCACATAATATTGATCTAAATCCCCAGCATTCCATTTCTCCGGATTCCATGCTAAATCAAGGAAAAATTCCGTTGGAAATTCCATTGGTTTGATATCGCCCACATTGACAATCCAAATTTTATCAACGCCATATTGGTACGCTAAATCCATTTGTTCCCAGGTTCTCTCTATTTGATTCGTGTTAATCCATTTGTAATTTCGGGGTCCGCCTACGTAATCAAAATGGTAATAAATACCGTAACCACCTTTTCTTGGTTTGGCGTTTAACTCCGGTAATTTCCTGATATTTCCCCAATTGTCATCACACAGTAAAAGCGTAATATCATCCGGAACACGCATTCCTTTGTCGTAATAATCCTGAACTTCTTTATAAAGTGCCCACATTTGAGGCGTTTCTTCAATTGGTTTTTTAGTTGTTTCTGCAATGATTTCTCTCTGCGTTTTTACAATATTTTCAAGAAGATCAATCGCCGTTCCCTGGGTCATTGGTTCATCACCATCGCCTCTCATTCCTACTGTTACAATGGTTTCTGCATTTCCCATCCTTTTCATTCCTTCTTTCCAAAACGAAATCAGGTTTTCAGAGTTCGTACTAAAATCCCATTTTCCTTTCCCTAAATTAGCCCATTCAGCATGCGCTCTTGTTAACGGTTCATGATGCGAAGTTCCCATCACAATTCCGTATTCATCGGCTAAAACAGCGTTTTGAGGATCATTTACATAAAACATTCTTCCCCACATCGACGGCCACAAATAATTGCCTTTCATTCTCAGAATTAATTCAAAAACCTTGTCGTAAAATTTCGCATTAAATCCGCCATAAGTATCAAATGCCCAGCCGGATAAAGCCGGAGCTTCATCATTTATAAAGATTCCACGGTATTTTACTTTTGGTTCTCCGTTAGAATGAATTCCGGATAAAATATGCAATTCAGTTTGCTTTTTCACCGGAACATCCGCCCAAAAATACCAGGGTGAAATTCCAATTTGATTGGATAAATCATACATTCCGTAAATCGTTCCTCTTTTATCTGAACCCGCAATAACCAACGCTTTTTTAATGCCGCCTGAAGGATTGTCGATAATTTGTGTGGTGAATTTTTCCCATTTTCCTTTCAATTGACTTGCATCAATTTTTCCATCACGAACCAATTGATCTATGATTTCGCTTTTTCCGATTGTACCAATAATAACAACATAATCAGTAGCTTCTGAAATATTATTGATTTTTTTTGGATGCAAATCTGTAACTTTAAAAAGATCATTTTCTAAATGTCCAGCAACTCTTAAAACTCCTGGAAAATCATTTTGACTAGTTAAAATCGAAGCAATTTTTCCTTTTGATGTTAATGGAAAATTTTGAGTAGAAGCTTTGTTTACTACATATTTTTCTCCGTTTATTGCAAACGATTTTGTGCTAATTCCGAAAAGAAAAAGCATTGAGATTATGGGCAATAAATGAGATTTTAGTAAACGCATGGTAAATTAATTATTAATATCAAACACATAGAAACATAGCCAATGAAGCTCAAAAAAGAGCGTTTCACTCTGCATTAATACACATAGCTATGTGTTGATAATATATTATCTTAAAATAATCTTTTTTTTAAATTTCAAATCTATGTTTCTATGTGTTAAACTCTTCAACGCATTAGTTTATAGATTGACTCAGCTTATAAGCAATTCCAATTTCCAAACCTCTTAATTCAGCAAGACCTTTTAATCTTCCTACTAAAGAATAACCCGGATAGGTTTCTGTTTTTTCATCCACATCATGCAAAAAACCATGATCTGGTCGCATTGGTAAACTCACTTTTCTTTTATTCATTAATAAAAGTAGTTTTTCAACTATGACTTCCATTTTTGTATCGCCTTCTAAATGGGCCGATTCCCTAAAAATAGTTTCGCTTTCGCGGAAGGTGTTTCGAAGATGTAAAAAGTGAATTCTATCTCCGAAATCATCGATAATTTGCTCCAGATTATTTTTTGGATCGGCTCCCAATGAACCTGTGCAATAACACAATCCGTTTGCATTGGAAGGAACGGCTTCAAAAATGGTTTTGATATCTTTTTCAGTGGAAACAATTCGGGGCAAACCTAAAACCGAAAATGGCGGATCGTCAGGATGTATTGCTAATTTTGAACCACATTCATCTGCAACCGGAATTACTTCTGATAAAAAATAAATCAGGTTTTCTCTTAATTTATTGTTGTCAATTTCAGCATAATTGTCTAAAAGTGAAAGAATTTGTTCTGCCGTAAAATTGATTTTACTGCCCGGTAATCCTAACAAAACATTTTTAAAAAGTAATGCTTTTTCGTCTTCAGAAAGTTTATCTCCGAATTCCAGTGCATTTGTTTTTTCTTCCTCCGAATAATCATTTTCAGCATTGGGTCTTTTCAATAAAAAAACATCAAAATAAGTAAAAGCAAGCTGATTGTATAACAAGGCTTTACTTCCGTCTTCATTGATAAAATTATGGTTTGTTCGAACCCAGTCCAGAATCGGCATAAAATTATAGGTGATGGTTTTAATCCCACAATCAGCCAGATTTTTTAAACTGATTTTATAATTTTCAATGTATTGCAAATAATTTCCCGAAGCACGTTTTATTTCTTCATGAACCGGTAAACTTTCGACAACAGACCATTCTAATCCGGCTTCTCTGATGATTTGTTGTCTTTCTTTAATCTCTTCAATTGTCCAGACTTCTCCCACCGGAATTTGATGCAAAGCCGTTACAATTCCGGTTGCTCCGGCCTGTTTAATATCTCTTAAAGTAACATTATCCTGAGGGCCAAACCAACGCATGGTTTGTTGCATTTTTATCATACTTCTTTTTTTTTTGCCGCGAAGGCGCTAAGTCACAAAGTTTTTCTCTTCAAAGTTTTTAAAATGAAACTTTGTGACTTAGCGCCTTCGTGGCATTTTTCACAATTAAAAACCAATACTGTTTCCGCCATCAACTGGCAAAACGGTTCCGGTTGTATATTTTGATTCGCTTAAAGCGAAATAATAAACGGCATCTGCAATGTCCGAAGGTTCTCCTAAGAATCCCATTGGTGTTCTTCCGAGTACTTTATTTTTTCTTTCCGGATCATTATCAAGCGCCGTCGAAGACATTTTTGTTTTAATAAATCCCGGAGCGATGCAATTTACACGAACTCCGAACGGAGCCAATTCTACTGCCATTGCTCTGGTCATCGATTCAATCGCGCCTTTACTAGCTGAATACGCAATTACCTTCGGAATACCATATTGCGATGCCATCGAACTGATGTTGATAATGCTTCCTGTTCCATTTTCTTTCATGTTTTTTACAACAGCTTTGCTTACTGCAAAAACACTTAAAAGATTGGTATGAATTACAGATAAAAAATCTTCATCTGTAACGTCTAAAAACTCTTTTTTAAGATTGATTCCCGCGTTATTTACTAAAATATCAATCGGATTTTCTTTGATTAAATTCTCAATCATAGCCGGAATTCCTGCAAGATCATTTAGATCATAAATAACCGGAATTGCATTGGATCCGATTTCTTTACACGCTTCTTCTGTTTTCTCTTTTGATCTTCCAATTATATAGGTTTTGATTCCGTTATCACATAATTTCTTTGCTGTTGCAAAACCTAAACCCGAATTTCCTCCGGTTACAATTGCTGTCTTTGTGCTCATATTTTTTAATTTGAATATTTAATTTCCCGGTGCAAAAGGGAATTTTAATGATTGAAAATAGTCTAAAGACTGTGTTGGTTTCTCTACTCCAACTGGTAATTCTTTACCCGAATATTGTTGAAAATAAAGTAAACACGCATCTCTCCACCATTTTGCTTCTTTATATTGAATTTCTAATAACATTTGTACTTCTTTGAAACGTTCTGCATCAACAAATTTCTCTGTTTTATTCCAAATATTCTGCATGTCTTTTACCTGATTTACGCCTTCCTGATATTTTAACGCCAAACCATTCCAAAGTGTTTGTCCATTTTTCAATTTATAATCCCAGGAAACATGATGAAACCATAATAAATCTTTCTCCGGACAGGTTTCTAAATTATCAAAAATTTTCTCCACTTCAGCAGCATATTGTGCTGTGGCATTTGTTCCGGTTTTCGAACGGTCAAAACCAATTCCGTTTTTATCTGCTTTATGATAATATACCGGATTCCATTCTGGTCGCGATAAATTAGAAACCCACGGACCCGGACCGTAATGATGGCCGGTATCCATAATATGATGCAAACCAAGTGGCGTCATATAATTCACAACTGCTTCACGCGATTCTATCATCATCTTTTTAACGGGATTGATGAAATTTTCATCGTTAGAAAAAGTACATTTCAGCCATTCATCGGCAATAACTTCTGAATCTAAATCCGGATTCCATGCCAGTCTTCCAAAGCCGTACCAATTCGCCTGCGCAAAAGGATGTCCGGTCCAGTTTAAATCATTCCCTATGTTCGAAACTCCGGCAATTCCAGTTAGTTTTGTTTTAGTTAAACTACCATCAATAACTTTTGCAACCGTTGTACCTTTTCCTTTTTGATACGTATCCGATTCTAAAACTTCCTGAAATAATTTTGGGAGAAAAACCAAATGTGTACTAAAGCCTAAGTATTCCTGTGTGATTTGAAATTCCATCATTAAAGGTGTTTTTGGCATTGCACCAAACATCGGATGAAAAGGTTCACGAGGCTGAAAATCAATTGCACCGTTTTTTACCTGAACGATTACATTGTCTTTGAATTTTCCATCATAAGGCACAAATTCGGCGTAAGCTTGTTTTGCTCTGTCATTGGCATCATGTTCTGAATATACAAAAGCACGCCACATAATTACACCTCCAAAAGGTGCAACAGCATCAGCCAGCATATTAGCTCCGTCGACATGATCTCTTCCATAATTTTGAGGACCAGGCTGACCTTCTGAATTTGCTTTTACCAGAAATCCTCCAAAATCCGGGATTCTTTTATAAATTTCTTTGGCTTTATTTTTCCACCAATTGGATACATCTGCATCTTTTGGATCAGCTGTTTTTAAGCCTCCAATTTCAATTGGAGCCGAAAAACGCGCTGTTAAATAAACTTTTATTCCGTAAGGTCTGAACACATTAGCCAAAGCTTCGACTTTTTCTAAATATTGAGGTGTTAAGATTAACGCGTTCGCATTTACATTAGTCAAAACCGTTCCGTTAATTCCGATTGACGCATTTGCTCTGGCATAATCAATGTAACGCTGATCGATAAAATCAGGCAGTTTTTGCCAGTTCCATAAAGAGAAACCTGCATAACCACGTTCTACAGTGCGGTCTAAATTATCCCAATGATTTAAAATTCTGATATTTGTTTTTGGCGAATCAATTATAGTAAGACTTTTAATGGTTTTATTAGTTTGAATCAATCGTAAAAAACTATAAACACCATATAAAACGCCAACATCTTTTTTACCGGTAATGACAATCTGATTTTTATTTTTTATTGAAATCGATTTAATGATAAAACCTTCATCATTGATCTGATCAAAATTTCCTATTTCTTTTTGAATTTCTGAACTTAGTAATTCTTTAGAACCAATAATGATATTTTTATCTCCCTCAATTTTGGATTCAATGCTGATTGTTTTTCCAAACATTTCACTTAATCCAACTTCTAATTCTTTTGAAGCAATTTTTGAAGTTTCTGAATTCCCTAAAGAAACGATTCCCTGAACATCAGACAAATATTTTGAAACCAATTCAGCATTTGTTTTCTTATCATATTGAAGCCATAATTTATAATCTTTCTGGGCCATTGTTTTAAATGAAAACAAAAGCAGAAAAATGGGAAGTATAAATAAATGTTTCTTTGAATGTCGCATCAGCTATTTTTTGATTGATTAAATTTAAAACGTTGCAATCGGTTGCGTAAAAATATAGTATTGTGTTTTAAGAAAAAAATTTTGGCGCAAAATTTTTCACACAACACCAATTGTTTTGTTAAAAAAAGGCAATGACTGACAGGAAAATTCTCAATTATAGTAAAAGAAATTATTTTCCTCTGTTAGAAGAAGCACGAACTAAAACTTCGGTATTTAAAAAAGTGACCTCCGTAATATTATCTTTTTTGGGAGCTTCCGGACTCTTTTTGGCCGACTTTAAATGGTTCAATATTTTCTTAGCCGATGTCTGTCCCATCTTGACTGCAGGATGCGAAATAGTAGTTAAACCAGGATCAATAATAGAAGCAATTGGATCGTCATTAAAACCAATTATCGCAATATCTTCAGGGATTTTCAAACCTCGTTTTTTAGCAATTTGAATAGCGCCAACCGCTGCCGTATCATTCACCACAAAAATCCCATCCGGCGGATTTGGCAAATCATATAAAGTCGTACTTGCCATTTCTCCTTCTTCATAAGTTAAAGTTGTTTCAATAATAAGATCCTCATCAATAGTTAGATTAGCTTCCAGCAAAGCATCTACATAACCTCTTTTTCGTTCGCTATAGGTATTTCGGTATTGCGAACCCGTAATATGTGCAATTCTTGTACAACCCTGCTCGATCAAATGTTTTGTTGCTTTATAACCGGCAGAATAATTGTCGATCATAACACGATACGTATTAAAATCTTTAGGCACCCTGTCTACAAACACCAACGGAATATTTTTATCTATAAACTTCTGAAAATGATCGGTATCCCTTGTAGCCATTGCCAATGAACAAATAATACCACAAACGCGGCTGTCATAAAGTGCTTTTGATAAATTGACCTCATCTTCATAAGAATCATGACTTTGCGTAATCATAACGCTATAACCTGCTTTTTGGGCAATTTCTTCAATACCGCTGATAAGCGAGGAAATAAAAGGTCGGTTAATTCTCGATACTAAAACGCCAATTATCCTGGTCGAATTGCCACGTAATCCAGCCGCTAAAATATTGGGACGAAAACCCATTTCTTCAGCCACTTTTTTTACTTTTTTTATAGTTTTATCACTAATTGTATGATGATCTTTTAAAGCGCGTGAAATGGTCGAAGTTGCAAGATTCATTCTCTCAGCAATATCATAAATGGTAACATCTTTACTTTCTTCCATAAAAATATAATAAATAAAACAATGGGAATTTTTCATTTTAAATCAATACTAAAATTTGCATAAATACATATGCACCGTATTTCTGAAAAATAAATTCCTGATAATTTTTCGGTAAAATTAAATTATTTTTTCTTTCTTTACACAATCGGTTGCAATAAAGTTTTACAATAAAAATGCACTTCATTTTTCAGTAGCTTAACTAAGTATCTATACGCTTTAAAAAGTACCCTAAAATGGATCTAAAAAAAATGTCCTATGAAAAAATCAATCGCTCTTTATCAAATCATACTATTTTCATTTCTTTCTATTTATTCTAATGCACAGGATAAAAAAGAAAAATTTCCTTTTCAGAATACAACTTTAAGTTTTGAAACAAGGGTAAACGATCTTGTAAGCCGCTTGACTTTGGAAGAAAAAGTTTCGCAAATGCTGAATTCATCTCCGGCAATTTCAAGATTAGACATTCCGGCTTATGACTGGTGGAATGAAACGCTTCATGGCGTTGCAAGAACTCCTTTTAAAACCACTGTATATCCGCAGGCTATTGCCATGGCAGCTACTTTTGATAAAAATTCGCTTTTTAAAATGGCTGATTATTCGGCTTTAGAAGGAAGAGCGATTTACAATAAAGCCGTTGAATCAGGCCGAACAAACGAACGTTATCTTGGACTCACCTATTGGACACCAAATATTAATATTTTTCGTGATCCTCGCTGGGGACGCGGACAGGAAACCTATGGCGAAGATCCGTTTTTGACTGCCACTTTAGGAGACTTCTTTGTTAAGGGACTTCAGGGAGATGATCCAAAATACCTAAAAGCGGCTGCTTGTGCAAAACATTATGCTGTTCACAGCGGCCCTGAACCATTGCGTCATACTTTTGATGTTGATGTAACACCTTATGAACTTTGGGATACTTACTTGCCTGCGTTTAAAAAATTGGTAACCGAATCTAAAGTTGCGGGCGTAATGTGTGCCTACAATGCTTTCAGGACACAGCCTTGTTGTGCCAGCGATATTTTGATGACCGATATTTTGCGCAATCAATGGAAATTTGATGGTTACGTAACTTCAGATTGTTGGGCAATTGACGATTTCTTCAAAAACCATAAAACACATCCTGATGCAGCATCTGCTTCGGCCGACGCTGTTTTTCACGGAACAGATATTGATTGTGGAACAGACGCCTACAAAGCTTTGGTACAAGCAGTAAAAACAGGTAAAATACCTGAATCACAAATTGATATTTCGGTAAAACGTCTTTATATGATCCGTTTCAGATTAGGAATGTTTGATCCTGTCGAAATGGTGAAATATGCTCAAACACCAGCTTCTGTATTAGAAAGTACAGCACATCAGGAACATGCTTTAAAAATGGCGCATCAATCGATGGTTTTACTTAAAAATGAAAACAATACTTTGCCACTGAACAAAAAGATAAAAAAGATAGCTGTTTTGGGTCCAAACGCTGATAATTCGATTTCTATTTTGGGCAATTACAACGGAACACCATCAAAACTAACAACCGTTTTACAAGGAATTAAAGACAAATTAGGTGCCAATACCGAAGTGATTTATGAGAAAGCCATCAATTTTACAAATGACACTTTATTAGTGTATACTGATGTAAAAAATCAATATAATTTTGAAGGAAAACAAGGTTTCAAGGCTGAATATTACAACAACAAGGACCTTTCGGGGAAACCGGAAATTACACAAACCGAAACCGAATTAAATCATTTTTGGCAGGAAGGACAAGCTGTTGTTCAAAATATTAAAGCCAATAATTTTTCTGCCCGATACACAACAAACTTTACGGCAACTGAAAACGGAAGCATTACTTTTGAACTTACTGCAGACGATGGTTACCGTTTTATTGTAAACGGTAAAGAGGAACTAAACGCCTGGACAAAAAACAGATGGGGCGGACAAACTTTTGAATTGAAAACAATAAAAGGAACGGTTTATAATTTAATTGTGGAATATTGGCAAGGCGAAGGAAAAGGTAATGTTGCCCTGAACACAGGAAATTATAAAAAAACCGATTTTACAGCTCTTGTTAATCGCTTAAAAGATGTTGATGCCTTTGTTTTCGCAGGCGGAATTTCTCCACAATTGGAAGGCGAAGAAATGAAAGTGAATTTTCCGGGTTTTAAAGGCGGAGATCGTACTTCGATTTTATTGCCAGCCGTACAAACCGATTTAATGAAAGCGCTAAAAACGAGTGGAAAACCAGTTGTTTTCGTGATGATGACAGGAAGCGCAATTGCTATTCCGTGGGAAGCTCAAAATATTCCTGCAATTGTAAATGCGTGGTACGGAGGACAAGCAGCCGGAACTGCAGTTGCGGATATTCTTTTTGGAGATTATAATCCGGCTGGAAGATTACCTATTACATTTTACAAAGGCGATTCAGATTTACCTGAATTTGTAGATTATAAAATGAATAACAGAACCTACCGTTATTTTCAAGGAACGCCACTTTATGGTTTTGGATATGGTCTGAGTTATACTTCGTTTAAATATGATGAACTAAAAATGCCATCAAAAATTAATAAAGGAAAAAACGTTTCAGTTTCTGTACGCATCACCAATACTGGTAAAATGGCTGGAGAAGAAGTAGCGCAATTGTATGTTATCAATCAAAATTCATCTATAAAAGCACCTTTGAAAACCCTAAAAGGATTTGAACGCATCAGTCTTAAAGCAGGAGAAAGCAAAACGATAACTTTTACACTTTCTCCAGAAGATTTATCGCATATTACTGAGGAAGGTATTTCCCAACAATACAATGGTGAAATTAAAATTGCGATTGGCGGCCATCAACCTGATGAACCTAATAAATCGAGCAGCACTATTTTGACTAAAACCCTTTTGATTCAATAAATATAAAATTATTTTTTGTTATGAAGCTGCTTTTGTAGTGTAAGCAAAGGCGCTTGGTTTAATTGCATAATTCTGGTTTCCGGACGGTCTAATGCTAAAATTAAAAACATGACCGAAGCAAAAATAATAGAGATAAAAACGGCCAGCCTATTGTTCTTTTTTCCGGTAATTCCGAATTGATAGCCCAATAGCAACATTGAAAACCAAGAGATTATAAACAGCACCCATAAAATTGCAACGGGTATCCTATACTCAAATGTTAGCGTTACCCGTTTATTATAGGTGTCAAACAGGCTATTTACAGAGGTTATGTACAAAGAATAGGCCTCAGAACTACGATCCTGTGCAGCCAGTGCTTCGGAATAATTCCAAAGTGAATCGAGAATCGATTGTGACCTAACTTTCAATCTTTGGACATTTTCAAGTGAAGTATCATTTACTAAAGTGGCTCGTAAATCAGTATATTCTATTAAAAGTTTTCTGGAAGAAGACCGATAAGGTTCTGGTATTAAACCAGATTGCAAGTAAGTGGTTCTTATTTCAGTAACCTCATCCAGCAAAAGTTCTTTTCTGCTATTGTATCTGTTGTCTACAATTTGAAACGTGAAAGCCAGCATAAAAGCCAAAAGTCCAAGTGCTGCTCCAACTACTGATCCTATGGGAGAATCACTTATTTTTCCGGATTTATTCTTTATAAATAAACCATAAGACTGACCAATAAGAATAGGGATCAAAATACTGCAGAAAGGAATAATAAACATTCCTAAAATCTCAAAAAAACTTACATGAATCATTGTTCTTTCTTATTTAGGTTAATAAATCCGGCTAACCAAATATAATCTTTATTCCACAAACAAAAAACCAATTGATTATCAATTTATTACCGTCATTATTTTTGACAATTAATAACTTTTAAATCACATAATATTGTGAAAGAAAAACAAAAATAATAAGATTTTTTGTCTAAATTTGAGTGTGCAAATAGCATTCAATATGATTCCCCAAATCATTTTTTTTATATGCCTACACTTTTACACTGACTTTGGTAAATAGTAGTAACGTAAAATGAAAAAAAATGAAAAATTTTACTCTCACAATCTTTTTAATTTGTTGCTTTATTGGTTCTTCTTTCGGATTTTCAAAGGATAATCTTCTTTCTGACAATAAGAAAACAACTTTTATTATTCCCAATATTTCTTTTGATAAATATGCGGGACCTACAATTGACAATGCAACTTTGCTGGCCTTTTTTAAAAAGTATTCGCAATTAAAAGATTATCAAAATGATGTTGCAACCCTTTATAAAGACAGAGCATATAAATCAATTTGGTATGACGGAAACGATATAAATGAATTTGGGCATCTTATGTATCAAAAATTAAATTCGACTTATGAAGAAGGCGTTCAGATTAGAATTCCGTATAAAGATAAAATCGACGAAGTTTTTAATGAAGAGGCAACTAAAAAGATTTCAGAATCAGACACTGAGATTTTATTGAGTTCACTCTATATTTTGTATGCCAAACATGTTTATCAGGGTATGAATGCAGCTGAGCAAGATAAAATTGAATGGTACTTACCAAAGAAAAAAATATCGTATCAGACTTTATTGGACTCTATTTCAAGTAATCCTAATTTATTAGATGAAAATAGTCATGTACTTTTTAGTCAATATTATAAACTTCAGGAGGTTTTAAAAAAATACCGTGAAATTGAAAAAAACGGAACATGGAACCAAATCTCAATGGATACGCCGTTTCAGGATTTGCGCCCTGATGCTACCTCACAAACCATTGCAGATATAAGACAGCGTTTGGCAGTAGTTGGAGATTTAGCCACAGATTCTAAAAGTAATTTTTATGATCAGGAATTAATGGACGGAATTATGAGATACAAAGCCCGTTATGTGCTTAAACCCAATTATATTATTACAAAAGATTTTATTGATCAAATGAACGAACCGGTAAGCGATCGTATCAAAACAATAATGCTGAATATGGAACGTTGCAGATGGATTCCTCCAACTTTGGAAAACCAAAGTGAATATGTTATGGTTAATATTCCATCTTTTAGGTTGTATTATGTGATAGACGGAAATTATGCTGTTGTTTCTAATGTTTTTATCGGAACGCCCTTAACTAAAACAGTTATCTTTAGTGGTCAGATTGATCGTATCGTTTTCAGTCCGTATTGGTATGTACCTAGCAGTATCATTAAAAATGAATTACAATTGAAAATAGCCGAAGATAAAAACTATCTGGCTGATCATAACATGGAATGGAATGGCGGAAACGTAAGACAAAAACCGGGTCCGGAGAATGCTTTAGGTTTAGTGAAATTTATGTTTCCGAATCCAAATGACATTTATATGCACGACACACCTTCTAAAACCTTATTCGGTTTTGAAAAACGTATTTTCAGTCATGGCTGTATTAATGTCGAAAAAGCCAAAGAACTCGCTATTGCAATGCTAAGAAACTACCCCGACTGGCCTGTTGACAGAATTAATTCGGCTATGAGCGGAGTAAAAGAAACGCCTTGTATGCTAAAAAAGAAGGTTCCCATCTATATTGGGTATTTCACCGCCTGGGTTAGCAAAGAAGGAGCCATCGGGTTTTTCCCTGATGTTTATGAGCGAGATGTTCGATTGAATGGTTTGCTTTTTCCACAGGATACTGGTTATAAGACAGCGAATAATTGATTTTTTTTAGAAAATAGAATAAAGAGTATAGAATAAAGAAACCTTCAAAATTAATTTTTTGGAGGTTTTTTATTTTCACACAAATAATAATTAAGAATATTTTTTTTACAAAAGTGAGGTATTAATCTTTATTATCCATATTAAGTACTATTTTCGTTTTAAGCATAAGATGTTAAAAACCACTAGTACAGTTCTTATTCATTAAATAATTTAACCTTAAAACAAAATGAAAAAATTCTTTTTATTGAGTGTATTTATATTATTAAGTATCACTACATTTTCTTGTACAACTGATGATGATTCATCAGATAAATCGGCAACTGAGGTAAAAAAAGAAATTACCCCATCATATGCTGATGCACCAGATTCAGGCGGAGGACAAAGCGGACAAACACCTATTCCACCACCAAGACCATAATTGATTTACCCTGTAGCCCAGCTAAAATATCTGAAAAGTAAATTAAGAGAACCTCCAAAACTAAATTTGGAGGTTTTTTTATTTTTTAGAATTACTTTTTTCTGCGTATTTATCTAAAATATATCGGGTTACAGGTCTGAGTGGCTTATCGTTTTCAGGATGTCTTCCGTGTGTGTTAAAAAAATCGGCTTTGTCACTACTTGTTTTAGCATACCAAATAATTGCTTTGCCATTTTTAAAACAGGTTGTAGTATCGTAAACTATAATTTTTTTAAGGCAAAATTTATTTTCATCATATGCTTCTACTCCACTAACTGATAAAAGTCCGTCTACTTTCAAATTACAGTCTACTTTTTCATAATGATCATGCGACCATTGCATGCATTGATTTTTAGGAAAAACGTAATGGTTGATTACAAATCCGGAAACAAAAACAAATGCAATTATAAGTCCAGTCCACCATAGTTTTGCATTTTGTCCTTGAATAGACTTTTCCTTAGTATTTACAAAAAAACTTATTAGTTCGGCTTTAGCTTCTATTTTATCATTTCCTAATGTTACTTTGCTATTGTCTCCTTTATCTTTTTGATCAAAATTCTCAGGATTGTCAATTTCTTTTTCATTCAAATTTTCAGCCTTAACCCTGAATTTATTAAAAGGTCTAGGGTGAAAATCTACCAAAATTGCTGCAACATTGACAAAATCAATATTAGCAGGATTTGTTTCTCCTTTAAAAAATGTTTCAATAGGTCGAAATTTATCAATCTTTGTTCTAAACTTATTCCTTGTATTAAGATCAAAAGGCAACTCTAATAAAGAGTTAAATGCATTGAGGTCATCCTGATGCCGATCTTGTTCTGCAAATATTTCCCAACATAAATTGCTAAGTTTTGCCCTTGTAGGAGAACTTAAATAATTTGAGTTTGCACCTTCTTTTACTTCTTCATATCTCTTTTTAACAGCTTCTTTATAGGCATCTTCTAAGGTAATGTTACACATAGGCTTTTTTATTTTTTTGGTATTTCCAGGAACTCTCAGGAATTGGACGGATGGAAAAAAAGTATATCGGAATTCACGGAATTCCGTATCAATACAGGCTTATAAACACACTTCCTTTGTCTCAGAATTAATTGTTGTTCGATTCGCGATTAGAACAAAATTACAAAACTAGTTCTATTAAAAGTGCGGAAAACCGTAAGACGGAATTTATCCGGGAAGTATAGATGAAAATCTTACTGTTCTACGCACTTCACTTCCCAAACAAAATTTGGTATTGCCATTTAACAAGATCTGGAAAAGTTCCGGACAGCAATACCCATGTCCAACATTTAAATTATAAAAAAATGAAAACATTATATTTATTGGGAGCGTGCGCGCTATTGTCAACTACATTATTTTCTTGCACAGCTGATGAAGAAACATCAGATAACAAGTCTGCAACTGAGGTAAAAAAGGAAATGAATCCCGCAACTCCATCCTATGCTGATGGCCCGGATGATGATCCAATTAAAGTTCCGCCACCACCAACTAAAGACTAAATAAAATTAGTTATAGTATAGATTAAATTATTTTTAGTATAAATTTAATTAGTAATTTCGGGGAAAGTAAAGTTCATGTTACGATCCCCGTTTTTATATTTTATTTTTTTCCTTTTTCTTTTTTCCTGCCAAGAAAAAACAACATCTTCCATTGGTACAAACTCTCTAAATAAAGCAGCCAAAAGTTTTCGAAAACAAGGAATAACAAACCTGGAAAAAGAAAATTTTAATAGTGCTTTTTATAATTTCAATAAATCGAAAATAGCATTTGAAACTCTAAAAGATAGTGCTAATGTCGTTTACAATCTTATTCAAATGGCTTCTATTCAGCAAATCAATGGTGATTATTATGGAAGTAAAGAAACACTAACTGAAGCATTGCCTTTTATTACAAAAAAAGATGTTTACAGTGCTTCTATCAACAATTTTTTCGGTATAGCTGATAAAGAACTTGCAATTTATGATGATGCTATCTATTATTATAAAGAAGCCATTAAAGATTGTACCGATTCAATATCGAAACAATCTCCCTTAAATAATATTGCTGTCGTTTATATTCAGCAGAAAAAATATGATAAGGCAATCCACATTTTAGAATCTATTTTAAATAAAAAAATATTAGATGATCCTACCTTAAAAAGTACTAAAGCCAGAGTTACCGATAATCTGGGTTATGCTTATTTTAAAAAGGGCGTAATTGACAAAGGGCTTTTATTAATAAATGAAGGTTTTGATTTAAGAAAAGAAATTGATGACTCTTATGGCAGTCTTCAGAGTAATCTTCATTTAGCAGAATATTTTATCAATACAAATGCAGAAAAAACAAATCAATACGCTTTGAATGCTTATAATGAGGCAACAAAATTAAATACTGTCGACGAACGTCTTGATGCATTATCACTTTTGATTTCCAATAATTTTAAGAGTCAAAGCACCAAATATGCTAAAAAATACATCACACTAAATGATAGTATTACTAAAATCAGGAACAATTATAAAAACAAATTTGCAAAGATTAAATACGATTCTAAAAAAGAAAAAGACGAGAATCAAAAACTTCGTTTAGAAAAAGCCGAAAATTTATTGTCTCTGCAAGAAGCGAAATATCAAAGAATATTATTTGTATTTGGAATCATTGGCCTTGTTTTGGTTTTAATTTATTCAAGAAAGTATTATCGGAACCGAAATCGGATTGAGAAAATAAAAACAGCTTACGATACTGAAACCCGAATTGCCAAAGATATTCATGATGAACTGGCAAATGATGTTTTTCATGCCATCACTTTTACACAAACACAACCGCTGACAAACGACACGACAAAAGAAACTTTGGTTCAGAAACTGAATCAAATTTACATTCGGGTTCGGGGTATTTCGAGAGAAAATAATGATATTGAAACCGGCACTAGTTATCTTCAAAATTTAAAAGAAATGCTCTCTACATATAATAGCAGCAATACTAATGTTATTATTAATAGTATCGAAAAAGTGGCATGGGAAACAGTAGATGAAATAAAAAAAATCACCGTTTACAGAATATTACAGGAATTGATGGTAAACATGAAAAAGCATAGTGATGCATCTAGAGTCGTTGTAAAATTTGGCAGCAATCAAAAAACGATAATTATTGACTATGTTGATGACGGTAAAGGCAGTACAAAAGAAAAAATTAATAAGAATGGTCTGCAAAATATGGAAAACCGTATTCTGGCCATAAAAGGATCTATTATTTTTGACACTGAACCAGAAAAAGGTTTTAAAGTAAAAATAACGTTGCCTAAATAAAAGCCTATGTTTAAAAAAGTAATAATAGCCGAAGATCTTGATGCAATGAATTTAGGAATTCAACAAGTCTTAAAAGATTTAAATATTGTCAATTTTCAGCATTCTAAATTTTGCGATGAAGCGTTTTTAAAAATACGTGCCGCAATTAATCAAAATGAACCCTACGATTTATTAATTAGTGATCTTTCCTTTAAAACAGATCATCGTAAAGTAACTATTGCAAATGGTGACGAACTGGTTCAAAAAGTACGTGAATTACAACCTGACATTAAAATTATTGCCTACTCTGTAGAAGATAAAAGTTATCGCATTAAATCGCTTTTTGATAATGCAGAAATAGACGCTTTTGTGCTTAAAGGCTTAAACAGTATCGAAGAACTAAAAAAAGCAATCAATATTATTTCAACTTCTGATCAAAGATTCATTTCGCCTGAAGTCTCTTCTGCATTGCAGGAAAAAAACAACTACGAAATAGACGATTTTGATATTTTGGTTTTAAAACATTTGGCTTCTGGTACACCGCAAGATGATATTATACAAATTTTAAAAGACTTAGGCGTAAAACCCAATAGCAAAAGCGCAATGGAAAAAAGACTTTCAAAGTTAAAAGACTTTTTCAAGGCCAATAATACCATTCATCTGGTTTCTATCGTAAAAGATATGGGTATTATTTAACCTCAACTACAGTACAATTTTAAAGCTCCTTCGGGGGCTTTTTTTATTTCCGGAAAGTAAAAAAAACAGATTATGGATTTCCGTAAAATACTGGTTTCAAATAGGTTTAAGTTTGAATTGTTAAATCAATTTAAAATTAAAATTATGAAAAAATTAGTCGTTTTGTTTAGTTTATTCTTCCTGGTTTTGGGAGGCAGTATTGAAGCCCAAAGTGGTCATTACAAAAGTGGAAAAGGTAGCTCTCATAAAGGAGGAAAATATAAAAATTCAAGTACCAACAACCACTATAAAAAAAGAAAATAACATTCCTGACTTCGATTGACATGGAAGAAATGGCAGCGTCAATAGAAGTTTCTAAACAATTAAAAACTTTAATTAACTCAACCTAAAAATCATGGGCTTTCGATTTCAAAAAAGAATTAAACTTGGAGGAGGACTTGGAATAAATTTAAGTAAATCTGGAATTTCTCCAAGTTTAAGAACAAAAATGGGAACATTTAGCAAAAATGGTTATTCCGTAAAAACAGGTTTACCAGGAGTACGATATCAAAATAGCGGATGCATGGTATTATTTGTATTTACAGGAATCATAACATTTTTAATTTTCACACTAAAACATTTATAATCATGGGATACAGAAAAGGATATTATAAAAAAGATGGAACTTATGTTCAGGGGCATTACACCAACACAAGATCCAGATCTTATTCAAATAAAAATAATGGATGTTTGATACTACTGCTTATTTCAATGACATTTGGATTAGCAATCTCTTGTTCAGAGTCATCAGAATCATCAGAGGTTTCAGGTGTATCAAATAATTCATCGAATACATCAAACACAAACTGCCCAACAAAAACTTGTGGTGACTTTTCATCACAATCTGCAGCACAATCAACTTATAACAGCAATAAAAAATGTTATAAAAACTTAGATTCTGATGGAGATGGAATCGCATGCGAATCTTTAAAATAAAAATATAAAAACATGATAACACTAGAACTAAAAAGCCATTTTTTAAGATTGTATCAAATGGCCTTATCCGATGATCAATTTGATGTTTTAGAACTTCAAATGATGTATCATTTCGCTGACGAAAGAGGAATTCCAAGAGAAGAACTGGATAAACTTTTATTAAATCCAATTATTACAGAGCTAATTATTCCTGAAGAATTAACGACTCGAATAGAGTATTTATATGATTTTACCAGAATCATTTGGGCCGACGGAAAAATTACCGACGACGAATTAAATATGCTTAAAAAGTATTGCAGGAAATTTAATTTTTTGGACGAAAACATTAATGAACTTTCTTCTTATCTCATTGATTGTGTTCAAAAAAATATACAGAAGGAAGAAATTATTAGTCAATTAAATTCTTAAGTTATGAAATCACTTACACAATTATTTAGCATAAAAAAAGCTGAAGATTCTCCCTTCAAAATTTTAGAAGAAAATGAAGAAGACAGAGAGCAAATCAGAATTACTTACTATCAAAGCGGCTTTGCAGCTTCTGTAAAAGCCACCGGAAAGCCTATTGTTCTTAAAGCCTGTCTGCAAAATTTATATATGAGTTTTGAAGATCAATGCCGAAAACAAAAATTAGAACAAGACCGATTAAAACAACCTTACAGAGAAGAGCAGGAAAAAAACAGAACTGAACTCAAAAAATCTGAAGCCGCAATTGGAATTTTTGAAAAGAAAGAGCAAGATATTAACGATGAAGTTGATCAGATAAAAAGCGATATCATCGAAGTAAAACGCAATCCTGACAAATACGGAATTGAAGATGGAAAAGGATTAAAAGCTCAATTTTATATTGGTTTGTTTTTATTGCTGCCCATAACGTTGTATTTATTAGTTTTTTATGTTTCTGCATCTTATTCGGCATTCTTTAAAGAGTTTGCTAATGATAGTTTAACAGCAGCGATTTTTGATGCAGATGCGTTAACCAATTCTTTTAAGGCAAGCTGGCTTGAAGGTGTTTTAGTAATCACTATTCCGTTTGTATTTATGGGATTGGGATATGTAATTCATATGGTTCAAAAAGAAAAAGGGCTCAAAAACATTTTTAGAATGATTGGCTTATTTATTACAACATTTTTATTTGATGCCCTTTTGGCTTATCAAATTGAAAAGAAAATATATGAGTTTAATAAAACGACTGATTCTGCTCCTTATAACTTAAATATTGCATTAGGCGAAGCAGAGTTCTGGATGATCATCTTTGCAGGTTTTGTAGTTTATATTATTTGGGGACTTGTTTTTGATTTTGTAATGAAAGAATTTGAAAACATTGATAAAATCAGGGCTTTTATAAGAGGCAAAAAAGAAAAACTAATCGATTTAGATAAAGTAAAAGTTGACATTATTGCTAAAATCAATGAATTTAAACAACAAGTAATTACGCTAAATGGAAAAAATTCAGAATTGCAATCCAAAATTGATGGTTTTGTTTTTCCTGTTAAGGAATATCTACACTACCACCATCAATATAAAGAAGGTTGGTTTCAGGCAATTAATACCGAGATAGCGTTGCCACACAAAGAAAAGGTAGAATTGTTAGAGGGCTGCGAAAATTTATCCGAAGAACATTTGGTGAAATTAAATTTAGTTGATCCTGATTTTCAACAATTAATATATTCTAAAATTAATTAAGATGAGAAATACTTTACTTAAAATTTCAATGTCATTGTTGTTGGTTTTATTTTTTTCATGCAAAGAAGAAACCAAGAATGAAAAAAAGGAAAACTCAACTAAAAGTTCTATTTCAGAAAATTATAACCTCAGCATATTGCTTGATTTATCAGATCGAATAAGTCTTGAAAAAAATCCTAATCCAACAATGGAATATTTTAAAAGAGATTTGGGTTACATAAAATCGGTTTCTGAAGCTTTTACGCAACATTTAAAATCAAAAAGAATAAGACAAGTTGACGATAAAATGCAGTTGTTTTTTAATCCGGAGCCACTTGATCCTGAAATTAATACTATTGCTAAAAATTTAAGAATCAATATCGATAAAAATAATGCTTCAAAGAATCTTCTAAATTCTATCAATGCAAATTATGCTTCGCAGACATCAAAAATATATGAATCTGCTATAAAAGATAATAAATATGTTGGATCAGATATATGGCGTTTTTTTGACAGTAAAGTTAAAGATCAATGTATTGAAAATAAATACCGAAACATTCTTATTATACTAACTGATGGGTATATGTTCTACGAAAGTACAATCATGAAAGAAGGAAATCGAACAACTTATATTACTCCGGAATTAATTAGAAAAAACGGTTTAAACACCCAAGATTGGGAGAAAAAAATACACGACCAGGATTTTGGTTTTATAAAAGCGAATGATGACTTATCAAATCTTGAAGTTTTAGTTATCGGAATAAATCCAAGCAAAACGAATCCTTATGAAGAAAAGGTTATTAAAGCTTACTGGACCAAGTGGTTTACTGAAATGAAAATAAAACATTTTGAAATCAAAAATGCTGATTTACCATCTAATATGGATCAGATTATTAAGGATTTTATTTTAGAAAAATAATAACGCCTAAGCAACCCGTTTAAAGAGGAATTATAATGTCCTCTTTTTTTATTTAAATCAATGCATTTCTTTAAAATCTTTTCTTCGGATTACGGATTTCCATAAAATACTGATTTTGATTGGTTTTACTTTTGAATAATTAATTTAAACTAAAAACCAATGGAAATTAATATTCAACTTAAATCATTAGCAGATAAAATTAATCAGCTAAAAAGTAAAATTGAAACAGAAGAATCTACAAAACATGCCTTTGTATTACCATTTATACATGTTTTAGGATATGATGCTTTTAATCCGCTTGAAGTAGTTCCTGAATTTACGGCAGATCTTGGCTTAAAAAAAGGAGAAAAAGTAGATTATGCAATCTTTCAGAATGGAGAACCAATTATAATTGTAGAGTGCAAAAGCTGGAAAGAAAAACTTACAGTGCATAATTCACAATTATTCAGATATTTTCATGTTACCAAAACTCGTTTTGCCCTTTTAACAAATGGTATTCATTATCAGTTTTTTACTGATTTGGATGATCAAAACAAAATGGATCAAAAACCATTTCTGGAATTTGATATAACAAGTCTTAAAGAAAATACGATCAGTGAAATTGCAAAATTTCATAAAGCAAATTTTAATGTTGACAATATTGTAAGCAATGCGAGTTCTTTAAAATACATTAAGGAAATTAAAAAACTCATAAGTGCTGAGTTAGAAAATCCTACGAATGATTTTACAAAACTTTTTGCTAATAAAGTATATGCGGGCAGACTTACTGAAAAAGTTGTAGACGAATTTAAAGACTTAGTTCAAAAATCAGTAAATCAATTTATTAATGATAAAATTAACGATAGATTGAATGCCGCTCTTACCAAAGAAACAATCAAACAGCAAGATGAGGAAGTTATAACGGTTGAAGATGACAATAAAATTAATACTACTGAAGAAGAATTAGATGGCTATCGTATTGTCGTTGCAATTTTGAGAAGAAAATTACCAACAAACAGAATCGTACATCGTGATACCCAATCGTATTTTGGAGTTTTATTAGACGATAATAACCGAAAACCTCTTTGCAGGCTTCATCTGAATGGAGGTAAAAAATACATTAGTCTTTTTAACGATAATAAAAACGAAACAAAAACCTCTATTTCATCTATTGATGATATCTATCAATTTGAAAAAGAATTATTAGATACTGTTGCTTTGTATGAAACCGAATAAAGTAATTAATCCCGTATAAATACGCTTTTAAACAACACCTGTTCGACTTACTTTTATCGAAATCGAATTTTATACACAACGCCTATGCTAAAAAACTACTTAATTACATTTTTGCTATTCGTTATAGTTTCCTGCGAAAAATCTTCTGCTCCGCCTCCATCACAAATCAATACCTTTTATAAAGAGCTAATTACTGCAGATGACCGCAAAATTATTACGCCAGAAGAAGCCAAAACTTATCATGTAGATAATCTTTATCAATACAAATATAGAACCGGAAAATGTGGCCATTATGAATACAATTACGATGTAAAAGGAATAAACAACATGGGTGATTCGGTTTTTGGAAATATTAATGTCGAAGGAAAATTTGGTGCCGGAATCCTGATTTCGGATTCTATAAAAGATCTCGAAATTAAAACCGAATGGATCGCAAACGGAAAACTAAAAGCAACTGATAAAAAAGGAAATGAATACCAATTAATTGTCAAATAAATAATTCGCCCCAATGAAATACAACCTGCTCTTTTTATTTATTTTCCTGACCTCTTTTCATCCTGTTGAAACCAAAGTATATATCTGTGGTCCAACGGGCGCAAAAAAGTACCATTATAACGAAAATTGCCGCGGGCTAACTGCATGCCGCCACGTATTAACCAAGGTCTCTCTTTCTCAAGCGAAAGGTTATGGATTAACACTCTGCGGCTGGGAAGACTGACGCCTTTTAAACTTACATTTAAATCTCTTAACGTTTTCATAATCTTAACATTACACTCAATTCATATTAGTTTTATTAATTTGAATAAAACTAAACGTCATGAAATTCTTTAATCTAAATTTTTTGGTTTCATTCAGAGAATGGCTTTTTCTAAGAGCTATGCATTCTACTTTCCTTCATTAATAAATCAATATTTAAAAAAGGAAAGTTAATTGAATGAATAAAGTTGAGAACTCATTTTTGCACAAAAACCAATTTGGAGACGATTTCTTGTGGGGTGTTTCTACCGCCGCTTTCCAAATTGAAGGGGCTCATGATGCCGATGGAAAAGGTTCTTCAATCTGGGATGTTTTTACATCTCAAAAGGGGAAAGTAAAAAACGGACATCATGCCATAACGGCTTGTGATTTTTATAATTCGTACCAAAACGATATTAACCTAATCCGCGAATTAAATATTCCGAATTTCAGGTTTTCGATTAGTTGGCCACGTATTATGCCTACAGGAACTCATCCTGTAAATCAGGCCGGAATTGACTACTACAATAAAATTATCGATTCATTGCTCGAACAAGGTATTGAACCCTGGGTAACGCTTTATCATTGGGATTTGCCGCATGCGCTGGAAGTCAAAGGCGGATGGACCAATCGCGAATCGGTTTCCTGGTTTTCAGATTATGTTGCCGTTTGTGCAAAATATTTTGGTGATCGCGTCAAAAACTGGATGGTTATTAATGAACCTTCTGTTTTTACCGGAGCCGGTTATTTTTTAGGTATTCACGCTCCCGGAAAAAAAGGAATTACCAATTATCTAAAAGCCATGCATCATGTAACATTGGCTACGGTTGCCGGAGCAAAGATTCTTCGAAATAATTTTCCAGATGCTAATATTGGAACTACTTTTTCCTGTACGCATATTGAACCTTTTTCTCAAAATCAAAAAGATATCGAAGCCGCAAAACGTGTTGATACTTTGCTGAACCGTACTTTTATAGAACCGCTTTTAGGATTAGGATATCCGCAGGAAGATTTGCCTGTTCTCAAAAAACTCAATAATTATATTAAAGAAGATGATTTAAACAATCTCGTCTTTGATTTTGATTTTATCGGACTTCAATGTTACACGCGTGAAGTTGTAAAAGCTTCTTTATTGACTCCTTATATTGGTGCCGAATTAATTAGTGCCGAAAAAAGAAATGTAATTGCAACCGATATGGGTTGGGAAGTCTATCCTCCCGCTCTTTATCATATTCTGAAAAGATTTAATGGATACGAAGGCATCCGAAAAATTATAATTACGGAGAACGGAGCCGCTTTTCCTGACATCGTTACCAATGGAAAAGTTTACGATATCAAACGAACACACTTTATTCAGGATCATCTTGAACAAATTCTGAAGGCTAAAGAAGAAGGCCTCAATGTCGATGGTTATTTTGTCTGGAGCCTTACCGATAACTTTGAATGGGCTGAAGGTTACAACGCCCGATTCGGATTAATTCATGTTGATTTTGAAACTCAAAAAAGAACCATCAAACAATCCGGATTTTGGTTTAAAGATTTCTTATCTTAAATAAAAATTCTGATAAATAAATAGCAATCTTATGGAAATCAATTGGCTTATACTTTCAGGAATAGTAATTGGAGTTGCTTTATTAGTTTATTTTCTAATCAAACAAAATAAAAAAGACCGCAAAAAGATTGAAGAAGAATTGAACTACACTAAAGAATCTGAGGATGTAGAAATAAATAATGATCTTAATTTATAAGGAGTTTTTTGAGAGCTGTAATATCTTTATGTTGTCAATCTAAATAAAACAAGATTTGGATTATCTTCAACTATATTCAATTTTTTAAAATTTAATTTTTGAAGAAGTTTGGTTGAGGTTTGATTGTCTTTATGTGTTAACGCATCTATCGTTTTTATTTCAAGTGTTTTACTTGCGTATTCTATAACCTTCTTCGCAGCTTCTATCATAATTCCCTGACCTTGGTATTCGGTTAGAAGCTCATATCCAATTTCACATTTGTTTAGATCACCTAAGAAATCAAATAGACAAATCGTACCCATTAATTTGTCTTTACCAGTTTTTGTAATTGCCCAATAAAAAAGTTCTTCACTTTCATTTTCAATTACATTGTTAATGAAGTTTAAGGCATCTTCTAATGTTTTACTTGGTTTTCTGTCAAGGAATTTATTTATTTCTGTATTCGAGCGTAATTGTAATATTTCTTCAGAATCATTTTTTGAAAGTTTACGAAGCGTCAACCTTTCAGAAATCAATATCGGGAAAATTTGCAAGTTCCTGTTCATTTTTTGTTTTTTAGGAAGGTTTCAACATTATGAGACTATAGCGACTTTGGAACTACATTAAACATTACTTGAATCTATCAAAAGTTCCTAAATACAGAACCTATTTTCTATCAATGAAATCTAAATTTATATTGTTGTTTTAAAATTCCAATATGAACCTTGCCATTCTCTTTTAAGTGGGCTGTCAAAAGAATATATCTTTCTTCGGGATATTTTATTTCATAACTAAAGGTGGTATCTTTTACTTTAATCTGAAGCTGATGTTTTCCTTCATCTGATATTGACAATGCTACTGTTTCATAAGTAGGCATTGCGTCAGCCGCTTTCAAGGTGATATCTTTAACTTTCTCTTTATCCAAAAGTACTTCCAGTTTTAAGTTATCAAGTTTCATATTTGTTGGTTGCTCAAATGAGACAACGTATTTTTTACAACCGAAAGTGCATAAAACAATTAATAGTATTACAAGCTTTTTCATAAAAGGTATTTTTAAACTGATCGTTAGTAGAAATCAAAATCTATTGCAATGTTTTATAAATATAAATAATTTTATTACAATCAAAATTATCCTAAAAAAGCAATTTTTATTGTTTTTAAAAGTAGTAATCCTGAACGAATAAATTATAGGGAAAAGTCCTTTTTTTTTAAGAAAAAAATCCGTTATTTCATTGATTTTATTAGGTTTATCGATTTATTTTACTTATCTTTATAGTATAAATAACAGTCAATATATGCCAAAAAACAAACTTTTCACAGCCCTAAATTACTCCTTAAAAAAACATTCATTTTACCTCTTCCTGCATTTTATTTTTCAAAATGCTTCCGACTTTCATTTAGAAAGTATTCAATCTAATCTTTTCTCTGCACAAAGTATAAACATGCAGAAGACACCAGAGCGACCGCTCCAATTGCTATCGTAATTATTTTTCTTGGATACATCTTCTGAGCCATTTTTTTAGAAAATATATCCTTAAAATTAAAAAAAAGATTTCCTTTTTTAGGATGTTCTTTTAACTCTTCATTTTCATTTTTCACAAAACCCTCTATTACTATGACCTCTTTCTCTATTTCAACAACTGTGTCAATTTTTTCGGCACCTTCAATCTGTTTTGCTTCTTCAATTCTACACTTTTCGTTAAACTTTTTAAAAGGTCGCGGTTGAAAATCAACCATAATTGCGGCAAGATTTATTGCATCAATATTTGATGGATCTGTTTCGCCTTTAAAAAAGGTTTCAATAGGCCTGAACTTATCTTTTTGTTCCTTAAACTTATTCTTTTTAGTATGATCAAAATCCAAACACAATAAATTCTTAAAAACATTTAAATCGTCCTGCGTTGGGTTATTCTCGAAAATAAGCCAACACAAATCGCGGAGTTTACCGCGAGAAGGATTGTACAAATAATCAAAGTACTCTCCTTCTTTTTCTATCTCATATTTAATTTTAATCGCTTTTTTATATTCTTCTAATGTATGATGCATGGTATTTTTTAGGATTTCTTGGGATCTCAGAAAAACGTGGAATTTCCGTGAATTCCTTATCTACAAAGGCTTGAAAGTGCCTTTACTTTGATAAAGAATTAGTTCCCGTTTTATCTCCAGATTAAAACAAATATATAAAACTAGTTCAAATTAACAGTGAGGAAAACCGTAAGACCGAGTTTATTCGGGAAGTATAAATAAAGTCTTACGGTTCTACACGCTATACTTCCCCAAAAATCAATTTGGCATTGCCATAAATAAACTATGGACAGCAATTTTATTTTTTTTTTAATAGTTCAAGACAACCTTTCTAGGATTTTTTGCCTCTATTATAATAAGGTCAGATTGGTTTTACATTCAAGTAAAATGTTCTAACAAACCTAAATTTATTGTGCATTCTATTTTGTTTTAAGGAATTCTTAGGAATCTCAGGAAAACGCAGGAATTCTGGGAATCCCCTATAAACAAAGGCCTAAAAGCGCCTTTACTTTGCCATAGAAATTAGTTCACGTTTTATCTGCAGATTTAACAAAATATAAAACTAGTTCAAATAAACAGTGTAAAAACCGTAAGACCGAGTTTGTTCGGGAAGTATAAATAACGTCTTACAGTTCTACACAGTTTACTTCCCAAAAATCAATTTGGTATTGCCATTAACAAGTTCCGGATATAC
The DNA here is from genome assembly GCF_058808175.1 of Flavobacterium sp. GW821-FHT11G01. Lineage (NCBI taxonomy): Bacteria > Pseudomonadati > Bacteroidota > Flavobacteriia > Flavobacteriales > Flavobacteriaceae > Flavobacterium > Flavobacterium sp. GW821-FHT11G01. Next base: position 260,792 of record NZ_JBXARK010000002.1, on the reverse strand, counting down.
TCCGGACGGCCATACTCATGTCTAATTTCTAAATTAAATTAAAATGAAAAAACTAATACTTTTAAGCGCTTTCGCTTTATTGTTTACTATATTTTCTTGTACTGCTGACGAATACGAAACTCAGCCAAAAAAGAAAACAGAAAAGATTATTGATCACTCAAAATCAACTCAGGCTGATGGGCCTGGTGATGGTGACCCTAAGGGACCACCTCCACCTCCACCAACTGATGAATAATTTATATTTTAGTATCTAATTAATTACTATTTTCGGGGAAAGTAAATCTATATGTTACGGTCCCCGTTTTTTTATTCTATTCTTTTTCTTTTTCTTTTTTCCTGCAAAGAAAAAAAGATCATAAATCCAAATACAGAATCTTTAAAAAAAGAAGCACTTAGCTTGCGAAATAAAGGAATTGAAAATAATGATAAACAAAACTTTAATATTGCTTTTTACGAGTTTAATAAATCGAAACAACTATATGAAACTTTAAAAGACAGTGCCAATATTGGCTATATACTTGTTCAAATGTCAAAAATACAACAAGTCAATGGTGACTATTATGGCAGTAAGGAAACAGTGACCGAAGCATTACTTTATGTAAAAAAAGACAGAGAATATTTAGGTATTATAAATAATAGATTAGGCATTGCTGACAAGGAACTTTCTCTTTACAACGACGCCATTCTTTATTATAAGGAATCAGCAAATCAATTGACAGATCCTGTAGAAAAACAAATTCCCTTAAGTAATATTGGACCAGTTTATATCCAGCAAAAAAAATACGATAAAGCCATTATACTTCTGGAATCAATTTTAAGAAAGAAACTTCTTGAAGATAAAGCCAGAGCGTATGCTAAAGCAAGAATACAAGACAATTTAGGTTATGCCTATTTTAAAAAGGGAATCGATGAAAAAGGATTCTCTTTAATGAATGAAGCCTTTCTTAGAAGAAGCGAAATCAAGGACACTTATGGAAGTATTGAAAGTTATCTTCACCTTGCTGATTATTATGCTAAAAAGGACCTTCAAAAATCAGATGAAAATGCTTTTGCGGCATACAATATTGCCACAAAACTAAATAGTGTTGATGAAAGATTAGAAGCGCTGCAAATTTTAATCTCAAATAATCACAGCATGCATCACAACAAATATGTACAACAGTATTTTACACTAAACGACAGCATTATTAAAGTTAGAAATAACTTTAAAAATAAGTTTGCGAAGATGAAATACGATGCTAAAATAGAAAAAGATGAAAACGTAAAACTTCGCTTAGAAAAAGCAGAAAACCTGTTATCTCTTCAAAAAGACAAATATCTACGAATTGTTTTTGCAATTGTTTTTGTTTTTTTAGTCATTTTAATAGCAATTTTAATTCGTTATTATAAAAATAAAAACAAAGCAATAGAATTTAAAACTTCCTATAATACCGAAACCCGAATTGCTAAAAAAATCCACGATGAATTGGCTAACGATGTTTTTCATGTAATTGCTTTTGCTGAATCTCAGCCTCTATCTACGGAAAGCACCAAAGAGAATCTACTTCAGAAATTAGATGATATTTACGGACGTGTGAGAGGAATTTCAAGAGAAAACAATACAATTGATACTGGTATTGATTTTATTCACAGCATAAAAGAAATGCTTTCGACTTACAATACTACTGAAAGAAATATCCTAATTACTAATTTAGAAGATATAAACTGGGAAATTATTGATGATACAAAAAAGATCATCATTAGTCGAATTTTACAGGAATTAATGGTCAATATGAAGAAACATAGCGAGGCAAATCTTGTTATTGTAAAATTTGAAAGTGATCCAAAATCAATCTTAATAAATTATATTGATAATGGTAAAGGTTTCGATAAAAGTAAGGTTTTAAAAAATGGTCTTCAAAACATGGAAAACCGTATTCAGGCAGTTAAAGGAACTTTTGATTTTGATACAGAACCCGGCAATGGATTTAAAGCAAAAATAGCTATGCCGAAATAAGGAAAAACCAAATCTGAAATCCAAAATTTTACATTTTTACATCTCACAATTTTACAACTCATAACTTTCCCAAAAAAAAACCTCCCAGAATTTTACTTCTGAGAGGCCTCCTACTAATAACTAATTAAAATAGGCATTCTACTTCCAACCCCCGCCTAAGTCTCTGTAAACATGAACTGCGGCATTGAGTTGTTCTTTTTTAGTATCGATCAGTTCTAATTTCGATTCTAATGCGTCACGTTGCGTCATTAAAACTTCAAAATAATCAACTCTGGCCGATTTAAATAAATCATTAGAGACATCAATCGAAGTGTTTAATGCATCAACTTGTTGTGATTTTAGATCATAACTCTTTTGCAGGTTATCGATTTTAGAAAGCTGATTAGATACTTCTAAATAAGCGTTTAAAATAGTTTTATCATAATTATATAAAGCCTGAAGCTGTCTTGCATTAGCACTTGAAAACTCTGCTTTAATTGCATTTCTGTTAATCAAAGGCGCGGCCAAATCACCTGCCAAAGAATACAAAATTGATTCCGGGAAAGTGAACAAGTAAGAAGGTTTGAAAGCCTGAACCCCAAAAGCAGCAGAAATATCAAGTGACGGATAGAATTCGGCACGAGCTACTTTTACATCTAATTTGGCAGCAACCAATTCTAATTCTGCTTGTTTGACATCAGGGCGGTTCATCAACAATTGCGATGGCATACCGGCACTAACTGAAGCTGGCAACAATGTTAAAAAGTTGTTGTTTGTTCTTTTAATTTCCTGCGGATAACGTCCTAGCAAGAAATTAATTTTGTTCTCATTTTCTTTGATTTGCTGTAAAATATCAAACTCCAGACTTTTTGAAGTTAAAACCTCAGCCTCAAATTTCTTAACACCAAGTTCTGTTGCTCTAGCCGCCTGCTTTTGAATTTTTACAATTTCCAAAGCATTTGATTGCAAAGTAATGGTTTGTTTAACAATATCAAGCTGACTGTCTAAAGCCAATAATTCATAATAAGAATCGGCTATTTCAGCAATAAGATTAGTCACTACAAAGTTCTTACCTTCCACAGTAGCCAAATATCTGTTTACAGCTGCTTTTTTAAAATTACGCAGTTTTTTCCAGATATCTACTTCCCAGTTTGCATAAGCTGCAATAGTAAAATCCCCAAGCGGATCTGGCGTTTCTATACCTGGTTTTATCTCTGTAGTGGCATCACCAGCCCCTTGGCTGGTGTACCTTCCTACTTTCTCTACTCCGGCTCCGGCGCGTACTCCGACAGTTGGTAATAAAAGGCCTTTGCGAACCCTAATATCATTTTTTGCTATTTCGATTTCCTGTAGCGTCATGTTTAACTCCTGATTGTTTTTCAGGGCCACATCAATCAAATCAACAAGGTTTTGATCTTTAAAGAACTCATTCCATTTTACAGTAGACGTATTCGTTGTATCCTGAGCTTTTGTACTACCAAATGCTTCAGGAACTGGTGTGCTGGTTGTTGCCGTCTCTGCTGCAGGAGCTTTACAGCTTGCAACAGCAAGGCATAAACCTACCGCAACACCATATTGATATAATTTGAATTTAGACATGATTGTTATCAATTTCTTCAGTTAATGGATTTTCTTCTTCATTTTTAACCAGTTTGTGTTTCTCTGCAATTCTTCCGAAAATGTAATACAATCCAGGAATTACAAATACCCCACAAATAGTTCCGATAAGCATACCTCCGGCAGCTGCTGTACCAATGGTTCTATTACCAATTTTACCCGGACCAGAAGCAAAAGCAAGCGGCAATAATCCCGCAATAAATGCAAATGAAGTCATCAAAATAGGACGGAACCTCGCTTTAGCTCCTTCCATTGCAGCTTCAAGAACCGTTTTGCCGGCTGCATGTCGCTGTATCGCAAACTCTACAATCAACACGGCATTTTTACCCAATAAACCAATAAGCATTACCATCGCAACCTGCGCATAAATGTTGTTTTCTAATCCCGTCACTTTCAATAAAAGGAAAGCTCCAAAAATACCCGCTGGTAAAGAAAGAATTACAGATAATGGCAGAATAAAACTTTCGTATTGAGCAGCCAAAACCAGGTAAACAAATCCTAAACATATCAGGAATACCCAAATTGCCTGATTTCCTTGTGCTACCTCATCAGCAGAAATACCTGCCCAGTCAATATCAAATCCTCTAGGTAATTTTTTAGCCGCAACTTCCTGGATTACTTTAATAGCTGTTCCAGAACTATATCCCGGAGCCGGACCACCACTAATCTCAGTTGAGGTATACATATTATGTCTTGTAATTTCTGAAAGACCGTATACTTTTTCTAATTTCATAAAGGCTGAAAAAGGAACCATTTCATCACGATCATTTTTTACATAAAGTTTTAAAATGTCATCTGGTTGCGCACGATATTCCGGTGCAGCCTGAACGATTACTTTATAGTTAATTCCGTATTTAATAAAACTGATTTCGTAGTTACTTCCCACAAGAGTTGACAAAGTGTTCATCGCATTTTCGATAGAAACTCCTTTTTGTTGTGCCAAATCATTGTCGACTTTCATCATATACTGAGGGAAACTCGCACTAAAGAAACTAAATACGTTAGATAACTCTGGACGTTTGTTCAATTCTTCAACAAACTCTTTATTAACTTCTTCTACTTTTTTGAAATCACCTGCACCTGTTTTGTCCAGCAAACGAAGTTCAAATCCTCCTGCTGCTCCATATCCTGGTACAGCTGGCGGCTGGAAGAATTCAATATTAGCACCCGGTATATCTTTTGATTTTTCTTCCAATTCGATCATAATTTCCTGAACAGATTGTTTACGATCGTTCCAGTCTTTTAAGTTGATCAAACAAGTTCCGGCGTTAGATCCGGTACCTTCGGTCAAAATTTCATAACCTGCCAATGAAGAAACAGATTTTACTCCTTCTACCGTTTCGGCTATTTTTTGCAATTTCTCAGCAATATTATTCGTTCTTTCTAATGATGAACCCGGAGGTGTCTGAATAATGGCATAAAACATTCCCTGATCCTCATTTGGGATAAACCCTGAAGGAACAGTGCTACTAATCAACCATGTTCCGGCACAAAATCCAAGAAGCGCGATAATCGTAACGGCTCTTCTGTTAACGATCTTAGCCAATACATTTTGGTATTTCCCCTGAGCAAGATTAAACTTGTTATTAAAACCATCTATAAATCGGTTTACAGGTGTTTTCTTTTTAGGTGTACCGTGATTGTTTTTCAACATCATCGCACAAAGTGCCGGCGTTAATGTCAAAGCCACAATACCTGAAAGGATAATCGCTGTTGCCATCGTAATCGAGAACTGTCTGTAAAATACCCCAACCGGACCAGACATAAACGCAACCGGAATAAATACCGCTGCCATTAAGAATGTAATAGCCACAATAGCTCCTGCAATCTCGTGCATTGCTTTTTTAGTTGCTTTAAGTGGCGAAAGATGCTCTTCCTCCATTTTCGCGTGAACGGCCTCAATAACCACAATCGCGTCATCGACGACGACTCCAATCGCTAAAACCAAAGCAAACAACGTAATTAAGTTCAATGAAATATCGAAGAAAGTCATGAACACAAAAGTTCCTACCAATGAAACGGGTACAGCAATTGCCGGAATAACCGTCGAACGCCAGTCTCCTAAGAAAAGAAACACAACCAAACCAACCAAAATAAAAGCTTCGATCAAAGTGTGAATTACTTTCTCAATAGAAGCATCTAAGAATTTAGAAACGTCATATGAGATTTCATAATCCATTCCTTTTGGGAATTTTTGTTTGATTTTTTCCAGTTTTGCTTTTACGTCTTCAATAACCTGATTCGCATTACTACCAAAAGATTGTTTCAATACAATAGCCGCAGATGGTCTTCCATTCAAATTAGAATAAATATCATACATCGAGCTACCAAATTCAATTTTGGCAATATCTTTCAAACGTAAAAGTTCTCCGTTACTATTTGATTTTACTACGATGTTCTCATATTGTTCTTTTGTTGTAAAACGTCCTGAATATTTCAATACATATTCAAATGCCTGAGAACGTTTACCAGAACTTTCACCTGTTTTACCTGGAGATGCTTCCAAACTCTGACTTGATAATGCTTCCATTACTTCATCAGCAGAAATTTTGTACGCCAGCATACGATCAGGTTTTAACCAAATACGCATAGCATATTCACGTGTTCCTAAGATATCTCCGGATCCAACACCATTTACCCTTTTTAATTCTGATAATACGTTGATATCTGCATAGTTATAAAGGAACTTCATGTCGGTATTTTTATCCGTACTGTAAAGATTCACATACATCAACATACTTGGTACTTCACGCGTAATTTTCACACCCTCTCTTACTACTAATGGAGGAAGTTTATTAGTAACCGAAGCCACACGGTTCTGTACGTTAATAGCAGCCTGGTTAGGATCTGTTCCTAAATTAAATACAACCTGAATACTTGCTTCACCATCATTTCCGGCATCAGAAGTCATATATTTCATTCCGGGAACTCCATTCAAGGCTCTTTCTAACGGAATAACAACCGATTTGATCATCAACTCACCATTCGATCCAGGGTAATCTGCCGTAACGTTTACCATCGGTGGAGAGATGGAAGGAAACTGGGTGATAGGTAAATTCATCACCGACAATACTCCTAAAAAGACAATTATAAGCGATATTACTATCGACAATACAGGTCTTTGAATAAATTTATTAAACATTTTTATATTTTTTTAATGATTAAACCTATTCTGCTTTTACGCGTAAATGATTAATTACCGTTTGAGGAGATTGGAATTCATATTGTATTTTGTCGTTCTCTTTTACTTTCTGAACTCCTTCAAGTAAAATTTTATCATTTTCAGCAAGTCCGCTTTTCACCACATATAAATCAGGTACTTCACCTGTAATAGTGATTTCTCTTGAACTTACTTTATTGCTTTTATCTACAACAAAAACATATTTTTTATCCTGAATTTCGTAAGTAGCTTTTTGTGGAATCACAATAGCATTTTTAAGAGGAACCAGCATTTGAATTTTTCCGGTTTCTCCGTTTCTAAGTAATTTTTCTGAATTGGCGAATCTGGCTCTGAAAGCAATATTTCCAGTTTCATTATTAAATTCACTTTCGATAACTTCAACGTTTCCTTTGTATTTGAAAGATTCTCCATTAGCTAAAAGCAAATTCACTTTATTTTCTGCACGATCTTTTACATTCGTTTGATATTGAAGATATTCTGGTTCAGATACGTTGAAATAAGCAAACATTTGACTATTGTCTGAAAGGCTTGTCAGCAATTCACCTTCATCAATAAGACTTCCTAATTTTAATGGAATACGGTCAATTGTTCCGTCAAACGGAGCTCTGATTTCTGTAAATGATAAATGAAGTCTTGCCAATGCAACCTCAGCTTTTGCCGATTGTAGTTTTGATTGCGCTACAGCTTGTTCGTTTTTAGAAACGATATTTTTGTCTGCTAATAATTTAGCATTTTGCAATTCAATTTCTGACGATTTTTGTTCAGCCTGAGCTTTAAGTAACTCTGCCTCATACATGTTTGGCATAATTCTGAACAACAACTGACCTTTTTTTACAAACTGGCCTTCGTCAACATAAATGTTTTGTAAAAACCCTTTTTCCTGGGCGCGGATTTCGATATTTCGAACAGATTTAATCTGCGAAACATACTCTTTGGTAAATGAAGTGTCAATTTTTACAGGGCTCGTTACTGTAAATTTTTCAACTTCTTCTTTTTCTTCTTTTTTTGATGTACAACTGGTTAGGCACAACAAGGCAAGCATGCCCGTTAACACGATAATTCTTTTCATGATTTTAATGGAAATTTAAGCTATTGAATGCTTGGAATGCAGTGATTCCTTTAGATGAAAAAATGCATCAGAAAGCCTAAGTCAGATCTTAAATTTCATATAAGAAGAAGTAGAAAAATATACATCAAAAGATATGCACGATCACAACAAAGGTGACTGATGTATATTGTATATCAAATTCTTAATACTCGTTGAGTAATATAAATAGGATTTGATTGGCCACAAGATGAGCCGAAAATTTCAAAACGATTAAACGAATTCACAACGATCTGACGTGAGATTGTCAGATACCAGCTATCTAATAAGCTGTAAGTTGTTGCAAAAAACTTATTACTTAAACCATCTTTAAGATCATTACCAAGACATTCTTCGTCAAGATCTACATCGGCGTCTTCAATAATTGAGCTGCCCTGATCCTGAGTGGTAAATTTTACACGGTGTCTTTTCTCCAGATAGTGATGAGAACTTTGGTGCGTTTCAGCATTAAGATATTGCCCTCCGCCTAACAGAAGGAAATTCATAAACACTAAAAATACTATTAACTTTCTCATTTGGCTGCGAAAGTAAGCAAAGTATTTATACAAAAAAAGAAAATTTCATAAGCTTTAACATTAAAAAAACACGAAAACGTTTTCATTGTTTTTTTACTCAGAAATTATAATAAAAGCTTAATGATTTATAGCAAAATATCATAAATAAAGTAATTCGTAAACAAAATCGTACTAATAAAAAAGGGCTTTTTGCTAAATAAAATCAAAATCGCAAATATTTGACTTCTAATATTTTATTCTGTAAAAACAATTTAGCTACGAAAGCAAAATTTCCATTATTGTAAATTCCTGACCTGACTTAACAAAAATTTTTCCGGCATCGGTCATTCCAAATTTCTTATAAAATGACTTTTTATTACTTCTCGCATTGCACCATACTTTTTGTAAACCTTTATCTCTTGCAAGCTTCAATATATGATTTAATAACAATGAGGCGATTCCTTTTCCCTGATATTCTTCTAGTGTTGCTAATTTCCGAAACTGCATTTCATCTTCAACAATAAAACAAGAAACAATTGAAACTAATTTTTCCTGATCAAACACACCAAAATGTAGTCCCGAATTATCTTCTTCCAATTGCACAAATTCAAAAGGCTGATCCGGCCACATGACTGTATGTCTAATTTCCCAGGTTTCTGACGCTTTGATTGCTGCAATTTTCATTCGGTTATAGTCATTTTTTGTTCAAAACAAATTTAAGGGAATTCGACAGTAGTTTATTTAGCAAATTAAAAACATCGCAGTCAACTCATATTCAAATAAATACAAAAAATAAATTTCAAAATTATGATACTATTCTGATTAATAATAATTATTTTTATAGTATGTAAATACAAATAAATCCAGTTATGAAAAAATTCATTTTAGCAGCATTATTATGTATTAGTGTAAATGGCTTTGCGCAATTGATACAATTTGGACCTCAATTTTCTTATAATATAACTTCGGTCGTTACAGATGATTTCAGCTCCAAAAGCTCTGGCACCGATGTTGGTTTTGCTGGTTTTGTAAGAGTGAATTTATTACTTTTTTACGGTCAGGGAGAATTTGGTTACGCCTCTTCAAAATTTAGCGTTTCACAGACCGGAATTGGAGAAACCGAATATACATTAGGAGGAACAGATGCTACCCTGATTGCAGGTTTTAAAATTGTGCCATTAGGAAAACTGGGAAACATCCGCCTTTTTGTAGGTTATAATTGGAAAAATTATTCAGATATAAAAGCGAGCAATAGCCTTAATTATATTGCATTTGAGAAAAATAACAGCAGTTTTCTTGGAGGTGTGGGAGTCGATTTATGGAAATTTACAGTCGATTATCGCTATCTGGCAGGAGTAACAGATCTCGATCCTTCCGGACGAAGTATCAAAACCGGAATTTCTAATTTTTCGGTAGGATTTAAATTCTTGTAAAAAACTAATAGAGCATAAAAAAGGGAATCATTTGATTCCCTTTTTTTATTTTACTTTGCTATAAAATCTTTCCAAATTATCTGCTTTTATTTTTTCAACGCCGTTTTCAGTATGTTTGGCGATATTGATTACATGTAATATATCTGAATCTTCGTTTAATGAACAATTCCAAATCGTTCCATCAGATAGAATAATAGCCGAAAATAAAGCATCAGATTGCTCTTTGTTGTAATAAGCTAAATCTTCAGACTTTATAAGCTTTTTCGCTTTCGTTTTAATATCCAATTCATAAAACAAAATCTGTTTCTGATTAATTTCTACCAATTCTTCTATCTTTTTAGAATTCGCGTTATCAGCATCATTTACAGCCCAAAGCGGTTTATCTCCATTCATTTTCCAGGTCCCGACAACTTTTTCCATGATACTTTTTCTTAACATGGTTTTTAGGCTATCTACCTTTTTGATTGATTCTTTTCCTAACTCATTTTCAGGTTTAATCTTAGAAGCAATAGAAAACAAATCTAATGCTTTTACAAAATCAGCTTTCTTATAACAAGAAACTGCCAATTCGTACCTCGTTTTCTGAAATGCAACTTTCGGATCATTTTGAGCAATAATTGTACATGTGAATAGTAGGACAAGAAAAATTAGGGACTTTTTCATTTGTGGTTATTTTGTTTTTTGCAAAAATACATAGTTGGCATCCAACTATTTTACGTCTTTCCTCATTTATATTGCGAATACTTGATTTTTAACATATTAAAATAAGAAAAATCAGCTTATAGCTGATTGTTTTAATGAATTATTCACAATCCTTCTTAAAAAATTACATTATCTCTCCTAAATAAATTAATAGAATTAAAAGATTTGTCAAATGGCGGCATGTTAATTTACATTTAATGCTTTCAAAATTTCCATTGCTTTTTCCGTATCTTTTTTACCGACAAAAATATGATCGTGGTAAAATGCCGCCACAACATTGCAGCTAATCCCGTTATCTGAAAGTGCTTTTGAAAAAGCCGCGGTTAATCCAACAGCCTCCAGAGAAGAATGAACCGTAAGTGTTATCCATGACATTACCATCGGGTATTCTAAATTCAGTTTTTCTGCAATTTCTTTTTTAAGGATTAAGGTTATTGCTTCCTTTTCTTTAAAGAGCATCTCAACTTCATCCAAATTAAGACTTCCTAATTTTTCAACTTTACAAAAAACATAATCTCCAGAATTATGTTCTGGTTTCATACTTTTTAGAAGTATCTGCAAATCTTTTTCTCCTGACATTTTAAATTTTATTAAGTTCTAATTTAAAAAACAAAGTTACTTTATAAAAAAGCGCCTTTCTCAGTGAGAAAGGCGGCTTAGAATTTAGTTATTTTATTATAAAATTATTATTTGCTGGCGTGGCATCCATAAAAATACCACCGTCAAGTGAAACCTGTTTAATTTGCTTTTTGCTTTTCAAAGTGATTGTTGCCGCTTTTTGATTGCTTTCCCAAATTGATGGTGTTTGATGAACGGTTTCCTTTGAGTCGTCTGAGTAAACAATATTTACATCAAACGGAATAGCAAATCCTCCTGTATTTTCTATAGAAATGGTGTTTTTTGACACACTTTTAACTGAAAGATCAATATAATTATTGGTAAAAAACCAGTTATTAAAAAACCAATTCAGATTTTTTCCTGAAGCTGTATTTATAGAATTGAAATAATCCCAAGGAATTGGATGTTTTCCATTCCAATTTTCCATGTAAGCATGTAATGACTTTTTGAACAAATCATCTCCCAGCATGTCTTTTAACGCAATATACGATAGGGAAGCTTTTCCGTATGAATTATTTCCGTAACCCGCTCCTGAAAGCTGAGATGACATAGATATAATAGGCTGATCTTCTTCAGTAGACGAATCCTTGATATATTGCTGAACTCTGAAACTTTTATAAAATTTATCTGCCGCTTCTTTACCGTGTTCTGCAATTCCAATTAAATATTCAAAAGTAGTCGCCCAACCTTCATCCATAAAAGCATAACGTGTTTCATTGATTCCCATATAAAAAGGAAAATAAGTATGTGCTACTTCATGATCCTGAACCAATTGAGCAAAAACAGGATCGCCCATTTGAGAATCGTTACACATCATTGGATATTCCATATCAGCAAATCCCTGGAAAGCTGTCATTTTAGAAAACGGATAAGGAATTCCCGGCCAGTTCGTTGAAAAATAATCCAAAGCATATTGATTATTTTTAACTGAAGCTACAAAATCAGTTCCTTTTACATCATAGGCTGCCTGAACACTTGCACGACGATTCGCTTTTTTGTCGACTACAACACTGCTTGCATCCCATAGATAATGATCACTTAATCCAAAACAAACGTCAGAAATATGTTTTGCTTCAAATTTCCAGGTGTTCCAATCGTTTTGTTTCGTTACAACACCGCTTTTCATTTCCTGTTCATTGGCGATATGCATAACTTCATCAGCAATGTAAGATTTTTTCAAACGAGCTGAAAATTCAGGTTGCAGAACTTCATCCGGGTTTAATAAATCTCCGGTTGCATAAACAACATAATTTTTCGGCGCTTTTACCGAATAAGTATAATCATTAAAGTCATTATAAAATTCCTGACGGTCTGTATGAGAAAGCATATCCCATTTGTTATAGTCATCAAAAACAGAAACCCTTGGATAACTATAGGCAACAAAAAAAGTAGTTTCGTCTATTTGCCCTTCTCTTCCACTCTCTTTAGACAATGGATAATTCCAAGCGATATCAATTGTGATTTTTGAATGAGGTAAAAGTTCTTTTTTCATTTTAACACTACCAACAGTTCCCCAACTTCTCGCATCTTCTTTGTAAACTTCTCCTTCAATTTTTAGAGATGTAATTGTCAATCCGTTACTCAAAAAATCGTCACTTACACTTCCTCCTCGTGGAGAAGAAGGTTTGTGAAGATTATTGACAAATCTAATTTTAAGATTTCTAAGTGTATCGTTACTATTATTTTCATAAACGATAGATTCTGTTCCGGTAACAATTTTAGTTTTAGGATCTACTGCAATTTCCATGGTGTATTTACCATGATTTTGCCAATAATTTTTTCCAGGCTTTCCGTCCATAGAGCGAGTGCCTTTTGCATAAGCTTCTTTTATGTTTCTAGGCATATAAAGTTCTTGTGCAAAGCCATTTTGTGCAAGAAAAGCAACTGCAATTACCGCTAATAGAAGTAAATTTTTTCTCATAACTAGTTTTAAGATTTTTGATGATTTAATTTCGATTATAATATTAGTGGATTTTTTTAACTTTATGTTACACTTCTTTTTAAAATTATGCTTTTTGTTATGTTGATTTTCCTTAACCGCGAAGTGCGCTAAGAATTTACGCAAGGGTCGCAAAGTTCATTTTTCTTTACTCACTAGCTAGAATTGCAAGCAAAGCCTCAAAGTTAAAAAAACTTAGTGTCTTAGTGCCTTTGTGGCAAAACCTTAGCATCTCAGAATCTTAGTATCTTAGCAACTTTCAAAAAAAAACCGTCTTTTTCTGGCGAAAAAAGACGGTATCTACAATTAATATATAACCTTAATAACTACAAAATATAATCGGTATTAATGAAATTCGATTCTTTACTGTTTAGCAATTCCTGCAAAATTTCATTATTATAAGCGATATCTTTTGAAGCCACGAACGTACGGATTGAGAAAGAACGCAAAGCATCAGGAATACTTAAAGTTCCTACAGCAGAATCTTTACGACCTGTAAATGGGAACGCATCCGGACCTCTTTGGCAAGAACTGTTGAGGTTTACTCTGCAAACTAAATTTACTAAAGCATCGATAAGCGGTGCCAAAGTTTTAATATCTTTTCCAAACAAACTTACTTGTTGGCCATAATTTGATTCGGCCATGTCTTCAAGAGGTTCGTTAATATCTTTAAAAGAAATAATTGGCACAACTGGTCCAAATTGCTCCTCATGATATACTCTCATTTCTTTATTTACTGGATATAAAACGGCAGGGAAAATAAAATTATCCGTGTGTTTTCCTCCTTTTTCGTTCAGGATTTTTGCTCCTTTGTGTAAAGCATCATCAATTAATCCCTGAATATAAGCTGGTTTATCTGTTTCTGGAAGTGGTGTTAGAGAAGCATTTTTATCCCATGGATTTCCGAATCCTAATGCGTCTACTTTTTCAGAGAAACGTCTGTTAAATTCTTCTGCTATAGATTCATGAACATACAGTACTTTCAAAGCTGTACAACGCTGACCGTTGAAAGATAAACTTCCTGCAATACATTCCTGAATCGCCAAATCTAAGTCGGCGTCTGGTAAAATAATCGCAGGATTTTTAGCTTCTAAACCTAAAATCAAACGCAATCTGTTTTTATTTGGATGCTGATCCTGCAAAGCAATTGCCGATTTACTATTTCCGATTAATGCCAAAACATCAATTTTGCCCGATTTCATGATCGGAGAAGCCACTTCGCGCCCTCTTCCGTATACAATATTGATAACCCCTTTTGGAAAACTACTTCTAAAAGCTTCCAACAAAGGAGAAATACATAAAACACCATGTTTAGCCGGTTTAAAGATTACAGTATTACCCATAATCAAAGCCGGAATCAACAAAGAGAAAGTTTCGTTAAGTGGATAATTATAAGGTCCAAGACATAAAACAACTCCAAGAGGTCCACGACGAATCATAGCATTTACACCTTGTACTTTTTCAAAATGCGAACTGCGTCCGTTTAGTTCTTTATAACTGGCAATCGTATCCTGAATATATTCAACAGTTCTGTCAAATTCTTTTTGAGAGTCGCCAAGGTTTTTTCCAATTTCCCACATCAAAAGTTTCACCACTTCTTCGCGGGTTTCCTTCATCTGTCTTACGAAATTTTCCATGCATTTAATACGGTCAACCACTTTCATAGTTGGCCATAATCCTTGTCCTTTATTATAAGCGGCATTAGCAGCTTCAACCACTTCGGCAGCTTCTTTTTCTGCCATGAACGGAATTGATCCTAATAATGTTGGCGTGTATTTTTCTGTAGAAGAAATAGTCGAAAATACAGGTGTGGTTTGCCCTGTCCATTTTTTTAATTCTCCATTTACAAGATAGGTATCTTGATTTATCAGGTTTGTAATCTGATATTCTTCGGGTATTAAACTCATAGTCTGGTAATTTATAGTTTGGTTATTAATAGTATTTTAAACGAAAAAAGAGGCTTTTCGTGCCTCTTCTTCTATCTTATGGATTTATGGTTTCCCCTTCCCAGTCCAGAATTCCACCAAGCAGATTATAGGCATTATTTATACCTAACTCGTTCATAATCTGACATGCTTTGGCGCTTCTTGCTCCAGAACGGCAATACACATAATAATTTTTGTTTTTATCTAACTCTTCGATTTCATAAATAAAGCCCTGACCTTTATTGATATCAATGTTTACGGCATTCTCGATATATCCGTCATTAAATTCGTCTTCAGTTCTTACGTCCAGTATAACTGCATTCTCGTCAGCAGCAAGCTGATTAACCCAATCTTCTTGTGATAAATTCATAATAAATGTCTTTTTGTAAAATTACGACGTTTCTATTAATTAAAAACGTGCCAAATGCGATTTCGATTATTATTCTCAGAAAACGTTTTAGAGAAAGTATTATAATCAGTGAAACACAAATTTACTTACTATTTTTAAAAATACACCCTATAAAATCGATAGAAAATAGGATTTTTTCATTTGCATAAAATACAGCTAAATATAATTTTCTGATAATTTATACCATTTCAATCTGCTATCTTTGTATTAAATGAGATGTTTTAATTTCATTTTGATAAAAATTGTTGCCCCGAATTGCACTAGTTTTCACTAATTAGTTTCTAAAAAAAATTAAATTTCAACACATAGAAACTTAGATTTACTTGTAAAAAAAAGGAAATGGAAGAAACTAGTTTCCACACATAGCTATGTGTCTTGAAGCAAGTGAAACGCCTCTTTTTAAGTCATGAAAAACTATGATTCTATGTGTTTAAAAAAATAACCAATGCAAAACTCATTACAAAATATATTCCCTAATTTCTCCACCGAACTTATTTCAACAATTGAAGAAAACGGAAGCGCACAAGATTTTAAAGCCGGAACCATTTTAATGCGCACCGGACAATACATTAAAAATACCGTTTTAATTACTAAAGGAAAAATCAAAATCTATCGCGAAGGCGAAGATGGAGGCGAGTTTTTAATGTATTATCTCCAACCCGGACAAGCCTGTGCCATTTCGATGATTTGTACAGCTAAAAGCGAGAAAAGCCAAATCATGGCAAAAGTCGTCGAAGATGTTTCGGTAATAATGATTCCGCTTCCGCTAATGGACAAATGGATGATGGAACATCGTTCCTGGTACGAATTTGTAATTGAAACGTACCGAAGCCGTTTTGAAGAAGTCCTCGAAGTTGTTGATAATATCGCTTTCCGTTCGATGGATGAGCGTTTGGAATTTTACCTTAAAAGACATTCTGATGCCTGTGGCTGTTCTGAAGTTAAACTTTCGCACCAAGAAATCGCAACCGAATTAAACACCTCAAGAGAAGTCGTTTCCAGATTACTCAAAAAAATGGAACAAAGAGGTTTGGTCAAACTCAACCGAAACCAGATTGAATTATTAAACACAAATTTCACGAATTAGCACGAAAAATTTAAACACATAGTGACATAGATATTAGGACCTGAATAAAGGCGTTTCACTTTTATCAACAAACATAGCTATGTGTAAATAATGAATTATTTATTTCCCCTCTTACTAAGAAAAAAAATCTATGTTTCTATGTGTTTAATTTTTCTGCGGACAAAAAATTAGTATCAATTCGTGTTTAATAATTCTCTTCTGTGATAAATGTTACTGTAGATTTCTTTTTATCAAACCACCTTTGCATCAAAACAAATGCAATGGAATATCTGGGTTATTTTGCTTCGATCATTATCGGAATCTCACTGGGCTTAATTGGCGGCGGCGGATCGATATTGACTATTCCTATTTTAGTGTATTTGTTTAAAGTAAATCCGGAGCAGGCAACCTCTTACTCTTTATTTATTGTTGGACTGACTGCTATGTTTGGCAGTTACAGTCATTATAAAATGGGAAATCTAAAACTCAAATCAGCTTTGTATTTTGCGATTCCATCTGTGATTTCGATTTTGATTATTCGCGAAGTTATTTTTCCGCAGATTGCTTCTACCCTTTTTTCAATTGCTTCTTATTCGGTTTCAAAAGATTTTTTGATCATGATTGTTTTCTCCGTTTTAATGATAACCGCGGCGATTTCGATGATTCGAAAAAATCAACCTGAAATAAAGGGCGCCGAAACAAATTACATACAATTAAGCTTAATAGGTTTCGTTGTCGGAATCATAACCGGATTTCTTGGTGCTGGCGGCGGATTCTTAATTATTCCTGCCTTGCTTTTTTTTGCCAAATTACCCATGAAACAAGCTGTTGGAACTTCCTTATTAATTATCAGTATCAATTCTTCAATAGGTTTTGGAGGCGATTTATACATCGGGACTCCCATCAATTATTCCTTTTTATTAGGTGTTTCTGCCATGGCGCTTCTCGGAATGTTATTAGGAAGTCAGCTTTCTAAAAAAATTGACGGAACTAAATTAAAACCTATTTTTGGATGGTTTGTTTTAGTTATGGGATTTTATATTATTACAAAAGAGGTTTTATTTTAAAGGGCAGAAATGTCAAAAATTCAATGACAGGAATAATCCCATCATTGAATTTAATAACTGTTTTTTGTACGAATAAAAGCTTAATTAACGTTGTCCGCCGCCAACAGCAATAGTCTCACCAGTAATCCAGTAAGAATCATCAGAAGCAAGAAATACGGCAACTTTTGCAATATCTTCAGGTTTACCTACACGACCAAGCGGCGTTTCTGAAACATGCCATTTTTCTGCATCTCCATTCATAACACCAGAACTGTGAGATCCTTCAGTTTCTATTAAGCCAGGGTTAATAGAGTTGATACGTATTTTTTTAGGCCCAAGTTCTTTAGCAAGAATACGCGTCATTGCATCAATTGCATATTTAGTTTGTGTGTAAACCAATGAGGTTGGCATATCGAGCGTTGATACAATCGAACCTATATTGATAATAGCGCCGCCCTTATCTCCAAATAATTTCAAAGCTTGCTGAATTGAGAGTATACTACCCAACACATTAATGTTGAACATACTATGAAAAGACTCTTCCGTAATATCGTCAATCCCCGCAAAACGATAAACACCGGCATTGTTAACCAATATATCAAGTTTGCCAAATGTTTTAACAATCTCTTCAAAAATACGTTTTACATCAGCTGCCTTTTCAACATTACCTTGTATTGCAATAGCTTTTCCGCCACTACTCGTAATTTCTGTAACAACTTTATCAGCGTCGTCCTTGCTGCTTGCGTAATTAATTACAACTGTTGCGCCCTGATTTGCATATGCTTTAGCGATTCCTGCACCTATACCTTTTGATGCACCAGTTATTAAGGCTATTTTACCTTTTAATTTTCCTAAATTTTCCATCTTTTTTTATTAATTAAATTCTGTTAATTGATAAAGCAAAGTTGGGTATTAAGGCAGGATGAAAAGTTGAACTATCTTAGGAAAAAAGGTTGAACTACTTCAACTTTTCTTCTTCACTTTTTCATTACGTATTTTTGATAAAAACTCTGTAGTCATATTAAGGTATGAAGCAAGGGCATATTGTGGCAATCGTTGTGCAACTTTTGGAAACTTTTCAAGAAATTCAGTATAACGTTCTTCTGCATTTTGTGTTAACGTTGCAACAATACGACGCGCAAAGAATGCGGCAGATTTTTCAGCCATTAAACGAAATAATGTTTCAAGATTATGAGCAGAAGCTTTTAGTTTCTGTTCGGCTTCATAATTTATTTGCAGTATCACGCTATCTTCCAATGCTACAATAAACATAGTTGCCGGAGTCTGATATATATAACTATTATAATCCGCTATCCACCAATCTTCAATCGCAAACTGAATGGTATGTTCATTTCCTTTTTCATCTACGACATAGGCGCGAAAAGCTCCTTCAAGCACATAAGTTCTATGTTTGTTTACAAATTCCGGCTGTACAATAAACTGTCTTTTTTTTATTTTTCGGACTTTAAACTCAGACAACAAAGCATCCATTTCGTCTGGCAACAAGACGACTTTTTGATTAATGTTTTCGATAAAGGATGTCAGGTCTTCCATGGATTTTAAGATAGAATTTTGAACAGATGTAAGTAATTTTGCAAAGTTATTCTAAAAATTGGTATCAAGAACGCAGAATTGAATTGATATGTTTAGGGTGTTTTCGCTGCTGCGAACGAACTATCCACAATATTCCCGATTAACAAAAACTACGGTTAAAAAGCCTTGTTTTTTTTTGTAAATCACGAGATGTTACTTCGATCTTTAGAACTCACTTAGTTCGTTTTACGACTTTTTAGAGAAACGTTTAGGCGTTATCAAGGAATGTTTAGGTTAAATAATGAAGCGTTTGAGTTGTATGCCTAAACGTTTCAGTTTGTAGGTTAAAATTTTAGGTCTCCAACCTAAAAGTTTAGGCAATAAGAGGTAAAACTTTCGCCTTTTTACTTAAACTTTTAAGTCTCGAACCTAAAAGTTTAGATTCGAGACTTAAAAACTTCATGTTTTAACCTAAAAAGAGGTTATAGTTACTTGAAATTTTCATCCTAATCAAAAAAACCTTAATGCTCCCCATATCCAACATCATCCATTTTCCCGCTAAAAACACGATATTGGATAATAAAATAAACTATCACCAAAAACAAAGCAACAAAAAACCAGCTCAAACCAGCATTCAAACCGTACTCTCCTGCTGCAGTATTGTAAATTGTCAACGATGGATTTACATTATTAGTTGAAGGCAAAACATTCGGGAAAATTGAAACGGCTGTTGAAGCAAATCCTCCAACTAAAAATAAAGTCGAAAATACAAATCCGTGGCCGTCTTTTTTAAACGAACGGACTTTGAATAATCCAGCAATTCCAACAAAAGTCATTAAAGGAAAAAACCAAAGAATTGGATTTTCAATAAAATTATGGAACGGTTGAGGTTCTATAAAATGCCAGATTCCCAAGGAAATAAAAACCAAAACAAGCAAAACAAAGTTCAATTTGAAAACCACATTTTTAAGTTTCGGATTCAAAGACGAATTGGTTTTATAAATAATCCAGTTAGCACCGTGAATAGTTAAAGCAACCGTGCTCACAATTCCTAAGAAAAGCGTAAACCAGTCAATAATTCCCAACTCATTTGCTTGCGGACTAAAAGTTGGATTCCACAATGGCAAAAAGAAAAAATGCGGTTCCTGAGTCGAAACGCCATTTTGAACCATCCCGAGATTGACTCCACGAACAATATTTCCTAAAGCAATTCCGAAGAAAAGCGCCAAAAGCAAACTAGCAATTCCGAAAGCCTTATCCCAAATTGCTTCCCACATATGATTATGTACTTGTCCGCGCATTTCTAATCCGATGGCACGGAAAATCAAAAGCCACAAAATCATAATCAAAGGCAAATAAAATCCGCTGAAAGAAGACGCATATAAAGTTGGAAAAGCAAAAAACAAAACACCTCCGGCTGCAATCAACCAAACTTCATTGGCATCCCAAAACGGACCAATTGAATTTGTGATTACTTTTTTATCTCTTTCCGTATCGGCAAAAAATAAATGAATAATTCCTGCGCCAAAATCATAGCCGTCTAAAACCAGATAAACAGCCAAAATTCCCATTAAAACTACGTACCAAAAAAATTCCATACTTATATTTTTTCTGTTGAAAGTTCCACATGATGAGGTCCTTTATTGATAATTTTTCCAATCAAAAGCAAAAACAGCATTCCGAGTAAAAGATACAATCCTATAAAACCTAATAAAGTAAACAAGGTGTTTCCGGACGAAACCGTTGGTGACGCGCCGGCTGCAGTTCGCATTAAATTATAAACTAGCCATGGCTGTCTTCCTAATTCGGCAGTGTACCAGCCGGTCGTATTGGCGATATACGGAAATGGCATCATAAACATTAGCGACCATAAAATCCATTTGGTTTCGAATAATTTCCCTCTGATTAATTGGAACAGAGAAAGAACCATCAAACCAATAAATACGGTTCCGAGTCCCACCATAATATGATACGCATAATACAAACCTGAAATATTGGTTGGATGCAAATCTTCTTCAAACTGATCTAAACCTTTAATTTCCTGATCCCAATTTCCGTAAGTAAGAAAACTTAAAATATTAGGAACCGCGATTTTATTGTCTAGTTTTTTATCTTTTACGTCAGGCTGACCAATTAAAACAATTTCAGAACCTTTTTTCTCAGTATGAAAAATTCCTTCCATTCCGGCAAAAGTTACGGGTTGGTATTTGACAACATTTTTTGCCAATAAATCTCCAGTTGGAACGGCCACAATTATACTCGAAATCAATCCGAAAATAACGCCTGTTTTCAAGAATAACCTTCCGAAAGAAACATTCTTCTGGCTCAAAATATAAAAAGCACCAATTCCAGCTACGACAAAAGAACTTGTAACCAAAGAAGCCGCCTGATTGTGCAAATAAGAAGGCCAAAGCCACGGATTTAAAAATAAAGCCTTGAAGTTGGTTAATACAAATTTTCCGTTCTCCAAAATTTCATATCCCACCGGATTCTGCATCCACGAATGTGTAGCAATAATTAAATAGCCGCTGGCCCAGGAACCAATCATGATAAGCACTCCGGTTACAAAATGCCATTTATGTCCGAGGAGTTTTTCTCCAAATAAAAAGATTCCCAGAAAAGATGATTCTAAAAAGAACGAAAACATACCTTCCATTGCCAAAGTCTGGCCTATAATTCCGCCTGTTAATTCGGAAAATTTAGCCCAATTGGTTCCGAATTGAAACTCCATTGGAATTCCGGTTACTACGCCCATCGCAAAATTCAGGGCGAAAATTTTCATCCAAAAGTGCGTAGCGTGATTGTATTGTTCGTTTTGAGTTTTTAAATATTTCCATTTGAAATAAACAATGATCAAAGAAAGACCCATTGTAAGTTGCGGAAAAAGATAGTGAAAGGTAATTGTGAAGGCGAATTGCATTCGGTCATAAAAAAGCATTTCTTCCATTATAGTGGTATTTGGTTTTATGAAGTTCCACAAATTTACCCATTAAAACCCGAAATATTGCCCTTAAAAAGAAGTTTATAAACGCATATTTGTTAAACTTTTCAACAATTTTGAAAAGTAGAAAATACACTTATGCATTGTAGCAACTTCGTCAAGATTTGTCATTTCGACGAAGGAGAAATCACACTAGAAACTCCGCAAACAAAATCGCCAATCTTTGTCGATCATCGTGTGTGATTTCTCCTTCGTCGAAATGACAAGATTGCCTCTACTCTTTTTTCAAAATCCCTTTTTCAACGCTTTCATTAATTAATCCTTCAGCGTAATTCCATAATGTTGTTGAGCCTTCTTTTATAACGCTCTTTTTTTCGTAAACCTTTTTATAAGGTACATCAAACTCTTTCCAGGTTCCTCCGTCGTTAGATGTATTTTGCAATAAAGGTTCTAACCTGTCCATCGATTTTGCGAATTTGGCTTCGTTGGTTTCACCGGCTTCAAATTCTTCCCAAATGGCAATCAATTCATCGGCTTGTTTTTTCGGGAGCAAACCAAAAATACGATCAGCAGCCAAACGTTCTTCGTCCGTATTTAAATGATCTTTTTGGGTATCGTATAAGAAAACATCTCCCGCATCAATCTCTACAATATCATGAATCAAAACCATTTTTACTACTTTCAAAACATCAATTGGCTCATTTGAATGTTCTGCCAAAACTATCGCCATTAAAGCCAAATGCCAACTGTGTTCCGCATCGTTTTCACATCGGTCGCTGTTAAAGAGTTTTGTTTTTCGCTGAATGTATTTTACTTTATCGATTTCTTTTATAAAAGCAATTTGATCCAATAAATCTTGTGTGTTCATATCAATAATTTTTCGTCAGTTGTAAAATTACATAGATTTTTTATTCTGCCATGTAAGCAGTATAAGTTCATTTTAGCAAAACATAGATTAAGCGACGCTTTAAATTTACTTATATTACTTATATGGTAAAATTTCTTCTTTTTACACAAAAATCAAATTTCTGTAACATTAGTCACCTATTTTAATAGAAAACAAAGTTATCTTTGTGTTCCCATATTTTTAGAATTCATATCATGAAAATTGAACAAATTTACACCGGATGCCTCGCACAAGGTGCTTATTATATTACTTCAAACGGCGAAGCGGCGATTATTGATCCGCTTAGAGAAATTCAGCCTTACCTGGATCGTTTAGAACGTGACAATGTAAAATTGAAATATATTTTTGAAACGCATTTCCACGCTGATTTTGTTTCAGGTCATATTGATTTAAGTAAAGAAACCGGAGCGCCAATTGTTTACGGACCAAATGCGGCTTGTGAATTTGATTGCATTTCTGCAAAAGACGGACAAGAATTCAAAATCGGAAAAATTACTATAAAAGCGTTGCATACTCCTGGACATACGATGGAAAGCACGACTTATCTGTTAATTGATGAAAACGGAAAAGATCACGCAATTTTTTCTGGAGATACCTTATTTATCGGCGATGTTGGTCGTCCGGATTTAGCGCAAAAAGCAGCCGGAATGACTCAGGATCAATTGGCGGGAATTTTATTTCATTCTTTGAGAGATAAAATCATGACTTTGGCCGATGACGTCATTGTTTATCCTGCGCATGGTGCGGGAAGTGCCTGCGGAAAAAACATGAGTAAAGAAACCGTTTCAACTATCGGGAATCAGAAAGCAACCAATTATGCTTTGCGAGCCGATATGACGGAAGCCGAATTTATTACTGAAGTTACTGATGGATTATTACCTCCTCCAGCTTATTTCAGCATGAACGTTGCCATGAACAAAGGCGGTTACGAAAGCTTCGAATCGGTTTTAAATAACGGAATGAAAGCGATAAAAGCAGAAGATTTTGAGGCTGTTGCCGAAGAAACCGGCGCTCTAATTTTAGACACCAGAAAAAGTGGCGATTTTTATAAAGGATTTATTCCGCAATCTATTAATATAGGTATCAATGGCGATTTTGCGCCGTGGGTTGGAACTCTAATTGCCAATGTAAAACAACCTATTATATTAGTAACCGAAAATGGTTTAGAAGAAGAAACTGTAACACGTTTAAGCCGTGTAGGTTTTGATTCGATCATCGGACATTTGGAAGGCGGTTTTGAAGCCTGGGAAAAAGCGGGTTTTGAAGTTGATACCGTTAACCGAATTTCAGCAGAACAATTTGCTTCTGAATTTAAAATTGAGGAAGATAAAATAATCGACATTCGCAAAGAAACCGAATATGAAGCAGAACATATCGAAGACGCTTACAGCAAACCTTTGGCTTATATAAATGATTGGGTAAAAGATATTAATCCAAACGAACATTTTTATTTGCATTGCGCCGGAGGATATAGAAGTATGATTGCAGCTTCGATTTTACAAGCGCGCGGTTTCAGAAATTTTACCGAAATTGACGGTGGTTTTGGAGCCATTGCAAAAACAAATATTCCAAAATCAGATTTCGTTTGCCAAAGTAAGGTGTTGAAAGCATAATTTTTTACCATTAAGACATTAAGTTTTAATTACTATGTCTTAAAAGTATTGAACATAAATTTTAACCATTAAGACATTAAGCTTATTAAGCAAGTAATTCTTAATTTTCCTTTGTCAAGTTTATTAAGTTGCCAAATCTTAATTTCCTTAATATCTTAATGGTAAAAAACAAAAAATCTAATTTTTAAAATAAATATGAACCTACTAGAAATTTTAAAAGAACCTTGGCCTTGGTATGTTGCGGGTCCGTTGATTGGATTAACTGTTCCAATTTTGTTAATTATCGGAAATAAATCTTTCGGGATTAGTTCTTCACTTCGTCATATTTGTGCCGCTTGTATTCCGGCAAATATTTCCTTTTTTAAATACGACTGGAAAAAAGAAAGCTGGAATTTATTTTTCGTTTTCGGAATTTTTCTTGGTGGCGCTATAGCTGCTTATTTTCTGTCAAATCCAAATGCGGTTGAAATTACACCACAACTTTCAGAACAATTAGCGTCATACGGAATTACAGATCATTCTGGATTACTTCCAAAAGAACTTTTTTCATGGGAAAGTTTATTCACGCTTCGCGGATTTATTATGATTGTCGTTGGCGGATTTTTAGTTGGTTTCGGGACGCGTTACGCAGGCGGATGCACCAGCGGACATGCAATTATGGGATTATCAAACTTACAATGGCCTTCGTTAGTCGCTACAATCTGTTTTATGATTGGCGGTTTTGTAATGTCACTTTTGATTCTGCCTTATATTCTTTCACTTTAAAATTTCAAAAATGACTCATTTAGAAAATAAAAACACAGACAGCGAAGGAATCAATGCAAGCCATAAAAAAGAAAATGGACTCGCAAATCTTAAATATTTAATTATCGGAATCTTTTTCGGAATTGTATTTGTGAAGGCTGAAATTATCAGCTGGTTTCGCATTCAGGAAATGTTCCATTTGCAATCCTTCTTTATGTATGGTGTAATTGGGAGCGCAGTTGCTGTTGGACTTATATCTGTTCAACTGATAAAAAAATTCAACATCAAAACGCTTCAGGGCGAAAAAATCGAAATTCAACCAAAGGTTTTCAGCAAAGGACAAATTTATGGCGGATTACTATTTGGATTTGGATGGGCGATTACCGGAGCTTGTCCAGGACCTTTGTTCGCACAAATCGGAACCGGAGTTACTGTAATTGTGGTTACTCTATTAAGTGCGATTGCCGGAACCTGGTTTTATGGTTTAATCAAAGACAAACTACCTCACTAATACCTTATATAGTTAGATTAAAAATGAGCTTAACAGAATTACAATTAAGAAAAGCAACTCTTTCAGAAGTACCTCAAATTTGGGAGATCATACAAGATGCTATTGAACAAAGACGATTAGAAGGAAGCAAACAATGGCAGGATGGTTATCCTAACGAACTTTCAATTACAAACGATATCAATAATGGTTTTGGTTACGTGCTTACAGAAAACGAAACCATTTTATGCTACGCTGCCATTATTTTCGACATTGAACCTGCTTACGAAGAGATCGAAGGTAAATGGCTTACAAATGGCGATTATGTTGTGGTACATCGTGTAGCAGTTTCAAAATTGGCAAAAGGAAAAGGTATTGCTACAAAACTTTTTGAGAAAATAGAAGATTTGGCAATCCAGCAAAATGTCTACAGTATTAAAGTAGATACCAATTTTGACAATATTCCGATGCTAAAAATAGTAGACAAATTAAATTATACCTATTGCGGCGAAGTCTATTTTAGAGGCGGAGCCCGAAGAGCTTACGAGAAACAATTAAATTAAAAGAATTCAAAATTACGAATCAACCCGACAGGCTTTTAAAAACCTGTCGGGTTTCTTGTATCGTGCGCTTGCGTGAGGGATAGAAGCTGTCTACCGAAGTAGCGCGTATAGCCCGACAGCATCCCGATGAGAGGGCGCATACGCGCAAAGTAAATTTGCCCTCTCATCGGGATGATGGCACGCCCCTATTGATTTTAGATTTTCTAAATCCGACTGGTTTTAAAAACCTATCAGGTTTGTGTTTCAGGTTTCAACATAACTTGAAACCTGAAACTTGAAACACATATTAATTAGGGCGTGCCACTATTTAAGAAAAGGCCTAATGCAGTTTGCGCTCATTAGGCCTTTTCTTAAATAGTGTCGGGCTATCCAGTCCGCTGCGGCGGATTCCTCCTATCCCTCACGCGGCCAAAACTCTTAAGAACATATCATGTATTATGGTATTCAATTAGAACATTTCCGCAAATTCAGTATCAAACTATATCAAAACACTGTTTTAAATTAAAATTTTATAGTACTTTTACTTTAATTATATAGGACAAGTATAGTTATAAAATAGACGTTAATTGAATTAACGAAAAATTAACATAACATTTGTATATACAACTATTAAAAGTTATACATTTGTATATACAAATTATACACTTACGACTATGACAATTGAAGAGGTTATAAAAAGTACAGTTAAGATGGATAATGCGAAAAAAGTTATTCTGAATATCATGTACACGCAGAACGTAATTCAGGATCATTTCAGCGAGTTGATGAAACCGTATGATCTATCCGGAGAACAATATAATGTGCTACGTATATTAAGAGGACAAAAAGGAAATCCTGCTAATATGTGTGTCATACAGGAACGTATGTTGGCAAAAACCAGTAATACAACCCGATTAGTTGACAAACTGTTATTGAAAGATTATGTAACAAGAAATGTTTGTCCGGGCAATCGAAGAAAAATTGAAGTTTCGATTACCCAAAAGGGATTAGATGTTTTAAAAGAATTAGATCCTAAAGTAGATGAACACGAGCGTTTATTTGCTAAGAATATAAGCCAGGAAGAATTAGAATTATTAAATCAGTTATTAGAAAAATACCGAACCCAATAAAATTAAATACTTATGAGTACATTATTAGAAAATCTAAATTGGAGATATGCAACCAAAAAATTTGATGCAACTAAAAAAATCTCTGCTTCAGATCTAAATACTTTAAAAGAAGCTGTTAGACTAAGTGCTTCTTCATACGGATTACAACCTTACAAAGTTGTAATTGTAGAAAATCCTGAAATTAGAGAAAAACTGAAAGCAGCAGCTTACGGACAAACTCAAATTACAGACGCTTCGCAATTGTTTATTTTTGCGAATGATTTAAATCTTGGCGCGGTTTCTGTAGACAATTACATACAAAACATTAGCGAAACAAGAGGTGTTCCTGTTGAAGCTTTAGGCGGTTTCAGTGATATGATGAAAGGTACTATCGCAAACTTATCTGAAGAGGCTAAAAACATTTGGTCAGCAAAACAAACCTATATTGCTTTAGGAACTTTATTAAGTGCTGCTTCTGAATTAAAAATCGATGCAACTCCAATGGAAGGTTTCAATGCAGCTCAATTTAATGAAATCTTAGGTTTCGATAAATTAGGTTTAAATGCTTCAGTTATTGCAACTGTTGGTTACAGACATGGTGAGGACGACGCTCAACATTACAAAAAAGTTAGAAAATCTCACGAGGAATTATTTATCACTATATAATTATTATTAATCCAAAATCAATTTTAACAAAATGAAAAATTTAAAAACAATTGCAATAGCATTATTCGTAGCAGCGGCTAGTATTTCAGTAAATGCTCAAACTAAAAAAATCGACGTAAAAGCATCTACTATCAAATGGGTAGGTAAAAAAGTAACTGGAGAGCACTCTGGAACTGTAAACTTTAAAGACGGAGCTTTGGTTTTTAAAGGAAAAAAATTAACTGGTGGATCTTTCACTGTTGATATGACTTCTTTAACTTCTACAGATTTAACTGGAGAATACCAAGGAAAATTGAATGGTCACTTAAAAGCTGACGATTTCTTTGGAACTGACAAATTCCCAACTGCAAAATTAGTTTTCAAAACTATCGGAGCTAAAGCAACTGACGTTTATACTGTAACTGCTGATTTAACTATCAAAGGAATCACTAAACCAGTAACTTTTGACATTACTGTAGCTGGAAACACTGCTACAACTGCTTTCAAAGTTGACAGAACTAAATACGGTATCAAATACAACTCTGGTAACTTCTTCGAAAACTTAGGAGACAAAACTATCAATGACGATTTCGAATTGACAGTAGCTTTAAAATTCTAATATTTTAGAACTTTAAATCTTAATATTATAAGGAAAACCTCAATAGCTCAAAACTATTGAGGTTTTTTTTACATTATTTCTAAAAAGATAACATTCTTAATATTGAGATAACACTTTCGTAATAACAGGCAGGACTTTGATTAACATTCGGCTTCTAATTTTGGGGAACTAAAAAAAAAGAAACTAGAATCTAAATCATAGTTATGAAAACAAAAACACAAATTGCAATTCTAACGCTGCTGAGCAGCTTTTTTATACAAGCACAACAACAACCAAAAGGAATTATTGGCAACAGTAACTGGATGAACAACTGGACCAATTTTAAACCGGCCAATGTCGAATATAGTGAAGCTACCAACATTATTGCCGGAACTATTGATAAAGACACCCCACTAACAAAACGTAACACTTACCAACTTGTTGGTGTTGTTTATGTGACAAATAATGCTACTTTAACCATTGAACCCGGAACTGTAATTCGTGGCGACGATAAAACTTGTGGAACACTGGTTATTACAAACGGAGCTAAGATTATGGCAGAAGGCCTGGAAACTGATCCGATTGTTTTTACTTCAAACAAGGAAACAGTAGAAAGAAAACCCGGAGATTGGGGCGGAATTATTATTTTAGGAAAAGCACCGATAAATACGCTTGGTGGTCTACACACGCTGCCTTTTGATTTAGAACCTATGTTAAATCATTATGGAGGTCAGGATCCTGAAGACAATTCTGGAATTTTAAAATACGTTAGAGTTGAATACGCCGGTAGAAAGCTAAGCTCATTAAAGGAACTTAACGGAATTTCATTAGCCGGAGTTGGAAGAAAAACTATTTTAAGCAATATCCAGGTTAGCTATTCAAATGATGATTCTTTTGAAAGTTATGGTGGTGATTTAGTTATGAATAACTTAATTTCATATAGAACTACTGATGATGATTTTGATTTTACACAAGGCGTACAATGCAGCATAAGCAATAGTATTGCTATTCGTCACCCATTTTCATCTGATGTTTCGGGATCAAGATGTTTTGAGGTCGACTCTTATGATAAAATAGGAAATACGGATATGTCTAAAAAATTGACTAAAATTGATGCAACAAATATCACTTTGGTAAATCTGGAAGAAAACAATCAGGGATTGGTTAGAGAATCTGTTTATGTTAGAGAAGACACTTATTTTAGTTTATCTAATAGTATTATTTCAGGCTTCACTCCTTTTGCTTTATTAGAAGGAAATATTGGGGACGGCGAAGTTAATTTATCTAAAATAACATTCAAAAATCTTGTGATTAACAATTGTAATGGTGGAATTACAAGTGAATCCGGAAGTGGAAATCCATCAATTCAAAAATTTTACGGAAATCCAATATTCTCCTTAGATTATACCACACTTAAAAACAGTGAACTGTTCACATTGCCTAATATCAAAGGGAATCCGGACTTCAGAATGAATGTAAACAACACGCTTGCTATTGGAAATTAAGGTTTTAAAAACGATAGTTTCTTTTAAAATTTAACAAAATTTCAAATTAAGAAAAGATTTTTTTTAATTTTTATGTCTTCAGTTCCAAATTACATTTATATCTTTGTCATATCAAAATAAGAAAATGAAAACATTAATGAACAATACTTGGTGGTGGAACAATTTACGTCAAACGTCGTGAACTAAGCTTCCTATGGTATTTTCAAAACTATAAATATAAAAGGCTTGTCATCACGACAAGCCTTTTTTTTTGGCCGAAACTTTAGAAGATATATTAAAACTAAAAACAACATACATTGAAACCTTTTATACTCAACACACACTACAAACAAATTCTGGCAGATACCATCACGCCGGTAAGTATTTATTTTAAAATCAGAGATAAATTCCCAAATAGCCTATTATTAGAAAGTAGTGATTATCACGGAAATGACAACAGTTTCTCATACATCTGCTGCAACCCGATTGCTACGATCAAAATCGAAAACGAAATCATATCAAAAACTTTCCCTGACGGAACTACGGAGCAAATTTCTATTGAAGCTTCAACCAATATTCCGGAAGTAATTCAGGAATTTTCGAGCCAGTTTAAATCGGAGAAAAATGATTTTAAATTTATCAATAATGGTTTATTTGGATACATTTCTTACGATGCTGTTCGCTATTTTGAAAAAGTTTCAATTGCTAAAAAAGACAGTGCAACTTTAATTCCGGATGTTTTTTATGCCGTTTATCAAAACATTATTGCAATCAATCACTTTAAAAATGAAGCTTATATTTTTTGCCACAGTGTTGATGGAAGAAATAATATTTCAGAAATTGAACAATTACTACAATCAAGAAATATAGCATCATACAAATTCTCTAAAGAAGGCGAAGGTTTCTCTAACCTGACCGATGAAGAATTCAAACATAATGTAGCTTTGGCTAAAAAACATTGTTTCCGTGGTGATGTATTTCAATTGGTATTATCCCGTCGTTTTACACAAGGTTTCAAAGGAGATGAATTCAATGTTTACAGAGCTTTACGCAGTATAAATCCATCGCCGTATTTATTCTTTTTTGATTATGGCGATTTCAAAATATTTGGGTCTTCGCCCGAAGCACAAATTATCGTAAAAAACAGAAAAGCAGAAATTCACCCAATTGCAGGAACTTTTAAAAGAACCGGAAATGACGAGCACGATGCTGTTTTAGCCAAACAACTTTCTGAAGATAAAAAAGAAAATAGCGAACACGTAATGTTGGTTGATCTTGCAAGAAACGATTTAAGTAGAAATGGACATGATGTAAATGTGGAGAAATACAGAGAAGTTCAGTTTTTCTCGCACGTAATTCACTTAGTTTCAAAAGTTACGGGACATTTACATGAAAAAGCGACAACTATGCAAGTAGTTGCAGATACTTTCCCAGCAGGAACTTTAAGCGGTGCACCAAAACACAGAGCCATGCAATTAATAGAAGATTACGAAAAAACAAATCGTAATTTCTACGGTGGTGCCATTGGCTTCATGGATTTTGAAGGCAATTTTAATCATGCCATTATGATTCGAACTTTCTTAAGCAAAAATCATCAATTGCATTGTCAGGCCGGCGCCGGAATTGTTGCGAGTTCAGATGAAGAAAGCGAAATGCAGGAAGTGTATAATAAATTAAGAGCATTGAATACAGCGCTTGAAATGGCGGAGAAAATCTAGTGTTCAGTGTTCAGTCCTGAAACTCGGGATAGTGTTCAGTGACATAATAATAAGCAATATGTCTCCCTAGGTTAAAACCTTGGGAGACAAAGATTGGCAAAACAATTAACCACAAACCATTAACCACAAACAATTATGAAAAAAGCAGTATCAATTTTAGTTTTAATCATTAGTATAACCGCTTGTAATTCGGAAAAAAAAGAGAATCCAATTAAAGGAACCTGGCGACTCATATCGGCAGAGACAACAGAAAAAGATTCGACTTTCTCGACTTTCAATCCAAAAACAAAAATGATTAAAATTATAAATGATACCCATTTTGCTTTTTTTAATCATGATTTGAATAACGGAAAAGATTCAACAAATGCAGTATTCTTTGGCGGAGGCGGAAAATATACTTTAAAAGATAGTGTTTACACCGAAAACCTGGAATATTTCAATAACCGTCAATGGGAAAATGGCAAATTTGAGTTCGTAGTAAAAGTCAAAAATGATACACTAACTCAAAAAGGAATTGAAAAAGTAGAAAAATTAGGCATTAATCGAATCATTACAGAAAAATACGTTCGAGAGTAAAAAAAATAGTTTCAAGTTTTCTTTGTTTCAAGTTTCAAGTTGTTGGAACGTGAAACTTGAAACCTGAAACAAAAAAACAAACACAATGAAAAAAATACTTGTTATAGACAATTACGATAGTTTCACTTACAATTTAGTGCACTATTTAGAAGATTTAAACTGCGAAGTTACCGTTTACAGAAACGACGAATTTGATATCGACGAGATTGCAACTTTCGACAAAATATTACTTTCTCCGGGACCTGGAATTCCGGATGAAGCAGGTTTATTAAAAGAAGTAATTCAGAAATACGGACCAACAAAAAGTATTTTAGGTGTTTGTTTAGGACAGCAAGCCATCGGAGAAGTTTTTGGAGGAACGCTTTCAAACCTTGATAAAGTGTATCACGGCGTTGCAACAAATGTAAAAACAGTGGTTTCTGATGAAATTTTATTTGAAGGTTTAGGAAATGAATTCGAAGTAGGAAGATACCATTCCTGGGTTGTCGATGCTAATTTACCTGATGTTTTAGAGGCTACTTCAATAGACGAAAACGGACAAATTATGTCATTAAGACACAAAACTTTTGATGTAAGAGGCGTTCAGTTTCACCCTGAAAGTGTATTGACACCAAAAGGGAAATTGATATTGGAGAATTGGATAAAGAGTTAGTGAGCAGTGTTCAGTCCCGAAACTTCGGGATAGTATTCAGTCACAGTTTAAAAACTCAGAACCTTAGAATCTTAGCAACTTAGTACCTTAAAAAATGGAAATAACTATCTCAGAAACCCGCGAAATCAACCTCGAAGAAATTTTGATTTTATACAAAGCAAATGAATGGAGTTCGGCAAATAAACCAAACGAATTATATAATGGTTTATTAAATTCTGAAACTTTAATTACGGCTTGGGAAGAAAAAAAACTAGTCGGACTTGGTAATGCAATTTCTGATGGATTTTTAACTGTTTATTATCCGCATTTGTTGGTGCTTCCGGAATATCAGGGAAAAGGAATTGGAAAAATGATTGTGGATAAAATGCAGGAGAAATACAGTCACTTTCACATGCAGATGTTAACCGCTGACGGAAAATCGGTTGATTTTTATAAAAAGAACGGATTCGAAAGAGCAGGAAAAACAGAACCCATGTGGATTTATCAGGGAGATGAACATTAAACATTTTAGTCGTAAAGTCTAATGTCGAAAGTCATAAAGTCAAATACGCTAAAAAAACGCAACCAAAAAATAACATTAAATAAAATAGTAGAGTCTCGGACTTTAAGACCTTCGACTTTAGACTTTAAGACTTAAAAAAATGAAAACTATATTAAATAAATTAATCAACCACGAAGTGCTTTCAAAAGAAGAAGCCAAAGACGTATTGATTAATATTTCAAGCGGAAACTATAATCCAAGTCAGATTTCGGCATTTTTGACCGTATTTATGATGCGTAGCATTACTATTGATGAGCTTTCGGGTTTTCGTGAAGCTTTATTGGAATTATGTATTCGCGTTGACTTATCAGCTTACAACACCATCGATTTATGCGGAACGGGTGGTGACGGAAAAGACACTTTCAATATCTCAACTTTGGCATCCTTTATTTCTGCCGGAGCGGGAATAAAAGTAGCCAAACACGGAAATTATGGTGTTTCATCCATTTCTGGTTCAAGCAACGTGATGGAAAAAATGGGAATCAAATTTAGTAACGATCCTTCATTTTTAGAGAAGTGTATCGACCAAGCTGGAATTTGTGTTTTGCACGCTCCCCTATTTCACCCAGCGATGAAAAATGTTGGACCAATCCGTAAAGAATTAGCGGTAAAAACCTTTTTTAATATGTTGGGACCAATGGTAAATCCGTCGTTCCCACAGAATCAATTGGTTGGTGTTTTCAATTTAGAATTGGCCAGAATGTATGCATATTTATATCAAAATACGGATATCAATTTCACCATTTTACATTCGCTTGACGGATATGATGAAATCTCTTTAACAGGTCCAACCAAAACGATAACATCACATATGGAAGGAATGTTGAAACCTGAGGATTTTGGTGTTAGACTTTTATCACAAACCGAAATTGAAGGCGGAAAAACGATCGAAGAATCAGCAGAAATGTTTACAAATATCATTTCTGGAAAAGGAACTGAAGCCCAAAATAATGTAGTATTGGCAAACGCCGCAATGGCAATTGCAACGGTTACAAAATGTTCTCCACTGGAAGGATTTGAACTAGCTAAAGAAAGTCTTTTTTCAGCAAAAGGACTTCAAGCTTTAAAAACATTACAAGAATTAAGTAAATAAAAAAACAAACACAAATTTCACGAATTTGCACTAATAAATTTGCGCCTTTGTGTCTTTGTGGCAAAACAACAATCATGAATATTTTAGATAAAATAATCTTCGATAAACAACGCGAAGTCGTTCTTAAAAAATCAATCATTCCAGTTTCGCAATTGGAAAGTTCAGTATTTTTTGAAAGAGAAACGATTTCTTTAAGTCAAAAATTGAGAACAAGTTCAACAGGAATTATTGCAGAACACAAACGTCGTTCACCTTCAAAATCAGTTATCAATCATAATTTCTCGGTTGAAGAAGTTGTAAAAGGCTATGAAAATGCAGGCGCTTGTGGAATTTCGGTTTTAACCGACGGAAAATATTTCGGAGGTTCTTTAGACGATTTACTTTTGGCAAGAGCGAGTGTAAATATTCCGCTTTTGCGAAAAGAATTTATTGTTGATGAATACCAGATTTTAGAAGCAAAAGCACATGGAGCCGATTTAATTTTATTGATTGCAGCGGTTTTAACCCGCGAAGAAATCAAATCATTATCTGAATTTGCGAAGAAATTAGGTTTAGAGGTTCTTTTAGAAGTTCACAATCAAGAAGAATTAGAAAAATCGATTATGCCAAGTTTAGACATGATTGGCGTGAACAACAGAAATCTAAAAACATTCGAAGTAAGTTTAGATTTCAGCAAACAACTGGCATCGCAAATCCCGAATGATTTTGTAAAAGTTTCTGAAAGCGGTATTTCATCAATAGAAGCCATTTCAGAATTAAGACCATACGGTTACAACGGATTCTTAATTGGAGAAAACTTCATGAAAACTGATAACGCCGGTCAAGCAGCTATTGACTTTATTAGTCAGCTGTAAGCCGTAAGCTATAGGCTATAAGCTTTTAGCAAAAACCGAATAAAAAAATCAGCGCAAAGTAAAAAAGCCTAAAGCTTATTGCTTAAAGCACAAAAAAAGAATCAGCACAAAGCAAAAAGCCTAAAGCCTATTGCCTAAAGCTTAAAGCAATAAAAACAAATGAAACTCAAAATATGCGGCATGAAATATCCTGAAAACATACTCGAAGTAGGAGCGCTCCTACCCGATTATATGGGATTTATTTTCTGGGAAAAATCCGCAAGATACTTTAACGGAGAAATTCCGGAACTGATAGAAACGGTTAAAAAAGTAGGCGTTTTTGTAGATCAGCCTCAGGAAGAAATTCTGGAGAAAGTGGCAAAATATAATTTACAAGCCGTTCAATTACACGGAAATGAAACTGTTGAATTTGTATCAGAATTAAAAAAACAATTACCAAAGAAAATTCAAATCATAAAAGCATTTTCGGCTGATGAAAATTTCGATTTTGAAACTATAAAGCCTTTTGAAACGGTTTCTGATTTTTTCCTTTTTGATACCAAAGGAAAACTGCCAGGCGGTAACGGAACCATATTTGACTGGACCATATTAAAAAAATACAAATCTGAGAAACCTTTCTTTTTAAGCGGTGGAATCGGAATAAACGAATTAAAAGCGATCGAAGAAATTTCAAAAAGCAATTTACCTATTTATGCTATCGATGTAAATAGTAAATTTGAAATCGAACCGGGGCTAAAAAACAAAAATCTATTTAGCAATTTCAAACGAAAATTTGATGTTGCCAACTTTTAAACTATAAACGAAATGAACTTTAACGTTAACGAAAAAGGATATTACGGAGAATTTGGAGGAGCTTACATTCCAGAAATGCTATATCCGAATGTAGAAGAATTACGTCAGAATTATTTAAAAATCACTAGCGAACCCGATTTTAAAGCTGAGTTCGATCAGTTATTAAAAGATTACGTTGGACGCCCTAGTCCACTTTATTTTGCCAAGCGTTTATCTGAAAAATACAATACAAAAGTTTATCTAAAAAGAGAAGACTTAAATCATACCGGTGCACATAAAGTCAACAATACAATTGGACAAATATTAGTTGCCAAACGTTTAGGCAAAAAAAGAATTATTGCTGAAACAGGTGCTGGCCAACATGGCGTGGCGACTGCAACAGTTTGTGCTTTAATGGGCTTGGAATGTATCGTCTATATGGGCGAAATTGACATCGCACGTCAGGCGCCAAACGTGGCCCGTATGAAAATGTTGGGTGCAGAAGTTCGTCCGGCACTTTCGGGTTCAAGAACGTTGAAAGATGCTACAAACGAAGCAATTCGTGACTGGATCAACAATCCGGTTGACACACATTATATTATTGGTTCAGCCATTGGTCCACATCCTTATCCGGATATGGTTACACGTTTTCAAAGTGTAATTTCCGAAGAAATTAAATGGCAGTTAAAAGAAAAAGAAGGGCGTGAAAATCCTGATTATGTTGTAGCTTGCATTGGCGGAGGAAGTAACGCAGCTGGAACGTATTACCACTTTCTGCACGAGCCGGAAGTTGGAATTATAGCCGTCGAAGCGGCCGGAAAAGGTGTTGACAGCGGTCATAGTGCGGCGACAAGTAAATTAGGAAAAGTAGGCGTTATCCATGGTTGTAAAACCCTTTTAATGCAAACTCCAGACGGTCAGATTACAGAACCCTATTCAATTTCTGCGGGTTTGGATTATCCTGGAGTTGGCCCAATGCACGCGCATTTGGCGCAAACCGGACGTGGCGAATTTTTCTCAGTTACGGATGACGATGCAATGAACGCAGGTTTGCAATTAACTAAATTAGAAGGAATTATTCCGGCGATCGAAAGCGCGCATGCCTTTGCGGTTTTAGATCAAAAGAAATTTAAACCAACAGATATTGTCGTAATCAGTCTTTCTGGTCGCGGTGATAAAGATTTAGACAATTATATTGATTATTTTAAATTATAACAGAATAATAATTAGGGCGTTCCCTTCGGCCGGGCTATCCGCTATATCTTTTTTATGGCAGAAAAAGCCATAAAAAAGGATACCGCTCCTATCCCTAACGCAAAAACTAATAACGAGAAAATGATAATTATGGAAAAGTTATTCTCTTACGGAACATTACGATCAAAGCAAATTCAGATGCAGCTTTTTAATAAAGTTTTGACTGGAACTAAAGATCAACTTTTGAATCATAAACTAAAAAGTCTTCAGATAGAAGAAGAATTTGGAATGGCTGATTATGTTGTAGCAGTACCAACAGAAGACCCTACAGATCCAATACATGGTATTGTTTACAATATTTCTCCTTCGGATTTAGCAAAAGTAGATATATTCGAGTCTAATGCTTATAAAAGAGTTGAAGTCACATTAAAGTCAGGAATCGTTGCCTGGATTTATATAGAGAGTTAAAAAAACAGAAATGATTTTAGCAGCAGCACAAACAAAACCAACCCGAGGAGATATCGAAGCTAATTTAGCAGATCATTATCGCCTAATTGAATTGGCGGTGCAAAATGGAGCACAATTAATCGCATTTCCAGAAATGTCTCTAACAGGTTATGAAAGAGAAATGGCTCAAAAATTAGTTTTCAAAAGAGACGATTCGCGATTGGATCATTTGAAACAATTGGCTTCTGAAAATAATATTATCATTATTGCGGGTGCTCCCATTCAAATTGAAGATAAAATGTTCATTGGAGAGTTTGTTATTGCTTCGGATAATTCGGTTTCCATTTATACGAAACAGTTTTTGCATGAAGGTGAAGACGAATTTTTTCAACCTTCTTTCGATTATAATCCGATGATTACAATTGAAAATCAAAAGATTTCATTTGCTATTTGTGCCGATATTGATAATCCGCTTCATCCGGAAAATGCGCGTAAAAGAGCAACTGATATTTATATTGCCAGTATTTTCTTTTCGCCAAATGGAATTCCGAATGCGTATCGCGATTTACAAAGTTATGCTCAGAAACATCAAATGAATGTTTTAATGTCTAATTTTAGTGGAGAATCCTGGGGTTCTCCTTCTGCAGGTCAAAGCGCATTTTGGAATAATAAAGGAGAATTGGTTGAACAAATGAATGATTCAGATTCCGGATTATTAATGGTCGAAAATAAAAATGATAATTGGACGAGTCGAGTTATCATTAATTAAATAGAACTTAAATATACCTACAAGGTTTTGGAAACCTTGCAGGAGAAAAACATAAAAGAAATGAACAGAATAACTCAAAAATTACAAGAGGACAAAAAGATACTTTCTATCTATTTTTCAGCAGGATATCCTAATTTAAATGACACCGTTCAGATTATTCAGGATTTAGAAAAAAACGGAGTTGATTTAATTGAAATTGGTTTGCCTTTCAGTGATCCTTTGGCAGATGGACCAACAATTCAGGCGAGTTCAACGACAGCTCTTCATAACGGAATGACCACTCAAATTCTTTTTGATCAGCTGAAGAACATCCGCGAAAGCGTAAAAATTCCGTTGATTATTATGGGCTATTTTAACCCAATGTTGCAATATGGTGTTGAAGCATTCTGTAAAAAATGTGCGGAAATTGGAATTGATGGTTTAATTATTCCTGATTTACCGGTTGATGTTTATGCAGACGAATACAAAGCCATTTTTGAAAAATATGGATTAATAAATGTCTTTTTGATTACACCACAAACTTCAGACGAACGTATTCGTTTTATTGACAGTGTTTCAAATGGATTTATTTATATGGTAAGTTCTGCAAGTGTTACGGGTTCTCAATCTGGCTTTGGAAATACTCAGGAAACGTATTTCGAAAGAATTGGAAACATGAATTTGAAAAATCCTCAAATTGTTGGTTTCGGAATTTCGAATAAAGAAACTTTTAATCAGGCTACAAAATTTGCAAAAGGCGCTATTATTGGAAGTGCTTTTATTAAACATTTGAGCGAAAGTGGTTCTGGGAAAATTGAGGAATTTGTTGGAGAGATTCGTTAATTAAATTCAAATAAAAGTGGTAAAATATTTAATCGCCGCGGTTTTATTTATCTCAATAAGTTCATGTCAAGAAATTCAAACTGATAAATTAATTGGAAGTTGGAAAATGAAAGATCTAGATAAAAACATCGAAGATAGAACAACTTTTACTAAAGATAATTTATTGATTCGTGAATTTATATCTCATGCCAAAACTATAGAAAAGGACGTTTTTAGCTATAGCTTAAAAAATAACATTATAACTATAAAATTTAAAAATCAATATTCTGATTTCAAGATTTTAAAATTAAACAACTCCGAAATGGAACTATTAAATATTAAAGAAAAGAGAATCTTTAAATATATTAGAAAGTTATAAGTTATTATTTCTATTGAAAGAAGAGATAAAAAAGGGAATTCGACAAAGCTTGATGACCATCGTTGCGGAGTCTCTAGTGTGATTTCTACTTTCAATCGAATGGCAAACTTAAACACACTGCATTATGCTGGATTAATATCATAAGATATTAATCCAGCTTTTTTATTTCTTTTTTATCAAAAATTAACAAAAAACAACTACACCGTTTTATGTTAATATTTTGTTAAACAAAAATTAAACAAGCGT
The DNA here is from genome assembly GCF_058808175.1 of Flavobacterium sp. GW821-FHT11G01. Lineage (NCBI taxonomy): Bacteria > Pseudomonadati > Bacteroidota > Flavobacteriia > Flavobacteriales > Flavobacteriaceae > Flavobacterium > Flavobacterium sp. GW821-FHT11G01. The sequence continues at coordinate 220,638 of NZ_JBXARK010000002.1, read as the reverse complement.
TTAATTTAAACACTTGTTTAATTTTGTATCCGATTAGAAACACTACCATGTCAAACATCGAATTAAACGATAAAAAAATTCAGATCCTGGAAGTTGCTGAAAAGCTGTTTTCTGAAAAAGGATTTGAGGGAACATCGATACGGGATATCTCAAAACATGCAAAAATTAATATTGCAATGGTCTCGTATTATTTTGGTTCAAAAGAAAGACTACTGGAAGCCTTAATTCTTTACAAAACTTCTGATTTAAAATTACAACTCGAAAATTTATTACAGGAAAATCTCGAACCGATTGAAAAAGTCAATAAATTAATCGAAATTTACATTAACAGAATTAGTTGTAACAAAGGGATTTTTAGGGTTTTACATTTTGAAATCAATTCAGAGAAGAGAGAAAAAAGCATGATTGCCTTTACCGAATTAAAAAAAGGAAATCTAAAAGCTGTAGAAAGTATTATAGCACAAGGCCAATCAAAAGGCGTATTCAGAAAAGATGTTATCATTCCGCTTCTTACACCAACCATAATCGGTACCTTTTTTCACTTCCACATGAATAAATCATTTTTTGTGGAATTACTGAATTTAAATACAGAAGAAATGTATAATAATTACATTAAAACCAGTCTTACAAAGCACATTCAACAAACTATAAAAGCGCTACTTGTTTATGAAAATTAATCCATTATTGCTCTTTGGTATTTTCTTCATCGGAATCTCATCAATAGAAGCACAAGAAAAAACAAGTTTAACCTTAGACGAAGCCGTTAAACTGGCTTGGGAAAAAAGTAACGAAGTTACGCTTGCCAATACTAAGGTAAACTCAAAAAAGTACGAGTTACAAGAAGTTAAAAACAATCAATATCCAGATATTAAAATTTCCGGACAATATCAACGCTTAACAAAAGCTTCGATTGACATGCATAATGATGAAGCAAGTGCTGAGCCAATGCCATCTCCGGATCAGGCGTTGTTAGGAATGGCAACGCTAAATTTGCCAATATTTTCTGGATTTAAAATTCAGAACAGCATCAAAGCATATGATAATTTATATGAAGCCGAAAGTGCTTATGCTGCCAAAACAAAAGAAGATGTTGCTTTGCGTGTGATAACTTATTATACTGCCTTATACAAAGCTCAAAAAACGTTGGATCTTTTAAACGAAAATCAAAAACAAGCGAAACAGCGTGTTACTGATTTTACCGAATTAGAGAAAAACGGAATCATTCCAAGAAATGATTTATTGAAATCACAATTGTTGGTTTCAAAAACGCAATTATCAATCGATGAAGCCAATAACAACATCAACAATATTAACTTCTATCTGACTACTTTACTTAAGTTAGATCCAAGTGTAAAGTTGACTGTTAACGAAGGAGATTTCTTTAGCCTGAAAACAAGTAACGCGCCTTCATCTGATGTAGTAGCGCTTGAAAACAGAAAAGATTTAGAGGCTGTTCGTTTGCAACAAAAAGCGAGCGAGGCTAATATCAAAATTGCAAAAGCAGGTTATTATCCTTCACTTGCCTTATTAGGAGGATATACAGCATTGGATCTTAAAGATTTTATTACTGTAAAATATGCAATGAATTTTGGGCTTGGTTTATCCTACGATATTTCAGGACTATATAAAAACAGTGCACATGTAAAAGTTGCTGAAAGCCAGGCTTTAGAAGCAAAAAGTTCAGAAGCAATTTTAACAGATCGTATTAAAAATGAAGTTCAGAAATCTATTGAAGATTACGATTTAGCCATTAACCAAAGTGTGGTTTATGACGAAGCACTTCAACAAGCATCTGAAAACTATAGACTTGTAAAAGATAAATTTGATAATGGATTGTCAGACACCAATGATTTGGTTGAAGCTGATGTTGAACATTTAAATGCCAAAATTAATACTGCATTGTCTAAAGCAACCATTATTCAAAAATATTACGAATTACTTTCAGTATCAGGCCAATTATCTCAATCATTCAATCTTTCTAAAATATAATCGATAGCTCTCATGGAAAAGAAAAAAACAAATACTAAATTCATCATTATACTAACCGTTTTAGTTTTATTGGGGGGAACTTACGGAATATCAAAATACTTACACGGACAAGCTCACGAAGAAACAGATGATGCTCAGATTGAGAAAAAAATGAATCCAATTATTCCGAGAGTATCTGGTTACATTAGTAAAGTGTATGTAAAAGATAATGACTTTGTAAAAAAAGGAGATACTTTATTTACTATCGATAAAAGAGATTATCAATTGAAGATTGATGAAGCAAATGCTGCTTTATTAGGTGCAGAAGGTCAGTACGAAGCTGCAAAAGCAGATATTGGAAGTGCTAATGCAAGCATTTCAGTTTCTGATGCTCAAATGAGATCTGCAAGCGGTTCTATCGAAAGCGCTAAAATCAGATTACGTCAAATTACAAACGATTACAACCGTTACAATAATTTGTATAAAACGCATACCATTACAAAACAACAATACGAGCAAGCTTTGACTGCAAAAGATGAAGCTGAAAATCAAGTACGTGTTTTAGAACAACAACAAAGAGCTAGTTCTTACCAAAAATCGGTAATTGAATCTAAGTCTAAAGCTTCTGACAAACAAACAGAAGTTGCTGCAGCAAACATTAAAAGAGCTAAAACAATGTTGGATGTTGCTCACTTAAATCTTACTTACACAGTTGTAACAGCTGCAATTGATGGTCAGGTTTCTAAAGTTGATATTCAGCCAGGACAATTGGTTCAGCCAGGACAATCTTTATTTTATATTATCAATAATACTGAGGCTTGGGTTGTAGCTAACTTTAAAGAAACACAATTAAACAAAATGATTGTCGGACAAAAAGTAAGCTTAAAAGTTGATGCTTATCCTAACTATGAGTTTAAAGGAATTGTAACTTCATTCTCTCCTGCTACAGGATCTCGTTTTTCATTATTACCTCCTGACAACGCAACAGGAAACTTCGTAAAAACAATTCAGAGATTACCGGTAAAAATTAGTTTAGACCCATCAAATGATCCTGAGAAAGTAAAATTATTACGTCCGGGAATGAATGTTGACGTAGACGTACATTTAAAATAAATAAATGGCAACAGCAGTACAAGCAGACGACGATTTAGTAGAATACGGTTACAGACGTGTCATAATTACGATTACAGCGGTACTTTGTGCTTTGCTGGAAATCGTTGATACGACCATTGTAAACGTAGCGCTAACAGACATGCGCGGAAGTCTTGGTGCTACCTTGACCGATGTAGCGTGGGTAATTACAGCATACGCGATTGCGAATGTAATTGTAATTCCGATGACGAGCTGGCTATCGCAGCAATTTGGAAGACGTAATTATTTTGTGGCTTCCATTATAATATTTACTGTCTGCTCCTTTTTGTGTGGTAATGCAAGCAATATATGGGAACTAGTAGCTTTTAGATTCGTACAAGGTATGGGTGGGGGTGCCCTTCTTGTAACAGCTCAAACCATTATTACCGAAAGTTATCCCGTTGCAAAACGTGGTATGGCACAGGCTATTTATGGAATGGGTGTTATTGTAGGACCAACTTTAGGACCGCCTTTGGGAGGTTATTTAGTAGATAATTATTCCTGGCCTTATATCTTTTACATCAATATTCCATTAGGAATTATTGCTACTATTTTGGCATTAACTTTTGTTAGAAGTCCGAAATATGGAGAAAAATTAAAAGCCAATCAGGTTGACTGGTGGGGAATTATATTGTTATCCGCTTTTATCGGATCATTACAATTCGTTTTGGAACATGGTCAGCAAGACGACTGGTTTAACGATTCAACAATTGTAACCTTAAGTGTTGTGACAGTTCTTGGTTTAGTTCTTTTTATTTGGAGAGAGCTAACTTACAAACATCCAATTGTAAATTTAAGTGTTTTAAAAGATGGGAATCTTAGAATAGGAACTGTAATGTGTTTTATTCTTGGTTTCGGATTATACGGATCAACTTTAATCATTCCGATTTATACTCAGTCTATTTTAGGTTGGACCGCGACTGATGCCGGATTATTATTGATTCCAGGTTCTATTACTACTGCGATCATGATGCCATTTGTGGGTAACATGATTCAAAAAGGAGTTCCGCAAGGTTATATGGTTGGAGTTGGATTTTTAGTTTTCTTCTTCTTTACCTTTATGATGCAAACTCGCATGACACCAGATACAGGTGTAGAACATATGTATTGGCCATTGATTTTAAGAGGAATTGGTTTAGGATTGCTTTTTGTACCTATTACAACCCTTTCTCTTTCAACCTTAAAAGGAAAACATATTGGTGAAGGGGCAGCTTTTACCGGAATGATGAGACAATTGGGAGGTTCATTTGGTATTGCAATTATTACCACTTTTATTACCCGTTTAAGTCAGGAACACAGAGTTAATTTATTAACGAATTTAGATCCTGCAAAATACGATGTTCAACAACGTATTCAAGGAATGCAAAGAGCTTTTATGTCGAAAGGCTATAGTGCCGATGTTGCCCTTAAAAAAGCCTATCAGGCAATAGATTATTCAATCATGAAACAAAGTACTGTAATGTCGTACATAGACATTTTCATGTATTTAGGTATCATGTTCTTATGTTGTATTCCAATTATCCTTTTTATTAAAAGAGGCAAAAACAAGATTAATCCTGCTGATGCAATGCATTAATAGTGTTAATATAATAATTGATTTATAATTTATAATACGAAAAAGCCGGGTAATTCATTTAACCCGGCTTTTTTATTTTTAGAATGAATCACGTTGCATAAATTACAGGGATTGAAATCCCTGCCTACAATATAAATGGAGTCTCCGACTCCTTTTTTTAACCTCTTTACCTTGGTCACTTTGAGCCTTTGAACCTCAACAAACCTATCTTGTAAAAACCAAATGATTTCCCTTAGAAAGATTGGCATCAAACTGATATCCTTCGTAATTAAAACCTTTTAAGTCATCAATAGTTTCAGCATTGGTATCGATAATATAACGTACCATCATACCTCTTGCTTTTTTTGCAAAGAAACTAATCATTTTTAATTTTCCGTCTTTGTAATCTTTAAAATCCGGAGTGATTATAGGAACTTTTAAGGCTTTTACATCAACAGCAGAAAAATATTCGTTACTGGCTAAATTTACAAATAACTCCCCTTTTTTTAATTCTTTATTTAAAGCTTTTGTGACGGTAGGTTTCCAAAATTCATGTAGATTTTTGTACTCTCCAACAGGCATTTTTGTTCCCATTTCTAAACGGTAGGCCTGCATTAAATCCAATGGTTTTAAAACACCATAAAGTCCAGATAGAATTCTAAGTTTATCTTGTAAAACTTCTAATTTTTCTAATGGAATTGTATAGGCATCTAATCCTGTATAAACATCACCATCAAAAGTAAAAACTGCAGGACGCGCATTTTCGGGTGAAAAAGGTGTTTTCCATTTTTGATTACGCTCCCAGTTCAGATCAGATAATTTGTCTGAAATAGACATTAATTGAGATAATTCTGCTGGCTTTTTAGTTTTTAAAATTTTGTGAACCTGACGCGCTTCTTTTAAAAATGAAGGTTCAGTATATTGAGTAGTTGGTAGTTCTTTTTCGAAATTCAGTGACTTCGCTGGCGATATAACAATTTTCATTTGTACGTTTTTCTATGATTCAAAAATACAAATTGAAATTTTAAAAATGAGGTATCAGAATTGATTTGTTTGATAGTTCTATAAAAGCGAAATATCACAAAAAGTCCCAGAGGGACAAAATGTTTATAGAAAAGCTAAAATGTTAAGCTAGATAAAACCCCAGCGGGGTGAAATAAACGTAAAATAATTTATATCGCTCCGCTGGAGCTTTAATAAAAACCGAAACTAAAATTTTACTATAAATATTCTGCTCCTCTGGAGCTTTAAATCGCACAAGTGTTGTTTTAGCAAAAATCGATAGTCTAAACTATCAATTTGTTCAAAAAAGTATACATTAGATTATAAAAGGCGTAATCTATGTTGTAAATTTGCACACGTTTCATTCTCTTCAAGATTAGAAACAATTATTTAAAAAATTCGTGAATTCGTGGCTATACAAACAAACTATAAAACAGCTTTACAACATAAAATCTTCGCGATTATTTCGCAGGCATCTCAGGAACTTAACGTCGATAGTTATGTTATTGGTGGTTTTGTGAGAGATTTGCTTTTAAACCGGGGTTCTAAAAAAGATATTGATGTTGTTGCCGTTGGAAGCGGAATCGAATTGGCTTTGAAAGTATCTGAATTACTTCCAAAAAAACCAAAAGTACAAGTTTTTAAAACGTACGGAACGGCAATGCTTCATTTTGACGGCACTGATATTGAATTTGTTGGCGCCAGAAAAGAGTCTTATAATTTCGATAGCAGAAATCCGATTGTTGAAAATGGAACTTTGGAAGATGATCAAAATCGTCGTGATTTTACCATTAATGCTTTGGCTTTATCATTAAACGAAAAAACTTTTGGAGAGCTGTCTGATCCTTTTAATGGTTTGGCCGATCTTGAAAATAAAACGATTAAAACGCCTTTGGATCCAGATATTACCTATTCTGATGATCCTTTGCGAATGTTGCGCGCCATCCGTTTTGCAACACAATTAAATTTTGAAATTGAAGAAAATTCATTGAATGCGATTACTAAAAATGCGGAGAGAATTAAAATCATTTCCGGAGAAAGAATCGTCGATGAATTGAATAAAATTCTTTCGACAGATAAACCTTCAATTGGATTTTTACTTTTATATCAAACGGGACTTTTAGATATTATTCTTCCTGAATTAACTGCTTTGAATCAAGTGGAAGAAATTGAAGGTCATACGCATAAAAACAATTTTTATCACACTTTAGAAGTTGTAGATAATATTTGTCCTAATACAGATGATGTTTGGTTGCGTTGGTCGGCTTTGTTGCACGATATTGGAAAGGCACCAACGAAGCGTTTCAATAAAAAACAAGGCTGGACTTTTCACGGCCATGAATTTTTAGGCGGAAAAATGGCTAAAAAAATATTCGAACGTTTGCACATGCCTTTAAATCACAAAATGAAATTTGTGCAAAAAATGGTGATTATGAGTTCTCGTCCCATTGTTTTGGCACAAGATATTGTGACTGACAGTGCTGTTCGTCGTTTGGTTTTTGATGCCGGAGAAGATGTAGAAAATTTAATGACATTATGCGAAGCGGATATCACCACTAAAAATCCATCGAAATTCAAAAAATATCATAAGAATTTTGAAATCGTTCGCAAAAAAATTGTTGAAGTTGAAGAACGCGATCATGTGCGTAATTTTCAACCCCCAATTTCTGGTGAAGAAATTATGGAATATTACAATTTAAAGCCTTCCCGAGAAATCGGAGTTTTGAAAGAAGCAATTAAAGAAGCTATTTTAGAAGGAGAAATTCCAAATGAATATGATGCAGCTTTTGCGTTTATGCAGAAGAGAGCCGAGAAAATGGGTTTAAAAAAAGGTGCATAGTAACAAAGGCACAAAGCAACAAAGGTTTATTTAAATTTAAAATATAAAATGTTTCAAATCAAACGTTCCAATTCTTTGAACCTTTGTTACTTTGAAACTTTGCAACTTTAAAAAAAGAATGAAAAAACATTTCCCTACAATCGCAAAAACAGCATTAGTTTTAGTTTATTTAGTAATTGTCGCAGGAGCTTTGGTTCGTATGACAGGATCTGGAATGGGTTGCCCAGATTGGCCGAAATGTTTTGGATATTACATTCCGCCAACAGATTTGAAAGAATTAACCTGGGAGCCAAATCGTGTTTTTGAAAAAGGACAGGTAATTATTAAAGATGAAAGTCTTTTAGTTGCAAAAGATAATTTTACCACTGAAACTGCTTTTGATGCTTCGCATTGGGAAAAATATACTAAACACGATTACGCACTTTTTAATCCGCTGCATACCTGGATTGAATACATAAACAGACTTTGTGGTGCTTTAGCCGGAATGGCGTGCTTTTTCATGGCAATTGCTTCTTTCCGATTTTGGAAACAAAACAAAAAAATTACTTTACTTTCCTGGTTAGTTGTCTTTATGATGGGCTTTCAGGCCTGGTTAGGTGCTAAAGTAGTTTACTCGGTATTAAACCCAATTAAAATAACGGTTCATATGGTTATGGCTTTGGTAATTGTTGCTGTAATTTTATACATCATTCAATTGGCCAGACCAAAATTAGCCACTGTAAAATACAATTCAACTTTTAGAAACGTGCTTTTATTTTCGCTATTACTGACTTTAATTCAAGTTGCTATTGGAACACAGGTTCGTCAGTTTGTAGATGAACAAGTTAAAAATGGATTGACAGCAAGCATTCTTTGGTTACAAAATCCGTCAGTGACTTTTTATGTTCACCGCTCGTTCTCAATTTTAGTACTCTTGGTTAATTTATATTTGTATGTTAAAAACACCAAATTTGGCCTAGGATATTCAAAAATAAACTGGGTACTTGCTATAATTGGAGTTGAAATTCTAACAGGAATAGCAATGGCATATCTTGATTTTCCAATAGGAAGTCAGGCCATACATCTGGTGTTGGCTTCTATCTTATTCGGAATTCAGTTTTACATGATTTTGGAGGCTAAAAAACCTAGCCCAGCCAACTCTTAAAATCCTGTACTTTTTCACGGCTTACAATTACCTCATCTTCTTTGTAAGAAGGCAAAATTACTTTTAAACGAGAATTGGTATAAACCTGAATTTCTTTTATCGCCTGAAGTGGCACAATGAATTTTCTGCTTACGCGGAAGAAATCTTTCATGTCTAATTCCTGCTCCAGAATTTCTAAAGTCGAATCGATTAAATAATTTCTGTTATCGAACGTATGGATGTAAGTTCCTTTGTTTTCGCTAAAAAAACATTCAATTTCATCAGTAGTGATCACTTTTAAATGTTGGCCGATTTTAACAGTGAATCGTTTTTTATAATTCTTTTCAAAAGGATTGGAAAGCATTCTGCGTATTTGTTCAAAATCAAGCTGTAGATTTTGATTTTCCGTATTGGATTTTGGTAAACGTGCTTTAAATTTGGTAACAGCCACTTCTAAATCATCTTCGTCAATTGGTTTTAAAAGATAATCTATACTATTCAATTTGAAAGCTTTTAAAGCATATTCATCATAAGCTGTTGTAAAAATGATTGCACTTTTAATATCTATTTTTTCAAAAATTTCAAACGACAAACCGTCAGATAATTGAATATCCAAAAATATCAAATCAGGATGTTCGTTGTTGGAAAACCAATCTACAGATTCTTCGACAGAATGCAACATGGTTTCTACGGCAATCTCTAACTTTTCAAGTTTTCGCTGCAATAATCTTGCTGCCGGTTTTTCGTCTTCTATAATTAATGTGGTCATTTACTTGGTTAAAAAAATGAATAAATAATTTAAAATTACTCCCATTTACTGGAATTAGAAGATTCTTTGTCCATGTATTTCTGGATTGTTCTTTTTTCCCAATCTCCACCAAAAAAGATGTCTGGTCCAAATACACTAAAAGCGTGAATCAATAAAGCAATTCCCCAATAAAATGCTGTCGAATACGTATGCCAGTCTAATAATCCATCTTCATAAAACCTGGTTCCAATAAAATCTCTATTGATGTTGGAAATGATAATGATGATATTAACAATAATATAAACTTTCAGATGCGAGTAAAAACCTTTTATTCTTTTTACTTTTCTGTAAGCAATTTCAAAGCTTTCATTATTTTTAAATTCCTGTGCGTAATCTTCGTACATGTGTCTTCTAAAACGTCCCATTTTTTTTCTATTTAAAAAATTATTGCCATTTCTTTTTGTTTTCTTCTTCCTTTTCCATCAGTTCTTTGATTTTTCTTTCTTCCCAGTCTTTTCCCAAAACCGGAAATACTTCAAAAACCTTCAATCCGTGAAAAACAACTCCAGTTCCCCACCAAATTAGAGGCCAGTAAAACCACAAATGATTCGGTGAGGTATATAGGTTAATGAAAATCAGCAGAATATTTACAGCGATATAAGACGTTAAATTGCTATAAAACCCTTTTAGATTTTCGACTTTCTTTTTTGCAAGATAATATTTATCCTCGTCGTTCAAATTTACTTCCATGATTACTCCCATTTTTGTGTTTTACTTTTTTTCCCCAATATAGTTCTCAATTTTCTTTCCTCCCATTCGTCTCCAAAAATTCTGAAAGAAACAAAAGCATCAATCGCAGTACCAACATATACCACTGTCCAAATAATCATTACAATATCATTGAGCCAATTTAAAGGAAGGGAATGTAGCGGTAAATCAGTATATTCCTTTAAAATAAAAAGAGTCAGAGCAACGATATAAAGAAAGGTGGATTTATAAAATGACTTTAATTTAAGAACTTTTCTGCTTGCCAATTTTTGCAATTCGTTTTCCTCGATATTATTAAAGTTTGTTTCCATTACTCCCATTTTTGTGTTTTTGTTTTTTTATATAAGATACTTTTCAGCTTACGTTCTTCCCATTCCTTGTCAAAGATTTTATAAGAAGCAAATAAATCAATGGCAGAAAATAAAAATACAGTCGTCCAGATTACCATTACCACACCGTTTATATATTTTAACGGAAAATAATTCAGCGTAAGTCCGTAATATTCTTTTAAAATGTATACAATCAATCCGATAGCATAAATAAACGCATGTATACAAAACCATTTAAGTTTAAAGCTCTTTTTGCTAAAGATTTCCTGAAACTCCAATTTTTCGTGGTCATTATTACAATTTGTTTCCATGACTATTTCCAGGTTTGTTTATTCTTTTCTTTTTCCAAAATTTCTTTAATTTTTCGTTCTTCCCATTCTTTATTAAAAAATGGTGAAACTCCAAAAACCTTCAATCCGTGAAAAACGATTCCTATTCCCCAGCCCAGTATGCACCAAATAAACCATAAATATTCTGGTGAAGTCATTAGATTTACAACAATTAGCATTATAGTTACGAGAATAAAAACCGTTAAATGCTGGTAAAATTCTTTAATCTCTTTTACCTTTTTCAGCGCCTGATGATAGCGTCTCTCTTCAGTGTAATCTGGTTCCATGATTATTTCCAGGTTTGCTTTTTGTTTTCTTTTTCTAAAATCTCCCGAATTTTTCGTTCTTCCCATTCTTTATTAAAAACAGGTGAAATTCTAAAAACTGCCAATGCGTGCATGACAATAGCAAATCCCCATCCAAAAACACACCATAAAAACCACAAATATCCAGGCGAAGTCATAAGATTAACTACTATTACAATCGGGTTGCAAATTAGAAATACAGTCAAATGCTCGTAAAATTCTCTTAGTTCTTTTACTCTTTTTTGAGCCTGATAATAACGTTCTGCTTCAGCATAATTTGTTTCCATGATTATTTCCAGGTTTGTTTATTATTATCTTTTTCCAGAATCTCTCTGATTTTTCGTTCTTCCCAATCTGAGCTGTATCCAAAAACTTTAAAAGCATGCATTACAACTCCAAATCCCCAGCCTAAAGCCGAAAACCAAAACCATTGAAATCCAGGAGAATACCTCAAATTTATAAAAATTAAAAACGGAATTACACAGCAATACGAAATTATATTTCCGTAAAATCCTTTCAATTCTTCTACTCTTTTTTTAGCTCTGAAATAAGCTTTATTTTCATCGCTATAGTCTGCATTTGTTTCCATAACTGTTATTTGTTTTGTTAAAATCGGAATCTTAACCGTGAATGTTTCTTCATTTTGTTCGATCAATACTTTTCTGTTGGTTACAATACCGTATCGGTTTACGATATTTTGCAGTCCAACTCCCTGTCTGTCCTGCAACACTTCCTTTTTCTGAAAATCATTTTGAATTGCTAAATAATCTCCATCAATAAAAATTCGGATATGCAATGGTTTTTGTTCGCTTACCACATTATGTTTTACTGTATTCTCCAGCAAAAGCTGTAAAGACAACGGAACAACTTTAGCATCCGGATTAATTGCTGTCGTTGGCAATTCATAAAACAAACTATTTTCGAAACGCATTTTCAGCAGGTTCATGTAGGTTTTAGCGAATGACAATTCATCTTCAACTGAAACTAATTCTTTGTCTTTTTGCTCTAAAACGTAACGATAGATTTTAGACAAAGAAGTAGTGAATCGTTGTGCATTATCCGGATTTTCTTCAATCAAAGAACTTAATACATTTAGACTATTAAAAAGAAAATGCGGATCGATTTGATTCTTTAAACTTTCGAATTTGGCGTTTGCCGTTCCCGCGATAATCTTTTGTTGTGTTATTTCAAATTTTGATGCCTGTTTCCATTTTACCATAAAACTTCTGGCCTGCATGAAAGTTGAGACCCCAAGAGATAAAATGATGTAAAAAAGATTTACCCAAATCATTCTTTCACTAAAAAAATTAGTAACAGGCATATCTTGTATTACTACAAAAACAATATAATTAACTGCTAAAACTGCCGGAACTGTATATAAAACGGTAAATAAAATTCCAAAATAGACTCTTAAATTCGTTTGCTCCAGCCAATCCCATTTTTTATCTAAAAGAACGTTGATGAAACCGTTTCCGAAACCTAGTCCAAAAGAATAAAGGCAGCTTAAAAAGAACGTTATTAATACATTTTCGACCGTAAGATCAGCACCTAAAAAAGCGCAGAAAATTACCGTAAAAACCATAGAAATCTTTAAACATACAATTGTTCCGCTTTTTAAATTTGAAAATGTATTTCTATGTTCTTTCATTATAATCAGCTTAAATTAGTTTTTATTTTTTGCAATTCTTTTGTGCTTCCAATGCTCTTTCCAATCCCCATTTTGGAGAAAAAGGCGTTTCTGGTTTAAAAGTAGCAAAAAGTTCGATAGCTTTATCAACCTGTGCACAAAGGGGTTTTGTGTCAACACCTGTCCATTTTGCGCCTCCTAACTGATAATCTGCTTCACCAAAAACAATTCTTGGGTTATTAGGATCTATCGCTTTTCCTTTTGCGTAAGCTTCCATAACTTTAGATGAATATTTCATACTGTTTGTCATTGGATCTGCAACTACCCAGGCAGTATAAATCAAAGCCTGCATTGCATATAATTCTGCATTGTTTTGATCTTTAATCAATTCGACATCTAAAGCGTCTTGTGCTTTTGTCAATAATAAATCGATTTTAGTTTTATCTTTTTCTGAAAATGCCGCTGTAGTGTTGATTAAAGCTACATAATAATCTGGCAAATAACTTGTTTCTTCTGCTGCTGCAATTCTTTCAAACATTGCCGAAGCTTCAGCATTTTTTCCTTCTTTCCAAAGCCCAAAAGCTTTTCCCATTCCTTGTTCAAATTGTGTTTGTGCAGATAATAAACTGCAAATAAATAACGTGGTAATTGTAATAATTTTGGTCATGATTTCTTTTTTTTAAGGTTCTAAGATTCTAATTTACTGAGGTTCTAAGTTTTTTTGTTGATGATTAAAACTCTTTTTTTTAGGTTCAAAGGTTCAGAGTTGCAAAGGTTCAAAGGTTTGATTTTCTTATTATTATTTATAAAACTTTGAACCTTTGTCACTTTGTTTCTATGTTCCTTTTAATTTATACTTCAAAAGTATGTTGGATTTTACTGTTTTAAAATTAAATGATACTGAGTTGTTGAATTTGGTGACTGAATTGTTTTTTTTTTTTTGAGGGACAAAGGTTCAGAGTTGCAAAGGTTCAAAGGTTCAAAGGTTTTTCTTTTTAGGTTCAGAGGAACAAAGTGACAAAGATTTTTATGTTTAAATTTTAACTATCAAAAGAAAACCTCTGAACCTTTGAACCTTTGCAACTTTGAACCTAAAAAACTACAAGTTTTTTAACTGATTTTCATTTTTATTCTTACTGATGGTCCAGAAGAAGCCTACGAAGAAAAAACGATCTGCGGTTGGTACTACTGCTTGTCTTTGATATACTCCGTTTGCATCTGGAAGTTTTGCATAATCGTATCCAAAAACATTTTGACTTCCTAATACATTTGAAACAGAGAAATACAAGATTTTTTGTGTTGTCAATAAATATGCCCAGTTAAAACTCAAACTGTTATATGATTTTGTTTTTCCGTTCATAAACTGCGTTTGGTTTGGATCATTATATGGTCTTCCTGAACTGTAACTGTTGGTAAAACCAATTTGTGATTTCCAATCGGTAATGAAATATTTGGTTACTATTGATAAACTGTGATTCGCAATAAAACTTGGTGTCGCCATTGTTGGGAAATTCTTGTATTGTCTTTCAGAATCGATATAAGAATACGAAATCCAATATTCTAAGTTTTTATACAAATTGCTGTCTCTCCAGAATATATCCAAGCCTTTTGCATATCCGGAACCGTTGTTATTGAAAACCGAATTATAAGCGATATCCCTGGTGTCATATTGAACTAAATTACTGTAATCTTTATAATAAGCCTCAGCTCTAAAAGTCTGTCCTGGTTTTGTAAATTGATAGTTTAAGATATAATGCCTTGCTTTTTCACTTTCGAATTGATGGTATTTTGAAAATTTAATATAATCAACAACTGGTGTTTGAGAGAAATCTCCGTAAGCAAATGAAAATTGACTATTTTTTGAAACTTTATAAGCAATTGAAGATCTTGGTGCAATATTTGTTTCGTTTAACAAACTATTATTCGAAAGTCTGAAACCTACTTTTGCTGCCAGATTTTTAGAGAATAATATATCTCCTTCGGTATAAAAAGCGGCAATATTCGAATTGTAACCATTTGCAACCTGAATTGAAGTATTATCGTCAAAATTTTCATTGAATTTGGTGATGAAATAATCGGCACCAAAAGACAATTTAAAATGATCAGAAACATTTTTTCTCAATTTTAATTTCAGCTGAGCAGCATTTTCATTGCTATCAACATCATTAATATCATATTTCACTTTATTGTTGTTGTAGCCGTAACTAATTCCAGAGGTTAATTGCCAGCCTGTTCCAAAAGTTCCTTTGTAAGAAGCATTCAAATAGAAATTATTATTGTTTAAATCGGTTCTGATTTTATCTTCGAAGTTTATATTTTTCTGATTCAAATCGAATTTCTCCGAATCAAAAGCAGCATATAATTTAAAAATTCCGTTCGTAAAATGATAACGATAAACCGTTTCACCAGATAAAGACTGATACGGATTATTCCAATCTACGTTTTGAGGAATCACAGCCTGATAAGGAGCCAAATTAATATAAGCTGTATTGACACTCAAAGAACTTTTTTCCCATTTTTGAGTATTTCCCAAACCTAAACCCACAGTCATTAAAGCAATATCGGTTTTGTTCATATCTGGTTCATCTTGTGTATTCAACAATAAAACACTTGACAAAGCTTCGCCATATTCAGCTGAATACCCACCAGTTGAAAAAGCAATTCCGCTGAATAAAAATGGAGAAAATCTTCCTCTTGTTGGTAAATTATTGGTTGTTGCTCCGTATGGTTGTGCGACACGAATTCCGTCCACAAAAGTTTGTGTTTCACTGGCTTCTCCCCCACGGACAAACAAACGCCCGTCTTCTCCAACAGTTTGCGTTCCTGGCAAAGTTTGTAAAGCCGCAATAATATTTCCGGCAGATCCTGCGGTAGTTACAATATCTAAAGGTTTCAAAACAGAAACTCTGGCTTTATCACCAGATTCTAAGGTTCCGGCAGTGATTACAACCGCATCAAGTGCATTTACATTTTCTCTTAATTTTACGGTTTGATCTTTAAAATTGGTAACATCAATTTCTTTTTTGAAGGTATCATAAATTAAAAAACTCACTACTAAAAATTGATTTCCGGTTGCAGTTGTTTCAAAAGAAAACTCACCCGTTTCAGAACTTGTAGCACCATCGTAAGTTCCTTCTATATAAATATTGGCGCCCGGAACTGGTTTTCCTTTTTCGTCAACCACTTTTCCGGAAATGGTATTTTGAGCGAAAATAAATGCGGTAAAAAATAAAAAGGCAATCGTAAAAAATAGTTTGGTTTTCATCGTATTGGTTTTTGATGAAGCAAATGTATTTTAACATTTCTTGTTAAAAAATATAAAATAACCCAATTGTAGAATTTCGGGGATGAGTTGTAAAATACTTATTTGTATCTTAGCTAATGTGTTTTAAAAACTATCAATTATGTCAGAAAGTAGAAGAGTTTCGAATTTATATCAATCCATTTATAATGGAAATCCATGGCTGGAAGTAACTTTAGCAGATACTTTAAGCAATGTAACTGCAGAACAGGCTTATAAAAAAGCGAACCCGAATTTAAATACAATTTGGGAGATTGTCAATCATCTTATACAATGGAGAAGAAATATTTTAAAAAGAGTTCAGGGAGAAATCATTACAACTCCGAGTCATAATTATTTTGTACCTGTTTTAGATTCGTCTGAGGCTGCGTGGGAGCAATCTTTGCAAAGTCTCGCAAAATCTCAAGAACTATGGACTGCCTTTTTTAATGATTTCAATGATGCTGATTTTGATAAAATAGATCCTAATAACAATCATAATTTTTATGAAGATATTCATGGTATTATTCAGCATGACGTTTATCATTTGGGTCAAATTGTTATTTTGAAGAAATTGGTTTAAAAAGATTTAGCTATGAAAAAATCAATATTATTACTAGGATTTTTATTTCTAAATGTAATTGGATTTTCGCAGGAAGCAGAACCAAAATTCGATGAAAATCTGGCAAAATCATTACATGCCGATGAATATGGAATGAAGAAATATGTTTTCTGTCTTTTAAAATCTGGCACCAATACCACGGCTTCAAAAGAAGAAACAAAGAAATTATTTGAAGGTCATATGGCTAATATCAACAAATTAGCCAAGGAAGGAAAATTAGTTGTTGCCGGACCATTTATGAAAAATGATCGGAATTACAGAGGTATTTATATTTTTAATGTTGAAACTGTTCAGGAAGCAGAAGCACTTGTTGCAACGGATCCGGCAATTCAGGCAAAATTGCTCGAAGCCGAATTAACGCCTTGGTACGCCACTGCTGCGCTGCAGGAAACTGTAAAAATTCATGAGAAAATTTCGAAGAAGAAAATGTAATGCTTGATATGAAAACAGAAAAAGAAAAAATGATCTCTGGCGAATACTACAATGCTTTTGATCCTGAATTAGTAAAAGGCCGCCGAACAGCAAAAAATCTTTTGCACAGTTTGAATGTCAAAGAATATAGAGTGACCAAAAGAGCCAAAGAAATTTTAAAAGAATTAATTCCAAATACAGGTCCAGGTTTTTATATTGAGCCTCCTTTCCACTGTGATTATGGTTACAATATTACTTGTGGAGAAAACGTTTATTTCAATGTTAATTGCGTTGTTTTAGATTGCGCTCCGGTAAATATTGGATCCAACGTTTTTATTGCACCAAATGTTCAAATCTATACAGCATCACATCCGCTTGACGCAGAATTACGAAAATCATTAGAAAATGCTTTGCCCATTTCAATTGGAGACGATTGCTGGATTGGCGGAAATTCGGTAATTTGCCCAGGCGTAAACATCGGGAAAGGCTGTGTTATTGGCGCCGGATCTGTCGTTACAAAAGATATTCCAGACAACTCATTAGCCGTTGGAAATCCGGCAAAAATAATTAGAAAATTAAATCAAGAACTTCAACAGAATACATAATGCTTACCTTAAACAAAGTTCATCACATTGCCATTTTATGCTCGGATTATCAAAAATCTAAAACTTTTTATACTGAAGTTTTAGGATTAATAATTATTAGAGAAATTTATCGTGAAGAACGTCAATCTTACAAACTCGATTTAGCCCTGAATGGCACTTATATCGTCGAATTGTTTTCTTTTCCAAATCCACCAAAACGTCCGTCACGACCAGAAGCTGTTGGCTTAAGACACTTGGCTTTTGAAGTCATTAATTTAGAAGAAACCATTGCTTTTTTGAATACAAAAAACATTGAATCAGAACCGATCAGAATTGATGAAACGACTGAAAAACGTTTTACTTTCATTGCTGATCCGGATGAATTGCCGATTGAGTTTTATGAGAGATAACATTTTTTGAAGGTTCAAAGGCTCAGAGGTTCATAGGGACAAAGAAAAAACTTTGCCACTTTGTAACTTTGTAACTTTGTACCTATAAGCGATATTCAACGAAAAACACACTGAAAGATTTTTCCTATATTCTTAATTTTAACATATTATACTGAGTATTTTTTAGTAAAAACCGATTTTGATCTCTAATTTTGTAATCCGCATAAAAATATTGCGGTTTACAAATTTACTTCTGATGAATAAAACGGCGCAAATCAAAAAAAATCATCAATTTATTAAATTCCGAAAATTAGTTATTGTTTCTATTTTAATTGGCTTTCTTTCAGCCTTCCTCGGAATTTCACTTAAAAAAATCACTGAATATTACGAAGAAATCTTCTTTCATGAAGTCTCTGTAAATCCGATTTTTTACATCATTTTTCCTGTTTTCGGATTATCTGTAATTTATTTTCTCAGACAATATCTTTTCAAAAAGAAAGAAAACAAGGGAATCAAAGAAGTTTTCGAAAGTACCCAATCAACCTCAAAAAACCTTCCTTCTTATAAAATCCCGTCTCATTTTATAAACGGATTGTTAACCGTTATTTTTGGAGGATCAACCGGAATCGAAGTTTCTACAGTTGTTGCCACGGCCACAATTGGATCTGTAGCCCAACAAAAAGAAAATGTTTTTCGCCAATACAAAACCGAATTAATCTGTGCGGGTGTTGCGGCCGGAGTTACAGCTTTATTCAGTAGTCCGATTGCCGGAATTTTATTTGCTTTAGAAGTTATTTCACGAAAAGTGACACGTGCTTTTATCATTTCAAATGTTATCGCCGTTTCAGTAGCTTTTGGATTACTTACTATTTTAAAAGAAGAACCATTATTTGCTGTTTCGATTACAACCTGGCATTTAAAAGCAATTCCATATTTTATTCTTTTAGGAATTTTGGGCGGAATGAACTCGGTTTACTTAACAAGATGTGTATTGTTTTTTAAATCTCAATTTGGAAAAATCGACACTCATTATTATAAAATTATTTTAGGATCAGCAGTATTAAGTATTTCGCTATTTATTTTTCCGCAATTATATGGAGAAGGATATCATGCCATTAAAACAAGTCTCATTGCTCCAAATCAAATAATGACACTTACCTTAGCTTTTACCTTTATTGGAATTTTACTTTTAAAACCAATTGTAACCTCAATTACATTGGCTTCCGGAGGTGATGGTGGCGTATTTGCTCCCAGCTTATTTATTGGAGCTTTTTTAGGATTATTATTGGCTTCAATCTTAAATACCTTTTTCCATGTAAATGTAATTCCGGTGAATTTTATGATTATCGGTATGGCAGCTGTTCTAAGCGCGAGCATTCATGCACCGTTTACGGCAATATTTTTAGTTTGCGGCTTGACGAACGATTACACTTTGTTTTTACCGATTTTAGTAGTTTGTCTAATTTCGAAATACACGGCGAAAATGATTTATCCGCACACGGTTTATACCTATGTTCCCAGTTTATCTAAATAAAAACATCCCAAATTTTCTTAGATTCATCATTCTAAATCATTTTAATCTGTAGCAAAAAATACCACAACGAATATTAGTTACTTATGCCTGTTCAAAAAATAAAAAGAGGATATCGCAAAACACGTTACATTCTTTACAAAGAAACTTTAGTTGATTATAAAGAGCACTTTTGGTCGTTTTTAGGATCTTTTGTCGGCATTGGAATTCTGGCTTATATTCAGTCGATACATTTTACGGGCAATGATGCTGTTTATCTAATTGGTTCTTTCGGAGCTTCGAGTGTTTTGGTTTACGGAATCATTCAGAGTCCGTTTTCTCAGCCTCGAAATTTAATCGGAGGTCATGTCATTTCTGCATTTATTGGTGTTACAGTTCATAAATTGGCTCCTGATGTTATTTGGATTGCGGCGCCTTTAGCCGTTTCATTTGCTATTATTTTTATGCAGATTACTAAAACGCTCCATCCGCCAGGAGGCGCAACAGCACTTATCGCCGTTATTGGTTCTGATAAAATAAAAGCTTTAGGATATATGTATGTGTTTTCACCTGTTCTGGTTGGTTGTTTAATTTTATTTCTGACTGCCTTAGTTTTTAACAATATGACTTCAAGCAGAACCTATCCGAGTCATAGCACTTATCATAAACATTATCATAAAATTAGAAAGAGAATTACAAAAGCTATTAAAGGATAATCTTAGAATACTAAAAAAGTTAACACGAATTGCACCAATTTTCACTAATTAATTATTGAAATTTGGTGTTTTTTTTTTGTGAGTGAATTTTTATTTTATATTTATAATTCTATTTTTGATAAAAGCATTCTTACTTTTATCAAAAAGCCTCCAAATGAAAAAAACGTACTTGCTCATTCTTTTAATTATTACTCAGACCACATTTGCCAACACTAAACTTAGCGAAACTCAAAAACTAGTTGCTACTTGTAAAATTTGGGGTTTTTTAAAATATTATCATCCTAATGTTGCAGATGGAAGTAAAAATTGGGACGAGCAACTATTCCTAATTTTACCTCAAGTTGAGAAAGCCCAAACCCAAGAAGAATTTTCATTAGTTCTAAAAAACTGGATTGGTTCACTGGGAGAACTTAAAAATTATAAAATCAATAAAGTAGATCCAAAAGTGGAATATTTTACAAAAAATTTGAATCTAAAATGGATTGATGATTCTAAAGTGTTTTCTAAAGACCTGTCCAAGAAATTAAATTTTATTGAAGATAATAGATATCAAGGAAAACAGTATTATGTGCAATATGATCCTGAATCTGATAACATTCTACAATTTAACAATGACATTAAATATCCAAATTTTAAATGGACCGATAAAAATTTACGCATTTTAACGCTTTTTAGATATTGGAATTACGTAGAATACTTTTTTCCATATAAATATCAAATGGATCAAAAATGGGATATCACTTTAGAAAAAATGATTCCTCTTTTTATGGAAGCTAAAAATGAAGACGATTTTTACGACGCAATGCAACGACTAACTGTTAAACTTAACGACTCTCATGTTACGTTTTATAGATACTCAGGCCAAGATTCAAATAAAATCCTAAATTATTTTCCTGCCAAATGTAAAATTATTGATGAAAAAATAGTTGTTACAGAAATTCGGGCAGATAGTCTAGCAGAAGTTCAAAATATAAAAATAGGTACTGTTATTACTAAGGTAAATAACAAAACGATAAAGGAAATTATTGCAGAAAATAGAGATTTAATTGTTGCATCAAATGAAGCTATTTATCTAGACAAACTAAGGGAATCAGCATTATCTGGATATTCAGATAATGTTAAGTTAGAATTTCTTCAAGATGGAAAGTATATAACAAAAACTATAAATTGGTATAATGAACACGATTCTCACAGAAATGAATATAAAAAAGGTGCCAAAATTAAAAAAGAAAAGTTTAAAGTTTTAGACAATAACATAGGTTATGTTGATATGGGAATTTTAAAAATTAAAAATGTTCCTGATATGATTGAAACCTTACAATCAACCAAAGCTATTATTTTTGATATCAGAAATTACCCCCAAAACACTAATTATGCAATAGCTGAATACTTAAATCCAAAACCTAAGGAATTTGTTAAATTTATTGACCCCGATTTAAGCTTTCCAGGCAGGTATATTTGGAGAAATGGAATTGAAACGTGTGGAAGAATTAACCCGGATTATTACAAAGGGAAAGTAATTCTTTTAATAAATGAAAAATCGATTAGTCATTCTGAATATACAGCAATGTGTTTAAAAGTAGCTCCTAATGTAACAATAATTGGTAGTCAAACTGCAGGAGCTGATGGTGCAAATGCTCGTTTTCATGTTATGAAAGGATTTCAAACATCATTTACCTGTTATGGTGTTTTTTATCCAAATATAAAGGAAACCCAACGTATTGGAATTGTTCCAGATATTGAGATTAAACAAACAATTAAAGGGATTCAAGAAGGAAGAGACGAGGTTTTAGATCGTGCTTTGCAATTTATTGAGACTGGAAAGTAAATTGTCAAAATAAAAAATCTTTTCAACAAATCGTAATTCAGAATTCGTATTTCGTTTTTTATATTTTACCTTTGACCTCTCAATAAAAACAAAGATTATGGTTTATAAATTTAGAGTAATTCTAGACGCCGAAGAAGATATTTTTAGAGACATTGCAATTCTTGAAGATGATACTCTTGAAGATTTACACAATGCGATCTTCAACGCTTTTGGTTTTGACGGAACTGAAGTTGCTTCATTTTATACTTGCGATGAAACTTGGAATCAGGAAGATGAAATTCCGCTTTTTGATACTGGCGACGTTCCTGGTGAACAAAGAACCATGAACGATTATCCACTATCTTCTATTTTAGATAAAGAAAATACCAAAATCATCTACGTGTACGATTTCATCAGTATGTGGACTTTCTTAGTTGAATTAGCGGCTATTGACGAAGAATCTGTTGGAGCTATTTATCCTGAAACACTATTCTCTCACGGAGAAATGCCGGATGAAGCCACAGAAAAAACTTTCGAAGCTGATATGCACGATGATATCTACGGCGAATTTGAAGATGATCTTGACGAAGATGATCTTGATATGTTCGAAGGCGATGACAGCTTTGAAGATTATGGATTTGAGGAGAATTGGAATTAGGAGAAAGGTACAAAGTTGCAGAGGCTCAAAGGTTCAGAGGCTTTTCTTTAAATCTTTGATTTAAAAATGTAGGAATATTTTTATTTTTGTATTTAATTTTTTAAATACAAAATATGAAAACTTTTCGAGACCTTTTGATCTGGCAAAAATCTATGAACTTAGTTACTGAAATCTACCAATTAACAAATTCATTTCCGAAAGAAGAAATTTATGGACTATCTTCACAAATTAGAAGAAGTGCAATATCAATACCAAGTAATATAGCGGAAGGTTATGGAAGAGATGGAAATAGTGATTATTTACGATTTTTAAACATCTCTATTTCTTCATTGTTTGAAATACAAACACAACTTGAAATTTCATATAATCTAAAATATATTAATCAAATTCAATTTAATAAGACAAATGGAGAAAGCAGAGAAATAGAGCGAATGTTAAGTGCTTTTATTAGAAAAATAAAAGATAGAAAATAACCTTTGTCCCTTTGAACCTCTGCAACTCTGAACCTAAAAAATATGATCAACCTTTTCAACACCCACATCGAGACGCTTGCGATACACCGCGTAGGAAACAAAAGCAGAAACGAAGCGATTTTTTTATCGGAACAGCCTTTTAATTTGAATGATGAAATCGTGCCTTTGATAAAAGAGTACTTTTTTAAGCCTTTTAGAGAGAAAGAAGAAAACTACTATCAGTTTGCGCACGAAGTCGATTTGGATTACAACGACATGTTTAAATATGCGACTGAGATTTTCACCAATCCGGGGAATTTGCAAGAGATCTCAAAAAAAATTACTACACATTTATTTGAGCAGTCGAACCATCCGCACATTAAAAACGGAGAAGTTTACGTGACTTACTTAACCAATTTGAGTATCGATAACAATGTTGTTGATGCTATCGGAATTTTTAAAAGCGAGTTACAAGCCGACTTTTTACAATTTGAAGAAAAAGACAGCAATCTTGAAATGATTTTACAGCAAGGTATTAACCTGAGCAAACTAGATAAAGGATGTTTAATTTTCAACTATAAAAAAGAAGAAGGATATAAAATTCTAACCGTTGATAGTAACCGTTATGATGCGCGTTACTGGTTAGAGCACTTTTTATCTGTTGATGCTTTTGAAGATGAAAATTTCATCACAAAGAAATATTTAAAATTCTGTCAAAACTTCGCAAAAGATGTTGTTTTGCCAGCTGAAGACAAGAAAGAGGAAGTAATGTTTATGAACCGATCTGTGAATTATTTCGCTAAAAATGATCAATTCGAAGAACAAAATTTCCTGAATGAAGTATTAGACAATCCAGACTTAATTCCTGAATTTAAAAACTATAAAGTTGATAAGGGAGAAAAATACAGCATCGAAGATGTAACCTCATTCCCTATTGCCAACGCAGCAGTTTCTGACGCCAGAAAATCGATTAAAAATGTTATTAATCTGGATACTCACATTCAGATCAAAATGGATTTTATCAACCCTGAAAGCGCAGAAAAATTTGTTGAAAAAGGCTGGGATGAAGAAAAACAAATGTATTACTACTTAGTATATTTCAATAAAGAAGAAAAAAGCTAAGAAGTCATTCATTTTCTATTACTTACTTACTAAAACAGAAAACGGCAATTACATATGTAATTGCCGTTTTTTTATTTGGATTTTCCTCTTTATAAAAAATTTACTTGTTAATAATACATTTATTTTTATATTCGTCAAATATAATTTTACAATTTATTTTTAACATTAATACACGATAGCCTATATAAAACCAATACCTCCCCAAATATGAGAATAGTTTTTGGTCAACGAAATTTTAAAATTAAAGAGCTTAATTCGCATGAATTTGGCTTTACTACGGAACAACATAACCATTTCGATATAGAAATTCGGCAAAGTTATTTTCATATTTACTGGATTCCATTTTTTGGAACAGGAAAAATATGGGCCGTAAGAAAAGATGGACAACTATATGAGCTTCCTGCTCATTATATTTACGAAATAAAAAAAAGGCAGAAAATTAGAAGCCCTTGGTACACTTATACCTGGCCAATTCTAATTTGCCTCGGATTTCTTATTTATTTCCTTGCTGAACAGGTAAAAGAAAATAATTATCACAAACAAGATATTAAATATTTCAATGAAAATGTTCAGTTATTGGACAATTATATTGATAATCCTACTGTAAACGAATTCTTTACACTCCAGGATACCAAGGAAGATACATCTGAATCTAAAATGTATTTAAAAGTAGAAAAAGTATATTCTGATCGAATTTTATTTACACTGATTCCTGGCTTTTTTCTTAATTCAACGCAAGTAGAATTAGAAGAATGTTACAATGCTAACAAAGACAACTTAGACACCATTTCAATATCAAAAACAGCATTAAAAAAGGCTGTAAACAAAGATTATGATGCTTCTAAAACATATAATTACAAAGGCGAAAATCTTCTAAAATCAAATAGATTATATGTATTGACTTCAGTAGAAAAAAAATTCCAGCCTAAAATAAACATTGCACAAACCTATAGCGACTATAAAGTAATTCAGATTGAACTCACGAACAGTAGTACTGCTTTTAAGATTATATCCATTAAAAATGTTACCAATTCTATACCCTGGAATACAAAATTACCTCTAGAAGTAGCTGCCGGAACAAAATCAAAACCTACAAAATTTATTCTGGAGAATACTGAAAGTGATAATTTTAGCTTCTATAATAATAAGGATTATAGTTTTCAGGTTACAATTCTGGATTCTAATAATATTGAACATTCATTTCTAATTAAAGGTAGTGGTTCTTCAAATTTTATTTTCTCATCTTAAATCCCCAAATTATGAATATTATTAAAACCCTAAAATGGTATTTAGTCGCTCTGACAATTCTTGTCTCAACTTTCTTTTTGTTCCCTGAAACGGATTACAATTCTTTAGGCTGGTCAATTGGAGTTATCAGTTCGCTATTAATCGCATTTTTTGTTTTTCTTGGAATTACAAAAACAGATTCGATCAGTGAATTATTTTATTTTGATTCAGATGATCCAAACTTAAACAGTGCGACTAATTTTTTAATTCCGATTGCTGTTTTTATTTTCGGATCTATTTTTATCAATATAAATTTCAGCAAACGTCTGGAAGAAAAAATTAGAAAAGAAGGTATTATTGCGAAAGCAACTATTGATAGCGGCTTTTCTGAGACAACACAATCCTCCAGAAGTAGTTATACAGACCATACACTTGCCTTAACTTTAACTACTGATGATAATGTCGAACATAAACTTATAGCTGAGGATATCTCCGCAGAAGCTTATTCAAAAGTAGGCGTTGGTCTTGATGTTGATATTATTTATTTACCTAAAAATCCACAAATTTTCAGGGTTATAGTAGATGACGAATCGATAAAAAAATACAAACATATTTCTAATCGGGACATAGAATTTAAAGACCTGGAGAAATTAATTGCTCTAAAAGAGCCTTCAAAATTAGAAAAAGAACTAAATAAATTGAGCAGCGGATGGCAACCACATCAAACCGACAATCCTGGGATTAGTTATGTAAATCTGCTAAAAAAAGAAGCCATTTTTTTAAACACAACTGATGGAGTATTAATGTATATGCATGATCAAAATAATATTACAAGCCGTTTTGAAATACCAAAAGAAAGAATTTTAAAAGAGCTTTCGGACTCTTCTGCTGTTTCTTACGAACTTGATAAATACTTTGTTCAAAAACAAACTGAATCAAAAGTGGGAGAAAGTAACCGATTTTCTGTCATCGAAAAAGTAATAATGAGAACAAAATAGGTTCTCATTTATGGAATAAAAAAGGCAGATCCATGGATCTGCCTTTTTTATTTTGAATGCTTTCTACTATTATAATACCGAAAACATTGCTTTTACAATATCGTCGTAAACTTGTTTGTCTCTTTCACCTGTTCTGGCCAAAACACGAATTCCCGAATAATTATTAAAGATAAATCGAGCTAAAGTTCTGGCATCTATCTTCTTAGAAATATGTCCTGCATTCTGACCTTTCTGAACTGCATTTGTAAAAACTTCTTCCATAACCTGGCTATTATTTTTTACAATTTTTCCAATTTCTTCATCATGCATCGCAAGTTCTACAGACGAGTTTACCATAAAGCAGCCTTTAGTAATCCGGTCTTCAAGGCTTTCTAGAACAGCTTGTTTGAAAATATCGTGCAAAGTTTCTTTTATGTTCTCAGATTCATCAAAAAGTTTTACAATTTGATCCTGCGCATTTTTTTGATAACGTTGCAAGGATTGAGCAAAGAGTTTTTGTTTATCACCAAAAGTATCATACAAACTAGAGCGACTTAAACCTAAATATATAACTAAATCCTGAGCCGAAGTTCCGTTATACCCTTTGTGCCAAAATATCTCAATTGCTTTGTCTAAAGCTTGCTCTTCATTAAATTCTTTTGTTCTTGCCATGACTTTTAAATT
Organism: Flavobacterium sp. GW821-FHT11G01; assembly: GCF_058808175.1. Classification (NCBI taxonomy): domain Bacteria; kingdom Pseudomonadati; phylum Bacteroidota; class Flavobacteriia; order Flavobacteriales; family Flavobacteriaceae; genus Flavobacterium; species Flavobacterium sp. GW821-FHT11G01. Next base: position 193,474 of record NZ_JBXARK010000002.1, on the reverse strand, counting down.
GAATTATTTTACAAAGATATAAAAAATACGGAACAATCATTCCTGAATTTTCGTAAAAAAATTATAATACTGTGTTTACAGTAAGTCCTCCATCAACAACAATTTCTGTTCCTGTAATGAATGAAGCATCATCTGAAGCCAGGAAACTAATTGTTTTGGCAACCTCAGAGGCTTGTCCAAATCGTTTTAATAAAATCTTTTGTCCTAACGCAGCACCTAAACCTTCTACTTCTTCTTTTTCTAAACCAACTTTTCCATACAAAGGTGTTTCAATTGGACCAGGAGAAACTGCATTTACTCTAATTTTTCTTGGTGCTAATTCTCCGGCAAATATTCTGTTTAAAGATAAAACTGCTGCTTTACTTGCTCCATATACACTTGAACCAGGCATTCCTAATTGAGCATTTACTGAAGTATTAAAAATAATAGATCCACCATCGTTTAAAATTGGCAATACTTTTTGAACGGTAAAATAAACCCCTTTTACATTCACATTCATAATACTGTCATAATGCTCTTCTGAAGCTAAATCTACCGGAGCAAAAGCTGCAATTCCTGCATTTAAAAATAAGATATCAACTTTTCCGAATTTTGCTTTAACTTCATCAACTAAATTATCAATTGATTTTAAATCTGATTGATCTGCAACGATTCCGATTACGCCCAATTCTTGTTCGGCTTTTATTAAAGCTTCTTTGTTTCTTCCTGTTACAATTACTTTTGCTCCTTTTGCAATTAATTCGGCGGCTGCTGCATACCCAATTCCGCTGTTTCCTCCAGTTACAATTGCAACTTTGTTTTCTAAATTTTTCATTTTTTTATTGTTTTAAATTATTGATTATTGAAATATTATGGTACAAAGATATAATAACGGAACGATCGTTCCGTTATTATTAATGTTAATATTTAGTTAAAATAATTTAAATTATTCTAAACGCTCTATTTATAAGGCGTTGCGTCTATAGTACCATAGGCGAAAGAAATCATTAAATGACAAACATTCTTAATATTTGCTTAATTTTGTATTCTAAACAAAAACAAATGGAACGTCTTTTACTTAACGAAAGCCCTTTCGAAACGATAATTTCCTTTCACAAATTAATTGAGTCTTTTGAACAAATTGCTTTATCAGATGTTGACTATAGATCTAATTACGCCAAAGCTATTTTAAAAGAGGTTGAAAAATATCCTGAATTTAGAACTGGAATAAAGGATTACAGTACGATCAAAAATAATGAAGCGCTAATCAAAAACTTAGTAGCTGATTTATTCCCTACTGCTTTAACTCAGAATGAAATAAAAGCAATCACAATTCCTTTTCAAAATTTATCATTCAATTATACCGAACGTTTCAAGAAAATTTTAAGAAATGCAGGGGACGAATTTTATATGGAAATTCGTGATTTTGATGATCATCAATTCTATATCAGTAATTGTTGTTTGATTTTGAGCAGTTATTACAAACAAAAGATAGATTTCAATAAACCTTTTTTCTATGATATTCCAGATGAAGAAGGCGTAGAAAAACATTATCGTATTTTATATAATGCTGATTTCATGGAAATTACTCCCAATGAAAAAGCAGTAGAACTTTCTCAGGATGATATTGATCTTTTAATTGATAATTATAATGATATTGAATTATGGAAGTCTAAGTTTCCGTCAAAAAGCTGGACTTTAAAAGGTTTTGGAATTGTTTCCTTATTTGATGCTACAACAGAAAGTGCTATTTCGAATTTAAAAAGCAACTTGTTAAAACCAGACACTAAAACAGTTGCATCAAATGATATAATCGAAAATATTTTTAGATCGATCTTTAAACTACCGAATCTGCAAGTTGGTTTTATTATCTATAATCCTGAAGAAGAAAAATTCATCAGACCCATTAAATTTGATAATCAAATGCCAAGTTTTCTACTTTCACAAGAACAGGAAGTAGATTGCAAAAATGCGCTGTTTGGATGTTCTTTTGAAAATTTATTAGATAAAAAAGAACCTTTTGTAATTTCTAATGTAAAGAAATTTACAGAAGAATCTCCAAATAAAATATTGGGCGAGCACTTGCTAAAACAAAATATTCAAAGCTGTGTTTTTGCACCAGTTATAAAAGAAGGCCATTTATTGGGCGTTGTCGAATTAGTTTCTGAAAATCCGAGAGATTTAAATAGTGTAAATGCAACAAAACTCGAATTGGTTCTGCCGTATTTAACAGATACGATCGATCGTTATAATACAGATATGCAGCACCAGATCGAAGCGATCATTCAACGCGAATACACCACTATTCACCCAAGTGTTTATTGGAAATTCAGAAAAGAATCTCAAAATTATTTCCAAAATACCAATCATACAAAGGATTATATTTTTAAAGAAATCGTCTTTAAAAATGTATATCCATTGTATGGACAAATTGATATTAAAGGTTCATCTGAACATCGAAATGAAACCGTAAAAAGAGATTTAAAAAGTCAGCTTAATACACTTTTGGAAATTTTTGATAACCAAAAACCAAATTCAAACCTGATTCTTTTGGAACAAAGAAAATTTGAGTTGGAATCGCTCCGAAATGAATTGGATTTTCCGTTAAAAGCAGATACCGAACAACACATTCAGAGATATATTGAAGACGAAATTCATCCAATTTTAAAAAACACCAAAGGCAATGCCAAAAACGAGAAATTAGAGGAACTGTACTTTGAAAATCTGGATGAAAAAACAGGATTGTTTTATCAGGAAAGAAAGAAATTTGATAATGCAATGTCTATTATCAATAAAAAACTTGCTTCTGTCTTAGATAAAAAACAACTGGAAGCGCAACAAATTTATCCTCATTATTACGAGCGTTTTAAAACAGATGGTGTTGAACATAATTTATACATTGGGGCATCAATTTCGCCAACAAAACCTTTTGATATTATGTATTTGCACAACTTGCGTTTGTGGCAATTACAAACTTTATGCGAAATGGAATTAGAGCATCATCAGCTTAAAGAATCGCTTCCGTATGAATTAGATGTGACTTCTTTAATTTTGGTTTTCAGTGCGCCGCTTTCGATTCGTTTTAGAATGGATGAAAAACGTTTTGATGTTGACGGAACTTACAATGCAAGATATGAAGTTGTAAAAAAACGAATTGATAAAGCCAATATCAAAGGAACTAAAGACCGAATTACTGAGAAAGAAAAAATCACAATCGTTTATTCTCAAAACAATGAAGAGACTGAATATTTGAAATACATCAAATATCTACAGCACAAAAAAATACTTGAACCTGCTATCGAGCAGTTCGAAGTTGAAGATCTTCAGGGTGTTTCAGGATTAAGAGCGATTCGCGTAAAAGTGATTAATAACACTGCCAATCCAGCATCAAAAAAAATTACTTATCAGGATTTATTAGATGAGCTCAACTAAATTAGTTGAGCTTATTTTTATGCTCCTACTCCTTTAAAGGCAATTACGAACGCAATTACAGTTACGATTATGCCGACCATGAAAATATTGTAAGCGATTCTAAGTAAGTTATATTTTCGTTGTAAAACCAATCCGAGATAATATAAATCTTTGATCATGGTCGAATACAAATAATCACGATCTTTCATCATTTCGTTCATTGCCCAATCGTATTCTTCTAAAGGCATTTTGTAAAAATTTCCAAAAAACAATAAATTTATTTTTTTTGCTTCGATATCTTCACGGGTAAAAAAACCTGTGGTTACTTTTGGGCGTGTAGAAAGAATAGCAAAAATAATGGTAACGACACTTGACATCAGCATGATGAAAGTTGGAATCACCAAATGTGCATTTTTGGGACTGTCTAATTTTGGGATAATAGATGAAAGTGCAATCGAAATAATAATGGCATTTACAGACAACAAAATATTGGCTTTACTATCAGCAATGCCACTTAATCGCGTATGATTTCCTAAAGTTACCCTGAACAAAGTATCGACACCACGATCCGGTTTTTCTACTTTATCTTTCTTTTTATTTTCTTCTTCGATTTTATCAGCTTCTTTCTTTTCTTGTTTTTCTATTCTTTTCTGTACCAAAAGTATGTTTCTTTCTTTGAGAGGCTGCCATTTTTTCAATGCAAAATCGGTATAAAAACGATGTTTATTCATTAAAAAACTCATATTCTCTTTTGCCCATTCTGTATTTGAATAAGAAACATTAAAAGCATTTTTTAATTCCATGCGTAACAATTCACATGTAATCTCATATTCAGTTCCCATAAGATGTGCATAATCAGCATCTTTTATAATTTTTTCCAGATGTGTTTTCGGAATATATTCTTTAACGGTCGCCAGAATTAAGGTAGAAACTTTTTCGATAAAATCATCAGATTGCCCTTTCTCTCTCAAAAAAGCAGTCGCAATTTTTACACTTTCCTTTTCATGGTTTTCAAAACCAACAATATATCCGGTATCATGAAACCAGGCGGCCACAAGAAGAAGCTCTTTTTCTTCTCCTTTAACTTCTTCTTTTTTGCATAACTCTTTTACAGCACTTACAACTGTTAAAGTATGATTGAGATTATGATAAGAATATAAATTAGAAAGTTTATCTTTGAGTAAATTACTGACGAAATCTTCGGATTGTTCTATAAGATTCATTGAAAATGTTTTTATACCACTAAATTATGAAATTGTTTTTGGATAACCATTTTATTACGAAGATTAAAACTTATTCTTTTGTAATAACCTTACTGCTTTTACTAAATTCCTGTGCGACACATAAAGCGCAATATGGCAAAAATGTAAGTGCTAACGAAACGGAGAACGCAACAGATACCATAAAAATTGCCCATACTCTTTATTTAGTTGGAGATGCCGGAAATGCGGATGAAGAGCAAGCACAGCAAACACTCGAATTATTACACCAGAAACTTAAAAAAGCGAATAAAAAATCGACTTTGGTATTTTTAGGTGATAATATATATCCGAAAGGCTTTCCTGCGGATAAAAATGATTCTGAAAAAGCGTTGGCTGAAACCAAATTGACCAATCAATTAAAATTAACTAAAGGATTTAAAGGAAAAACCATTGTAATTCCTGGAAATCATGATTGGTATAATGGCATAAAAGGTTTAGAAAATCAGGCAGATTTTGTTACCAAATATCTTAATGATAAAAAAGCATTTTTGCCAAGAAAAAGCTGTCCTATTGAAGATGTAAAAATTGATAGTACCGCTACATTAGTTACCATTGACAGTGAATGGTTTCTGGAAGATTGGGACAATCATCCAACAATAAATGATAATTGTGATATTAAAACCCGTGAAGATTTTTTTGATGTACTGGAAAGCATCTTAAATAAAAATCAGGAAAAAACCGTAATTCTGGCCATTCATCATCCATTATTAAGTAATGGATCACATGGAGGACAATATTCCTGGGAAAAACAATTATTTCCTTTGGAGAAAAAGATTCCGCTACCTGTAATTGGTTCTTTTATTAATTTGCTTCGAAAGACTTCCGGAGCAAGTCCGCAGGATCTTCAAAACAAGCAATATACCATTTATGCTAAGCGAATTAAAACGTTGCTGCAAGGGCAGAAAAATGTTATTGTAGTTTCCGGACATGACCATAATTTACAATATGTAAACAAGGAAAACATCACGCAGGTTATTAGCGGTGCCGGATCTAAATCTGAAGCGGCAAGAGCAATCAATCCAAATGATTTTTCGTATGGTGGCAATGGATATGCAACATTGACTTTATTTAAAAGCGGTGATGCAAAAGTAACTTTCTTTGGAAATGAAAATAATCACGAAAAAATGCTTTTTGAACGTGAAATCATAAAGGCTAAAGAAATTAACTGGGCTTCAAATGTTTCGAATAAATTTCCGTCAACAGTTAATACTTCTATCTATTCAACTAAAATGACAGATAAAAGTATGTTTCACAAATTCTTGTTCGGGCAACATTACAGAAAGTATTACAGCATGCCTATTGAGGCCAGAACCGCTACTTTAGACACCTTGATGGGCGGTTTAAAACCTATTCGCGAAGGTGGAGGACATCAATCTGTCTCTTTAAGAATGTCTGATCCAAAAGGAAGAGAATATGTAATGCGTGCTATGAAAAAAAGTGCTACCGTATTTTTACAGTCAGTTGCTTTTAAAGATCAATACGTTGTCAATGATTTTGAACAAACTTATGCTGAAGATTTTCTTTTAGATTTTTATACTACAACGCATCCTTATACTCCTTTTGCAATTGCTAGTTTATCAGATCAATTGGGGCTTTTACATACTAATCCGGTTTTATATTATATTCCGAAACAAGAAGGACTTAAAGAATTCAACTCTAATTTTGGAGATCAATTGTATATGGTTGAAGAAAGACCTGCTGATAATCATCTGGATGGAAAAAACTTTGGGAAACCGACTAATATTATTAGTACAGACGATATGATGGCCAATCTTCATAAAGACGAGAAATATTCAGTTGATGAAAAAGAATATATGAAAGTCCGCTTATTTGATATGCTTATTGGCGATTGGGACAGGCATAGCGATCAATGGCGTTGGGCAGAACACAAAATTGGAGATAAAGTAGTCTACACTCCTATTCCACGCGATCGTGATCAGGCTTTTCCTAAATATGACGGAACTTTACTTTCTATTTTAATGAATGTTCCGGCTATTCGTCATATGCGAACTTTTAAAAACAAAATTGATAATGTAAAATGGCTTAACAGAGAACCTTATCCATTAGATTTGGCTTTCTTAAAAACTGCTGAAGAAAAAGACTGGATTGAACAGGCTAAATATATTCAGGAACATTTATCCGACAGCGATATTGATAACGCATTTAAAAATTTACCTAAAGAAGTTCAGGACGGAACAATTGAAGACATTAAACGAAAATTAAAAAACAGAAAAAAAGAGCTTCAGAAATATGCTTCAGAATATTCAGAGGTACTTGATAAAACTGTGATGATCGCAGGAACAGATAAAAAAGACAAATTTGTTTTGAATCATAATGCCCGAAAAAGTATTGAGATTCAGGTTTACAGAATGAAGAAAGAAGGTGATGAATTGATCTATACTAAAACAGTAAAAGATGACAAAACTAAAAATCTATGGATTTACGGATTAGATGATGCTGATGTTTTTCAGGTTACCGGAGAACAAAAATCTGATATTAAAATCCGTTTAATTGGAGGCCAGAACAATGATAGTTATAACATTGAAAATGGTAGAAAAGTTATTGTTTACGATTTTAAATCAAAAGAAAACACTTATAATCTAGATTCTAAAACCAAAACACAATTGACAGATGATTATGATGTTAACTTATACAATTACGAAAAACCAAAATATAACGTAGTTTCAGGATTACCCAATATTGGATATAACCCTGATGATGGAGTAAAAGTTGGTATTAATTTAAACTATACTGTAAATAACTTCAAACAAAATCCGTATACACAAAGACATGTTTTAAATGCTTTCTACTATTTTGCTACTGGTGGTTTGGAATTTAATTATGTTGCACATTTTCCTGGATTATTAGGTAAATGGGTTATTGATGTTGAATCATTATATACAACTCCAAATTTTGCAATGAACTATTTTGGATTCGGAAATGAAACGCAAAATAATGATGACGAGCTAGGCTTAGATTATAATCGTGTACGTATTCGAAAATTTAATGTTTCAGGCGCCATTAGACACGTTGGGCGCTATGGAAGTGAGTTTAGCGTGCAACCTATTTTCCAGAGAATGACAGTTGAAGAAACAGAAGACAGATATATTGATATTCCTAATATAGTTAACCCAACAGTTTTTGAGAGTCAGAATTATGGTGGTTTAAAAGTGAAATACCTCTTTAAAAATGCTGATTTTGCATCGAAACCAACTTTAGGAGTTGCCTTTATGGCTTCAGCAACCTGGCAAACCAATTTAAATGATACGAAACAAAATTTTCCAACAGTGGAAAGTATTTTAGGTTTTACACACAAACTTGATCATAACGGAAAACTGGTTTTAGCAACGCTTATAAAAGGAAAAGCCGTTTTAAATAATAATTTTGACTTTTATCATGGTGCTGCTTTAGGTGGAGATACTGATTTAAGAGGCTATAGAAACGAACGCTTTTTAGGAAATTCGTATTTCTCTCAGAGTTCTGATTTGAGATTTAGTATTGGTAAAATTCAACGAACTGTTGCTCCTTTGACTTACGGAATTTTAGGTGGTTTTGATTATGGAAGAATTTGGCTTGACGGCGAAGATTCTAAAAAATGGCATCAGGATTACGGAGGCGGACTTTGGTTGAATGCCATTAATGTCATAACTGCAAGAATCTCCTATTTTAAATCTCCTGATGAAGTAGGACGAGTTATTTTTGGAGCAGCTTATAGCTTTTAGAAAAAGTTGCTAAGGTTCTGAGATACTAAGGTTCTTAGGTTTTTTCTTAGATTCAAAGTTGCAAAGGTTCAAAGTAACAAAGGTTTTTTTTAGCCACGAATTCACGAATTTTTATTACAAATAATTCGTGAATTCGTGGCTAACTTTTTTCTTAGCATCTTAGCTACTTAGCATCTCAGGAGCTTAGATTATTTTAATTTGAATTCGTAGACCTTACCTCCTACTTTATTTGTTTTTTCATCGGCGATCAGTAAGGTGTTGTTGTCTTTAAAAACTATGGCTTCTTTTTGGGAAAAGTGATTGAGTTTTATTTCTGTTTGAGTGCCTTTGTGGAATAAATCTCCTTTGAAATTTTTAAACAAAACAATTTTATCGTGACTTAACAACACCACTTTTTTCCCGTCAGGACTAATGGTTGCACTGGTTAAAACACAATGATTGTAGTTGTTACAAGTTTTAAACTCGCCAATTTTAGTTGCTTTTTGAGTTCCTGCCTTATTTGATATTTTGTAAATAAAAGCAGTTCCGTCAAAGCCTTTACTTCGGTTTTTTGTAAATAAGTAAAAGTAGTTTTGATATTCAAAGAAACCTTCAACATCATAAAATAATTCTTTTTTCTTTGGAGGAAATTCTGTTTGTTCCGGATAGGAAAAAGAGATTTTATATTCGGCGGAAGCCAGATCTTTATTAAGTTGATTTTTATTTACTTTATAAATGCAAAGATCTTTCCGTTCATTATCATTATTTCCAAAATCACCTATATAAATATTTCCGCTTTTATCTTTAGTAATATCTTCCCAATCTACGTTTTTCGCATTTGAAATTGTAATGGTTTTATCTAATTTCCCTTCTGAATTTATAGCATAAATGGCATTTTTATTCCCACTATCTTCTAAAGTATAAATTAAGTTTTTTTCAGGAAAATAGGTAATACCAGAAACCTCTTTCAATTTTTTAGGCAACGAATACAGCGTTTTTAAATCATTATCTGATTGTTGCTGACAAGCCAATAAAACAAAAGAAGATACAATTAACAAAGACTTTTTCATAAGATTGTTTTTATTATTTATGTTGTCATCCTGAGAAACGAAGGATCACAAAATCATGTATTAAATTAAATTTGTGTTCTTAAAGTTACGCGTAATAAATTCAAATGCAGCGAACATAATATGTCCCATCGATTTGGCATTCTTAAATTTCATATCATTGGTATAACGATACAATTCCATTTTTAGTTGATTCAGATGTTCTTCTGTCGAAATGGTATCATGACACATAATATTCAATAATTTTTTAATTCTATTTTCGGCAGAATGAATACGTTTGGCCAAAATCGCTCTTTCTTCATCTTTATATTGAATAATTGAACGATCTTCTAATTTATCTTTTATGAGTTTTATCATCGGATAATTTTCCTTGAAAAACTGGGGGCGATATACTTTGAAATTCCCTTCATAACATTGCTGATCAAAATCAATTGGTCGTATTTTATAAACCACCTGATCAAAATCATGAATCGGGACAATCACATAATTGTATGCGCGCATGTCTCCTAAAAGCCTGATCATACAACGTTCATTGAATTTAACAAACTCTTTTGCAATTTGAGATTTTTCGGTTTCGGTACAACTATCCAATAAAGTATCCATGAAAACATCGCCCGGAATTCCGATAATATGTTCTTCGATTAAAGTATCTTTAAAAACTAAAAAGTTGATTTTATCAGGCGAAAGAATATCTTCTAATTCCAAACCATAGATCCTGGAAGCATCTGCTTTTTTAATATAAAAATGAACATAATTGTCATTGAGAATATTTCTGACTTTGATTCGAAAAGGTTTTGAATTTCCGAAAGTACAATAATCAATAGCATCAATATTTAGAAACTGAATAATCTCGCTGTTTCCATCAGAATGCAAAAGCGAGTAGATTTTTTTCAGATTTAAGTCAATTTCATTTCTTTCGAACTCACTGTAATAAACGCGAATCCATAAAGTATCTGTTTCGTTTTTATCGTAAACATTTATAGAACCGGCAAACCGCAATAAATCGTCATAGAACACTGATACCTTCGAAATACGTTCATAGCGTTCTAAATAACTTAAAAGAGAGGGTGTTAAAGGATAAGACGGTTTTTTTAAAACCATTAAAGGTTCGCTCATTTTTTAAATATCTTTATTACAAATTTACATCAATCGTGTGATATAAATAAATTTAGCGTAACAATATACAAGTTGAATCGTCATACTAAAAACTAAAACCGAAATAAATTTGGAAACCATTCTTACCATTGAAAATCTTAGTAAAAGATACGGGCGCATTCAGGCCTTAAAAAATGTATCTTTTGAAATACAGAAAGGCCGCGTTTATGGCATTTTGGGTCCTAACGGAAGTGGAAAATCAACTACTTTAGGAATTGTACTTAGCGTTGTAAACAGAACTTCGGGAAATTACCGTTGGTTTAATGGCCAGATGCAAACACACGAAGCCTTAAAAAAAGTGGGAGCAATTATAGAAAGGCCCAACTTTTACCCATATATGACGGCTGAAGAAAACCTGAAACTGGTTTGTAAAATAAAAAGTATCAATTATACTAAAATCAATGAAAAACTTGATCTAGTTGGTTTAACCGAAAGAAAAGACAGCAAGTTCAGTACATTTTCTTTAGGAATGAAACAACGTTTAGCTATTGCGTCGGCGCTTTTAAACGATCCTGAAATTTTAATTTTAGATGAACCAACAAATGGTTTAGATCCACAGGGAATTCATCAGATTCGTGATATTATTAAAAAAATTGCCTCACAGGGAACTACTATTTTATTGGCTTCGCATCTATTAGATGAAGTAGAAAAAGTCTGCTCACATGTAATTGTATTAAGAAAAGGAGAAATTTTATATTCAGGTTCAGTTGACGGAATGTCTGTAAATGAAGGTTTTTTTGAAGTTCAGGCCAATGATAATTTAGTTTTGAAAACAGCTTTACAACAGCATCCGGCTATAGACCGAATTACGGATGAAGAAGGAAAAGTTTTGGTGTATTTAAAATCAGAATTATCAGCATCGGAACTAAATCAGTTTTTGTTTTCTAAAAACATCACTTTAAGTCATTTAGTAAAACGCAAAAATAGTTTAGAAGCACAATTTTTAGAATTAACCAAAAACGCTACCATCCAAAAAAACTAAACCATGAACAGACTTATCTCTATAGAACTTCAAAAAATCTGGAAAAATAAAGCCAGTCGTATTCTTACTTTAACCTATTTCATTTTACTTTCATTTATCGCATTAATTGCGGCTATAAAATTTGACATTGGTCCATTTAAATTTCAGGCTGCTGAAATGGGCATTTTTAATTTCCCTTACATTTGGCATTTTAATACCTATGTTGCAGTATGGTTTAAACTTTTCCTGGCAATTGTCATAGTTTCTATGATGGCTAATGAATATACTTATGGGACCTTAAAACAAAATTTAATTGACGGTTTAAGCAAAAAAGAATTCATTTTATCAAAATTTCTAACTGTTTTACTTTACGCTATCCTCTCTACTATTTTTGTTTTTATAATGACTTTAATTTTAGGATTAAGTTTCTCATCCTATAACGAATTTGATATTGTTTTTAGTGATTTAGATTATTTATTGGCCTTTTTTGTAAATCTTTTAGGCTTTTTTTCCTTCTGTCTATTTATAGGTATCTTAGTAAAACGCTCTGCTTTTGCATTAGGTTTTCTTTTAGTGTGGTTTTTTATTGAACAAATCATAAAAGGACTGTTAGCGTTTCAAATTTTCCCAGATAGCGACACAGATAAATTATTTACGCGATTTCTTCCTTTAGAATCAATATCAAATCTTCTTATTGAACCAGGAACAAGATTGTCCTTAATAAAAAGTATCGGAAATCAAATGGGAACGCAAATTACAAAAGATTATGACGTACATTTTTCTTCAATTTTAATCGTTTTAGCCTGGACATTTTTATTTATTTACTTCTCATACAAATTATTAAAAAATAGGGATTTGTAGTATATTTGTTACTATGAATTATATTAAAAGCCTTTTGATTGGTGCATTTATCTGTTGTTTATCTGGTAAGATAAATGCACAATATATTAATATTAACGATCAAAAAACACCACAACAACTTGTTGAAGATATTTTAGTAAACAGTTCTTGTGTTTCGATTAGCAATGCTTCAGGAAAAGGAGATAATTTTACTCCCGGACAAAATAGTTTTGCCTATTTTAATGCCAGCACAAGTAAATTTCCTTTTCAGGAAGGTGTTGTTTTAACAACTTCTACAAGCAGAAATGCGGTTGGGCCTTATATTACTTACCTGGGCGAAGGAAATCCTCAATGGCTAGGTGACGCTGATTTGAATCAGGCTTTAGGAATCAATTCTATAAATGCGACGGTACTGGAATTTGACTATATTCCTCTGACTGATTTTTTAAGTTTCAACTATATTTTTGCTTCAAACGAATATCAATATTATTTTCCCTGTGAATATTCAGATGGATTTGCATTTTTAATAAAGGAAGAAGGAACAAATGATCCATATAAAAATTTAGCAGTATTACCAAATACTACTACACCAGTTTCTTCAACTATTGTTCACCCAAAAATAGACCCTGGATCAGCACCTAACGGAAGTCCATATAGTGGATGCCCAGCTATAAATGAAAACTATTTTAATGGTTTAAATAATAATAGAAGTCCGATAAACTATGCCGGTCAAACTGTGGTGATGAACGCACAGACCAGTGTTGTAACAGGAAAAAAATACCATATAAAATTAGTTATCGCCGATGATAAAAATAGATATTATGACTCGGCAGTCTTTTTAGAAGCCGGTAGTTTTGCTTCTAAAATTGATTTTGGTCCAGACCAGACTTCCCTGACCGATAATCCGATTTGTTATGGTACTCCAAAAATTTTAAATACAAATTTATCAGCTGCCTATTCCTATAAATGGTATAAGGATGGTGTTGTGATCAATTCAGCAAACCAACCATCTTATAGCCCAACTGAGTCAGGAACTTATAAAGTTGAAGCTACTTTAACACCTTCTATTTGTATGTTGACAGGAGAAATAAAAATTGAATTTGCACCCGAAATATTAACAACCAATACCTCTATTTATCAGTGTGATGACAATACAGATGGAATCTCAATTTTTAATCTGACGAAAGTCAATAACATTGTAAAAAACAATACTACCGAAAACATCAACCAAGGATTTTATGAAACATTAGCCAATGCTGAAGCCAAAACAAATCCTATTTTAACACCTGAAAAATATACTAACAAAACAACAAATCAGGTGGTTTATGCCAGAATTGAAAACAAATATGGCTGTTTTAAAATCGCCGAAGTGACCCTGCAAATTTCAAATAATAACATTGCAAATCAAAACCCGGTGGCAATTTGTGATGAAGATGACAATCAAGATGGTTTATATCAATTTGATCTTAATTCACAAGTAACGCCTCAGGTCACTTTAGGATTGCCAAACGGATTGATTGTTAATTATTTTTTAAATTCGAATGATGCATTAACAGAAACAAATCCTTTACCAAACCCATTTAAAAATACAACCGCTTTTAATCAGACTATTTACGCAAGAGTCATTAATGGATCTGATTGTTATGATATTGTCCCAATTACTCTTGTTGTAAATACTTTTGATCCTCCAAATTTTAAAGACGAAACTCAATATTTGTGCAATGGAGATGAAATTACCTTAAGTGTCGCAACTGGTTTCAATAGTTATCTATGGAATACCGGAAGTATGGCGAACTCGATAACAATAAATGCAATTGGTGATTATAGCCTAACTGTTACGAATAATAATGGTTGTGAAAAAACTAAAAAATACAAAATAGTTGCATCTGAGCCAGCAACTATAACAGGAGCTGTTATAAAGGATTTTTCTGCAAATGAAAATTCAGTTTTACTGGAATATACAGGTGTTGGAAACTATGAATTCTCATTAGATGGTGTATCTTTTCAGAATGAACCTTTATTTGATGGTGTAAATCCCGGAATTTATAATGCCATTGCACGAGATAAAAATGGCTGCGGACTTTCTAATTCTTATCAGGTAATTGTTTTAAATTATCCTAGATTTTTTACTCCTAATGGAGACAGCTATAATGATTTGTGGTTCATTAAAAATCTTGATCAGCTCCCAGACTATACGATTTCTATTTTCGACCGTTATGGGAAACTATTAAAGCAAATGAATCAAAACAGCAGCGGATGGACTGGATTATTTAACGGACAACAATTGCCCGCAGATGATTACTGGTTTAATTTAATTTTTTCTGATGGAAGAAGTGTCAAGGGACATTTTAGTTTAAAAAGATAATTTTTTTCGCGATAAATAACCATAGTTATTTATCTTATTATATCTGTGGCTTTTCATAAATTTTGAAAAAATAAATTTCGATAAATCTTAATTTCAAATATTTAAGAAGAAAAAAAACACTCTGTTTTTCAAAGAGACTAAAATAAAACTTATTTTTGGTTTGGGCGATTCGATTCATTACATCAACCAAGCCAATGAAGAAAGCATTATATTTTATGTTGTTTTTGTTTTGCACATTAAATTGCTTCTCACAATTTAGTAAAACACACTATATCCCGCCATTAATTTCTGTTGCAGGATTTGCATCCGATCAATATATATACATCTCCACTCCAAGTCTTATTAATGTAAATTTTAAAATTATAGCCAATGGAGGCAGTGTGGTAAACGGATCCGTAAATAGCAGTAATCCCTACCGATATTATATCGGAACAGGTACTGAAACCCAATTATTTGCACCCTTAACTAATATTGGAATTATATCAAACAGAGGGTATATTATTGAAGCAGAGGACCTGGTTTATGTAAGTGCCAGAGTCAATGCCGGACTGGCTCAAAACGGAAATTATAATCATGCGGGAGGACTAGTTTCTAAAGGAAACAGTGCCCTTGGTACGACTTTTAGATTAGGTGCAATGTTAAATCCTCTTTTTGATGAAACATTATTGAACTTTGCTTCTATCATGGCAACTGAAAACGGAACTAAAATCACCATTTCAAATATTCAAAATGGCACCCAGCTATTGGACGGAACAATTATTTCCGGGCCAATAACCGCTACCTTAAACAAAAATGAAAGTTTTATACTGGCTTTAAAAAATTATAATGGAGGTACAGTTACATCAAGTGGTACTGTTGCATCGAATAGTTCTAAAATAATTGGAGCATTGGTTACTTCAGACAAACCAGTGGCAGTCAATTCAGGGTCGTTTGGAGGAAGCAACAGCACAGCATTAGGACCAACTCAAAATGGCGGTTTTTCTCCTTTGGGAAGAGATGTGGGGTTTGACCAAATTGTTTCGTTAGAAAAAACAGGAAAAGAATATATATTTATCAAAGGTCTTGGTACAGATGAATTAGAACGCGTTTTAATAGTAGCTCATTATGATAATACAGAAATATTTCTCAATGGTTCTCCCACTAATTACACCACACTTAATAGCGGAGAGTATATTGCCATTGATGGAAGCCAATTTGATAATGGAAGTTTATATGTAAAAACATCTGCAAATGTGTTTGCGTATCAAAGTATTGGAGGGACAATAAGTCCTGCCAATCAAAACTTGTTTTTTGTACCTCCAATAAATTGTGCGACGCCAAATACAGTAGACAACATTCCTCAAATCCAATCAATTGGGAATAATACTTTTAACGGATTTCTAAATATAGTAACCGAAACGGGTGCTGCAGTTTTACTAAATAATAGCCCTATCGATGCTCTTCCTGTCACAATCGAAGGAACAACAGCATTTGTGCGCTACAATGTGGCTAATTTATCTGGAAATATAACTGTCAAATCAACTAAGCAAGTTTATGTTTCTTATTTTGGAACCAATGGAGCCGCAACTTATGGAGGTTATTATTCAGGTTTTGATCTAAAACCTGAAATTGTAAGTAGCAAAATTGCATTAACCAGTTCATCTTGTATCCCAAATGTATCTTTAAAAATTAATTCATTGTCACCTTATGACACTTTTCAATGGTACAAAGACGACATCATTATTCCAGGTGAAACTAAAAACAATTTTAGTCCGGCCCAACCTGGTTTTTATCAAGTAAGAGGAAGTATTTCAGGTTGTGCAAGTGATGTTTTCTCAGACAAAATTCCAGTAAGCGAATGTCCGATCAATCTTGACAATGATTTAGCCAACGACAATATAGATATTGATTATGACAATGATGGATTAACAAACTGCACTGAATCTTATGGAGATCTGACCTTAAATCTCTCAAACCCAAATTCAGGTTTAGTAAAAACAGAAACTTATTCAAATTCGTTTTTAGGTACAATTACCAACACAACACCCTCCGCTACAACACCTTTTTCTGGAAACGCAGATGGCAGTTTTATTACTGAAGTAATGGCTGGAAAAGGTTTTTCTGTAAGCTATAAATTGGATTTTGCAAAACCGATAAATCTAAGTTTAGAATACAGTACAACTGCAAATACAGCCGATTTATTAAATTCTGACTCCGAATACATTATCAATTCAGACATTGATAAAACGGTTACTGTCCTCAATCCAACCAATCAATTATTAATCGACACAAATTATGATGGAATTTACGAAAGTGGCATTACTCAATTCTCTTCTTTCGAAATTCGCTTCCGATTAAACGGAAGTGTCCCTCTTCCGGCTGGAACAGGCACATTCAAATTCAAGTCTTATCAAACTCAATCATTTAAAATCACACATAAAAATCTGGTAGATACTGCTGGAAACAAAGCAACATTCAGACTTATAGCAACCTGCGTTCCAAAAGACACCGACGGTGATGGAATTGCAGACCAATTAGATTTAGATTCAGACAATGATGGCATTCCAGATGTCATTGAATCACAAACAAAACCAATAGCTTTATCAAATACTGATATTAATTTAGATGGATTGGACGAAATTTTTAATCCCTCATCAACAACAATAGATACAGATAATGATGGTATTCCAAATTATCTTGATTTAGACAGCGACAATGATGGTATATATGATTTGGTTGAGTCAGGAAGTAATACCCCAGATCTTAACAAAAACGGAATTATTGATACAGTCGATTTTGGAATCAATGGATTATCAAATTCTTTAGAAACAAATCCTGATAGTGGCATTTTAAGCTATACTGTTTTAGATTCTGATGGTGACGGCATAAAAAACCACACAGAAATGGACAGTGACAATGATGAATGCAACGATGTGATCGAAGCTGGATTTACAGATCCAAATTTTGACGGTCAATTAGGAAATATCCCCGTTACAGTAAACCCTGGCGGAATTGTAACAAGCAAAATTGATGGTTATACAAGTCCTAATGGCAATTACATTATTGCAACTCCTATTTTTATTACCAAACAACCCGAAAATCAAACAATTTGTGAATGGCAAAAAGCGACTTTCAGCATCGAATCTAATGCTGACAGTTTTCAATGGCAGTTTTCCATTGATAGTGGTAATACATGGAATGTTTTAACTGATAATACAACTTATTCCGGAACTAAAACTGCCTCTCTAACAATTCAAAAAGCAAGTCCTGCAATAAATGGTTATCAGTATCGTGTTTTATTAAATAGAAGTAATAATGCCTGTGGCTTAACCTCTGCTAATTCTGTCAAACTCATTCTTCTTGCTTTGCCTATTTTAAATTCTCCAATAACTATCGTTCAATGTGACGACGATACTGATGGGATTTCAAACTTTAATATAACCGAGAAAAATAGTTCTGTTTCTGCCAATTTCACCAACGAAACATTCTCTTATTACACTACTTTACAAGGAGCAAATACAAAGTATCCTGCTGCATTAATTTCAAATCCTATTGCATTTTCAAGCAGTAATAAAAATATTTGGACAAGAGTTGAGAATTCAAACGGATGTTTTTCGACTGCTCAATTAAATTTGGTGGTTTCAACAACACAAATTAATTCGGGTTTTAAAAGATCATTTAGCGTTTGTGATGATTTTATCGATGAAACTAATAGCGATAAGGACGGAATTACAACCTTTGATTTTAGCAGTGTAACAAATGACATTCAAGCTTTACTTCCTTCGAATACAAATTATCGCATAAAATATTATGCTGATGAAGCTGATGCTTTCGCAGAAACAAATGCAATTCCAGATCCTTCAAATTATAGAAATACAAGTCCGAACCAACAAGAAATTTGGGTACGTGTCGACAGCAATCTGGACAATGCCTGTTTTGCATTAGGACCATATGTTACTCTTAAAGTAAATCCAAAACCAGATATTGACATTAACAGTAATCAGAGCGCTGATAAACTAGTTTGTTCTAATTTACCATCCTTTTTTGTCAAACTCGATGCAGGAATCATAGGAAATACTTCTGCTAGCACCTACACATTTGTGTGGTCAAAAGACGGAAGTATAATTCCCGGTGAAATCAGTGAAACTTTAGATGTAAATGAAGAAGGTAAATATACAGTAGAAGTTTTTACAAAAGACGAAAATAGCTGTAGCAGAATCCGAAGCATTACTGTAACTGCATCTGATATTGCACATCTCGATTCTCTTTCTATCTCAGACTTATCCGATTACAACACCGTCGAGGCAAACGTTTCAGGAACTGGAAATTATGAATATAGTATTGATGATCCCAACGGTTCTTTTCAAGAATCTAATTTCTTTGAAAATATTCGCCCAGGAATACATGATCTATACATTCAAGATAAAAACGGTTGTGGAACAATTTCCAAAACTGTTGCGGTACTGGGAATTCCTAAATTTTTTACTCCCAACAATGATGGTTATAATGACTACTGGAATATAAAAGGAGCAAATGAGAGTTTTAATTCGGGGGCAAAAATTCTTATTTTCGATCGATATGGTAAACTAATCAAGGAAATTACCGCATCAGGAAACGGTTGGGATGGAACTTATATAGAAAGTCCAATGCCTGCAGATGATTATTGGTATATCATAAAACTTGAAGATGGACGTGAAGCAAAAGGTCATTTTAGTTTGAAAAGATAAACCTAATAAAGCTCAAATTTAAAAATTCAAAATTACAATATTCTCTAAAAAAAAATCCCAAACTCCATATTGGAATTTGGGATTTCTATATTGAAATTTAAATCGTATTAGATTTTAAATCTTTTTCTATCAGTTTCTGTCAAATAAATTTTTCTTAAACGGATAGATTTTGGAGTAACCTCTACATATTCATCTTTTTGAATGTACTCTAAAGCTTCTTCAAGAGAGAAAATGATTGGAGGGATGATTCTTGCTTTTTCATCATTTCCAGAAGAACGAACGTTCGATTGTTTTTTCTCTTTAGTTACGTTTACACACATATCATCTCCACGAGAGTTTTCTCCAATTACCTGACCTTCGTAAATTTCAGCATTTGGTTCAACGAAAAACTTACCACGATCTTGTAATTTATCGATAGAATAAGGAATAGCTTTTCCTTTTTCCATAGAAATCAATGAACCTTTGTTACGTCCGGCAATTTCTCCTTTGTAAGGCTCATATCCAATAAAACGGTGTGCCATAATAGCCTCACCAGCTGTTGCAGTAAGTAATTGATTACGCAATCCAATAATTCCACGTGATGGAATATTAAATTTCACAATCATACGCTCCCCTTTAGTTTCCATACTTAACATTTCACCTTTACGCATAGTAACGAACTCAACCGCTCTACCTGAAAGATTTTCTGGTAAATCGATTGTTAATTCTTCAATTGGCTCACATTTTTTACCATCAATTTCTTTGATGATAACTTGTGGTTGACCGATTTGCAATTCGTAACCTTCTCTTCTCATTGTTTCAATAAGAACAGACAAGTGAAGTACTCCACGACCAAAAACCATGAATTTATCAGCAGAATCAGTTTCACCTAACTTCATAGCTAAGTTTTTCTCTAATTCTTTTGTCAATCTTTCTCTAATATGACGAGAAGTTACAAATTTACCCTCTTTACCAAAGAAAGGAGAGTCATTAATTGTAAACAACATACTCATTGTAGGCTCGTCGATATCAATCGTTTTTAGACCTTCAGGATTTTCAAAATCAGCAATTGTGTCACCAATTTCAAAACCTTCAACTCCAATGATTGCACAAATATCTCCAGCAATAACTTCTTGTACTTTTTTACGACCAAGTCCTTCAAATGTATGAAGTTCTTTGATACGAGATTTAGATACAGTACCATCTCTTTTTACTAATGAGATTGGCATACCTTCTTTAAGAACTCCTCTTTCAAGACGACCAATAGCGATACGACCTGTAAATGCCGAGAAATCTAAAGATGTAATCAACATTTGTGGTGTTCCTTCAGAAACTTTAGGAGCTGGTACATTTTCAACAACCATATCCAATAATGCTTCAACATTATCAGTTACGTTTTCCCAATGATCAGACATCCAGTTATTTTTAGCTGAACCATAAACTGTTGGAAAATCCAACTGCCATTCTTCAGCACCTAATTCAAACATTAAGTCAAAAACTTTTTCGTGAACTTCTTCAGGAGTACAGTTTTCTTTATCAACTTTATTGATAACTACACATGGCTTAAGACCTAAGTCAATAGCTTTTTGTAATACAAAACGAGTTTGTGGCATTGGACCTTCAAAAGCATCCACTAGCAAACATACACCATCGGCCATGTTCAATACACGTTCTACTTCACCTCCAAAATCGGCGTGGCCTGGAGTGTCAATAATATTGATTTTTGTTCCTTTATATTGAACTGATACGTTCTTAGAAGTAATAGTAATACCTCTCTCGCGCTCTAAATCGTTATTATCAAGAATTAAATCACCTGTGTTTTCGTTGTCACGAAATAATTGACAGTGATACATAATTTTATCAACCAAAGTGGTTTTACCGTGATCGACGTGGGCAATAATTGCAATGTTTCTAATAGATTCCATCTGTGATTTTTAATGGGTGCAAAGGTACACTTTATTTTGATATAAAAAACGTTTCTTTGATAGTTTGCGTATATCCAAGTAATTAGTCTACCGATCAATGTAAATTTAACTGTCAAATTGACACCTAATAATTGCTGAATTATAGTTAATTTAACTATATTTGAGTAATGAAAAGTAAAACTCTCCAAATTACTCTAATTTATATTATCATTTCGTTATTTATGGCAATAATCTGTCATAAAATACTCACTATTTACTTTTCACCAGCAAAAAACTATAATTTATTCCTTGCAAAAGATATTTTTTTCATTTTAACCACAGGACTAGTATTCAGATATATACTCTCGAAAAATGAAGTCAAAAATAAATCTGTTTTTGAAAAACTAAAACAAACAAATGAAGAAATTAAGGAATCTAATGAAAAATACGATATTGTAGCTAAAGCAACAAGCGACACTATTTGGGACTGGAAAATACAAGAAGACAGCATTAGCTGGAACAGAGGTATTGAAAGCGTATTTGGATATAAGCAGGAAGATGTAGGTAAAACTTCAAAATGGTGGTTTGACAAGATTCATCCTGAAGACAGCATTAGAATGTCAATTAAATTATATTCGTTCATTGAGCAAAAAACCGAAAAATGGCAGGATCAATACCGTTTCAGATGTGCCGACGGAACTTATAAATACGTATTAGACAGAGGCTTTTTACTCAAAGACGAAAAAGGAAGAGCCATTAGAATGATTGGAGCTATACAGGATATCACCAAACAAAAAGAAGAAGAACAACGATTAAAACTTTTAGAAACCGTAATTACACAATCTAAAGACTCAATTTTAATTACAGAAGCAAATTCAGCAGCCCGTAAAATACCAAAAATCGTCTATGTAAACCCGGCATTTTCTCAAATGTCAGGATATCAATCCAACGAAATAATAGGAAAATCTCCAAATATTTTCAAAGGACCAAAATCAGACTCTGACGAACTAAAAAAACTTCTAAGAGCTATTAAAAATGAAGAAGAATGCCTAATCGAAACCATTACCTACACGAAACAAAAAGAAGAGTATTGGGTTCGATTCTCAATGATTCCAATTTTTAACAATGAAGGCGTAATTTCACACTGGATTTCGATACAAAGAGACATCACCGATGAGAAAAAACTAGAAACAGAAAAAGAACATCTTATTCGCGAACTAACACAAAACAATAAGGATTTAAAACAGTTTTCATACATTACATCACACAATCTTAGAGCTCCCTTATCTAATTTAATTGGCCTTTTAAATCTTATTGAAGATATTCCTGTCGACAATATTGAACTCGAAGAAATTATATCTGGATTTACAAAATCAACCCATCTACTAAATGAAACTATTAATGACCTGGTAAAAGTCATTATTATTAAAGATAACCCTTCTATGCAAAAAGAAGAAGTGTCATTAAAAGAAGTATTCGAAAACGTATTTAGTCAATTGTCATTTCAAATAGAATTACATAAACCAATCATCAAACTCAAATTTGACAGAGTTCCGTTACTAAATACAAACAAAGCTTATATAGAAAGTATTTTACTTAATTTATTAACGAATTCCATAAAATACAAATCAGAAAATAGAAAATTAAAAATATCAATCATGGCCGAACAAATAGATCACAAAGCCATATTAACATTTAAAGACAACGGAATTGGCATAGATCTTGAAAGAAACCGGGATAAGGTTTTTGGTCTTTATCAAAGATTCCACAATTATCCTGACAGCAAAGGACTAGGATTATATCTGGTAAAATCGCAAGTCGAAACCATGGGCGGCACCATCAGTATCGATAGCGAGGTCAATAAAGGAACCACATTTACAATAACATTTAAAAATTAACCTATTATGCTTGAGCAAATCTTATGCATTGATGACGATCCAATCACATTAATGCTATGCAAAAAAGTAATTTCAAAATCCGAATTTTCGAATGAAATTATTACCGCTCAAAATGGTGAAGAAGCACTACTTCACTTCAATACCCTAAAATACACTAACAACAAAAACAAAGTAAATAAAAAACCTGAATTAATTTTTTTAGATTTAAACATGCCCGTCATGGGTGGTTGGGAGTTTCTGGATCATTTTACATCTGTAGATTATATTGAGTTCAATACCACGGCAAGTGTAATTGTATTATCCTCCACAATTGACCCTGAAGATTTAGCCAAAGCAAAAAAATATCCTATAATTATCGATTTCCTTTCAAAACCAATTACACAGCCCATGTTGGAATATCTTAAAAAGAAAATTGATATTTAAAGATTATATTATTCCCACAATCTATCAATAAGAACAATTATGGCGTTTCCCTCCGGGCCTCGCTGTCCACTAAATATTTTGCTCCATATCGTCGTCTAGGGTAACCAGAACTCATTATTCGTCACAAAAGTCCCCTAACGCAATTAGAAGCAAATTGAGCGAGTTATTTTTACAAAAAAACCAAATAAAAACAAATTCTAAATTCCAATACTATTATTGTTAGTTAATAGAATGAGTATTGAAATTTAGAATTTTTCAATTGAAATCCTTGAATTTTATCCAAACAAAAAAAGCCCTCTAAAAAAAAGAGGGCTTTTTATATATTTAGGAAATTGCAATTAATTACAATTTAGCAACATGTTTAGTTAATTTAGACTTCAAGTTAGAAGCTTTATTATCATGAATGATGTTCTTTTTAGCTAATTTATCAATCATAGAGATTACAGTTGATAATTTAGAAGCTGCATCAGATTTTTCAGTAGCTAATCTTAATGCTTTAATTGCATTACGAGTAGTTTTATGTTGGTATCTATTAAGAACTCTTCTTTTTTCGTTACTTCTGATTCTTTTTAATGCTGACTTATGATTTGCCATTTTCTTTTAATTTTAGATGTAATAATTATTATAAATACTAGTTAAAAAAGAAAAACCTCCCACAATTATAAAACAATCACTTTGGTTTTAACTAATAAAATAAAAATCGAGACACCAACTTTTATTTTACAAAACTTATTTACAACTAATTTTGTAGTCTGTAAGGGAATCGAACCCCTGTTACCAGGACGAAAGCCTGGAGTCCTAACCCCTAGACGAACAGACCAGGTTCCTTCTAAGTTTTCTTCAATTTTATAAATTGAAATTGTAGCCCGTAGCGGAATCGAACCGCTCTTACATGGATGAAAACCATGCGTCCTAACCGATAGACGAACGGGCCATTTAATTCTCAATATTTCAAGAAATGCGCAGTAAAAGTAGTAGCCCGTAGCGGAATCGAACCGCTCTTACATGGATGAAAACCATGCGTCCTAACCGATAGACGAACGGGCCTGCTTCTCTAATGCGGATGCAAAAATACAACTATTTTTAAGATGTACAATACCTGATGCAAAAAAAATTAAAAAAATTTAATATGCCTTCGCAAATAACACTCTTTTTGTAGACGGATTCCCAGTAAATACGCAGGTTCCCGCTTCTTCTACACTATCCAAAGGAATACAACGAATTGTTGCCTTTGTCAAGTCTTTTATTTTTTCTTCAGTAGCAGCCGTACCGTCCCAATGAGCCGATACAAACCCTGCTTTACCCTCTAATACTTCCTTAAACTCCTCAAAACTATTTACTTCCGTAATATGTGTATTACGATAGTCTAATGCTTTATTAAATAAGTCTGCCTGAATCTGCTCTAACAGGTCATTTACATAAGTAACGATTCCTTCAGCAGAAACCACCTCTTTTGTTAATGTATCTCGTCTTGCAACCTCAAAAGTCCCGTTTTCTAAATCTTTTGGACCAACCGCAATTCTAACTGGCACACCTTTCAATTCCCATTCAGCAAACTTGAATCCTGGTTTTTGAGTTGTTCTGTCATCATATTTAACTGAAATCTTCAATTTTCTCAACTTCACAGTCAAATCATTAACCGCAGCTGTGATTTCAGCTAATTGTTCATCTGTTTTATAAATAGGAACAATTACAACTTGTATAGGTGCTAAATTTGGAGGCAAAACCAATCCCTGATCATCAGAGTGCGTCATAACCAAAGCTCCCATTAAACGAGTCGAAACTCCCCATGAAGTTCCCCAAACGTGTTCTTGTTTCCCTTCAGCATTTGCAAACTTAACATCAAAAGCTTTTGCGAAATTTTGCCCTAAAAAGTGAGAAGTTCCGGCTTGCAATGCTTTTCCGTCCTGCATTAAAGCTTCAATACAATAAGTCTCATCTGCACCCGCGAAACGTTCTGTCTCCGTTTTTATACCTTTTACAACCGGAATCGCCATAAAGTTCTCCACAAAATCAGCATAAACATTCATCATTTTTTCAGATTCCTCTAAAGCTTCTGCTTTTGTAGCGTGTGCTGTATGACCTTCCTGCCACAAAAATTCAGCGGTTCTCAAAAACAAACGCGTACGCATTTCCCAACGAACCACATTGGCCCATTGATTAATCAATAAAGGTAAATCTCTATAAGATTGCACCCATCCTTTATAAGTAGACCAAATAATAGCTTCACTGGTTGGACGAACAATAAGCTCCTCCTCTAATTTAGCATTTGGATCTACCATTAATTTTCCGGGTTTATCGGGATCATTTTTTAATCTATAATGTGTTACGATTGCACATTCTTTTGCAAATCCTTCTGCATTTTTCTCTTCCGCTTCAAACATGCTTTTCGGCACGAATAAAGGAAAGTATGCATTTTGATGTCCTGTCTCTTTAAACATTCGATCTAACTCCGCCTGCATTTTTTCCCAAATAGCATATCCGTACGGTTTAATAACCATACATCCTCTAACTCCTGAATTTTCAGCTAAATCTGCTTTAACAACCAGTTCGTTATACCATTTCGAATAATCTTCTGATCTTGTAGTGAGGTTCTTACTCATATTGAATAGTTTGGCACAAATTTTGTTTTAATAATTTTAACTAAATAGTTTGACAAAACTAACTATTTTTGTAATGTGCAACAATAAAAAACACCACAGATATGAAAACTTCTACTACTCTCCGCCAAAACTCAAGTCATTTTTACTTAATTGGATTATTGAGTTTTCTACTTGCATCGTGTGGTTCTTACCAAAATTCATCCTATCAAGATAATGATGGAGTATATGGTGGTTCACAAAGAACGTATGCTCAAAATAACACATCAAACGTTAATAATCAATATAAAGATTACTTTAAATCGTTACAAAACGACGGTCAGCCAACTGAAATTTTTACAGACGTAGACAGTTATGGTAATTATGCAGAAAATGACAGTACGCAAACTGATGCAAAAGCTTACCCTGCATGGGGAAGCGCTAATTCAGATGTATCTGTAACCGTTTACTCTGATCCAATGTGGTCATGGGGAATCGGATTTGGTTGGGGATATCCATATTATGGATACGGATACGGTTATGGCTGGGGCTATCCTTATTATGGATGGGGTTATCCAGGATATTACCCAGGATGGGGATACCCGGGTTATTACCCACCTTATTATGGTTATGGATATAACAATTACTCATATAGTTACGGAAGAAGAGGATCTGCTGCTTATTACGGATCAAGAGGATATTCTACCAGAAGCTCATATAATAGCACTGGCAGAAATTATGCCGGAAGAGGAAACTACACTACAAACAGAAACAGTTATACTACAAACAGACGTACAGACTACTCTGACTTCAGAAGAAGTTCTAATGTAAATGGAAGAAATTATTCAAGTCCTACTTTTACAAATAGAAGAAGCACAGCTCAGGGTCAAAGCGGCTACGACTATTCTAACAGAAGATCTGGTACAACTACAACTACAAACAGAAGCTACAATTACAATAACAGTAACAGCAGCAACTCTTCGAGATCATACTCTCCTAGCCCATCCCGCTCAATGAATAGCAGTGGCGGAAGCATGAGATCATCTGGCGGTGGTGGATCATACGGCGGAGGCGGCGGAGGTGGAAGATCTGGTGGCGGTGGAGGCGGCGGAAGAAGATAATTCTTCCTTCACTAATCAGATCAGATAACTCACATTAAAACTTAACCACATGAAAAAAATACTTTTCCTTTTTATTACAGGACTAACTTTTAGCGTCTCACATTCTCAGGAAGTATCAGATGCTGTTCGTTACGCACAAGACAATTTAACTGGAACCGCAAGATTTAGAGCTATGGGTGGTGCCTTTGGAGCTGTTGGAGGAGATCTATCAGCCTTAACAGTAAATCCTGCCGGTTCTGCAATATTCAATAACAATCAGGTTGGAGTAACTTTTAGCAATCAAAATATTAAAAACAATTCTAATTATTTTGGAACCCAAACCAGCGAGAAAGAAAACTCTTTTATTCTAAATCAGGCTGGCGGCGTTTTTGTTTTTAACAATCCAAACAACAACTGGAGAAAAATTGCAATTGGCGCAACATATGAAAACACCAACAATTTTAACAATCAGGTTTTTTCAGCAGGTACGAATCCAAGAAATTCTGTTGATCAATATTTTTTGACTTATGCCAATGGAATTCCATTAAATGTAATTGCTGACGTTCCTTACCGCGACTTATTTTATGATGAGCAACAAGCTTATTTTGGATATAAAGGATATGTAATAAATCCGGTTACTAACGATCCAAATAACACACAATACACTTCTAACGTTCCTGCTGGAGGAAATTATTATCAGGAAAACGAAATTTACACTAGTGGATATAATAGTAAAGTAAGTTTCAATATTGCAACATCATATAAGGACAGAATCTATTTTGGAGCAAACTTAAATGTACATGTTACAGATTATAGAAGATCAAGTAGTTTTTATGAAGACAACAGTAATCCATTAGAACCAACTGAAACTATATCTAATTTACGTTTTAACAACGATCTTTATACTTACGGAAATGGCTTCTCTTTTCAACTTGGTGCAATTGCCAAAGTCACCGAAGCTTTCAGACTTGGTTTAGCATACGAATCGAATACCTGGTATGAACTTTATGACGAAGTTACACAGAGTTTGCAAACAACAAGACAAGCAGATGGAGGTCAACCAATTCACGAAAGTATCAATCCAAATGTCGTAAATGTATATGAATCTTATACTTTACAAACCCCTGCAAAATGGACTTTTAGTGGCGCTATAGTATTTGGAAAATCAGGTTTAATCAGTGTTGATTACGCGATTAAAGATTATTCAAACACAAAATACAAACCAACAAGCGATCCAGGCTTTAGAGGATTAAACGGAGATATCAGTAATCAATTGACTAGTAATGGTGAATTAAGAATTGGTGGTGAATACAAAATAAACCGACTAAGTTTACGCGGAGGGTATAGATTTGAAGGAAGTCCTTATAAAAACGGATCAACAATTGGAGACTTAAATAGCTACTCAGGCGGTTTAGGCTATAGTTTTGGAGCCACTAAATTAGACTTAGCTTATTCTTATTTAGAGAGAAAATCAAATCAGGGATTTTTTGCAATCGGATTTACTGATGGCGCCAACATTTCATCGAAACTAAATAATGTTTCTTTGACTTTATTATTTGAATTGTAATTAAATTAAAATAGATTAATTTGAAATTTCCGTCAGGTATTACTTGGCGGATTTTTTTTAACCCTGATTGTCCCGAAATTTTGGAAGGCCTACTTTTGTGACGATCCAACCACAAAAGATAGAAAAGACAACAGCGTTAGCTTCATAAAAAACACCTAAAAGAAACTGAAACAGGCGGTGTTTGAATAAAAAAGTGTAATTTTGCACTCCAATTTATAAAAGTATGAGAACCAAGTCTTTAAAAAAGAACAAAATTAACGTAATCACTCTTGGGTGTTCGAAAAATGTATATGACAGTGAAGTATTGATGGGACAGCTTCGTGCTAACGGCAAAGAAGTACAACATGAAGCACCTGCATCCGAAGAGGGAAACATTATCGTAATCAACACTTGTGGTTTTATTGATAACGCTAAAGCCGAATCAGTAAATATGATTTTGGAATATGCTGACAAAAAAGACAAAGGGTTAGTTGACAAAGTTTTTGTAACCGGATGTTTATCGGAACGTTACAGACCAGATTTAGAAAAAGAAATTCCGAATGTAGATCAATATTTTGGTACAACTGAATTACCTCAACTATTGAAAGCTTTAGGAGCTGATTATAAACATGAATTACTTGGAGAACGTTTAACGACTACTCCTAAAAACTACGCCTATTTAAAAATTGCTGAAGGTTGCGACAGACCTTGTAGTTTTTGTGCAATTCCGTTAATGCGTGGTAAACACGTTTCGCAATCAATCGAAAAGTTGGTTAAAGAAGCCGAAGGTTTAGCTAAAAATGGTGTAAAAGAATTAATCTTAATCGCACAGGATTTAACTTATTATGGTCTTGATATTTATAAAAAAAGAAATCTTGCTGAACTTTTAGAAGCATTGGTAAAAGTTGAAGGAATTGAATGGATTCGTTTACACTATGCCTTCCCTACTGGTTTCCCAATGGATGTTCTGGAAGTTATGAAACGTGAACCAAAAATTTGTAATTACATTGATATTCCGTTACAACATATTTCGGATTCTATTTTAAAATCGATGCGTCGTGGTACAACTCAGGCCAAAACAACTCAATTATTAAAAGATTTCCGCGCTGCAGTTCCCGGAATGGCAATCAGAACTACTTTGATTGTTGGTTATCCAGGAGAAACACAGGAAGATTTTGAAATTTTAAAAGATTTTGTTCAGGAAATGAAATTTGACAGAATGGGATGTTTTGCTTATTCTCACGAAGAAAACACTCACGCTTATTTATTAGAAGATGATGTTCCGGATGATGTAAAACAAGCCCGAGCGAATGAAATTATGGAATTGCAATCGCAAATTTCATGGGATTTAAACCAGGAGAAAGTTGGACAAGTTTACAAATGTATTATTGACAGAAAAGAAGGTGCACATTTTGTAGGCAGAACAGAGTTTGATAGTCCGGATGTTGACAACGAAGTTTTGATTGATGCCTCTAAGCATTACGTAAAAACAGGAGAATTTGTTAATATAAGAATAATAGAAGCAACAGAATTTGATTTATACGGAGAACCTGCTTAAATTTACGCTAAACTATTATCAATTTTAGATAAAAACATTTTTTATGAAACCTACACACACACTTTTCATTTTGGTTTTCACTTTATTCTGTTTCAATTCTGCTTCGGCACAATATGGAAACGGTTATAACAACGGCTATGGCGGTGGAGGTTATGGAAGAGGCGGCGGAATGGGAATGGATAGAAGCATGATGGCAGGACCACAAGGTTCTCCTAGCAAACCTAAAGAAATTCCTGCTGAAGAAACGGCTGCAAAAATTGTAGAACAAATGAGGCCAGAAGTAAAACTTGATGATTTGCAAGCTATTGCAATTACAAATGTTATTGCTGACAGCATGAGAGAACAAGGAATTCTTTTAAAAAATGAAAATAGCAGTCAGGACCAAAAAATTGAACAAATGACTGCTCTAAGAGAAAGCACAACTAAAAAAATTACTGCTTTCTTAAACCCTGATCAAATAGAAAAATACACCAATTTCATGGCTAATTTTAAAGAGATCAAGAAACAACCGAAAAACAAAAAGAAAAAAGATTCTGACACAAAAGAAGTAAAAGAGGAAACAGAAGCAATAAAAGTTCACGAATAATTGTTTTAACTTACTCCTAAAATGTAACTAATCATGGCGAAAAAGCATTTTTATTATTTGATTTTAGCAATTACAATAACTTCTTGCTCAACGAATCCTTATAAAGCAACCGAAAAAGTCTACGACCAACAGCTTAAAACTTTAGAAAATCAAATTACAAGCAAAGAAGCAAAACAAATTCCTGCTATTAGCCCTGTAATTATTGACACTTCTTATGCCTCGCAATTAGGCATCGTGAAAGATACTTTATCAAAAACTGGCTCAACTGCCTTATTAAATGGCATTAATACAGAATGGATTGGTACTGTTAATTTCAATCTAAGAAAACCTAGTTTTATTATTATTCATCATACTGCTCAAGATTCTGTACAACAAACCATAAGCACTTTTACCAAAACAAAAACACAAGTAAGTGCCCACTACATAATTTCTGAAAACGGAAAAGTAGTACAAATGCTAAATGATTATTTAAGAGCTTGGCACGCAGGCGCATCTAACTGGGGTAAAAACACCGATTTAAATTCAAGCTCTATTGGTATTGAACTTGATAATAACGGCTTTAAACCTTTTACAGAAGCGCAAATTAGCAGTTTAGTAGCGCTTTTAACAAAGCTTAAAAAAGACTATAATATTCCGACTCAAAATATTCTGGGACATTCTGACATTGCACCAGGAAGAAAACAAGATCCAAGTGCTTTATTTCCATGGAAAACTTTGGCAGAAAAGGGATTTGGAATCTGGCCTGACGAAGTGTTAGAAGAAGCTCCTTTTGATTTTAAAATAGAACCTGCTTTGCGTATTATTGGTTACAATACTAAGAATCTTTCAGCAGCAATTCAGGCTTTTAAATTACATTATATTCAAACTGATGCAACATCTGTTTTAGATCGAAAAACAATAGATACTATTTATTCGATTTACAAAAAACAACTTCAGTAAAAAGTAATTGATAAAATATAAAACGCGTTTCTAAATATTTAGAAACGCGTTTTTTTTGTTGTGTAAACAGAAAA
This sequence comes from Flavobacterium sp. GW821-FHT11G01, assembly GCF_058808175.1. Taxonomy (NCBI): domain Bacteria; kingdom Pseudomonadati; phylum Bacteroidota; class Flavobacteriia; order Flavobacteriales; family Flavobacteriaceae; genus Flavobacterium; species Flavobacterium sp. GW821-FHT11G01. Next base: position 161,441 of record NZ_JBXARK010000002.1, on the reverse strand, counting down.
GAAAATAGAGTAAAGAACAAAGATGAAAGATTTAAGAACTGAAAATAAAGATTGAGATGAAAAAAGGACTGTATGTAATCTTTTAACCAATGCTTCTTATAATAGAATACAGCATTTATGATAGAAAAGTTGTGCGGAACACTCTATCCTTTCTTTCTTCCACTGATAAATTCACTTTTTTCCATCTTAACATTCTCAAATTCTTTTCTCCTTTTTCTTCTATCGTTCATCTTTCATCTTTGTTCTTTACTCTATTTTCTTCTAAATAAATAAAAAAGCTGCCAAAACATTTACATGTTTTGACAGCTCCAAAAAAAAAAAAAATATCAATCTTTATCTCTAGAAAGAGTATGTTGTAGCAATTAATCCGAAGAAAGATCCACCTGTTGGGTTTGCATCGCTATCTAAAAAGATGTCCTCTGATGCAGCATCGTATCTTAACTCAGGAATAATAGTTAGTTTTCCAACTTTATAGTTTAATGAAACTGTATTTGCAAATACATTAGATCCTGTTAAGGTTCCTAAACTTGGAGCAGCATCTTTAGCATCAAAGTATTCTATTCTGTAAGCTAATAATAAAGATGGGCTAAAAGAATAATTAGCATATCCAACTAATGAAAACCAATCACCATCTAAAGTACTATCAAAATCATTTGCTGTTTTTGCATAAGTAGCGTTAAATCCTAAAGCAAAAGAATCACTTATCGTTTTAGAAGCTACAAGGTCAAACTGTGTTTTGTTTTCATCAGATGCAGGATTAGAACTTCCTGATGTGAAATTCAAATAAGCACTACCCGTTTCTCCAACGTATCCTATTTGTCCAATGTATGTTTTTTGAGAAGAACCTGCATCCATAGCCGATTTAAAATCAGTTGGATTAGTTATACCAAACATAGCAGTAAATTTCCCTGAAGTATACTGTGCTTTTAAACCGGTATTAAAGAATGGTCCATATGAGAAGGCGTATGACATACTGTAGTTTTTATTTCCTACGGCATCTAATACCTCATAACCTATATGTGTACCAAAACTACCTGCTACAAATTTGAATTTATCTGTAACCTGATAAGTAAAGAATAATTGCTTTATCAAAAATTTTGCAGTAATATCTTTGTCTGTTGTTTCATTATATGAAAATTCGCCTGCTCTTTTTCCGAATCCTAAGTCAACAAATACAGAAGCTTTTCCGAAAGTATGTCCTGCATTAATAGATGCCATTCCTAATTCAAATGAATCCTGAGAGTTGGTAAAGCTCGTTAATCCATTCATTTGTTTTGAAAAATCATATTTATAATAAGCATCTGCAGATCCCCCCCATGTAGTTGCTGGTACAACTGGAGTTTCAGCATCTTCTTGAGCAAATGCAAAAGAACTCGTCAACATCGCGGCTAAAATGTGTAATACTTTTTTCATGTTTTAATTGGTTTTTAGTTATTAATTGATTCTGGTTAGTTAATCTTTTATATATGTATATTCTACTATAAGTCTCTTCTAAATCCTTTAATCTCCCCTTAAAACCTCTTCATTTTCATTAGCGAATTTATTAACTTTTGTATGAGTAGAAGAATTGAAATCTATTTTTTTGATGTTTTACAAGCAGAATTATGGATTACAAAAATTAAATTAACAATAATCGTTATTTGACATTAATACCGAATTAATTTTGAAAAATCCCTAAAGAATTTTTAGTAAAAATCAGAAAATTTTTAGGGTTAATTAAAAAATAACAACTATAAACAACCAAAAAACAACTATAAACACCATAAAAAAAACAACACCCCTATTAAAAAGAGGGGTATTTTTAAATTTATATAAAAATAAAATAGAAAATAGAAAAAACTAAACACCTGTACCAACCATCCTTTTAAAAAACAATTATTCCTACAAAAATAAAGACATAAAAACATCCGTAACAGCTTTAAACATTCAATATAATTTTTAAATCAAAAACAAAAAGTTTTACAATTAAAACGAAAAAAGCCTGCTCAAAAAACTGAACAGGCTTTTTCTAAAATAAAAGTAACTACTTCTACTGTTGCATATTATATTTTCTTAAAAACTCACGAACCTTTATTCCTGATTCTTTTAAATCTTCATCTTTCCAATTTCCCTCTGATTTTGCCGATTTTTTAAGAATAGAACAAGTTTCATCTTTATCAGATACTGACCATGTTATCCAACTCAACTTTCGGCTTTCCATCCAATCAATATATTCCTGCCATGCTTTCATATTTAAAGGCCCATCACCAGAAGCCTCCATTCCTGCGGATTCTGAAATAAATATCGGCAGACCTTTCTCCAGGGCATCATCTGTCCTGTCCCGCAATTCCTTACCGTGTGTAGCTGCATAAAAATGCATGGTATACATTATATTAGCATAACCCTTAATAGGATCTGCTGCTGGAAGATTAACATCCTGATCCCAATGTGGAGACCCAACCAAAATGATATTGTCCGGATCATTTTCTCTAATTATCTTAATTACTTCTTCGGCGTAAGCTTTAACTTCTGGCCAACTTTCATAATCTGGCTCGTTGAAAACCTCATATATTATATTGGGGTATTTAGCATACTTTTTAGACATTTCAGCAAAAAAGACTTTTGCTTCTTTTAGATTTACACTATGACTGTGCCAATCGATAATTACATAAATATCCGATTCAATCGCTCCATTGACAACGGCCTCAATTTTCTCTTTTGAAAATTCAGGGTCTTTCATATAAGACTGTTTACCAAGTTCTACACCCATTGCTGCGCGAACCACATTGCAATGAAAATCTTTTTTTAACCAATTAACTGCTTTTTCATTATAAAATCTCGGCCACATACTATGCCAGCCAAAACTCATTCCTCGCAACACAATTGGGTTATTGTTTTGATCTGACAATTGAGTGCCCTGCACATGAAGTTTTCCATGATGTTTTACAAATTGTGCTTTTGAAACACAAAACACAAACAACATTATAAGGATACAAAATTTAGCTTTTGGTTTCATTTTAATTCGAGTTTACGGAATTAACCTTAATGTAATTACATCATGAGAAGGAATATTAGCCTGAAAATTCTTTTTTGTATTTCCTATTCCCTTATTTTTCCAAAGATCTTTTAGCTTAAAGGCAGTTTTATTAAAATCGGCTTCATAACCAAAATCCACATCTTTAATTAGCTGTTTTTTCCAATCAAAATTAATCTTTTTGGCAACATCACTTCTATTCAAAAAAGTAACTGCCCAATTTCCATCTGATAAAGGTTTTACCCAAACTTCTAAACCGTCTTCATCAGAATACTTAAATCCCTGAACTCCCAATTTATCCTGATTCACAGCGATCAATTCCTTATTCGTTAAAATTGCTAATGTTTCTTTTGACATTTTTCTGAAATCATTTCCTGCAATTAAAGGTGAAGCCATCATGCACCACATCGCAAAATGAGATTTATCTTCGGTATTTGTCATTCCGTTACCCACTTCCATCATATCAAAATCATTCCAATGATCCGGACCTGAATATTTACGGATATCTTTTCGCATTTCGATGATTTTCATAAATCCCCAAGAAGACCAGTTTCCTTCCTGATGTTTGTATTCACAATCAAAACATGGGTAAATATCTCCGGAGATTCTCCAAAGATTTCCTACTGGTTTTCCCCATTCCCAAGGTTGATTATCTCCCCATTCGCAAAGACTGAAGACAATTGGCTTACCAGCTGTTTTCAGTGCATTACTCATTGTAGTATAAGCTTCTTTGGCTGTAATTCCCTGTGTGTTACACCAATCGTATTTTAAGAAATCAATTCCGAGTTTGGCATAAAAACGCCCGTCCTGATATTCATAGCCCCGTGTTCCCGGATATCCGGCACAAGTTTGAGTTCCTGCACAATTGTACAAACCAAATTTCAAACCTTTACTATGTACATAATCAATAACGGTTTTCATTCCGCTTGGAAATTTAACGGGATCCGGAACCAAATCTCCATTTTCATCGCGTTCTTTGGTCATCCATCCATCATCAAGTACTATATAATTATAGCCTGCTGCTGCCATTCCGGATGAAACCATAATATCAGCTGTTTCTTTTACTAGTTTTTCATCGATATTCGTTTCAAAAGTATTCCATGAATTCCATCCCATTGGAGGCGTCATTGCTAAGCCTTCAAATTTACCTGCTCCCTGTATATGTGTATTTCCCTGGCCAAAACCTAAAACCGACAAACTCAGGACAATTACTAATATGATTCTTTTCATTTTTTAAAAATTCAAATTAATATTAAAAAAAGATTCCCTAATTGATAAGAATTAGGGAATACTTAAACAAAACTCAAAACAAACTAATGTTTCTTATTTTAAAAACAAACCAATATCATCAATAGAAAAGGTATTTTCTATACCATCTCCAGCTGCATTTTTAGTCATATTTTGGAAAGTAATATTCTGTACACGATCTGAAGAAGACAATGCAGACCATGGAATATTGAACGTTTTCCATTCTGTAGTAACATTCAATACAGGAGAAGTTGCATCGCCCCAATCTCCATTAAAACAAAATTTTACTGCGCCAGGAACTGCTGCTTTTATTGTAACGCGAATACCTCCGTATGAACCTAATTGGTCAAACCACGACCAGTCTCCTTGTAAACTTCCCCAGGCAGCCATTTTTGATTTAATATAAACCAATCCCTGAGCTGCTGTACCATCTACAGGATAAGTATGATTATTCCATGAAGGAAAAGTTAATCCATAATAAGAGGCATCATCATAAATAGCTGAGCCAATCGCTGCTTTAGAAACTGTTGAACCCGAAATATTGGTTACAGTAATGTATTTATCTTTTGCATTAGCTGGCATTTTAAATTTGATTTCAGTTAATGTAGAAGAAATCAAAGGGACATCTTGCGTGCCAACTTTTACCACTGGATTTAAGAAATAATCTCCATAAATAGTCACTACTTCACCTTCTGCTGCATTTTCCGGATTATAACTTCCAAATCTTGGTGTTGGCGGCGCTACTACAAAATCATACAGAATAGTTCCTCCAGCAGTAACAACCTTTAATTTATTGCTTGCATTGGCATATGGTGTTTTTTCATCTATTAAAACAAAGATGGCGGTATCTGTAACTAACGTCGGATTGAAATAAGTATCAAAATCATTGAAGTAAATTTTCTTAACTGTTGAAAGACCAGTACCACTAATGATATAATAATTTTTAGGATCACCAACTTTCGTCGGAACTAAATCACCTTCAACCGATTTGGCTACACTTGTGATCGATGGTGCACCACCACTTCCCCCAGAAGCAGCGTCATCATTATCACAGGAAGAAAACAAACCTAATACCATCACAACCATTGCGAATAAAGGCAAAAGGAATTTTATTTTTATATTTTTCATAATGTTCAAATTTTAGTAATTATTTAAAAGTATACGGAACCGGCGCATCCAGTAATTTTGGATTTTTAGCCACTTCATTATCCGGATAATCCATATAAAAATCATTTGCAGCATGATCCTGACTATATATAGGAGTATAATAACGTGCCGCATATCTGTCTCCTCTGTTTTGTTTTGACATAATATCAATTGCTTTTGCTTTATCAATACGTCCTAAATCAAACCAGTAATCACCTTCAAAACATAGTTCTTTTCTTCTTTCTAAAAAGATATCATTAAAAGTTATTGAAGTTAAGTTAGCTAAACCAGCTCTTCTTCTTACTGCATTTATCGAACTCAAAGCAGCTGCATCAGAAGTACTCGCTCCTGCTCCCAGGACTGCCTCAGCATGAATTAGCAATAACTCTGCATAACGCATTACATACGTATTATTATCCATCATTGCCCATCCATCGGCTGAACCGGTAATACTTCCGTTTACTACACCAATACAATATTTTTTAATAGCACCACCTGAAGCCTGAGCCAAATCTTTACCAGCCGGAACTGTTAATCCAATTCCTTGTGTAGTTTTTATATTTGGATAAGTATCTCCGGCAACCATTACCGTTTCATGTTTTCTTTTATCTCCATCTTCATATAAAGTAAGCATTACATCCTGACTCGGACCAAAAACTCCTGCATAAGATGCGTTTGAAGTTGATAATGTTCCATCCTGAAAACCAAATTGTGTATTACAGTTATTAGCCGATCCGTAAGCGCCATCGCCTTTCCACTGAATAGCAAAAATTGATTCTTCGTTATTATTGTTAGGATAAGTAAACAGGTCTGCAAAACTTTTTCCCGGCACCTGATCTCCGCCCAAAAGTTTGAATTCACCGCTATTAATTACACTTTCAGCCATTGCTTTGGCATTCGCATAATCTTTTTGATATAAGTACACTTTTGCTAACATTGCTTTCGCAGAACCTTTAGAAACATGTCCATTGCTGGCATAATTTGCACCTCTGTTTTTATCAACCAATAAATCAATTGCTTTTAAATAATCCATTGTGATTAATTTATAAATATCTGCAACTGTATTAGTGTTTACATAAGGGTTGCTTGTATAATCAAGTGGATTTTCGATGATTGGCACCGGTCCCCAAAGTCTAACCAAATCAAAATAAGCGGTTGCTCTCATAAAATAAGCTTCACCCATTGTATTATCTAAAACATTTTTAGAAACATCCGGTCCTACCCTTGCAGCCAAAAAGTTGATAATCATATTCGATTGTTGTACGTTCGCCCATAATGACGACCAACCGTTTACTAATTCAGGATCACTTCCGTTTAATGAAAAGGTTCTCAATCCGCTAACGTCAGGTGAACCTGAATACATATTTCCTGAACCTACTTCAAGTGCCCACCAAAATTTATTATACATTTGAAACCAGGTTCTGCTGTACATACCATTTGTTGCAGACGATACCTGATCGTTTGTGCTATAATAAGAATCTAAACTGATTCCGTCTTCAGAAGGTCGGTCTGTAAAATCGTCCTGACATGATCCAAAAGTCAGAAGTGCTGTTGCCATAAATAGCAAACTATATCTATTTAAAAAAGATTTCTTTTTCATTTTTCTTTAATTTTTAAAATTCTACGTTAAGTCCAACTAAAAATGTTCTGGCTACCGGATATCTTCCGTTATCGATTCCTGACAAAAGAACATTTTGATTAAATGAACCAATTTCCGGATCGTAACCTGAATAGTCTGTAAACGTATATAGGTTCTGAGCTGATGCGTACAATCTTAATCTTGACATTTTATATTTTGAAATAACATCCTGAGGTAAAGAGTACCCAAGAGTAATATTCTGGATTCTTAAATAAGAACCGTCTTCAACATATCGATCAGAAATAAGCAGGTTATTGTTTGCCGAATCTGCGATTGGTCGCGGATTGTTACTTGCTGTATTTGTTGTTGAATAATAATCCAGAGCATCAACTAACTGATTATCATATAAAGACGCATTTGTTGTACCACCTCTTCTTGTTAAGTTCATGACATCATTTCCATAAGATCCCTGAAGAAATATCGAAAGATCTACATTTTTGTATTTGAAGTTATTCGTAAAACCATAAGTGAATTTTGGATGCGGATTTCCGATGAAAGTTTTATCACTTGCATCAATTTTTCCATCATTATTTACGTCAACATATTTCACATCTCCCAAAGCTGTTTCTCCGGCTCCGGTTCCTACTGGCTGGCCAAATTGAATTGGTGCACTATTTAAAGTTGCCTGATCTTTGAATATTCCATCCGTTTTGTATCCGTAAAACAAACCAATCGGATTTCCAACTGTTGTATTAGTAACTACAACTGGCTGATATCCATTTGTATTTACTTCCTGAGTTAATACAATTCCGTTAGCAATTTCATCTAAATTATTTTTATATTGAGAAATTACCATAGAAGCATTCCAGTTAAAATTGCCCGCTGATCTCATATCATAACCCAATGTAAGATCAAAACCTTTGTTACTCATTGTACCTAAATTAGAATATGGCGCAGAAACTCCTCCATATTGGCCTCCACCTCCAGTTAAATAAAGAGGCAATGGCACCTGGAATAAGAAACCTTCAGATTTTTTATCGTAAACATCAAAACTGGCAGAAAACTTATTATCGAACATTGTAAAATCAATACCGAAGTTGGTTTGATTTAATGATTCCCAAACTAAATCTGGATTTGGGTAATTTGATGGAAGAAATCCACTTCCTAAACCTGAATTCTGAGTTCCCAACATAGCAGAATAGCTGTTGTTTGGAATTTGCTGATTTCCTGTTTCTCCGTAACCAATTCTGAATTTGATATTGTCTACATATTTACGTGTTCCTTCCATGAAAGATTCGCTAGACAATCTCCAGGATCCTGAAATTGCATTAAAAACACCTTTTTGATTATCAGTAGTTGGATCAAATTTAGATGAAATGTCTTGTCTGATCGAAGCTGTAATACTGTATTTATCATTGAAATCATAAATTACACGAGCAAAAAGTGATGAAAGCGACGCACTACCTTTATATTGTGTAATGGTATTATTATCAACATCAGCCAAATTAATCGTGTGAATTGAATTGGTTTTAAATCCTTGAGCCGACGCAATTAAACCTTCCCAGTGAGAATCATTTGCTTCCTGCCCTGCAAGGATTGTAAATTTGTGCTTTCCGATAGTTTTATCGTAAGTCAATAAATTTTTGATGTTTGTTGAATACCAGTTTTGCCTTCTCACATCAAGATCTGCTAATAAATTAGTCTGGCTTCCCCAGGCATATGAAGGTCTGAAATCATCATTTTCAGAAAATTCAGTATTTGCCGCAATTTCAAGACGATATTTAAAACCTTTAAAAATTTCAGCTTCAGCATAAACATTTCCTAAAAAATTCTTTCTAACCAACTTATTTTCCCTTGTCAAAGCCTCAGCAACGGGATTATAATAAGTCACACTTTGTTCAGATGAAGGAGGTCCTGCAAAAGAACCATCAGCATTTCGAACCGGAATATCTGGTGATTGCAATAAGGTATTCGAAATTAATCCTGAATAACTTTGATTTACCGTGATTTTTTCATTCGTAATACCTCCGGTAAGATTTCCACCAATTCTCAACCAGCTTTTAATTTTTGAATCTAAATTCAATCTTACCGTATATCTTTTTAATCCGGAATTGATAATAGTTCCTTCGTTATCTAAATAACTTCCTGACAAATAATAGCTTGTTCCTTCTTTAGCTCCAGAAAATGATAATTGATGACTATTTGAAAGTGCGGTTCTGTATACCTCATCCTGCCAATTAGTTCCTTGTCCTAACAATTCAGGATGAGAAAATTCCTGACGTGTTTGATAGCCCCATAATTTAGCCAGATTTGTTTTTAAAGTTGCATATTCCGGCAAAGTCAAAACATCTAATTTATTGGTTACAGAAGCAAAAGAAGTATAATTTTCATAGGCAATTTTACCCGTTCCTTTTTTACCTGATTTCGTCGTAATGATGATTACTCCATTAGCTCCACGAGATCCGTAAATTGCTGTTGCCGAAGCGTCTTTCAGGATATCCAAAGATTCGATGTCATTTGGATTAATCATAGAAAGCGGACTCATTGCTGTATTTCCACTTCCTCCTGAAGACGAAAATCCATCTTTTCCTGCCAATGTTTGTCCACTTGTCGCTTTTCCTGTTGCGTCTCCGGAAATGGGCACACCATCAATTACATATAAAGGTTCATTTGTTCCGGTAATCGAAGTTGTTCCACGTACTCTTACAGAAGCCGCTCCACCAGGTTGCCCTGAATTATTAGTTACAGAAACCCCGGCAGCTTTACCCTGAAGCATTTGATCAACAGAAACTTGCTTTAAATTCTCTATATCTGTTGATTTAACTGAAGATATTGCTCCGTTTACGTCTCTCTTTTTCTGAGTTCCATATCCAATTACAACCACTTCTTTTAAGTCTTCAGCGCTTGGTTTTAAAGAAATATTGATTTTTGTTCTGCCTGCAATGGCTATTTTTTGAGAATCAAATCCAATAAATGATACCACTAAAGTTCCATTTGCAGGAGCGTCAATCGAATATTTACCGTCAAAATCAGAAGATGCTGTAGCTTTAGATCCAACAACAGTAATGTTTGCACCCGGGATGGTCATTCCCTTATCGTCAGACACTACTCCTGATATTTTTACCTGAGCAGTAATAAAATTACTAGTCAGTAACAAGAATAAAATCAAAGGAACTGCTCTGTGGTTCGCATTCCAATGAATAAAGTTAGTCATTAGTTTTTTCATAATAAATGTTTGGTTAGTTTAAATTTGTTATTCACAATTCAGTAATAAAAAAAGGGTGTGATTTATTTTCTAAATTATTTAACAAATCTATAACAGAACAAAACATTAAATCGATAGTATTATATCATTTAATGATAATATTTTTACTATATCATCTTAAAAAAACATATATGAAAATAAAAACAAATAAAAATTGCGTTTTTCGCAATAGCAATCCCTCAAATCAATACAAATTATAAATAAAAATTAACGAATAAGGTAAAAAGCAAACGATTTCGTTAAAAATAATATTTGTTTGTGTAAAAAAAGTATCACTATAAAATACGCTTCAATCCAGAAAAATCTTCTCTGTATTGACTGGGAGTACAATTTTTAATCGCTTTAAAACTACGATTGAAGTTCGCAATATTATTAAAGCCCGACTTAAAAGCAACTTCTGAAACACTCATATCTTTTTCAACCAGCCAACGTGCAGCATAGCCAATTCGGATGTCATTTATATAATTGACAAACGTTTTTCCGGTGCGCTTTTTAATAAATCTATTAAACGAAATTATTGACATACTGGCAACATTTGCAACATCTTCTAAAGTAATTTTTTCAGCAAAATGTTTTTGCACATATTCATAAACCAGTTTCATTTTATCATAATCATCAAACGTATCATAATCTACTGTATAAGTAGAAAGTAATCGTTGATTTCTTGAATTCGCCAGATCATATAGTAAAGAAGTAATTTCTAAAAAATAGTCCATACCATCTAATTTAGAAAGTCTTACAAGTCTTGGAGTTAATTCTTCGGCTACTTTTTTAGAAAATAAAATACCGTGAATCGAACGATTGAACATATCCCGAATCGGATTCATAATTCGCCTGGACAATAAAGATTCATGAAATAAATCGTTATGAAACTGAATCGTAATTTCGTGTATTTTTTTACTCGTACATTTATTTAATTCCCAACCATGATATAAATTCGGCCCAATCAAAACCAATTCAACACTGTCGATTTCTTCAATATTATCTCCAACAACACGCTTCACTCCTTTTCCATTTAAAATGAAATTAATTTCAAATTCCGGATGATAATGTACCGGAAAATCAAAACTGTCTTTAACTCTGTCAAAAACTAAAAAACTGTCTCCCGCCGAAAGCGGAGCAATTTCTCTATAAAAATTTTTAGTACTACTCATCTTTAAATCTATTATAGTAAATAATATGTGGTTTTTTATTTGCAATAATATGATATATAATTGATAAAATAATATTAATTATACGATTAACATCCGATTATCTTTGAAAAATAGAATTATCATTTTTACAAAAAGAATATTGATAATAAACATTAATCATTTTTAATATAATAACTTTTTAAAGTTTTAATAATTTTAATTCAAAAACAATATTGATTTAAAGATTGAAAAAGTGACAGTATTATAATACATTTATCAATTGTTACATTCACACTTATAAACTGAAACGCAACTACATTTCAAATGAAAAAAAACATACAAATGCTAATAATAACAATACTTATAGGAACTTCATGCTCTTCTAAAGCTATTATTAGTAATACTAATTTGTCACTTTCAGATAAAAAAGCGACACCTGAAACTGTTTCTCTTTACAAAAAACTAAATCAACTAGCCCAAAAAGGTTATCTTTTTGGACATCAGGATGACCTTGCTTATGGCGTAAATTGGAAATATGAAAATGGACGAAGTGATGTAAAAGATGTCGTTGGAGATTATCCTGCAGTTTACGGTTGGGATCTTGCCGGTCTGGAAAAAGACAGTCCTGATAATATAGACGGAATTCCATTTGTAAAAATGAAACAATATATAGAGGAAGGCCATGAAAGAGGCGGAATAACAACTATAAGCTGGCATTTTGATAATCCTGCAACCGGAAAAAGTGCCTGGGATAATACTCCAAACTCTCTTAAAACAGTTTTGCCAGGCGGAGAAAACCATAAAAAATTCATCATTTGGTTAGATAAAGCCGCCAATTATCTTTTATCCTTGAAAGATAAAAAAGGAAAAAACATTCCTGTTCTTTTCAGGCCTTATCATGAACTTACGGGAGGCTGGTTTTGGTGGGGAAAAGGAAATTGTACTCCCGAAGAATTTAAAAATTTATGGAAATTCACTTTTGAATATCTTCAGAAAAAAGGCGTTCATAATTTAATTTATGTCTACAACACCAGCAGTTTCAATTCAAAAGAAGATTTTTTGGCGCATTATCCAGGCGATAATTATGCTGATGTTTTGAGCTTTGATTCGTATCAGAATAATGACGATAAAGAAGGTGCAAAATTCGTTAACGAAGTTCAGAATCAGCTTAAAATGGTAAATGAAATTGGCATCGAAAAACACAAATTAATCGCTGTAGCGGAAGCCGGTTACGAAGCAATTCCCGATCCAAAATGGTGGACAGGAACTTTATCAAAGGCCATTGGTGACTATAAAATATCTTATATTTTACTATGGAGAAACCACGGCTGGCAGGAAAAAGAAAAAAAAATGCACTATTACGTTCCTTACACGGGACAAATAAGCGAAAAAGATTTTGTTGATTTTTATAAGCTTGACAAAACTTTATTTGAAAAAGACATCCAAAAAGCATTAAAATAATTAACCCAAATCAAACTACAACCTTTAAAAAGAACCCAATGCACGACAAAATTAGTTTAAAAGAAAAAGTAGGTTACGGCCTTGGAGATGCCGCATCATCCATGTTCTGGAAAATTTTCAGTATGTACCTTCTCTTTTTCTATACCGATGTTTTCGGATTGGCACCTGCCGTCGTAGGAACCATGTTTTTAATTACCAGAATATGGGATTCCTGCTTTGATCCAATTGTTGGAATCATTGCCGACAGAACCAAAAGCAAATGGGGAAAATTCAGGCCTTATTTACTTTGGGTTGCCATACCTTTTGCCGTAATTGGAGTTTTAACTTTTTACACGCCTGATTTTGATGCAAAAGGAAAAATAATTTATGCCTACGTTACGTATTCTTTAATGATGATGATTTATTCATTGATCAATGTTCCCTATGCTTCACTTCTTGGCGTAATGTCATCTGACAGAAAAGAAAGAAATACTTTGTCTTCTTACCGAATGGTTTTTGCTTTTGGAGGAAGTTTATTGGCACTATGGTTAATTGAACCTCTTGTAAATTATTTCGGCGGAAGCCTAAACTCTAAATCAGGCTGGTTGGCAACAATTGCTGTTTTTGGAGTGATTACAACTGCTTTTTTCTGGGCTTGTTTTTTCTTCACTAAAGAAAGAGTGAAACCAATTTCTGATGAACAATCCAACTTAAAAGAAGATTTAAAAGATTTATTAAAAAACAAACCCTGGTGGATTTTACTAGGAGCCGGAATTGGTGCCTTAGTTTTCAACTCTATTCGTGACGGTGCCGCTGTATATTATTTTAAATATTACATCAGCAGCAGTATAAACTTTGATTTTTCACTTTTCGGAACCGATTTTCACATGACGCCAACTTCTATCTATTTGGTTTTGGGTCAGGCTGCCAATATCATCGGAGTTATTATCGCTACGCCGATTGCTAATAAAATCGGAAAAAAGAAAACCTTTTTTGGTGCTATGGCTTTAGCAGCGATTTTGAGTTTGATTTTCTATTTTTTTGGAAAAGAAGATATTTTCTTAATCTTAAGTTTTCAGGTTTTAATCAGTATTTGCGCGGGCTGTATCTTTCCGTTAATCTGGTCTATGTACGCTGACAGCGCTGATTATTCAGAATGGAAACAAGGCCGAAGAGCAACTGGATTGGTTTTCTCTGCTTCTTCAATGTCGCAAAAATTTGGGTGGACAATTGGTGGAGCCGGAGCCGGATGGTTATTAGGATATTATGGCTTTCAGGCCAATGTCGAACAAACTGCTGTGGCTCAAAATGGAATTCAATTAATGTTAAGCATACTCCCTGCAATAGCAGCTTTTATATCAGTCGCTTTTATTTTGTTTTATCCTTTATCTGAAGAAAAATTGCAAATAATAGAACAAGATTTAAACGAAAAAAGAGACCAGACCATTTAAAATTATACAGATACCAGAAACAGATTAATATGACAACAATAGCCACTTCCACTACATTTCAGGATAGAAAAGTAGCATTAGAGAAAGAACATAAAACACTCATAGAGCAAAAAAATGCTCCTGAAGAAAATGCTGGAAACGGCATATACCAACGCTATAAAAATCCTGTCGTTACAGCGGCTCATGTGCCATTGAACTGGCGCTTTGACTTAAACGAAAAAACAAATCCTTTTTTGCAGGAAAGAATTGGAATGAACGCCGCTTTCAATGCAGGTGCCATGAAATGGAAAGGTAAATATGTATTAGCTGTTCGTGTTGAAGGAATTGACAGAAAGTCTTTTTTCGCTATTGCCGAAAGTCCAAACGGTGTGGATAATTTTAAGTTTTGGGAGAAACCATGCGTGATTCCACAAACTGCAGAACCAGACACTAACGTTTATGATATGCGTTTAATCAACCACGAGGACGGTTGGGTTTACGGTATTTTTTGTACCGAGAGAAAAGATCCAAAAGCGCCAAAAGGCGATACGAGTTCGGCTGTAGCCAATGCAGGAATCGTGCGCTCTAAGGATTTAGTAAACTGGGAAAGATTGCCTGACTTAATTTCAAATACAGGCCAACAGCGAAATGTCGTTTTGCATCCCGAATTTGTTAACGGAAAATATGCTTTATACACACGTCCACAAGATGGTTTTATTGATGTGGGTGCTGGAGGCGGAATAGGTTTAGGATATGTTGAAGACATGACAAATCCAGTTGTTAAAGAAGAGAAAATTATTTTCGGCAAACAATACCATACGATTTATGAATTGAAAAATGGCCTTGGCCCCGCTCCTATCAAAACAGATAAAGGCTGGCTGCATCTGGCACACGGAGTTCGTAACACCGCCGCAGGTTTGCGTTACACCCTTTATATGTTTATGACCGATTTGAATGATATTGCAAAAGTAACACACGTTCCTGCCGGGCATTTTATGGGGCCTGAAGGTATTGAAAGAGTTGGTGATGTATCGAATGTTTTATTTTCAAACGGATGGATTGAAGATGCTGACGGAACTGTTTATGTGTATTATGCTTCATCAGATACGAGAATGCATGTTGCTGTTTCATCAGTTGCAAAACTAGTTGACTATGTTACAAATACACCGGCAGACACTTTTATTTCTGCAGGTTCCGTAAAAACAATCATCAGCCAAATCGAAAAAAATAACGCAATATAATTCGTCGTGTCAGTAAAACTACAGCAACTTAAATCTGAATTATCAACTGAACTTGATTCCATTTTAAAATATTGGTCAAAACATACTATTGACAATCAAAATGGAGGTTTTATTGGTCAGATTGATTTTAACGATCATATTATCGCCAATGCAGAAAAAGGTTCTGTTTTAAATGCCCGAATTCTATGGTCGTTTTCAGCAAGTTATCAGTTTACAAAAAACGAAGAACATAAAAAAACAGCAACTAGAGCTTTTGAGTTTCTTTCAAAATATTTTTATGACTCCGAATTTGGAGGTTTATTTTGGAGTATCAATCCTGATAAAACGCCAAAAGATACTAAAAATCAGATTTATGCTTTAGCCTTTGCGATTTATGGACTATCAGAATACTATATTATTTCTAAAGATGAAAAGGCTTTAGAGATAGCCATAAATTTATATTTACAGATAGAAAGACACAGTTACGATTCATCAAACGGAGGCTATTTAGAAGCTTTTACCCGAGAGTGGAAACCTATTGCCGATTTGCGTCTTAGTGAAAAAGATGCCAACGAAAAAAAAACAATGAATACCCATTTGCATATCGTTGAAGCTTATGCAAATTTATTTAAGGTTTGGGAAGACAAAAAGCTTCAAAATGCGATTATTGAATTATTAGCCACAATAGAAGAGCGTTTCATTAATACCGAAACGGGGCATTTAAGATTGTTTTTTAACGAAGAATGGATTGAAAAACCTGACGTAATTTCATACGGACACGATATAGAAGCTGCCTGGCTTTTACTACGATGTGCCGAAATTTCAGAAGATGAAACTTTAATTGCCAATTATAAAAAACATGCCATTCAAATGGCTGAAGTTACTCAGGAAGGTTTGGATACTGATGGTGGTTTATGGTACGAACTCGATCCGAAAAACAACGAATTAATTTCCGAAAAGCATTGGTGGGTTCAGGCCGAAGCTTTAATTGGTTTTTATAATGTCTACCAATTAACCGGTAATGAAAAGTATTTAGAGATTGTTTTAAAAAACTGGGATTTTACAAAAAAATACATTTTAGATAAGCAAAACGGAGAATGGTTTTGGGGAATTTACCGCGATTATTCTTTGATCGAAAAAGACAAAGCCGGTTTCTGGAAATGTCCTTATCATAATAGCCGCGCTTGTTTAGAACTTATTAACCGAATTAAAACCTGAAAAATGAAAACTACATTTCTGAAAATAGCATTTATAAGTTTATCGATTTTAGCATTTGTAAGTTGTTCTTCAGACAAAGAATCAGATGATGAAATAATCATTGATCCGCCAACGCAAAGCGATCCTTTGACCACGCAAAACGTAAAAACTTTTATGGTCGACGCCAATGCAACCAACGAAACCGCAGCTTTATTTTATAATTTAAAAAGACTGGCCAAAACTAAATTTGCCATTGGCCAGCAAGATGCTTTTAATAGTTTTTATCAAGATATAGGAGGAGATTCTGATATTAAAAAAAACACGGGTTATGATCCTGCCCTTTTAGGTTCTGATTTCATGTTTATTACTGATAAAAATAATGACGGACAAGCAAGCAATTGGTTTTATCAGCAAGAACAAAAAATTGTTTCTGACACAAAAGCTGCTTACGCGAAAGGCATGATCAATACTTTCTGCTGGCATTTAAGAGAACCTAATAAAGAAGAATCGTTCTATTCTGCCGATATGACATCGGAACAAAAAAACACAGCTTTTAGAAGCATTTTACCCGGCGGAGCAAACAATGAATGGTATAAGAAAAAACTGGATAAAGTTGCCAACGTTGTTTCGAACTTAAAAGGTGCAAACGGAGAATTGATTCCGATAATCTTTAGGCCTTTTCATGAATTTGACGGAAACTGGTTTTGGTGGGGAGCCAATTTTTCTACTGCAGATGAATATAAAAAAGCATATCAATTCACCGTTGATTATTTGAAGAATACGAAAGGTGTTCACAACATTTTATATGCTTTTTCTCCTGATAATTCATACACCACACAAGCCGATTATTTGAGCCGATATCCTGGCGATACTTATGTAGATATTCTCGGAATGGATAATTACGGTGACTTTAATAATCAAGGACAAACTGGCGCTGACAGAGCGAACAGTAAACTGAAAATCTTTTCTGATTATGCTAAAACCAAAGTAAAAATAGCTGCTTTAACCGAAACTGGTTTTCGTGTAACAAGCACAACACCTGCAATTACTGATTGGTTTTCAACTTTATTGTATAGTGCGTTAACTAAAAATGACATTCAAATAAGTTACGTAATGTTTTGGAACAACAATAAAGACGGTTATTATGTCCCAAATGGTTCTGTTTCAAACACAACCGATTTTAAAAATTATAGTTTAAAAACAAAATCGGCATTAGTGAATTCTCTGCCTAAGATGTACGAATTGCCTAAATAATTTAGTTATTATTAGTCGTTTTTTTTTCATTTCGACGAAGGAGAAATCACACGCGGAAATCCGCTAAGTATATCTGCAATCTTTGTCGATCAACGAGTGTGATTTCTCGTTCCTCGAAATGACAAGATCATGGAAAATGGAAAAACTTAAACATCTAATGGAAACATAAACCCTAGCCCTGATAGAAGTGGAAATCCTTTTATTTTTTTCTTTAAAAAATAAAAGATTGAAACGGATAGCAGGAAATAGCTCCTAAAAAATATCATATGAAAAACAGATTTCTAAAAATCCTTTCTTTCTTCATAATTTTCACCACAATTGCTTGCCAAGCACAGGAACGAATTACGGTAAAAGGAACGCAATTTTATAAAGGCAATAAACCGTACGCATACATTGGAACCAATTATTGGTACGGAAGTTTGTTGGCATCAAAAAAAATCGGCGACCGAAAAAGACTTTTGCGCGAACTTGATTTGATGCAGAAAAACGGTATTGATAATCTCCGAATTTTGGTTGGAGGCGACGGTGGAAAATACGATTTTACTGTTCGTCCGGCGTTACAATATGAACAAGGTAAATACGACCAAGATTTATTGGACGGATTGGATTTCCTTATGAATGAAATGCGTAAACGTAAAATGTACGCCGTTTTATACCTAACAAACAACTGGGAATGGTCTGGCGGAATGTCGCAATATTTAGAGTGGAATGGCAAAGGTCCGGTTCCGGTTCCGGGAATTGCTCCAAATACTTGGCCTCAGTTTATGTCGTATACAGAGCAATTTCATAGTTGTGAGCCTTGTATGCAGGCTTTAGAAAATCACGTGAAATTTATAATGGGAAGAACGAATGCGTATTCTCATAAAAAATACACCGAAGACAACACCATTATGGCATGGCAGGTTGGAAATGAACCACGACTTTTTACAGTTGAAAATGAAACAAAATTTACAGTTTGGCTAAATAATATTGTCAATTTAATGGACAGTTTAGACAAAAATCATTTGATTTCGACGGGTTCTGAAGGATTGAACAGCTCGAATGATGACATTGGAATTTTTGAGCGAACACATCAAAATCCGAATATTGATTATTTGACCATGCACATTTGGCCAAAAAACTGGGGTTGGTTTAAAGCTGATAATGCTGAAAAAACTTTACCGCCAACGCTGGAAAATGCTGGAAAATATATTGATAAACATGTGGTCGTGGCAAACCATTTAAAACGCCCAATTATTATTGAAGAATTTGGTTTGGGAAGAGAAAATGAAAGTTTATTGCCAACGGCATCGGTTGCAAACAGAGATATTTTTTACAATTATATTTTTGGCCGAGTTGCTGAAAGCGTTAAAAACAACGGAGCATTACAAGGCGCTAATTTCTGGGGATTTGGTGGCGAAGGAAAAGCCATAAATGAATCAGGGAAATGGAGTCCCGGCGATCCGTTAACTACAGATCCTCCACAAGAACCACAAGGTTTGAATTCTGTTTTTTCTTCGGATAAATCGACTTTGGATATTGTGAAAAAATACAATTTGCAATTAAGAAAATAAGAATTATTCATGCCTAATTTCCGTAGAGGCGCACAGCAGTGCGCCTTATGCCCAACGAAAATTCCGAATGTAAACTGTACGTTAGACGCACTGCTGTGCGCCTCTACAGAATAACCAAATCAAAATTTGATGAAAAAATACATCTATATATTATTTATTCTCTTTTCTATAATAACAAATGCCCAAACTTTTGACGTTACAAAATATGGTGCAGTTGGTGACGGACAAACGATAAATACTAAAGCACTTCAAAACACAATTGATGCTTGTTTCAAAAATGGCGGAGGAACTGTTTTTGTACCAACTGGCGTTTTTATGACGGGAACATTAAACTTAAAAAGCAACGTAAATCTTTATTTAGAAAGCGGTGCCGTTATAAAAGGAAGCGCAAACATTAACGATTATATTCCGGTAAACGGCGTTCATTACGGAATGTTTTTTACTGAAAATTCCGAAAACATTACCATTTCCGGAAGCGGAACAATCGATGCAAACGGCGATGTCTTTTTCGACACAACCAAAGCTAAAAAAATTGAATGGGGCGGAACTTCGGGAACGCGTCAAAAAGAAAATTTCAGAAAAGTAGTTGACGGCGGAATTGGCGACGGACCAATTGTTCCGAAAGAAAGACCGTATCAAACTATTATTTTTAGCAATTGCAAAAGAGTTACGATCAAGGATGTTTTCATTACACAATCGACTTTCTGGACCATTTTAATAGCCGATTGCGACAGTGTTTTAATTGACGGAATTCGTCTTTGGACAAATATGCTGGCGCCAAATGCAGACGGAATCGATATAACTTCAGGAAGAAATATAACGGTCAGCAATTGCGATGTTCGCGCGGGCGATGATGCCATTATTGTTGTGGGTTATGCTTCGCATTTTGAAGTTCCGGGCTTTAAAGACTTACGCCATTCTTCAGAAAATATCAATATTGTGAATTGTAATCTTCAGTCCGCTTCGAGTGCAATTAGAATTGGTTATTTCGATCATAATTCAGTTCGAAATATCAATATCTCAAATTGTAACATTACGAATTCGACACGCGGAATTGGAATCTTTCTGAGAGATCAAGGTTCATTGGAAAACATAAATGTATCGAATGTCAATATTGAAACTAAACTTCGAACAGGAGATTGGTGGGGAAATGGAGAACCAATTCATATTTCGGCAGTTCGCGGAAAAGCAAAAGTTGCAGGTACAGAAACCGAAACTTTGGGCGTTATTAAAAACGTAACTTTCAGCAACATAAATTGTAAAGCTGAAAACGGAATTTTAGTTTACGGTTCAGAAGAAAGTGTTTTACAGAATATCAATTTCAAAAATGTAACTTTCGATTTTATCGACAGCAAACTAAACGATGTCGCTGGCGGAAATATTGATCTTCGTGGATGTTTGGACGAAAAACAACAACTTTTTCAGCGCGATATTCCCGGAATTTACGGCCAATATGTTGACGGACTTACGATCGAAGATTTTAAATTGACATGGACAAAACCTAGAATGCCGTATTTTACAAACGGAATCGAAATCAATAATTTTAATGATGTAAGAATTATTAATTTTAAGGGAACCGGATCGCCAATCAATAAATCAGCAGTTCCTATTTTATTAGAAAATGGAACTAAAACCGACTTGAATTTAGATAAGAAGATGGTTGTGAAAATGGTTAACGTTAAAAATTAATCTCGCAAAGTCGCAGAGTCGCAAAGTCAAATTTTTAAAGCTCTTTTAGAAAAAACTTTGCGACTCTGCGACTTTGCCAGCAAATTTCAGCTCAAACAATAAAAAATGAAAAAATCACTTTGCCTTTTTTGCGTAATACTTTGTATAAATTTTTCCTTTGCTCAAAAGAAACAGGATTTCAGCATCAATTCCCCAAATGGAAAAATCGAGATTACGGTTTCTGTAAATGATAAAATTACATGGACGATTCTTCATGAAAAAGATTTGATTTTAGCTTCTTCTCCAATGTCAATGACTTTGGATGAAAATCAAATTCTAGGAAAAAATGCTGTTGTTTTAAATTCAAAAAAAGAAAGCGTTGCTACTTCCTTTGAAACTCCGTTTTACAAAAAGAAATCAGTCGAAAACAAATACAATCAGCTGACTATAAATTTTAAAAATGATTTTAGCATTGAATATCGTGCTTTTGACGACGGCGTTGCGTATCGATTTATCACCAAAAAGAAAAAAGACATTACCGTAAAATCAGAAGAAGTCACTTTGAATTTCGATCACGATTATAATACTTTAATGCCCTATGTTCGTGATTTAAGAAATCCGAAAGATCAATTTATTTCATCGTTTGAATCGCATTATGAGAATAAGAAAATAAGTGAATTTTCAAAAGATACTCTAGCATTTTTACCGTTTTTAATTGATTATAAAAACCATAAAAAAGCCGTTTTCCTGGAAGCTAATTTGGAAAATTATCCTGGATTATTTGTCACGAACAATAATCAGAAAACGGGTTTTGAATCTCGATTTTCAAAATATCCTTTAAAGGAAACCAACGGCGGCTTTAATTACCTCAACAAATTAATTACCGAAAGAGCCGATTATTTAGTAAAGACAAAAGGAACCAGAACTTTTCCGTGGAGAGCGATTGTTATTTCTGAAAATGATTCGGCTTTAGCCAATAATGATATGGTTCAGAAATTATCGGAACCATCAAAAATAAAAGACATTTCGTGGATCAAACCGGGAAAAGTGGCTTGGGATTGGTGGAACGACTGGAATATTTATAATGTTGATTTCAAAGCCGGAATCAACACGCAAACCTATAAATATTACATTGATTTTGCATCCAAAAACAAAGTCGAATATGTAGTTTTAGATGAAGGTTGGAGTGTCGAAACCGACATTATGAAACACAATCCAAATGTCGATTTAGAAGCTTTAATCGCCTACGCGAAGGAGCGAAACGTCGGCATAATTTTATGGGCTTCTTGGATGGCAATAAACGATAAAACAGAAGCCGTTTTTGAAAATTATGCAAAACTTGGTATAAAAGGTTTTAAAGTTGATTTCATTGATCGTGACGATGCAAAAATGGTAAACTCCGTTTATGATATTGCTCAAAAAGCTAGCAATCATAAACTACTTTTGGATTTTCATGGAATGTATAAACCAACCGGAATTCAGAGAACCTATCCAAATATCCTAAATTTTGAAGGCGTTAAAGGTTTGGAAAATAATAAATGGACACCAAATGATGATGTTCCGTTATATGATTGTACAATCCCGTTTATCAGAATGATAGCCGGCCCAATGGATTACACGCCCGGCGCAATGCGAAATGCCACGAAAAGCGAATTCAAACCGAGTCATTCTAATCCGGTAAGTCAGGGAACAAGATGCCATCAATTAGCACTTTACACGATTTTTGAAGCACCTTTGCAAATGATGGCCGACAGCCCGACGGCTTATATGAAGGAACAAGAAAGCACTAGTTTTATTGCTAAAATTCCAACTACTTTTGATGAAACTGTTGCTTTAAATAGTGAAGTTGGAAAGTTTGTAACAATAGCGCGAAAAAAAGAAAATACTTGGTATTTAGGCGCAATCACAAACTGGGATTCAAGAGAAATTACAATTGATTTTTCTTTCCTTGAAAAAGGCAAAAAATTTGAAGCGGAAATTTTCTCTGACGGATTAAATGCTGATAAAGCTGCAGTCGATTATAAAAGAGAAATTATTAGGGTTGATTCGACAACGAAATTGACTTATCGATTGGCATCCGGTGGAGGATTGACCATGATTATACAGTCGGAAAAATAACGCCATTTTATCGTAGAGGCGCACAGCAGTGCGTCTTATGCGTAACGTAGACGCACTGCTGTGCGCCTCTACGATTATTCGTTTTTACAATTCACAATTTATAATTAACAATTCACAATTAAGATAATATCTTCTCAATCGCATTCAATTCATCATGTGTAAACTCGGTATTTTGCAGACAATCAATATTATTACACAATTGTTTTACCGAACTCGCTCCAATTAAAACCGATGTAATTCGTTTGTCTTTTTGCAACCAGGCCAAAGCCATTTGTGCCAAAGACTGGTTTCTATTCTTTGCAATTTCATTCAGCTGAATTAATTTCTGAATTCTTTCCTGCGTCACCTCATCTTCTTTCAAATGTCCGTTTGGATTGTGTGCTCTGGAGTTTTCCGGAATTCCGTTTAGATATTTATCTGTCAAAAGTCCTTGTGCCAAAGGTGAAAACGCAATATAGCCCACTCCTTTTTCTTCTAAAACATCAAGCAAACCATCTTCAACCCAGCGCTGTAACATCGAATATTTTGCCTGATGAATTAAACAAGGCGTTCCCAATTGTTTTAAAACATCCACCGCAACACGAGTTTGCTCTGCCGAATAATTACTGATTCCAACATAAAGAGCTTTCCCACTTCTAACGGCGTAATCCAAAGCCATCATCGTTTCTTCAATCGGTGTTTCCGGATCCGGACGATGCGAATAAAAAATATCGACATAATCGACTTTAATTCTCTTCAAACTCTGATCTAAACTTGACAGCAAATATTTTCTTGAACCCCAATCTCCATAAGGTCCGTCCCACATTGTATAACCGGCTTTGGTCGAAATAATAATTTCATCACGAAGATTTCCCTGAAAATTATGCCAAAGAATTTTACCAAAATTAGTTTCTGCCGATCCCGGAACAGGTCCGTAATTATTAGCTAAATCAAAGTGTGTAATTCCTTTATCAAAAGCCTCAACAGCAATACTTTCGGCATTATCAAAATTATCTACCGATCCGAAGTTATGCCATAATCCCAAGGAAATTTCAGGCAATAATAACCCGCTTTTTCCGCATCTGTTATATTTCATTATTTTAGTTTAAGGTTGGAAGTTTAATAGGTTTTAAAGGTAAAAAAAATAATTAAGTTGCGCGTTTGTTTTGCCACAAAGGCACTAAGTCACAAAGTTTTTTAATAATTTCAGCGTGGAGATAAATTAAAAATCTTTGCGCCTTAGTGCCTTCGTGGCAAAGCCTTCTATTCTTTTATCTCAAAACCGTCTTGCAAACCTTTATCAGAACTTCCTCCAACCATGATTTTAAAAGTTCCCGGTTCAACTAAATACTTTCCTTGGTTATCATAAAAGCCAAGTTCTTTATCCGTTAAAGTAAAAGTTACCGTTTTAGTTTCACCTTTTTTAAGATTAACCAATTCAAAACCTTTCAATTCTTTTATCGGACGAATAATACTGGCGAATTCATCATGAATATACAATTGTACCACTTCTTTTCCTTCGTAATTTCCTGAGTTTGTAACCTCAACGCTAACCTGAACTTTTTCTCCTTTTGCAAAAGATGTTTTATTCAATTTCAGATTTTTATAATCGAAAGTCGTATAACTCAATCCAAAACCAAAAGGAAATTGAGGCGTTTTTTCCACGTCCATATAATGCGACCAGAAAACGTTTTTATCACTGTCAATTGGTCTTCCTGTGCTGTATTTGTTATAATAAATTGGCACCTGACCTACATTTCTTGGAAACGACATTGGCAATTTTCCACTCGGATTATAATCTCCATAAAGAACCTGCGCAACTGCATTTCCTGTTTGTGTTCCTAATTGCCAAGCTTCTACAATTGCCGGAACATTTTCAGCAGCCCACGGAATACTCAACGGACGTCCATTGTTTAAAACCAAAACTACATTTGGATTCACCTTATAAATTTCCTCTAATAATTCTTGCTGTAAACCAGGCAAATTCAAATCCGTTCTGCTTCTTCCCTCACCGCTTTGGAAACCGTATTCACCTAAAACCATTACTACAACATCAGCATTTTTCGCAGCTGTTTTTGCTGCTTCAAATCCGCTTTTGTCTGTTGTGTTGAAAACGGTTTCTGTTAAGAAAGTTGCTTTTTGTTTCAATAAATCAACTCCTTTTTCAAAAACCAATTGATTGTCTTTGTATTGCTGCATTCCTTCTAAAACCGAAACCGCTGTATTATCATCCGCCGCAATTCTCCAACTTCCAAGCGGACTATTTTTATCATTTGCCAAAGCGCCAATCAAAGCGATTTTTTGCCCTGATTTTTTCAGCGGAAGCAAATTCTCTTTCCGCCCCGGCGGACAAGCATTCTTCAATAAGACGATAGATTTCTTCGCCATATCCAAAACACCTTCGTTGTTGGCTTTGCTTCCAACAACTTCCTTTTCGCGTTTTTCATCACAATATCTGTACGGATCGTCAAATAATCCTAATTCAAATTTCACGCGCAAAATTCTTCTAACAGCATCATCAACCAAAGCTTCTTTTACTTTTCCTGATTTTACCAGATCAACCAATTTTGCGACATACAAATACGATTCCATATCCATATCAGAACCGGCAATTACTGCTTTTGCCGTTGCATCTGCTTCGTCTTTTGCATATCCATGCGCAATCATTTCACGAATCGAAGCATAATCCGAAATTACAAAACCATCAAACTTCCATTTTCCTTTTAAAATATCTCTTTGCAAAAATGCATTTCCAGTTGCCGGAACGCCATTCAAAGTATTAAACGAATTCATAAACGTACGAACACCGGCTTCTACAGTCGCTTCAAAAGGAGGCAAAACCGAATTATACAATTTAGAATTACTAATATCAACGATATTATATTCCAATCCCGCTTCAACATAACCATAAGCGGCAAAATGTTTCGCACAAGCTGCAATTGTATTTACTTTAGCCAAATCAGCAACAGTTTCTCCTTGAAAACCTTTAACTCTGGCGTATCCCACTTTGCTTCCCAAATAAGGATCTTCACCGGCACCTTCCATCACACGTCCCCAACGCGCATCGTTTGCCACATCAACATTTGGTCCAAAAGTCCAATTAATCCCAGATGCTGAAGCTTCATCTGCCGCAATCGCCGCCGACTTTTTAATCGCTTCCAAATCCCAACTCGCTGCTTCTGCCAACGGAATCGGACTTAACGTTTTATAGCCATGTATTACATCAAAACCAATAATTAACGGAATTCCCAAACGCGTCTCTTCAACCGCAATTTTCTGTACGGCACGAACTTCTTTCACACCGCGAACTGTCAGCATCGAACCGACTAATCCTTTTCTTAAATGTTCATATTTTAATTCGGCAGTTCCGCCTTTTGGAGCCGGTCCCGTAACATCCCAAAAACCGTTATATTGGTTCATCTGCCCTACTTTTTCCTCCAAAGTCATCAAAGGCAAAAGCAAGTCAATTCTTTGCTCAATCGTTTTGTTTTTATCCAGATACGGCTTTTTTTGTGCATTCATATTTCCAACAGTCAACAGGGCAAAAACCCCAATAGTTATTATTTTTTTATTTTTCATGGTTAGGTTTTTTAAAGGTGCTAAGGTTCTAAGTTTTCTGTTTTGGGCGTGTTCGCCGCGGCGAATCGGGCTATCCGTTTCAAGTCCTCGCACTTCCTTCGTCAGGCTGTGGGCTTTCCACTTCTATCCCTCACGCGAACAGTTTCATGAGAACGTTTTCGGTTATATCCATAGTCTTGTCATTTCGACGAAGGAGAAATCACACTCGGAATTCGACATAGATTGTCAATCTTCTTTGTGGAGTTTCTAGTGTGATTTCTCCTTTCAGTCGAAATGACAAAAAACTAAAATCTAAAATCTTTCTTCTTGACTCTTTCTTCTTAAACTCTAAAATTCCTCCTACTCCGTAATAAAACAAGAAGCCGGTAAATTCGCTTTATTAAACAAATCCGACTGAATTGTATTTCCCCATGCAAATCTCACTTTTGCAGGGTTTGATACTTTTTTAGAAATCAAAATCACTTGATTATTTTTTATAGAAGCTTCAGCAGGAAAGAAATTTCCATCGGCTCCAGCCAATTCAAATTGATTCGAAATTTTGTTTTTGAAATACAAGCCCTCAGCATAATCAAAAGAAACGGTGACTTTATTTTTCTCGATTTTAATGTCTTTAAAAAGTGGTCCGTTTACTAAACTTGAATTGACTTTATAAGTTTCAGCCAAAGCCAAATTAGCCAAACGAATTCCAACCGATTTTTTATTTTTCGGATGAATATCAATCGTATCTGAAATATCTGAAGTCAAAACCATTCCGGTTTTCGGAACTTCATTTAATATTTTTCTTTGAGAATTTCTAACCGTAACATTCGAGAAGTTGTTGCTTCCGGTTTTATAAGGTGCAATCTGAACGTAGTAAAAAGGAAATTCATCATTCCAGGCCTTTCTCCAAGAGGAAATTAAAGCTGATAAAGTTTTATTATAAACCAAAGAACCAACATTCGATTCGCCCTGATACCAAAGCGTTCCGGCAATTTTAAATCCAACAAAAGGATAAATCATCGCATTATACGCGCGTCCGGGTTGTCTTGGTCCGTATTCCTGTTCGTTTAGTTTTTTGGCATTTTCTAATAAAACTGCATCGTTATTAACTACTTCTTCCGGCATCCAAATTTCTGCAGGAGTTCCGCCCCAATTAGATGAAATTAACCCGATTGGCACATTTTTTAAATTTTCGCGCAAGCGTTTGGCAAAAAAGTAACCAATCGCGCTGAAGTATTTCATCGTTTCTGGCGTCGATTCGACCCAGTTTCCAAGTAAATTATTTTGTGGCGTTGTTGCAGTTAACTTTGGAACAGTAAAAAAACGAATATTAGGATTCGTTGCGTTTTTCATTTCTTCTTCGCCGTTGTCAATTCCCCAGCTTACAGACATTTCCATGTTGGATTGTCCGGCGCAAACCCAGACTTCCCCAATTAAAATATTTTTTAGAATAACTTCATTATAACCTTTTATAGAAACCGTAAAAGGTCCGCCCGCTTCTGGAGTTTTAATATGAAGTTCCCATTGCGCCTGATTATTGGCAACCGTTTTATATTCCTGATTATTCCAGCTTGAAACCAATTTGATTTCTTCTTTTGGATTGGCCCAACCCCAAATTTTCACTTCAGAATTGCGTTGCAAAACCATATTGTCGCCAAAAATATTCGGAAGGGAAACGTTTGCCATCATAGTAGTGGAGATCATCAGAAAGAAAACAAACTTAAATATATTATTTTTCATTTAACAGCTTTTTTAAAAACGGAGCATATTGTTCAGCCATTACTTTTTGATCCGCAACATCAGGATGACCTAAACAACCTTTTGGTGTCATTGGTTTGAATTTGAAAATCTGAATCGGTTTGTGTGTTTCATCTTCCGCGAAAGCGTTTTTTACTTTATTCAGGCAATCTTCAAAAACAATTGCTCTTTCTCCATTTACCATTGGACTATTTGTAATCACAATTTGTGCTTTCGGGTTGTGTTCGTAGAGCATTTTTATAAAATTGATGTAATTCGAAACGTATTTTTCGGCATTAAAAGGAAGGCGTTCTTTCTTTCCATCTCCAACAGAAAAATCATTAGTTCCTAAAGCAATGCTTATAATATCCGGCTGAAAAGCAAAATCATATTTAGGTTTTGAATTGTCTTTCGTCAAATATAAATTCTGATAAACCTCAGGCATAATAGGTTCATTTATATTCTCGTCGTTCCAGTTTCGATACATCCCAATTCCGGAAACGGAACTAGTCAAATAATCCACATCAATTGCTCTTGAAAGTACTGGCCCGTAAGCATAATAACCATTATGATGATCCATATATTCTCCTTTATCGCAATCAACCGAATCACTTGCTGCAGCACAGGTTATGGAATCACCAATAAATTCAATTTTCTTTTTCTTTTTTGAGGAAATTGAAGTCAGTTTTGCTGTTGTTCCCGCAAATAAAATTCCTCCTGTACGTGCTTCGGTATTTTTATAAATTTCGAGACGATGTTCTTTTTTATTTGAAGTAACTTTTATTGGAAAAGATTGCACATCGCCTTTTTCTATTTTAATTTTCCCAAGATATTGTCCGTCTAAAACTAAAGCAACGTAATTATGATGTTCATAAGAGTCAACACTTTGAAGTTTGATCGAACACTCATTTCCAGTGAAATTAAAAGAAACAGAAGAAGCCGTTCCGATTAGAACAACATTGTCATTTTGAAGTTTTTCAATTCGGCCTGCATATAAAAAAGTATTGATTTTGTTTTGAGAAGTCGAAACGATCGAAATCAGCAAAAACAAAATTAAAATCGGCAATTTTCTGATAAACATAATTTATTGGTTAAATAGAAATAGTATTCACAAATATATTTGAAATGAAGAAGACAGAAAGATACTAAAACGTCAAAATGCAATAAAAAAACACCACATAAATACATCAAACTTCTATTTTTTATTCTTTATTCTTACAAATCATCTTAAAACGCTTCTTTGCTAATCAAAAAGAAGCTATCTTTATATAAACAACATTCAAAAAATGAAATCATTCTTTTACATATCTCTATTCTCAACATTCATTTTATGTTCTTGCTTTACTTCTAAAGAAGAACATAAAACAGAAACAACTCAACTACAAAAAACGGAAACTAATATTGAGCGGGATTCTATTATAAATTACGCTAAAAAGTATTTGGGAACTCCCTATTTATATGCCGGAAATGACCCGAAAACAGGATTTGACTGCTCGGGATTTATAAGTTATGTTTTCCATCATTTTGATGTTGACTTGCCAAGAAGTTCCGGGAGTTATAAAAATTTAGGCAAGGCTTTAAATCCGGAAGATTTTAAAGTGGGAGATATTTTAGTTTTTTACGGATACAAAGACAAAACAATGATTGGCCATCTCGGCATTATCTGTGAAGCCAACGGAATGCAATCGAAATTTATTCATGCTTCGTCTGGAAAAGTAAATAGTGTTACGATTACTTCTCTTGATACAGAACATTACACGAATCGTTTTTATAAGTGCATTGATGTTTTGAGTAAATAGTTTTTTAACAACAGCTTAATTTTTTCTCACGCAGATTTGGCAGATTATGCAGATTTTTTGCTTATCCATAATAATGAATAGATCTGCATAATCTGCCAAATCTGCGTGAGAAATTAATAATTAATCTTTATTCTTCAGTCAATAATTTGATCAGACTTTCGTCTCTTTGATAAACGTCTTTATAAAAATTAAGTTCGCCTTTTCTATCAACCCAGGCTGTAAAATAACCGATATACACAGGAACTTTCTTTTTTAAACTTACCCAGTTTTCTTTGCCGGCGTGCATCGCTTTATCAATTCGTGCCGGAGTCCACGTTGGATCTTGTTTTAAAAGTTCAATCGCCAATTCTCTAGGTTTTCCAACACGAACACATCCGTGGCTAAAAGCTCTATTTTCTCTTTCGAACAAACTTTTTGCTGGTGTGTCATGTAGATAAATGTTATTTGAATTCGGAAATAAAAACTTCACCAAACCAAGCGAATTGTTTTTTCCAGGCAACTGACGAACGGCGCCATTGTTCCATTCCAGATTTTTCTGTGCCAAATAATTCTTGTTTTTGGCCATTCCGGGTTTGATCTCTTTGTTGATAATACTTGTGGGAACATTCCAATACGGACTAAAAACAATATTATTCATCATTCCGCTGAAGATAACGGTTTTGGTCATCGCTTTTCCAACCACAACTGGCGACACAAAAGCAATTTCATGATCACGAATCAAATACAATCTAAACTCAGGAATATTAACTTCGATGTATTCTTTTCCTTTTTCCAATTCAGGATCGATCCATCTGCAACGTTCCATATTAGCGATAAGTGTTTTGATTCGGTCTGAAACCGGAACATTTAGCTCGGCAATATGTTCTGGTAAGATTATATTTTTTGGCGTTAATCCGTGATGCAGTTCGTAGTTTTTAATTGCTTTTATCAAAGTCGTATCACAAATATTACTTTTAGAATTCTCTTTTAAATCTTTCGTAATAAAAAGTCTTTCTCTTATTTGACCTATCGCAGCAACGGAATCGCCCAGTTTAAAACTTTTAAAATCCTCGTCAGTTGCAACCGTTTTCCAGCCTCCTTTTTTCTCAATTTCTCTGTATTGATGAAGTGCATCACGAAGTTTGTAATATTGACTAAACATTTTGCTTTTTCGGTCATTTACCTTCAGATTTTCATAAATAGAATCAGAAAACAGTTGATAATTTAATTTTTTACGTGGAAGAAGCCATTCTAATGAAGTTGATGTTTTTTCATCAACGCCTCGATACACTTTCTCAGCATAATAAAAATACAAGTTTGAAATCATCAAATCGGTATCAACCTGCGAAAGTTTATTTTCAGCAGTAGTTTCAAAAATAGGACTGATCTTTTCGTTATACGGAAAATTGGCTTTCAAACCTTCTTCTCCCAATCCTTTGTATTTATTGAATAACGTATTTCCAAATTCAACAACACCTTTATTGTCCAGCCACAATTGAGTTGAATTTTTCTTTTTGTACAAAGCCAAAACCTCCTTTTGAAAGGTAACCAACTTTGGATAGGTTTCGTAAAATTTAGAAACAGCAACGCTGTCAATATGAAGTTTTAATTCCGGAATCACTTTTTCTGAAGTCTTTTTTAAGTCTTCGTCTTTTTTCTCTGATTTTGAATTACAAGAAAAAACTAAAAATAGAATAACAACAACTACAGGCGAATAGAAAATTTTCATAATAATATTTTTAATAAAAATAAAAAAGTTTTAATGAAAACAAGCGCTTTCCGAGAAAAATAATATTGCCTTTACAAAGTAAAATTTCATTTTAATTTGGCTTCAAAAAAGGCATAAAAAAAACTCCAAACAAGACGTATTTGGAGTTTTTCGCTTTTATAACCAACCTTTATTTAGATTACCGTTCCTTTCAGGGTAAGAATTTTTGGAGTAGTTTCAGCGCTTGTTGTAACTGTTACTGTTTTTGTAAAAGCGCCTTTGTTTGCTGCATTGTATGTAGCTGTTACTTTAGCTGTTTTACCAGGCAAAATTGGTTCTTTAGTATAATCTGTTGCAGTACAACCGCAAGATCCTTGCACGTTTGTAATTACTACAGCTGTTTTTCCTGTGTTTTTGAACTCATACACAATTGCTTTTGGTGTTCCTTGTGGAATTTCGCCAACATCAACTGTTTCAGCTTTCCAAGCGATTGTCGAAGCAGTCACCTCAATTTTAGAAGCAATTACTTTTACCGGTACAATTGCTGAAAAAGACATTAGGCCTAAAGCCAAAGCCAACATAGAGATTTTGATAATTTTCATAGTTATTATATTTAATGGTTTATAGTTCGAAATTTGTATTTCAAAAGTACTTCAGACAAAATCAAATCGCTGTTAACCGCTTTCAAATCTTTGTTAACGACTTGTTAATCGCTGTTTTTAACTATAATTTTCATTAATATTACATTCTAAAAAACACGCTTTTCTTGAAAATAAATAAACTCAATAGTATTATCCTTTTAGGATTGATCGCCATTATCAGTATATTGGTGGCGCAACTGCTTTGGACCAAAGAGGCTTTTACACTCGAACAAAAAAAACTTAGTCAGAAAGCCAATATTGCTTTACTTGAAGTCGCCAGAAAATTATACGACGGAAAAGATCATGAACCATCGTGTCAAAATCCTGTTCGAAAAATCTCCAACGATTATTATATCGTAAACATCGAAAATGCTTTTGAACCTGATATTTTGGAATTTTATCTAAGATCTGAATTCAAGAAAATGCATATTACAACTGATTTTGAATATGCAGTCTACAATTGCCAAAGCGACGAAATGGTTTACGGAAAATACATTTCATCTTCTGAAAAAGGAAAAGAAAAGAAAGCAGTTTCTTTCCCAAAACATAAGGATTTGGTTTATTATTTTGCGGTTCGTTTTCCTAATGAAACGACTTATTTATTCAGTTCGATGCGCTTTTGGTTTATCCTTTCGATTGCACTGATTTTAATTTTGCTGATTTATGTTTATTCGATTTTTACGCTTTTACAGCAAAAGAAATATTCTGAATTGCAACGGGATTTCATTAATAATATGACGCATGAATTCAAAACACCTTTGTCTTCTATATTAATTGCTTCAAAATATTTGATTGAACAAAATCCAATTAAGGAAGATAAAAAGCTACATACTTACACGGATATTATTATCAATCAGAGCAATAAACTCAACAATCATATTGAACAGATTTTAAATATTTCGAAAGCAGATTATTCGCCTTTGGAACTAAAAAAAGAAACGCTTTTAATTGTTCCGATTCTTGAAGAAACGATCGAAAATATTCAGATGAAATATCCTGAAGCTACAATTAGAATTGACAGTGCTTCAGCAGAATATTATGTTGAAACTGATGTTTTTCATTTTAGCAACTTAGTTTACAATTTGCTTGACAATGCTGTAAAATATTGCAATGAAAAACCTGATATTACGATTCGGATTTCATTAGAAAATCAAATTTTGAAACTCGCTTTTATCGATAACGGAATCGGAATTTCTCCTAAAAACATTTCTCTTATCTTTGATAAGTTTTATCGCGCTCAAAACGAAAAAAGCAATGAAGTAAATGGTTTTGGACTTGGATTATATTACGTCAAAGAAATTTGCAATCTTCAAAACTGGAAAATAAAAGCCGAAAATAATTTAGAAAAAGGCATTACTATAACTTTGTCAATTCCTTATAAAAAATGAAACAATTCAGAATACTTTATACCGAAGACGATGAAACCTTAGCGTTTTTAACCAAGGACAATCTGGAGCAAAATAACTACGAAGTTATTCATTGTCCCGATGGAAAACTGGGTCTGGAAACCTTTAAAAAAGAAAATTTTGACATTTGTATTTTCGATATAATGATGCCAAAAATGGATGGTTTTGAATTGGCAACAGAAATCAGAAAAGCCAATACTGATATTCCGATTATTTTTCTTTCTGCCAAAACTTTAAAAGAAGACCGTATTAAAGGATTGCGTTTGGGTGCAGATGATTATTTGGTTAAGCCTTTTAGTATTGAAGAATTGCTTTTGAAAATTGAGATTTTTTTAAAGCGTTCGCAGAAAAATATTCCGATTGAAAAAGCAGTTTATGAAATTGGAAAATATCAGTTTGACACCAAAAACTTCATTCTTTTTAATGAAAATGAAAAAATTGGTCTCACACAGCGCGAAGCCGAATTACTGAAATTATTTCTCGACAATAAAAATTCGGTTTTAAAAAGAGAGCAGATTTTGACTTCACTTTGGGGAACTGATGATTATTTTATGGGAAGAAGTCTGGATGTTTTTATTTCCCGTTTGCGTAAAATCCTGGCAAATGAAAACGGAATTTCGATAGAAAACCTACACGGAATTGGATTCCGCTTTTCTATTGCCTAATTATTTTGAAGGTCGTAAAAGTTTCAATCTTGAATAATAACAATTCTGTTAAAAATAAAGAAAAATCTGTAAATTAAATTTGAAAAATCTTTGTATTTTTAAGTTCTAATTTTTCCGATATGAAATTACATCATTTACGTAACGCGACTTTAGTTATTGAAACGGAGCAACATGTGATTTTAGTTGACCCGATGCTAGGAAAAAGAAAAACGATTCCGCCCTTTACCATCTTTCGTTATAACCCTCATCGAAATCCTTTGGTTTCTTTGCCAAAAAACAGTCGGGAAATTTTAAGCAAAGTAACACATTGTCTTATCACACATTTACATCCGGATCATATTGATAAAGCTGGCGAGGTTTTTTTAAGAAGAAAAAGCATTCCGGTAATCTGCAGTGTACAAATTGAAAAAGAATTAACTAAAAGAGGTTTAAACATCACTCAAACCTTAAATTATTGGGAACCTCAACCTTTTCTGGATGGAAAAATAACGGGAATTCCTGCCATTCATGGTTATGGATTTATTTCTAAATTCATGGGTAATGTGATGGGCTTTTTTATTGAATTGGCCAACGAAAAATCTATTTACATCAGTTCAGATACCATTTTTACAGAGCACGTGCAAAAAGTTTTAGTTGAATTCAAACCAGACATTGCAACCGTTGCCTGCGGTACTGCAAGACTAGATATTGGTCAGCCATTATTAATGCGAATGAACGATATTTTGAAGTTTACGGCATTGGCACCGGGAAAAGTTTTCGCTAATCATTTGGAGGCTCTAAACCACTGTCCTACGACGAGAGAGCAATTGAAAAATGCTTTATCTGAAAATGATCTTTTGTCTAAAACGGCGGTTCCTGCTGATGGGACTTTTGTGGAGTATTGATTTATAAAACCAACAACCCAAACTCTCTTAAAGTGTTAACTGGCTTTGAATACCAAAACAATTCAAAATCATCCAATTGCGTTTCAAAATCAGATTTCACTTCCTGAAAAGTATAATTCTTAGCATTTGAAATCGAAATTTTATTCAAAATTTCTACCAACCATTTGCCTTCATTTTTATTGGTCTGAAGGTTGAAACTTTCCTTTTTATCGTGAAAAGTAAAACTCATCATTTCCCAGGAATTTCCTTTTTTTGATTTTGTAAAATGTTCTACTGAAGGTTTTCCGCCAAGCCAAACTACTTTTGCATTTGGTTTTGTGTTGAAATCATTTCCTTCTTCCAATGCATTGAAAATAAAATCGGGATCAATTTTAGTTTTAGGAATTTTGAAATCGAACCAATCTTGAAGTTCGTAGTCGAAACAAATTCCGTGCATGAAATTAAAGAGCGATTTCTTCAATCCGAAACTGAATTTATCGTGGTTGATTCCTGTAGCATCTGTATAATCGATATCGTTATTGGCAAAAGTCCCAATCGCTTCGGTTGCTTTTGTAACGCCAAATTTCTCCGGATACAACCCAACCGGACTGTGCGCTGTCATCGCAAATTGATGCCAAAAACCCGATTGCAGAATTCCGGCTTCAAACAATTGACGCACCATTTCGAGACTGTCAACTGTTTCCTGAATGGTCTGTGTTGGATATCCGTACATTAAATAAGCATGCACCATGATTCCGGCTTCGGTAAAATTTCGGGTTACTTTTGCCACTTGTTCAACCGTAACTCCTTTTTCAATTAATTTCAATAATCGATCTGAAGCTACTTCTAAACCTCCAGAAACGGCAATACAGCCAGAAGCTTTTAAGAGTAAACATAAGTCTTTAGAAAAACTCTTTTCAAATCGAATGTTTGTCCACCAGGTTACCGCTAATTTTCGGCGTAAAATCTCTAAAGCCAAAGCACGCATTAAAGCTGGTGGCGCTGCTTCATCGACAAAATGAAAACCATTTTGACCAGTCTGCAGCATCATTTCTTCCATTCTGTCACACAACAAGTTGGCTGCAACAGGTTCGTAAACCTTTATATAATCTAAAGAAATATCGCAAAAAGTACATTTTCCCCAATAACAGCCGTGCGCCATCGTGAGTTTGTTCCAACGGCCGTCGCTCCACATTCTGTGCATCGGATTTACGATTTCGATAACCGAAATGTATTTATCCAAAGGCAAATCAGAATAATCAGGAGTTCCAACTTGAGCTTGTTTGTAATCGTGTTTTAGAGAATTGTTTTTATAAACTACTTCCTCATTTTCTAATAAAAAAGTTCTTTTATAAGAATTGTAATTTGGATTTTCAAGATTGAAAATTAATTCTTCAATTGGAACTTCTCCATCATCCAAAGTGATGAAATCGAAAAACTCGAAAACACGTTTGTCTGAAAGTGAACGCAATTCGGTATTCGGGAAACCACCACCCATTGAAACCTTAATTTCAGGATGATTTTGTTTTACCCATTGTGCACATCGAAACGCGCTATATAAATTCCCTGGAAAGGGAACAGAAATTAAAAATAAAGTTGGTTTTATGACTTCAATTTTA
The DNA here is from genome assembly GCF_058808175.1 of Flavobacterium sp. GW821-FHT11G01. Taxonomy (NCBI): domain Bacteria; kingdom Pseudomonadati; phylum Bacteroidota; class Flavobacteriia; order Flavobacteriales; family Flavobacteriaceae; genus Flavobacterium; species Flavobacterium sp. GW821-FHT11G01. Next base: position 124,223 of record NZ_JBXARK010000002.1, on the reverse strand, counting down.
GCTTTCAATAGTGAAATTAAAATCGAATCGATATAAGTTGGTTGTTGCTGTAAAGCTCCGTATAATTCATCAAAAGAATTCGCACTTCGGCCTAAACGCTCGGCATATCGGCTAAAACCAAAATTTTCATCGACACATTCTACAATAAAATCTGAAATATCTTCGAGATATAAAGTCGCCAAATGCTTGGCTTTGTCCTGCGTTCCCATTGTACCAAAAGCCCAATCGAGTTCTTCTAACTGTGCAAAACGAGAAGCCTCAGGTAGAAAATCTTCCTGACAAATTTGTAATGCCAAAGTTGGATTTTTTCCCTGCAAAAACTGAATTACGGCATCGATTGTTTTAATGTATTCGTCTTGTAATGCAAAAATACGTTTAGAATTATCTGAGATTTCAAAACCTGAAACCTGAAACTTGAAACCTGAAACTTGAAACAAATTAACCAATCCTTTCTTCGAAAACAATTTCAAAATCACATCAATACCCAAATCAGCCTGAACCGATTCGATATTTTTAGTATTTAAAAATCCTTTTATATAAGCTGTTGCCGGATACGGTGTATTCAGTTGTGTAAAAGGTGGTGTGATTATAAAAAGCTTTGTTTTCAAAAGAAATATTTTCTGCAAAAATACGAGATATTTAGAGACTTTTTAGGGAAAGATTCGATTGTTGATTTTAGTTTTGATTTATAGATATTTAATTACATTTGCGGCAATCCAATTTTTTCAAATGAAGCACACATTACTTTTATTTTTTTTAATCATTATCAATCACACATTTTCACAAAACAAAAATCAAACCATTGGTTTTAAAGAAAATAAAGACCAGATTATCAATCAAAAAGGAAAGCCTAATAGAGCGGTAAAATATCTATTAAATTCTAATGGATTAAATGTACAGCTTAAAAAAAATGGTTTTTCGTATGATGTTTATGAAGTAAAGAAGACTCCATCAAAAGATCCGAGAAATGAACGAGAACTTTCTTCTCACTTTCAAAATAACAAAAAAGAAGAGCAAGAAAATTTTAGTTTAGAATATACTTTTCATAGAATTGATATTGACTTTGTAAACTCTAATTCAAAAGTCGAATTGATTACAGAGCAAAAATCAAATGATTTTGATAATTATTATAATGTTCCCAATAAACCTGAAGGAATTACCGGTGTTTATCAATATAAACAAATTACGTACAAAAATATTTACCCAAATATTGATGTTGTCTTTTCAGTTCCGAATGACCCTCAAAAAACGGTTGAATATAATTTTGTAATTCATCCGAATGGAAAAATTTCTGATATTCAATTAAAATTTAATGGCGCGGAAACGGATTTAGTTGATAATAAAATCCAGATGAATGTTCGTTTTGGAAAAATGGAAGAAACACTTCCGGCGAGTTGGATTGAGGATGGATCAAGTAAAAAAGAAATCTCTGTTGAATATAGAAAGATTAAGAAAGATCTTTATGGGTTTACAAGTTCAGACGAAACTTCAAATAAAACTGTAATTATTGATCCTGTACCAACGAGACTTTGGGGGACTTATTATGGAGGAGCAGGTGGCGATTATTCATCAGATGTATGTAATGACAACAATAATAATGTTTATTTTTCAGGATATACTCGAAGTACAACAAATATTGCTACAATAGGAACACTTCCGGAATCAACTTATAGTACATATTACAATGGATTTGGTTATGTGACAAAGTTTGATCAAAATGGTAATCGAATCTGGGGAACTTATTATTCTGTAATTCCTTCCACTATCAAAGTAGACGCAAACAATAATTTATATTTTACGGGATCTACTAATACGGAAGATAGTAATGTAACAACTACCAATTCTCATCAACCTACAAAAGATATAAATTATTATTCCACTGCTTATCTCGTAAAATTAAACTCTTCAGGAATTCGGGAATGGGGCACTTATTACGGTGCTGGTAATTTTGATTATGGCAAAGATTTGTGCTTTGACAGATCAAATAATATATACTTGGTAGGAAGCACTCAAAGTTTAAGCAAAATTTCGACCGCTGGCAGCTACAAGCCTACACATGCTGCGGGAAATTTGGATAGTGACGGCTATATTGTAAAATTTAATACTCAAGGAGTAAGAATATGGGGGACTTATTTTGGAGGAACAGGAAATGATGACATCAATTCAAGTCATATTTCTGATGATGGTTTTTTATATATAACTGGAAATACTACCAGCACCAGCGACATAGCTACCCCAGGTTCATATGAACCAACTTTTATTGGCTACAGTTCTGCAATGTTTGCCAAATTTACTTTAGACGGAATGAGGGTTTGGGGTAGTTATTGCAATGGAGATAGATTTTCAACCATAACTACATCAGCAATAAAGCAAAATTCTTTATACCTAATTGGAAAAACTGATTCACATACCAACTTGAAAAGTGCTAATACTTTTAACCCTACTTTTCAACCTTCCTCTTTTTGGTTAGGATATAATTATAATAGTTATGTGATTAAATTAGATCTTACTACTCAAAAACAAGTTTGGGGTACTTATTTTGGAGAAATCATCCAGGATATTGCTGTCAACTCCAAAAATAAAGTGATCATAGAAGGTTGTACGGATGTAAGAGATGGAATTGCAACACCTGATGCCTATTCGACAGTACCTAGATCTGGCGATGCTTATATGATTAAACTTGATGAGAATGGCCAAAGAGAATGGGGAACTTATTATGGTGGAAATGCCAGCGAAGGTACAAACACAGCAGCAGATGTAAATAATAAAATTTCTTTAGATAATTTAAATAATATTTATCTGGTTGGAAATACAAATAGCTCGTCAGGTATTTCAACCCCTGGAGCACATCAAGAACACTATTCTTTAAATTCTCTAGGAGGATTATATAATGTTTATTTGGCAAAATTTCAGGACTGTTTATCAAATCCGATAGCTACCAGTAATTCCCCTGTCTGTATTGGGAAAACCTTAGAACTAAAAGCTTCAGGAGGAACTAATTATTTATGGACAGGTCCAAACGGGTTTACATCAACAGATCAAAACCCAACAATTCCAAATGTAGCAACTGCTAATAGCGGAGAATATAACTGCTTAATAACTGGAACTGGCGGCTGCGATGACACTAAAAAAATCAATGTTCTTATTGGAGATATAGAAGCTCCTGTTCCTACTATTGTAACTTTACCAACAATAACTGGAGATTGTAATACAATAATAAATACAATTCCAACTGCTATGGATGCTTGTGCAGGACAAATTACAGGAACAACTACAAATCCATTATCTTATAATTTACCCGGAACTTATACAGTTATATGGAATTATGATGATGGAAATGGCAATATTTCGCATCAAAATCAAACGATTAATATTGCAAATCAACCTCTTCCAACTGCGAATAGTCCACAAACCTTTTGTATCCAGCAAAATGCAGTTTTAAATAATATTAGCATTACAGGACAAAATATAAAATGGTACAACGCTCAAACAGGTGGAACAATTCTGCCAAATACTACAATACTTCAGAACGGAATAACGTATTATGCATCACAAACTATTAACGGTTGTGAAAGCAGTAAAATTCCTATTGCAGTAAATATTCAAAATACATTGCCTCCAACCGGAAATGTAAACCAATCTTTTTGTTCAGGACAAAATCCAACAATAGCAAATATTGATATTACGGGAAGTTTAATAAAATGGTATGATACTTCTATAAATGGAAATCTTTTGCCAATTACTAGCAATATACAGAACGGAAAAACCTATTACGCGTCACAAACTATAAATGGTTGTGAAAGTCAAAGATTAGCAATTAATGTTTCGGTAGGAAATACTCCTAATGCTCCAGTGGAAATTAATAGTCGCGCGTATTGTAAAAGTGAAAATGCGACGCTAAACAACCTTCAAATTACAGGACAAAACATAAAATGGTACGATACTAATATTGCGGCTTCTGTTTTACCAAATACCACTTTATTAGAGAACAATAAAACTTACTATGCTTCGCAAACTGTGGGATGCGAAAGTGATAGAACTCCCGTTTTGGTTCAAGTTTACAACACAGCATTGCCAACGGGAAGTACGACTAAACAATTTTGCATTGATGAAAATGCAACACTTGCTTCTATTGGCATTAACGGAACAAATATTAAGTGGTATGATGCTGCAACCAATGGAAATATTTTACCTCAAACAACTTTATTGCAAACTGGCCTTTACTACGCTACACAAACACTAAATAATTGCGAAAGCGAACGACTGGCCGTTACAGTAAAAATTCAGGATACTCAAAACCCAATTGCTGATACACCACAAACTTTCTGCATACAAAAAAAGGCTTCAATAAACAACATTGATATTACAGGACAAAATATCAAATGGTTTCAAAGTATTTCTTCAAATATAAATTTACCTGAAACAACTCTACTTGAAAACGGGGTAACATATTATGCTTCTCAAACCATAAATTCTTGTGAAAGCAATAGAATACCGGTTACTATAAATATATCTGAAGCAACATCTCGCGAATGTATTTATTTAGTAGATGAACTTCCTTATCCAAAATTCTTTACGCCAAACAATGACGGTTATAATGATACCTGGACAATCGATTTTGCTTATCTAGCTCCAAATACAGGGATTCGAATATTTGACCGTTATGGGAAATTCATAAAAGAACTTCACGTTAACGGAGCATGGGATGGAACTTACATTGGCAGTAATGAACCCGCATCAGATTATTGGTTTACCGTTACGCGATTAAACGGAACAGAATTTCGAGGACATTTTAGTTTGAAGAGATAATAAAAAAGGAGTGGTTTATAAAAGCCACTCCTTTTTTAGAATTATATATTTTAAAACTGATGTACTTTCTTAGAAATCACTAAAAATGAAACCAAAGAAATAAAAGCAGCAGCAGTCAAATAAAAACCAACATAACTTAATCCATAAGTACTTGCCAGCCAAATTGCAATCATTGGAGCAAATGCAGCACCTAAAATACCGGCCAAATTAAATGTCAAAGACGCACCTGAATAACGTACAGTGGTCGGAAATAACTCTGATAAAAAAGTTCCCAATGGTCCGTAAGTAAAACCCATTAAAGACATTCCCATACAAACAAACGCGGCTACTAAAACCGGATTTCCTGAATTAAGGAAGTACGAAAAGAAAAATCCGAAAACAGCAATAGCGGCGGTAGTAATAATTAATATTTTTCGACGACCAATTTTATCAGCTACTAAAGCGGAGATTGGAATAAAAAAGGCAAAAAACAATACAGAAAGCAACTGAATTAACAATGCATCTCTTTTTGTAAAACCTAAGTCAGAAGTCGCCCAACTCAATGTAAAAACGGTCATTAAATAAAAAACCAAAAAAGTAGTTACAGCTGATAATGTTCCGAAAATCAATTGATTTTTATACGATTTCAATAAGGTTAAAAATGGAATTCTAACTTCTTTTTGTTCCAATTTAGAATTTTCGAAAGCTGGTGTTTCACTAATTTTTAAACGAATATAAAATCCAACAATTACTAATAAGGAACTGGCCAGGAATGGAATTCTCCAACCATAATCCATAAAAGCTTCGCTGGTCATGCTATCAGTTAAAATTAAAAATGTACCTCCGGAAAGTAATAATCCGATAGGCGCTCCCAATTGCGGAAACATTCCGTACCAGGCACGTTTATGCGGCGGTGCATTTTCGATTGCTAATAAAACAGCTCCACCCCATTCGCCTCCTAAACCAACTCCTTGTCCAAATCGGCACAACATCAATAAAATTGGTGCAGCGATCCCGATACTGGCATATCCTGGCAAAAAACCAATTGCAATTGTCGATAATCCCATTGTTAATAAGGCTACTACTAAAGTGACTTTACGTCCTATTTTATCTCCGTAATGTCCAAAAACAGCAGAGCCTAAAGGTCTGGCAAGAAATGCTATTGAAAATGTAGCCAAAGATTCTAGTGTAGAATTTGTACTACTTGCTCCAGGGAAAAATAGTTGTGGAAAAACCAATACTGCGGCATTGGCATAAATATAAAAATCAAAAAATTCAATTGTGGTTCCAATTAACGAACCAAAAAGAACGTGTCGAAGAGAGTTCTCCTGATTTGGGTTATTTTTCATTGTGGTTGATATAGATTTTTTTTGAAAAATGATATTGCAAAAATGAATCGGCTCGTTTAACGCAACAAACATTTGTCTGCAAAAATATAGTTTCATTATTAAAAACACACATTTACAAACAACAGTTTTACATTACTCTCAAAATTTTAACAAAAAGATCAAATCTGTTACTTTAATCTTTTTCAAATGAATTCTTATTCAATCAAACCCAATATTTAATTTAAAACATTGATTATAAATATTTTAATGCGAAAAATAAAAATCAAATCTTAAGCATTCGTTAAAAACATTTTTAAGTATATATTTTCATTAAATTTACAGCTATCAAAAATAAATCTAAAATTATGCCCACCGACTGTATCAGCTACCAAACCTCAGGATATTTCTCTAAATTGATACAAGATTATTTAGATCAAAAACCCGAATTACACTCTCTATACAATCATTTTCCAACACTGGAAAACTTTGAAAAACAAATAACTGAAAAACAGGCAAATTTTGATAACGCAAACCGAATTCCTTTGGTTGAAACGTTGAAAAAACAATATCAAAATATCGAAATTTCAGATGCAACCAAACAAAATATTGAGCTTTTAGCCTATCAAAATACTTTTACAATTACAACAGGGCACCAATTAAATTTATTTAGTGGCCCTTTATATTTTTTATATAAAATTATTTCAACAATTAATCTGACCAGGGAATTAAAGTCGAAATATCCAGCGCATAATTTTGTCCCGATTTATTGGATGGCGACAGAAGACCACGATTTTGAAGAAATTAATTATTTCAATTTTAAAGGAAAAAAATTCCGTTGGAACAAAGAAAGTACTGGTCCTGTTGGAAGACTTTCAACAGAAGGTTTATCCGAATTTTTCGAAATTTATGCTGCTGAATTAGGTTCAAGTACAAATGCCAATCTTCTTAAAAAGCTATTTGAAGAAGCTTATTTAAAAAATGAAAATCTGGCCGATGCAACTCGTTTTTTAGCTGACAGTTTATTTGCTAATTATGGCTTAGTTATTTTAGACGCTGATGACGCCAATTTAAAACGTGCCTTTGTTCCTTTTGTAAAAGAAGAACTGGAAAAACAGACTTCATTCAAAGCAGTTCAGGAAACCATTTCAAAATTTGGTGATTATACTGTTCAGGTAAATCCACGTGAAATCAATATGTTTTATATTGAAGATGATTTAAGAGAAAGAATCATTTTTGAAAATAATAAATACACCGTTAACAACACTAAGATTTCATTTTCAAAAGAAGAAATTTTTAAATTATTAGAAAACAATCCGGAGAAATTCAGTCCAAATGTAATCATGCGTCCGTTGTATCAGGAAATTATTTTGCCAAATTTATGCTACATTGGGGGAGGCGGAGAAATTGCGTATTGGTTAGAATTAAAATCTTTTTTTGATGCTGTAAACATTACTTTTCCGATGCTTTTAGTACGTAATTCAGTGCTTCTAAACACTGAAAAACAAGCTAAAAAAGCAGACAAATTAGATTTAAGCTGGGCCGATTTATTTACAAAACCTGCTAATTTAGTCAATGCAATTACACACAAATTATCTGCTTTTCCAATTGATTTAACTCCTCAAAAAGAAATATTAGAAAAACAATTTGAATATCTTTATGAACTTGCACAACAAACCGATAAATCATTTACCGGAGCTGTAAAAGCGCAAGAAGTTAAGCAGAAAAAAGGATTAGAAAACCTTGAAAAAAGATTATTAAAAGCACAAAAACGAAAGCTGGACAACGAATTACAACGTGTAATTGATTTGCAATGTGAACTTTTTCCAAATCAAAGTTTACAGGAACGTCAAACCAATTTTTCTGAATTTTATTTGGAAAAAGGCGAACAATTGATTCCGCTTTTGATTCAAAAATTAAAACCATTAGAAACAAATTTTAATATTATAACGATCTAAAAAGTTGGCAACAAATTCATAATTTGTTGCAAAAAACAATAAAGTAATAATCATCAGAATAAATAACCGCCTCTTCTGAAATTATTGCCTCTCTAAACCAAATAGTAACTTTTAAAAACAAAAATTAACCTATTACCAAAAACTATGACCAGAGAGCGCTTGATTTCATTAGATGTCTTCAGAGGATTAACCATTTTATTAATGACCATTGTAAACAACCCCGGAGATTGGGGTCATGTTTTTCCACCACTTTTACACGCCGAATGGCACGGATGCACACCAACCGATTTAGTATTTCCATTTTTTATCTTTATTATGGGAGTTGCCGTTCCTTTGGCTATGCCGGATAAAATTTATGACAAAACCACTTTCAACAAAATACTTGTTCGCTCATTACGAATGTTGTGTCTGGGAATATTCTTTAATTTCTTTGGCAAAATACAGCTTTTTGGTCTTGACGGAATACCGCTTTTAGTTGGCCGTTTAGCTATTACTATTGCTGTTGGTTATGCTTTAATGGGTAATTTTAGTTCTAAAGTCAAAAATATTCTGGCTTTCTCCATTCTTGTTATTTATCTCTTCTTGGCTTATAGTGGTATAGAAGCTTATAAGGATGTCCGTCTTCCGGGAGTTTTACAACGAATTGCTATTGTCTATTTTGTTGTTTCTCTTTTATATTTAAAAACTACTCAGAAAACACAAATCATAACTGGAATTGTTTTACTATTAGGTTATTGGGCGATAATGACTTTAATTCCTGTTCCCGGAATTGGAGCTGCAAATCTCGAAAAAGGAACTAATTTAGCTTCCTGGGTAGATAGCATTTTACTAAAAGGTCATATGTATCGCGGAACAATTACCTGGGATCCGGAAGGAATTTTAAGCACTCTTCCGTCAATTGTAAACGGAATTATCGGTTTATTAATTGGTCAAATAGTATTGCGCGAAATAGGCAAAAAAGAAAAAGCGCAAAAAATGGCCTTAATTGGTGTAGCCCTTATTATTGGAGGATTATTATGGGATACCGTTTTCCCAATTAACAAATCACTTTGGACAAGTAGTTATGTTTTATACACTACAGGATTGGCAACAACATTTCTGGCAATACTATATTATGTAATTGACATCGCTGATTATAAAAAAGGATTCAAACTCTTTTTAATTTGGGGAGTAAACCCAATGATTGTGTTTTTCACCTCTCAAATTATTCCGCAGGCATTAGTAATGATTGAATTCCAAAATCCACACAATCCTGAAGAAAAGATCAATCTTTTAAATTATTTATACAATTTCGGTATTGCACCATTTTTCAGTAATCCAATGGCAGCTTCTTTGGCAGGAGCATTGGTATATGTTGGAATCTGGACATTTATATTATGGATCTTCTACAAAAACAAATTAATATTTAAAGTATAATTTTTCCCATAGTTAAGACGCACATCAGTGCGTCTTTACATTCAAAATATATTTAAAATATCGCCATTTTCAATTTACAACTCACAATTCGCAATTTTCTTTATCATAACATCATTTCATGATGTTTTAATTATGAATTTATTAAAATCAATTCATAAAAAAAGTATACTTTTGCACAAAATTAAAAATAAGCAATAAAATGGCAACAAATAGAACTTTTACAATGATTAAACCAGATGCTGTTGCAAACGGACACATCGGGAACATCTTAGCAATGATTACTAACGGAGGTTTCAAAATCGTTTCATTAAAATTAACTCAATTAACTGTAGCTGACGCTCAAGCATTTTATGCTGTTCACGCCGCAAGACCTTTCTACGGAGAATTAGTTGAATTTATGTCACGCGGACCAATTGTTGCTGCTATTTTAGAAAAAGATAACGCAGTAGAAGATTTCAGAACTTTAATTGGAGCTACAAATCCAGCTGAAGCTGCTGAAGGAACTATTCGTAAAGCATACGCAACTTCTATCGGAGAAAATGCAGTTCACGGTTCTGATAGCGACGAAAATGCTGCTATCGAGGGTGCATTCCACTTTGCAGGTAGAGAGCAATTCTAATAATTAGTTGGCAGTGTTCAGCTTTTAGTTGGCAGTGACACTAAATAATACTAAAAAAAATCCCAATTCAAATGAATTGGGATTTTTTATTTTAAGAGTGAACACTAAAAATCTGAACACTGATCACTATCGCAAAACGACATCCTTCACCACTTCACGACCTAATTCCTCATTAATCATCTTAACGATTTTAGATTTTCCGTGACTTAATTCTTCTCTCAAAACAGCAGATCCAAGTTCAACATAAAGCGTACTTCCTTTCAAAACAACGTTTTTAGTATACGTGTTTACACCATTTCCCATCAATTGTCTCCATGCCTCTTTTACATCAATCTGATCCATTCCGGGCTGTAATTTATTTACCTGAATAATCTGGTGCAAAACATCGCCAATCGTACTCTGATTATTTAGTCTTTTTGCCATCATTTAAAATATTTAGTGGTGCAGCTTTTTTATAATGATATTCTTTTTCCTGTTCGTTTTTAACAACAAACTCTTTGTCTGAAACTGAAATTAATTCCTCGCTCCATTTCGCATAATTTGTTTTATAATCTAAAAACGTTCCTTTATCTGTAAAACGAACCGAAACATTTTCAAATGTATTTGTCGTCAAGAAAGTTCCGTCAAGCTGTGCCATAACTTTCGTTCGCGTTCCTTTATTTCCTTTAATTTGAAAATAATCAAAATTCTCATTCATTCCGTACGCCTTCTCTTCACCTTTATCAAAAACTACTTTTTCAATTTCCCAATAGCCATTCAATTTCGCAATATCTGCCGGTTTAATTTCTTGTTTGCAACTTACAAACAAAAGCGACAGAACCAAAATCATAAAAGTGTTTTTCATAATAAATATAATATTAATAAGGAGCTGTTTCCTGCTGTCCGTTATATCTTTTGTGGCGAACCCCGCCACAAAAGGATGCCGCTCCCATCAGGGCTAGGGCTCCAGTTTTCAAAAGAAATTTTGTGAACTACAAAGTTAACCTTATATCATTCAAAAGAAATAAAAAAATACAAAACCCATTAAACTATTTTATATATTTTTGATCAAACCCCAAACCAATACCAAAAAACCATGATCAAAAACATTTGTAAAATACTGATTCTCATATTATGCGTGAGTTGCAGTAAAGAAAACGAAAACTCCATACCTACTCCAACTCAAAATATGTATTTCCCACCTTTAACAGGAAATAATTGGGAAACTACATCAATTTCAGATTTAAAATGGAATCAAGCTGCCGTTCAGCCACTTTTAGATTATTTAGAACTCAAAAATTCTAAATCTTTTATCATTTTAGTTAATGGCCGAATCGTTTTGGAAAACTATTTCAACAGACATAATGCCACTGCAGACTGGTATTGGGCAAGCGCAGGAAAAACATTAACTTCAACTATGGCGGGAATTGCTCAACAAGAAGGCCTGCTAAATATCAATAACAAAGTTTCACAATATATAGGAACAGGCTGGACAAGCGAAACACTTGCAAAAGAAAACCTGATAACGTGCAAACACTTATTAACCATGACATCCGGATTGGACGATAGCACTGACGATGTAGAACCGGCCAACCTTATTTACAAAGCCGATGCAGGCACACGTTGGGCGTATCATAATGTATATGTAAAATTACAGGACGTTGTTGCAAAAGCAAGCGGACAAACCTGGGAAAATTATTTCAACACCAAATTAAGAGACAAAATTGGAATGAACGGCAATTGGGTACAACTTGGCGTAAACAGTGTTTATACCAGCAACTCCAGAAGTATGGCTCGTTTTGGACTTTTAATGCTCAACAAAGGGAAATGGGAAAATAACCAGATTTTAAACGAAGCCTATTTTAACGAAGCAACAACAACTTCACAGAATATCAATTTAGGATATGGCTATTTATGGTGGCTTAACGGAAAAACTTCTTATCACTTACCGCAATCACAACTTACTTTTACTGGAAGCATAATTCCAACTGCGCCAAATGATATGTTTATGGCTTTGGGTAAAAATGATCAAAAAATATATGTCGTACCGAGCAAAAACATGGTCATCATTAGAATGGGAGACGCTGCTGACGCTGCCAACTTAGCCTTATCCGATTTTGATGAAACTTTGTGGGAGAAAATTAGTGCTTTATATAAATAATAATACTTAAAAGATCTTTATTAGATTAATTGCCAACCTTTACTTTTTAAAAAGCCAGTACAATCTTTGCAAAAATCTTTTTCTTCATCCAGTGGGTTTCCTCCTTCAGCATCTCGCATTAAACATGTTTTGATTTTACAATGAGGCAAACCTGCTGTATGACCTAGTTCATGCAAAACTAATTTATAGAATTGTTGATTTTTATTTTTGTCAGATAATCTAAAATCAGAAACAACACAAGCTTTACCAGGACGATAACCTAATCCCATTACACCCCAATCTTTGATTCCGTTTTTAGTAGTACTGATATCACAATTTGATAACCCAACAATTACTGAATCTTGACCAATTGTATTTTTAAGACTTTTAATAATACTGTCAGCACGATATCTGCTTCTGGGTTTGTAATAGGAATTTTCAGGAAAAGAAATATTTTTTCTCAGAACCACATTTGAATTTATAGTCTTGATCTCAGAAAGAACTTTGTTAGACTCTTCCAACTCAAAATTACCCAAAGGCTGAATCACAATAACTTTTTGAGGATTCATTTCTTTTATACTATTTTCATTATTCCTGTTTGTACAAGAAATTAAGCTAAAAAGCAAGATAAGAAAACAGTATTTCATAGGTAATTGATTATTTCTTAGTACGGATTCTTTTAAGCATACCTGCAAAAAAAAGTCCTAATCCCAAAACCAATAAAACATAATAAAAAGATAAACTCTTATCTTTTAGAACATTTGCTAAAACAAAACATACAACACTTGCGAAATAAAAAGTAACAGGCGTTATGTTTTTTAAAGAAGAAAAACTCATTGAATTATCTAAAATTTATTTAAAAAAACTATCTACGAATTCGTATTTATTAAAAACTTGCAAGTCTTCAATTCCTTCACCAATTCCAATATATTTAACCGGAATCTGAAACTGATCTGAAATACCAATAACAACACCACCTTTTGCTGTTCCGTCTAATTTAGTTACAGCCAATGATGTTACTTCAGTTGCCGCTGTAAATTGTTTAGCCTGCTCAAAAGCATTTTGCCCCGTAGAACCATCTAAAACCAAAAGTACATCATGAGGAGCATCAGCAACAACTTTCTGCATTACACGTTTTACTTTTGTAAGCTCATTCATCAAATTAATTTTATTATGAAGACGTCCTGCAGTATCAATAATAACCACATCAGCATTTTGCGCAACAGCAGATTGTAACGTATCAAAAGCTACAGAAGCCGGATCGCTTCCCATATTTTGTCTTACGATTGGCACATCAACACGATCTGCCCAAACTTGTAATTGATCGATTGCAGCAGCACGAAAGGTATCTGCAGCACCTAAAACCACTTTATACCCTGCTTTTTTAAACTGATAAGCTAGTTTACCAATGGTAGTCGTTTTACCAACTCCATTAACACCAACTACCATTAGAACATATGGTTTTTTATCTTTTGGGATTTCAAATTCGGTTGCTTCGCCTCTATTAGTTTCAGATAACAAACCACCTATTTCGTCACGAAGAATTTGGTTTAACTCTTCAGTTCCTAAATATTTATCTTCAGCGACGCGTTTTTCGATTCTTGAAATAATTTTCAAAGTTGTATTTACACCAACATCTGAAGCTACCAGAATTTCTTCCAGATTATCTAAAACGTCGTCATCGACTTTTGATTTTCCAGCAACGGCTTTACTTAACTTTGAAAAAAAAGTAGTTTTTGATTTTTCAAGACCTTTGTCTAAAGTCTCTTTTTTATCAGTAGAGAATAATTTTTTAAAAAAACTCATTTTTTATAGGTTGTTAGTTTTTTAGATTATATGATTTTACTATCTAAATAATCCTTAATATTTAAAGAAAGCTAAAATTAGGTATGCTTCTTTAAATTTTACACAAATATAAAAAATAAAAAAGCTACTTCCGAATGAAAGTAGCTTTTCTATATAATGTGAATGTAATTATTTCTTTTTCAAGAATTCATCAACTTCTTCAGGAGCCATAATAGATTCTACGAATGTATATGCACCAGTTTTAGGAGATTTTACCATTTTGATGGCTTTTGATAATCTCTTAGAAGATGTTTGTAACGATGCTACGGTTTTCTTTGCCATGATTCAAATGTTATTTGAAGTTTTATAAAACTCAAATGGCCAAACCACTGAGACTTATAAATCTCTAATTATTACTTAATTTCTTTGTGAACAGTTACACGTTTCAAGATTGGATTAAATTTTTTAATCTCTAATCTATCCGGAGTATTTTTTTTGTTCTTAGTTGTAATGTATCTAGAAGTTCCTGGAACACCAGAAGTCTTGTGCTCAGTACATTCTAAAATTACCTGGATTCTATTACCTTTCTTTGCCATCTTGCTATATATTTATTTAGGAAAAGATTATTTGATAAATCCTTCTGACTGCGCTTTTTTCAAAACTGCAGAAATTCCATTTTTATTAATTGTTTTTATCGTAGATGCTGCTACTCTAAGAGTAATCCATCTATCTTCTTCTGGAAGATAAAAACGCTTTTTAACTAAGTTTACAGAAAACTTTCTCTTAGTTTTGTTCATAGCGTGAGAAACGTTATTTCCTACCATCGCTCTTTTACCTGTAAGGTCACAAACTCTTGACATTATACTTATCTTTTATCGTTATTCAAAATCAGGGTGCAAAGAAAAGAAAAATAAACCATTGTAGCAAAAAATTAGTGCACATTTTTTAAAATTTCTTTCTGTAATATTTCTAAACTCTTAATCGTCGCTCTATCTATCACTTTTTCACGTGGTTGACCAAAGTTAAATTCTTCTACAATTATATCAGTTGGGGTAGCCAAAGCGATAAAAACAGCTCCAATTTCAGCATCTGAATCACCTTTTGATGGTCCGGCGTTCCCGGTTGTCGCGATTGCATAGTCTGTTTTGAGTATCTCTTTCACATTCAAAGCCATAGCAGATGCAACTTCAGCACTAACCACCGAAAATTGATCTACCAAATCTTGTGAGACACCGAGAACATTAACCTTCGCCTCTGTCGCATACGAAACGACACTACCTTTAAAATAATTTGAAGCTCCGGGAACAGCTGCTAAAAGCGATGCTATTTTTCCGCCTGTAAAACTTTCAGCAGTTGAAATCGTCTTATTTTGTTTCGTTAATATTTTTCCGATTACAGTTTCAATTGTTTCATTTTCTTCATAACCCACTATAATATCGTGAATTATTGCATCTAAAGATTTTACTTTTTCTTCAATTGCCGCTTCTAATTCTTCTTTATTAGTTCCTCTTCCGGTTAATCGCAAACGCACTCTTCCCGGATTTGGTAAATAAGCTAATTTGATAAAATCCGGCAAATTATTCTCCCAATCTTCGATACGCTCTGCCACCATACTCTCGCCTTGTCCGTACGTTAAAATGGTTTTATGGATAATATACGGGCGTTTGTATTCGCGAACAATCTTCGGAATTATTTCTTCTTCAACCAAATATTTCATTTCATAAGGAACTCCGGGAAGCGAAATAAAAACAGTATTTTCTTTCTTCATCCACATGCCGGGTGCTGTTCCCACCTGATTATGCAATACTGTACAAGTCGAAGGCACTAACGCCTGATCTTTATTGAGTTGCGAAATTGGTCGCTTATAAAAGCCTTCAATCAATTGGGTAACATGTGCCAAAACTTCAGGATTCACAACCAGTTCATCATCAAAATATTCGCAGAAAGTTTTTTTTGTTACATCGTCTTTTGTCGGCCCTAAACCACCAGTTACAATAACAACATCAACTTTGTTTTGTAGTTGCGCAAATGTGTCTAAAATATGTTTTTTATCATCGCTTATCGAAATCATTTCATGTATTTCGACTCCAATTCTATCCAATGATTTAGCAATAAAGCCAGAATTAGTATCAACAATTTGACCAATTAGGATTTCGTCTCCAATTGTAATTATAGTTGCTTTCATGTAAATGTATATTTTTTACTTACCAGATTGTAAGTCATTATTAGAAAGTAGGTTGTTGTTGGAACGATTTATATGAGGAACAGAAACAGTATTCTTTTGTAAAAAACAATAAGAACACGTTAAATGAAATTTTCCGGAACAAAAGATAAAGGTATTCCGAAACTTGAGAGCAACCTATTTTCAACCTAATTTTAGGTCAAAAATAGAATCACATTCAAATTATTATACGTCAAAATCTTTTTTAATTTCTTTGATCGCTTCTTTAACCTGTATTTTTATGCTTTTGAAAGTTTCGATAATTTCTTTCTTTTTTCCTTCTGCCTTTGTCCATGCTTCAACTTGCAGAATTTCTTCAAAAGCAACATTTAAACCAATTAAGTCTAAGGTAGGTTTTATTTTGTGCGCATAGGCATATGCATATTTATGGTCCTTCTTTTTAATTCCTTCTTTGATTTGTTTTAAATCCTCAGGAACTTCAGTAACAAACAATTTAAGAATTTCGTTTACAAATTCAGGATCATTGTCTGAAAGCGCATATACTTTCGAAAGGTTGTATTTTAAAGCCATTACTTTACCTGTATTCTAAATAATTTTTTATCTTCTAAAAAGCCTTCCAAAACATCGTTTGGCTTGACTGACGCAACTCCCGCAGGTGTTCCCGTAAAAATAATATCTCCAATTTTAAGCGTAAAATATTGCGACACATATGCAATTAGCTCATCAATTTTCCAGAGCATAAGAGATGTATTACCTTTTTGAACGGTTTGAGAATTATTTGTTAACTCAAAACTAAGGCTTTCCATTGAAACAAAATCGGTTTTTGGTAAAAAATCTCCAATGACCGCAGAACCGTCAAATGCTTTTGCTTTTTCCCAAGGCAATCCTTTTGCTTTTAATTTATCCTGCAAATCTCTGGCAGTAAAATCGATACCAACGCTAATTTCGTCATAATACTTATGAGCAAACTTAGGTTCAATGTACTTTCCTACCTTATTAATTTTAACAATTATCTCTATTTCGTGATGAATTTCTTCAGAAAATTCAGGTATTACAAATGGATGTTGTTTTAATAAAACCGCCGAATCCGGTTTCATAAAAATCACCGGCTCTGTTGGACGTTCGTTTTTTAATTCTTCGATATGGTTGGTATAATTTCTACCGATACAGATAATCTTCATTTCTTTAAGGTACTGAGGCTCTAAGATTCTAAGACTCTAAGAAATCAAGCTTTAAAAACTCAGAACCTTAGAAACTTAGTATCTTAGAACCTTATTTTGTATTTAACTTTCTTAATTTAATTGCTGTCAGAACTTTTTTAGTGTATAAAGGAAAATCAGCATTTTGAATCCAGCTGAAATATCCAGGCTCTGATTCTAAGACTTTCTCAACTTTTGCTCCTTTATGTTTTCCGAAGGTAAAAACCTCTTCATTTTCCGCATCAAAAGCAATCATTCCGGCAAAATCAGCGATTTTTTTTCGGGTAGTGAATTCAGATAGTGATTTCATATCATTTTCTAAATCCGGATAGCGATCTAATTGTGCTTTTAGAATTTCGTAAGTCGCCATAGTATCTGCTTCTGCAGAATGTGCATTTTCCAGACTTTTTCCGCAATAAAATTTCAAAGCAGCACTCAAAGTACGTTCTTCCATTTTATGAAAAATAGTCTGTACATCTACAGAAACTTTGTTTTTCATATCAAAATCAACTCCGGCACGTAATAATTCTTCCGCTAATAACGGAATATCAAAACGATCTGAATTAAAACCACCCAAATCACTATCCTTGATCATATTATGGATTTGTGGCGCCAATTCATTAAAAGTAGGCTCATTAGCTACTTTTTCATCTGTAATACCATGAACAGCTGTTGTTTGAGGTGGAATTGGAATTGTCGGATTCACCAACCAAGTTTTACTTTCTTTATTTCCGTTTGGAAAAACTTTGAATATTGAAATCTCTACGATTCGATCTTTTCCGATGTCAATTCCGGTTGTTTCAAGATCAAAAAAGCAGATTGGTTTGTTGAGTTTGAGTTCCATTTTTAGTTTTTATAAGATTACAAATGTAATTTTTAAAGCCGAATTTCTCCCCCTTATTCTGGATTTTTTTTAATTAAAATGGACATTCATTTGTGATTATAACTTTAAAAATCATTCTTGAATAAAAACAAATCTCAGTAAAACCTTTTTTTGATAGAAAACAAAAAACCCGGAAAATTTAAAATTTTTCCGGGTTTCATTTTATTTATTAAATGATTTAGAAATCTCTGTCTACATCAAAAGCTTCTAAATATTCAGCTACTCTTTTTACAAAACTTCCTCCTAAAGCACCATCTACAACTCTGTGATCGTAAGAGTGCGACAAGAACATTTTTTGACGAATTCCGATAAAATCTCCTTCTGGCGTTTCAATAACCGCAGGCACTTTACGAATTGCACCAAGAGCTAAAATTCCAACCTGAGGCTGATTGATAATTGGCGTTCCAAAAACACTACCAAACGTCCCTACATTCGTTACTGTATAAGTTCCGCCTTGTGTATCGTCTGGTTTTAATTTTCCTGCTTTTGCACGGTTTCCTAAATCGTTAACCGCTTTTGCCATTCCAACAAGATTTAACTGATCTGCATTTTTAATTACAGGTACAATTAAATTTCCGTTTGGTAAAGCTGCTGCCATTCCTAAATTTATATTTTTCTTTTTAATGATATAATCACCATCAACAGAAATATTCATTCCTGGAAAATCTTTCAATGCTTTTGCAACCGCTTCCATCATAATTGGAGTAAATGTTAACTTCTCGCCTTCTCTTTTTTCGAAAGCTGCCTTAACTTTATCTCTCCATTTTACGATGTTCGTTACATCAACTTCAATAAAGGATTGTACATGAGCCGAAGTCTGCACAGAAGCCACCATGTATCCTGAAATCAGTTTACGCATTCTGTCCATTTCGATGATTTCATCACCACCATTTACAGAAACCGGAACAGCTTGTTGGCTTTTTTGAGCTACTGGTTCTGCTACTTTTATTGGTTCAACCGTTTTTGCAGGTTCAGCAACTTTTGGAGTTACTACACCAGATTTACGATCTTCAATATATTTTAAAATATCTTCTTTTGTAACACGGCCATCCTTTCCTGAACCACCAATACTTTCTAATTCAGCAACAGAAATACCTTCTTCTTTTGCAATATTTTTCACTAATGGAGAAAAGAATTTATCAGATGTTGTGAAATCTTGCGGGGCGCTAACCGTTTCTTTAACGGTTTCAATTGTATTTTCAATCTCTAACGCTTCTGCAGGAACAACTACTTCTTCAACTGTATTTACAGCCGGAGCATCACCTTCAGTTTCAATAATTGCAATGGTTTGCCCTACCTGAACCAAATCATCTTTACCAAATAATTGCTCAACTAAGATTCCTGACACTTCGCTTGGCACTTCACTGTCAACTTTATCAGTTGCAATTTCCAGTACAGCTTCATCAGCTTCAATTTTGTCTCCTACTTCTTTTAACCAGTTGGTAATAGTTGCTTCAGCGACACTCTCTCCCATTTTAGGAAGCTTTAATTCAAATCTTGCCATATTGTTAACCTCAAGGGTGATTTTGATTTTCAGATTGCGAAATTACTGAAATTTTTAAATATAAATTACATTTAATATAATTTTTTACTCGATTTTTATAATTTGCCCTCTATCATTTCGCGAATCGCTTCCAATAATAAAATTTGCATTTTTGGGGAAAATCTTAAAAGTAATGTTCTTATCTTTAAGAGTTTCTATGATTTTGATACATTTTTTGAATGAAACATACTGATTATCCAAAATTATCTCAGTCTTACCAGCCCTTAAAATCAGGCACGAATTTACCATTTTTTCTTTTTTGAAATCGAAAAACTGCACTTTATTTTTCAAAATTAAAGACAATTTTTCAGACAAAATTTCATTTGAAGAGTAAATAATATACGTTTCAGGTGTAGCTTTTGCTTTTGGTTTTCCCTGAAACATTTTGATAAACGAAAAAACTACGATTCCAATTTGAATAAAAAATGTAAAAAACCATGATTTCTTAAAATGTTTGTGATAAAAGAAATTCATTGCTTCCTGAAAACGATTCATATATTTTTCGTCTTTAACTGTACTTTCTCCTTTATAATGTATTATTGTTGTTTCATGAAAATAATAATTTGACTTTTGCCTTTGCAAAACACGATATGATAAATCGATATCATCTGCATACATAAAACAATTTTCATCAAAACCACCAAGTTCAAGATACAAACGGCGCTGCAAAAACATAAAGGCTCCAACCAAAATTTCTACTTTTCCAGTTTTATTCTGACCTATATGCTGAGCATAATATTGATTGAAAAGTTTGAATTTTGGAAAAACTTTATACAAACCAAAAACTTTTGTGAAAGCAACCCACGGCGTTGGAATTCCGCGTTTGCTTTCTGGTAGAAAATTTCCTGTTCCATCAATTAATTTACAACCAATAATGCCAATATTTTTTTGTTCTTCGGCGAAAGCCAAAATTTTAGTAAAAGTATCTTCCGCGACAACTGTATCCGGATTTAGAATACAAATGTATTTTCCTTTTGCCTCAGAAACTCCAATGTTATTCCCTTTTGGAAATCCGTAATTTTCTTTGTTTTGAATGAATTTTACAGATGGAAACCGTTCCTGCATCATCAAACCAGAATTATCTGTTGAATTATTATCGATCACAATAATTTCGGCATCAAGCGTGCGAAGTGCTTCCTGAACGCTTAAAACGCATTGTTCCAGAAAGTAACGTACATTATAATTAAGGATAATTACTGATAATTGCATGAAAAATTGGGCTGCTGATTTTTTGGAAAGTTAGAAATTTTCTGTTAATCCCAACCGTAAAGACCAATCGTTTTTGCTAACTCCATAATCTAAAGCCAAATTGCTGTTATTTTTTTTGTTCCATTTAATTCGGATTCCGGTTCCGATAGCCGGATGCCATTTATCGAATTGATACGTATCTAATTTTGACACTGAAGAAATGTTAGCAAAAAATACCGCTCCAAAAAAACCATTTCTGGTGATATCCGTTCTGTATTCGGTTTCTAAATAAATCAATGCATTACTCCGATATCTGTTTTTGGTAAAACCACGACCTGTTTTTCCATCACGATCCCAGCCAATACTTGGTAAATCAAGATAATGAGGTTTTCCTCCAAAAGTTGACCAATAAAAAGTACGCGATGCCCAAACGCGGTGTTTCGTTTTACTAAAAGAATGATATTTTCGGGCATCAAAATACAAGGATTGCCATTTATTTCCGTCAACACCGTTTGTGTTTATTCTCAAATCAGCCTCAACATACAACCCTTCTTCCGGATTAACGATATTTTTTCTGGAATCATACAAACCCTGAAAAGCAAAACCAAAAGAAGTTTCATCTGAAAAATCTCCATTCATATATTTTACATAATCTGTTTCTTCATCAATATAGGATTTCTCAGATATGTTTTGATAATTATCATACAGAAATCCTATTCCCAATCGATAATTGCCTACTACTTTTCGGGTAACAAATTGATAAAAACGCCATTGTTGATAATCTAAAGTTGACATTTCTTCTTTTGAATTATGATCACCTAATCCATAAGTAAGTTGTGGATAAATCATATAACGGTAATCACCTATAAAATTCCATTTATTATCTTTTGTATAAACATAAGACTGAATTGGAAAGACGTATTGATTACTAAAACTAAAATAAGGCGAAAAAGAAACCTGTGACATATTGGTTGTTTCATGATCTTCGCCTAAATAAAAAGTGGTTAAAAAAGAAACCACTAACCCATTTGAATTATTAGCCCCAATAGGAACAGGTAATAATGAAAAAGCCAGTTTTCTATCTTTTTGACTGCTTATAGAATCATTCTTTTTGAATATCTTCCGAATGACATCTAAAATATCTTTGCTTTCCACAGCTGTACTGTCATTTTGCGAGAAACAAAATGGTGAAATAAAAAAAACAAACCAGATGAATTTGATTTTTAAACTATTCATTAAAAAGCTTTTAAGAATGCATTCTTACAAATTTAAAATTTTATTAAGACAAATTCATGATTTTGAAAAGAATTAAAGAAAGAAAACAAAATCGTTTAGAAAAGGTATATTTGATAAATAGAATAACTATTTAAAGATAGCTTTAATCATGATTCGTTTGTATTTCTTATTATCGGTAATTACCATTTTCATTTCTGATTTTGAGGAAAAAAGTGTCTCACAAAAAGAGATCGATCTTGTAAAATCGAATACTTGGTATATTGCCGGACCAGTTAGAGAAAGTCAGGAAATTATAAATAGCGTTCGTTTAAAAAAGGGTATTGTTAAGATTACTGCCAAAGATAATCCTATTGGAGAGATTGAATTGAATGTAGCAATTACGCCATCTGAATCGAATGATGGTATTCCGAAAAATCTATCTGACAACTCCAGATATGTAAGTATTACATATAAATCATCACATTTAATAAAAATTCAGGCGCGAGAAGGAAATGACGAAGGAACAGGTTGCGTACATGGCGGTTCGCATCCAAGAACTGATTTAATTGCTTCGCCAAAAAGGTTCACAACCATTAAAATCCCATGGTCTGATTTTAAACAAGATGGATTTCCAAATGGAAAGCGCTTAAATATTCATAATCTGTGCAAATTCAATTTTGTAAATTACAATCCGGTTTCGGGAGCATTTTTAGAAATAAAATCAGTTATCGTTCAAATTTAAAAATATGAAAACAATACTTTATCTTTTATTTTTATTTACATTATTATTCTCAAATTTCGGCTACAGCCAAAACAAAAAAAACGATTCCAAAATAGACATTAATGGCGTCTGGGAAGATATAAATCCGGGCGTTCAAAATGCGGTTGCCATTATATCTGAACAAAATGGAAAAGTGATCTTTTCTCATTATTTAGAATGGAGAGGACAAAAATTCGTTGAAAGCGGTACAGGAACAAGAAACGGAAATATAATTAATTATACAGTTGATGTCACACTTCCGATTGAAGGGTGGGCAACAAAAGGCACGCATACTTTAGTATTATCACAAGACGGAAATACTATGGAAGGCACTTTTATAGACAATAAAAAAAGAGAAGGCCCAATTGCGTTTAAACGCGTTAGGTAAAATTTGTTTCACGTTTCAGGTTTCAAGTTTTGCTGAATGCGAAACCTGAAACAAATTTTACAGATGCAGTTGAATTTTATATTTATTGCAGATTTTCATCACGAATAACATAATCGTTGAAAAGACTAAACTCCAAATAATTCCTGCAATTCCTTCTCTGAAATATTCGGGTATAATTTCTATTTTGAAAGCTAAATTGAAATAATAAATTACGCCCGGCAAAATATAAATCAATAATGGATTTGCTGCGGCAGGCATGAAGAAGTCACTCCATTTTGTTTGTTTTTTAATTTCCATCAACCAATATAAAAAATAAAACAAAATGGTACAAATTGCTCCCGAAAACATGGTCCATGAAGGTGTTCCCTTTATTTTTGAAATTCCAAAATAAGGACGAAGAAAACAACCTACAACAAAAAAGAAAACAGCAAAACCAATTACTGCCCAATTTATTTTAGCCGCAATTTTTCTATCAAAAAATAATAATGAAATAATTACTCCGGCTGTTACTACTGAAGCATGTGTTAAATGTCCTGCTATAAAACTAAGCCATGAAGATTGCTGTATCACAGATCCGTCGATTAAATTCATAGAATTTGCTGTTATACAAATTATTAAAAAAACAATCATTGCCCACAATCTTCCAAAAACCAGCCAATAATAAACTACTGTAAAAAGGTATGCCCAACCAATCAACCCCAGAATTCCCCACCATTTTGGTGTCATTCCGATAGCTCCAGTATCCTGCACATATAAGAAGTAAAGAATTATCAAAACCAACATTCCGCCATATTGCAAAGTGTTTTTTAGCCAAACCGGAAAATATTTCGAATATTTATTCCAGATCGGAATAGGCATTGCATAAGCCAAAAGTCCCCAAAAAGCAGGTGCAATTAGCATTTTTGAAGCATCATAACCATACTCAGCATTGACCATGAAAACGCCAATAATGATTAATGCCACTGCTCGTTTTAAAGTGTGAGTCCAAATCGTTTTGGCACTATCACCTTTGAGTAATCTAGCATTAAAAGCAAACGGAATAGACATTCCGACAATAAATAAGAAAGAAGGGAAAACAAGATCAACAAAAGTCATAGCATCGGCATCTGCTGGCATATGCTTCATCCATTGTGGTACATTTTTTACGCTGGCAAGCTCATTTACAAAAATCATTACAAAAATGGTAATTCCGCGTAAAGCGTCAATAGAAATAATCCTCTTATTATACAAGTTCTCTTTAATTCTCATAAAATGTTATATTATTAATAATAACAAATATAGAATAATAGGCTAAATATAAGATTCCATTTAGGTAATAAATACAAGCCTGTGATTTTGACATAAAATCTTTACAATTATCCTTTAAAAATACTATCTAATTCTTTATTTTTGCGCCATGTTATCATTCTTAAAATCAAAACCGTACTTAAAGGACCTTCTGGCTGGGAATTATGTTGATATTCATTCTCATTTACTCCCAGGAATCGATGATGGTGCCAAAACAATAACAGATACTTTTAAACTTACCAAATCCTTTCAGGAGATGGGTGTTTCTCAATTTATTACTACTCCCCATATTAGCCATTATATTTGGAATAATTCTCCAGAAGTTATTATTGCTAAACACGAAGAAACAAAGCTTTTATTAGAGGGTGAAAATATTAAAATTCCATTTCAGGCTGCTGCAGAATATTTCATGGATGATTGGTTTGAAAACCATTTTCAAAACGAAAAACTTCTGACATTAAAAGATAATTATGTATTGGTGGAAATGTCTTATATGAATGCCCCTGTTCAATTATACAAAATTCTGTTCGATTTGCAGGTTGCAGGATATATTCCAGTATTAGCGCATCCTGAAAGATATTTATTCTATCATAAAAATTTTAATGAATATAATAAATTAAAAAAAGCAGGTTGTATGTTTCAATTAAACCTATTAGCTGTAGTTGGCTATTATGGAGGCGAAATTACTAAAGTAGCCGAAGAGCTTCTAAAAAAAGGAATGTACGATTTTGTCGGTACTGATGTACATCACAATAACCATATAGCATCTTTTAATCAAAAAATAAAAATTGATAATGCTAACGTTTCTGGCTTAAAAGAAATCATATCGAATAATCAATTTTTTAAATTCTAATTTTTTATTCAAAACATAAAAAAAGGGATCAATTGTTAATTGATCCCTTTTTTGTATTTATTATATTCTTTTATTAAGAAAACAATTTTTTGTACCAAGGTTTTTTGTCTTCTCTCACTCCATATCCATATCCATAACCATAACCTTTTGTCGAATCGGTATCATTAAGCACAATACACATATTTGGTAATTTCTTTTCTTTATAGAAAGTGTTTGCTATATTTAGCATACGTTTTTCTAATACATTTGCACGCATTACATATACAAAGGTATCTGCATTTTTAGCTATTAATAGTGTATCAGTCACCAAACTAACTGGCGCCGTATCTACAATAATATAATCATATTCTTTTTTAAGTTCCGCAAAAAGTTGATCCACTTTTTTACCCATCAATAATTCAGCCGGATTTGGTGGAATTACACCAGAAGGCAAGATAAAGAAATTCTCATAACCTTTATGTTTAATAATATAATCCTGAACATTTTTATCATTTGAAGATAAATAATTCGTCAAACCTAAACTAGGAACATCAATATATTCACCAAATTTTGGATTTCTAATATCTGCACCAATCAATAAAACGCGTCGCCCTGATAAAGCAAAAGTTGCCGCTAGATTTACAGATATAAATGTTTTTCCTTCTGAAGGAAAAGTAGATGTAACAAATACAGTTTTAGCGAGCCCTTCAGAAACTTTATTAAGCATGAATTCCAAATTGGTTCTCACTATACGTATAGCTTCAGCGGAGCTGGTTCTACTTTCCGATTTTATTAACTCGGCTATATCATCAGAAGTAGGTACATCGCCAATAAACGGAATTTGTGTTTTACCTTCCAAATCTAATTTACTCTTGATTTTCGTATCCAATAAATCATTAGCATAAATAATTCCAAAAGGGACTAGTAAACCAAGTAACATCCCAGCAAGATAAATAATTTTCTTCTTCGGACTAATTGGATCTTTTTCTGCTTTAGCTACATCAATAACACGAGCATTTGGTTCTGTCGCTGCTAATGAAATAGCAGTTTCCTCACGCTTTTGAAGTAAATATAAATATAATTCTTCCTTTACCTTTTGTTGCCTTGCAATTACCCTAAATTGACGTTCCTGAACCGGAATTTTACCAATTTTGCTGTTTAAAATTCCTTCCTGACCTTTTATATCGCGATTTTGAATTTGTAAATTAGATTGCATACGTCTCAAACTTGCAGCTACATTAGATTTCAAAGAGGAGATCTGTTGATCTAGTTTCACTACAGAAGGATTCTCAACTGTAGCCGATTTTAAAATTCTATTTCGGTCTAAAACTAGCTGATTGTATGAGCTAATTAATCCTGACGCATCACCATTATCCGTAATCATATTGGATGGCAACAAATCAGAGTTGGTACTCTTTTTCATAAAATCCAACATAGAAGAAACTACACTCAGCTGAATTTCAGTCTCTACTCCTTTTTTATCATATTCACTGGAACCCTCAATGAAAAGTTTTGCCTCAGATTCGATATCTGTTAATTTATTGGCTTTTTTAAAGCTTTCTACATCTTGTTCTACACCATCTAATTCCTGTGCGATTAAAGCCAACCTACTTGCAATAAATTTAGAAGTATTTTCAGAAATGTAGTTTTTATCTTCAGCAGCATTTTCATTATAAATCTGAATCATAGTATCTAAAAACCCCTCAGCTTTTTTAGCAACAGGATCAGAAATTGAAACATTCACAACACTGCTGGTCTTACTAATAGGTTCAACTTTGAGTCTTGCTCTGAAACTTTCTGTTAATTCATCCAAAGGATTAATAACTATCCGAATAAGTTCAAATCTTCCGGTATGATTTTTAGCATAGAATGCTGTTTTTTGGATGACTAAAACACCTATTTTAGTAGTTATTTTTTCCCCAAATTTAAATTCATTTTTTGCAGACAAAATTAATCCCTCCTTGTCTTCTGCTTCATTTTCAAGAGAAAAAGTATTGGAAGTTAAAAGTTTGCAATTTAAAACAGCATTAGTCTTATCAAATAAAATCGTTCTCTTAAAAAAATAAGTACGAATCGGAGTTTCTTCATATATATCACGATCTATTACTTTTCCTTCTACAAAAAAAGCAATATTAAGGTTTAATTTTTTAATTGTACTTTCAACTAATGTTCGAGACTTTAAAATTTCAATTTCATTGTCAACATTATTTTTCATACCTCCAGCTAAACCTAAATCAGAAAAAGCAGATAATTCTGAAAGCATCCCTCCTTTTTTCTCATCTTTTACTAAAATTGAAGTTGTAGCTTGATAACTTGGTTCAGTATAACGCAAATATATAAACACTAAAATTAAGCCAATTACTACACTTACTAAAAACCAGCGCCATTGAATTAAATATTTATCAAATTGCGCCCTTAAATTAACATCCTCGATTTCATCATCAATTATATCATTATAAAAATCTTGCTTTTGCATTTTCTATTTCAATTTTATTTAAAGATTAGGACGGAAAGCGATACTAGAATAGAAATCGCAGAGATTATTACTGAAGTATTAGGACCAACAGCAGAAGAGTTTATTCTTGTTTTATTAGGTTCAACGTATACTACATCATTTTGCGCCAGATAATAAAATGGAGAATTAATAAAATCTGATTTTGTAATATCTACTCTATTATAAGATTTGACACCATTAATTTCTCTAATCACTAAGATATTATTCCTTTTTCCATAAATCGTCAAATCTTTTGCCATACTTAATGCCTCTATTAATGTAATTCTTTCTGATGCTATTGGATAAGTTCCTGGCAAATTTACTTCACCTTGTAAAGAAACTTTAAAATTCATAATACGAAGATTGACAATAGGATTTTTTATATAAACACCTACTTTGCTCTGCAATAATTGAAGTGCATCAGTACGTGTTAGCCCTCCTAGTTTTAATTTCCCTAAAACGGGAAACTCAATATTACCACTTTGATCTACTAAATATAATTGAATAGCTTCCTGACCACGAGCAGCATCTAATCTGTTGTTGGTAGACACACTAAATGTTTTTAAATTAAAAGGAAGAGCCACTTCAGGATCATCAGCTGACACAATAATCATTAATAAATCGTCTGGTTGGATTTTAATTTCATATGAAGTATTATTAGTTTGCTGCGTAGATATACTATCGATATTTTGATAATATACAACGTCTTGTTTTGAACCACAAGAAAAGCATAAAGATAAAAGCAACACAATAGAACTTATTTTTATAAAGGAAGTTTTAGATTTCATTAAGTGTATAATTTTAAGACGGCAAATATAAGAATTAACATATTGAATTTTGCTATTTTTATTTTAAGTAAGTTACTAAATTATCAATACGCATTTTCTTCTCCTGTAACAACATTGATAACGGTTTTTATTATTATCTTTATATCTAGAAGTAAACTCCAATTTTCGATATACCAAATATCATATTCTACTCTGTTTTCCATATCAATTAATTCTCTAGTTTCTCCGCGGTAACCATTTACCTGCGCCCAGCCTGTAATACCTGGCTTTGCATACTGACGTACTAAATAGTTATTGATTAATTCGCTATATTGTTTAGTATGATTTACCATATGTGGCCTTGGGCCCACTACAGACATATCACCAAAAAAAACATTAAAAAACTGTGGTAGTTCATCAATACTTGTTTTACGAATAAAACTTCCAAATTTAGTCACACGGCTATCTCCTTTTTTTGCCTGTTTTTTATCAGCTGTAGTATTAAGGCGCATGCTTCTAAATTTCCAACAGGTAAAGGAGCGATTATCCCTCCCAGAACGTTCTTGTTTAAAGAGAATCGGACCTGGAGATTCCAACTTTATGATTATCATAATTATTGGAAACAACCATGGAAAAATCAATACGATAACCAAGAAAGAAAAGATGACATCAAAGGCTTTTTTTAATAATCGATTAACCGTAAATTCAAGCGGCTCCGGACGAAACATCAACACAGGTGTATTCTCATAAAAGGAAAGCTCTACTTTATTGGATTTGGTGTATAATTGAAAATCAGGAATAAACTTAATACGTACCATGTTATGTTCACAGATGTGTGTTAATTTATTGATTACCTCAATATTGTCAATATGTAGTGCAACATACATTTCATTTACTTCCTCATTTATAATAAATGCCTCAATATCTTCAAACCCACCTACTAGAGGAGAAGAGATAAAAGCAAATGGATCTACCTTCTCATCAAAAAAACCCAAAAAACGATAACCATAGGTTAAGTCTTTTGCTAACGTTTTCCTAATACGTTCTCCTGCATCATTAGCTCCAATAATAATAAAACTTCTGAAATTATATCCTTTCGCTCTAATATACTTTAAAAGTTTCATTGATAAATAACGGGAAATCATCAATAATCCGAAGAAACAAAAATAAAAATAAACTAATCGTAATCTTGAGATATCTGAATACTTTAAAAAAACAACAAAAATTGCTGAAATTGCTGCATGAATAAGTATTTTTTTTATAGTTCGTGCCAATATAGATTCAATTGGCTCTATTCTTATAATTCTATAAGAATCTCTATAAAGTAACAAACCTATCCACAATAAATTAGCAAGCAAAGAAATAGTTTGCACTTCTTTTAAAAAAAGTTTATCTAGGCTTCCAAATCTTAAGAAAGCTGAACAAATAATGGATACATTAAGCAATATAACATCCCAAATTACAAACAACAATTTAAAATAACGCGAAAAGTGAAATTGAGATAATTCTTTTAAAATTTTCATACCCTAAGAATCATAATTTAAAATTCGCTTAGCTTTTTCTTTAACAATAAATTTGACAAAAACAGGACCATAGTATAAATATCGTCTCCACATTCTTTTTGGCTCTTTTAACAATCTTATCAACCATTCCAATCCTAAATTTATCCAAAAATTATTTGGACGAACAATTGTACCGGCATAAAAATCAAATACGGCACCAATCGAACAGATTATTCTTGCATCCAAATGATCTTTATGCTTTTCAACCCATTTTTCTTGCTTTGGAGCTGTCATTCCAACAAACAAAACATCAGGTTTAAATGCATTTACCTCATTTAACATGTGTGCATTTTCATCTTCAGAAAATTCAACTTTATAAGGTGGCGAGAATGTTGCCAATTTAATGTTAGGGAATTCCCTTGATACTCTTTGAACAATCTTGTCCAGTGTATTTTGAGAAGATCCCAAATAAAAACAAGAACCGCCTTTTTTATCTAAATCTTTTAAAAGAAAATTATGTAAATCTGCACCTGCAATTTTTTTTATACTGTCACCATTCAGCATTTTAACAGCAACAACAACTCCAATACCATCAGGTAAGAGAATGTCAGAATTTTGTAATGCTTTTTTAAAATCACTATCATTTTCCGCGATACAAAATGAGTATTGATTAATAGTGTTTATTACCGTTTTCTTACTTAATTTATATTCACTTAAATTATTTTTATATACGTGATAATCTAAGAAGTCAGTTGTAATTTTCAATTTTGTGTTTTTTTGTAAATATTTGCTAAATTATTAATAATGGAACCTAAAGAAAACTTATGGCTTGAAAAGTCTAAAGAAGCTTCACTAATTTTGTTTCTTAGAACTTCATCAGATATCATAATCATTAATTTTTCACTCAATTCATTTATATTGCCCGGCTGAAATAGCATCATATTGACACCATCAATAGCAACGTCAGGAATACCTCCTACTGGTGTTGTTATTACAGGCAATCCGTAGGCCCACGCGTCAAGAACCGCCATAGGAAAGCCCTCCGCATAACTTGGAAGACAAAATACAGTAGCTTCATTAAATAGTTTTTCCTTTCTAGCACCTGAAACCCATCCCTCAAAAGTCACTTTATTACTAATATTTAGTTTTTCTGCAAATTTTATCCCTTCAGCTATTTCACCATTCCCTGCAAAACAAAGTTTCCAATCAGGATATATTGATGCTATATTTGAAAAAGATTGAATTAGATCTTTATACCCTTTTCTACTGTCTAAAGTTCCTGCGTATAAAATTGTATTTGTTTTTTTTACTTCTTGATCTTTTATTACAACAGGGCAAGGATTATAAAGAACAACAATTTTATTAGGACTAATATTTAAATCTTTTATAAGGCCTTGTTTCCAACTCTCTGATAAAACAATTATAATATCAGCCATATTAAATATATTGTAATATAGCTTCAGGTGGTTTTTATCAATAGTTGAATCAGAACTGAAAGCATGAAAATGTATAATAACAGGAGTTTTAAATTTTTTCGCTAAAAATAAAAATGCATATTTTCTTTTAACTGACATAGGAGCACTAAGATGGACATGAATCAATCCTGCGCTTGGCAGTAATAAAATATACTTTAAAATACTCTTAAAAAAAAACCAAAGCTTAATTAAACTAGACTTATCTATATGAGTCTCAATCCAAACACAATTCCATTCTTTCCAAAAACCTGTTGTTTCGTAAGCTTTTATAACAGCAGTAATACCTCCTCTTGTTTTAGATGAAGTACCAACTACTAAAACTTTTTTTTTTTTAACTTTCATCTATTTTTTTTAATAATTTTTGCCGGATTACCTGCTACTACTGAATATTCTGGTACATCTTTAACAACAACCGATCCAGCAGCTATAACAGAATAATCTCCAATAATAATATCCCCAATAACAACTGTATTTGACCCAATATTGACATTATTTCCAATAACTGGACATTTCCCCCCTTCCTTTGCTACACCAATTGTTGTATTATGCCTTATAGTAACATTATCACCAATAATTACATCTCTATTTATAATTAGAGACTGACCGTGAAATACATTAAATCCAAAGCCTATTTGTGTACTGTCATCAATATCAATCCCAAGCATCCACTGAAAAAAAAATTTATAACCTAATCTAATTGGAAATCCTAGAATTTTTAAGACACTCGATCTCGTAAAAAAACTACTCGTTCTAAAAGCAATAATGAAAAATATTCCCTTACTGTTTCCTCTTATTTTTTTTATTTCCTTAACTAAACTCATTAATCATCTAATTAAATTTAATCTGTATTGTAATTGAAAATTTAATACTAAAAATTTCCGCTTTGTAATTTTATTTTAATATCATTTTCTTCAAATAAGAAAGAAGAATTAGTAAATATACTTGCTTTTTGATTATAAGATAAAATATCGTTCTTTGATAAGAAGGTAATTGAGTATAATTATAATCAAGGCATATTTCGTTCCAAATATTATTATGACATATTGCTTTAACAATTTCTATTTTCTCCTTAACTGTAATATCATAATCATTTAGAATAAATATTAGAGACCTTGTATAACCTATAAGTAATCTTTTTGCTCTATCATTAACTCTATTTACAGGCAGGCGTGAACAAATTTCGTTATATAAAACGACGTATTTTTCAAATCTATCTTTTCGAAAACTTTTTGACAAGGAAGAAGAACTCACATTGTCACAATAATAATACATTGAATCAGTAATCAAACCAATTTTTGCAACTCGTTGTAAATAATCGATGTGAAAAATAATATCTTCAGAAATAAATTCTTTTTCAGAACAAAATTTAATATTATTTTTTTCTAGAATATTTCTAGAATAAATCGCACGCCAAACAGACATTTGATATTTTCTATCGACTGCATAACTTGGTTCGGTGCCGATCATATCTAATACAAAGCCTTCTATTTCTTTTTGGGAATCTAAAATTGTTAGTGATTCAACCTCAGCAATGGCATTGATATTTTGCTTTGAATCTACATTATTATAACCGCAAAAAATGGTATCTAAATTCATTTCTTTTGCTTGACCATATAAGGTTTCATAAATTTTTAAATCAACATAATCATCAGAGTCAACAAACGCAACAAATTCTCCAGTTGCTATTTCTAGGCCACTATTACGAGCAAAACCAAGTCCACCATTCTTTTTATGAATTACTTTAATACGATAATCTTGTAATGCATATTCATCACATTTACCAGGAGAAGAATCAGGCGAGCCATCATCAACTAAAATAATTTCAATATCTTTTAATGTTTGATTTAGCAAAGAATCCATACAACGAGAAAGATACTTTTCTACATTGTAGATAGGGACAATAATACTTAACTTCGGTTGATTCATAATTAAAATAAAATTTCAAGAAAAAACGAATAAATCTTACTCAAAAACCACAAAATATTAAATCGGATGAATAGAAAATAATTTCAATTTATATTGTTCGTAAATCTTCTCTGGTGTAAACTTTATAATATCATTAAACGCAGCTTTACCTCTTTGCTCACGAATTCCAATATTTTCCATCATTTCTGAAAGAATACTTATTGCAGCATTAACATCTCCTATCTGCATCAACTTAACACTTGATTCATTAAAATATGTATGGATAGCTGTATTTTCTGTTGTAACTATGGGTTTTTCTAATAGTGCGCCTTGAAAGAGTACCATTTGGCCTCCTTGTAAGTTATTGACTAATGGAATAAAAACAATACTGCAATGAGCAATCACTTCATAGAATTCTTTTTCAGGTAACGAATATTTAACATCCATATTTGCAGGAGCATTTGCAAATATTTTTTTAAACTTCTCGAACGTTACAGCCACAAATTTATAGTGTGGTAGTAATTTAGCAATTTCAATAAATAAAGAAAAATCTCGATGTGTGGCACCTCCCATAAAAATGTATCCTTGATCTTCTCTGTTACTTATTTTTACAATATCTTCACCAAAATCTGACAATGAGTCAGGTACGGGAATAAAGTGATTTTTATTGAGTTTAAAGTAATTGGAGTAGAGCGATGATATTGTTTCATTGTTGACAGTTGTATAGATATATTTGTAAGCTCTCCTAACTAAAGGTTTCTTAATAGGTGAATATAATCGTTCTCTATTATTTGCCATACAATTAATTTTATGAACAATCAGACTGGGTCTAAAAAACGAAATAGCCAAAGCAATATAAATACCTATTGAATCATTATCATAAACCACAATTAAATCATTATTACTTGCATTGAAAAGAACATATAAAATTACCTTCCAAATTCGATAATAATTAATAATCTTATTTTGTTTCTCATTATTGTCTTTACGCATGTAAAATGAAGTGATATTATAACCATCCTCCACGAGAAAATCATATAACCAATAACCTGGCAACATATTTCGTTGTGGGCCTGAAACAAATATAAGTTTATTCATTAATTTATCTTTTTTGCCGGAACACCAGCTATTGTTATTCCTTTTTCCGTAAACGAATGCACAACAACAGCACCAGCAGCAATCTTTATATCATCAGCAATAGTAACACCTCCAATGACTTTTGCACCTACCCCAAGCATAACGTTGTTTCCTAAAATAGGACAATCATTAGATTTTCCATCATTACCAATACAGTTATTTCCATGTAGATGGCAATTCTCTCCTATAATACTTCTTCCATTAATTACATTGTTATAATGATAAATCATTAATCCTTTGCTAATGTTTTTTGTTTCAATCTCCAGACTTAATTTCTCTCCTAAACGATTTCGTCTAGATACATAGATAAAATATAGAAATTTATCCAGAATAGACCTGTTTTTCTTTGCATGAAAATGATAATAATCTGTTTTACGAGATAAGGTAACAAATAAATATATCATTCTTGAAGGCTCTCTTTTAAAACGAGATATAATGTATCTACTATTAGTTTGAAACGAATATTCAGAATATATTTTTTTTTCATATTCCAAAAATGATTTTAATATTTTTTTTGATTCAATCATATTTATAATTATTTATTCCAAAAAAATAATGCCGTCGGATTTAAAAATACAAAACGACCCCAAAACAAAATAAGATATAAAAAAATACAGGCCAGTCCGAGTTTATATTTTTTTGACATTAAATTAGTCTTCAACTTACCTAATTTAACTTTTTTTGACATTTTTAACCTGTCTTCAAAAACATATACCGAATAGCCTAAAACTATGAAATATAAAATAATCAACGGCTCTGCAAATCGTCGTAATATTTCAAATAAGAAAACGATTCTATAAAAAATAATTCCAAAAACCATACTATTATACAAATAAATAATATTTGCAATTGGCCTCATTTTAATTGCGCGATACCCTAAATATATAATGCTGATGTAAAAAAAAGAAGACATTATTAAAGCAAAGATTCCTTGTTCATAAATAACATTTGCTGCCTCACTACCAAACCAATCATCTGAAGAATCTATATAAGATTGAAATTTATTAGCAAATGACAAATATTGCAAATAATTAGAAATGAATCCAATTTTTTTTGAATCAAAAAGAAATGTAAAAAACAGATACAATGGTATAGTAAATTTCATGTTTAGTGGTTTTGTTGTAAACAAATAAAAAAAACCAATGATAAAAACAGGAATAAATGTTGCTGTATGTATGGAAGCACCAATTAATATAGAAATAACTATATAAATCCATTTTTTTTTATTAAGGAAATAAATTGCTAATAATAGAAAACTCAAAGCTAAACCTTGTCTAATTGCACTACTCACAAATATTAAGGTAGCGGGTATAAAAAAGGCATACATGTACTTTGATTCATTTTTGAAGCTTCGAATTAAAACAAAGGCGCTAGAAACAAATATAAAACTATAAACAATAAATCCTCCAACAAAATTTAATCCAAGCAAATAAATACCTTGATTTAGCCATTTAAAGCCTATTTGCTCTTCAGGAATTTTAAGTGCATTTTCTAATCTATATTTATACGACATATAGTCAGGTCCCCAACCATATCTCGATCCGATAATCATCGAGTACATTATTATAGGGAGTAAAGCCATTATCCAGAAATCATAATTATGCATAATATTATAATTCTTTTTACCCCAAAAGGAGTAAAACCAAAAAAGTAACGTAAATAACAGTATATGTTCAATTATGGACATTGTTGATTTTCTTATTTTATATTTCTATAAGCCATTTAACAAATCATTAAAATAGTGAATCGAAAAATTTTTACTATACTCAATTGATTTTGCTTTTAATTCATCTAATTTTTCATGATTCTGAAACAATTTCATAATGGCATGCGAAAAAGATTCGGGATTACTATTATGACAATAAATGGCACCATCATTTTTGCAATAATCTCTAATAGAGCCAACATCACTTACAATAATTGCTAATCCAGCAGCCATTGAAGTTGTTATAACATTGCTTCCAATAGTGTCATCAATTATATTCAGTGAAATGTCAGAATTTTGCATAAGGACTAATAATTCCGATTCTTCAACAAATCCAATTAATTCTATATTATTACATCCTTGGAATTTATCACTTAAATCCATTACTCCCTGACAAATTGTGAATTGTGTGTCTGGATTATTTTTTACAATGCTCAATAATAATTCAAAATTTCTTTTTTGATTACCCATTGCCAATACTTTTGGAACATATTTATTCTTTTGTGTTGTATTGGAAATTTTGGACGGTTGGTAATAATCTAAATCTGCATAGTGGAAAAGGGTTTTTACTTTATTTTCTTGGACATTTAATTTGCTAGTAAAATAGTTTGATAAAGAACTCCCGAAAGTCAAAATACAATCCAATGGATTAAGCCATTTTTGAATTTGGGCAGTTGTGAATGAATCATTTAAACTTTGAGGGATAAGATGTACCAATCCATATATGTTAATTCCATTTGTGTGTTTTTTTAGGTATTGTGCTAAAACCAATTGCGGAAACAACAATTCACAGTATTCTAACAAATATACTGAGTCCCCTTTTTTAAGTATACCATTTAAACCTTTTCCAATTTTAAAATATTTATAAGGAACGATAAGTTTCTTTATCAAGAAGCCGTGAATTTTTTTTAGAAATTTATTTTGACTTATATTTTTATATAAATCTGGAAATATAATTATTTCATATTCATTAGGATAATGCCTTTTAAGCATATTACACATATGCTTCATGCCTGCATGATTATTTGAAGTATTAGTATAATCTTGACTTATTAGATATTTCATATTTTAAATGTAAGTTTTACTCTGTTGTCTTTTCTTGCATTATTTTTGAAGTTTTTTTAAAATTTTAGCATACCCACACGTTATGCTCATGAATACTTAAACTTTAGTATTCTGAGTTTAAAACTTATATCTCTTGACTTCCTGAAAGTTTCTTTCAACTTTTCATTAGTTTTTTCTAAGTTGGAACGAAACAGTTTTATGATATCAGTTCGAATTAGCCATGTCTTTATAATCAGTTAAATAAGTTTCGGGCTTAATATCAAAAGCAGTATAGGCAAATTTAAAATATGTTAGTCTGGAAGAGATTAGCATTATTTGTATAAACCATTTTTTATTTTAACTCTCTTTGAAAATCTAAAATTTTCTGATTTATTTTTGTATCAAGATCTACTATAGTATTGTCTTTCGAAAGATAATACTGATCAACTGAGGCCAGTTTGTAGAGAATATCATCAATAACAATTTTCTTGATAAAAAATTCGGCATCCAGAATATTTCCACTAATTTTTTTTAGCCAAGAATTCAAAAAAGTTTTTCTGTTAAACTTTATAAAAGTAGTATTGATATTTGCAAGATCAACTGAGCTTAACCAATCCATCCACTTAAATTCAGAAACCATAGAGCCTTCAGTAACAGGAGTTGATAAAACATATCTATTCCAGGGCACTCTTAAAACATCAGCGAGAATGGCACCATGCATAGCTTCTGTAATTAAATATTTTGATGAGGCTATTTCCGTCAATGTAAATTCAACTCCATTTTCACTTAGTGGAGATATATAATGATAGCCTAAACGATCGCAAATCAATTTCCAATCAAAATATTTAATTGATCTGAAATATGGCATCACACTAATTTCATATTTTTTTTCTGAGTTTTTAAGTGACTCGAAATTTTTAATATGACGTAAGGCATAAGCAGCATCAGTTATATATTCATGTTCGTTATTAAAAGAGTATGAAGACAAAGGTCCTCGTAAAAATTTAATGTCCCATGTATTGTCATATTTAAAGGAATGATAAGAAGGTCTAATACCAGTACCAAATACAATTTTTTTTCTGTTTTGTAAATCAGTGATTAGTTTATTGTCATTGTAAAGGATCGAACCAATTCCCAAGAAAGCATCGTCATTTTCAAAACTTTCTTTGCCAAAAAGTTGTGGCCATAACCATCCATTTAAATCGTCGCCAAAATTCCCAATAGGATCTTTGTAATATATATATTGCATAATGTTTAATTGTGTTTTCTCTATTACTTAAAAACTACATTCTGAGATATATTGTTTTATCATCATAATTATTTCATTATCTTTTTTGCTATCATATTTTTAACAAATCTGTATTCTTTTTTAGAAATTCCTAAAAAAAGTATTGCGAAAATCATTGTAAAAAACAAAACAAATAATTTTAGAATGAAGAACTGCCATCCATTTGTTAAAGATATATTAGATTCAAAAAGCGTAAAAACTCCAATTGTAACTAATGTAACTATAATTATTCTTAAAAGTACAGACTTGCAAAAATCAAAAATAGAAATCCCTATAATAACTCTTAAAAAAAACAATCTAAAGACTAAACTTAATAATGAAATTACTGCAGTTGAGTAATAAATAAGTTCTGGATTTTTATATATTTTTAATAAAACATACGCTATAGGCAGATTGAGAAAAATTAAAGTTCCTATAATAATTTGATACCATTTTATATTACCTGTAGCTTGGGCGCCAATCATTAGTGGACCTGAAATACAGTCTATTAATAAAATAATCAAACAAAGAGTTACAAAAACAGAGGTGTATTTTGGCGGGTTTTTCAACCAAAATTCTAAAATAAAATCAATATTATAAATAATGGGACAGGCTATTATAAACATTAAAAAATATGAAAATTTTGCACTCTGAAAAATAAGATTTAAGCATTCTTCCTTATTCCCAGCTGCATACAATTTAATAATTTGAGGATTGACAGCCATCTGAAAATTAACTACAAAAGTCTGAACAGTTCCTTGTATTTGCATACTAATGCCATAAGCAGCATTCAAAACGGTACCGAAAAAAAGATTTAATAAAATATTAGAACCTTGTGATCGTGCTACTGCTGCTATATTTCCAAATAAATTCCATCCTGAGTAGGACAATAAAACTTTATAAAATGATTTGTCAAAATAGAATTGGTATTTACTTTCTTCATAGTATCTCTTGCAATAATATTTGTGGCCCATTCTTACAATAAAAGATACAAAAAATAGTAAAGCTGCGTATAGAATCAATTTATCAAAGGTAAAAACAACTAATAAGTAAACAATTATTAATTTCAAAACAACTTCTACAAAGCTCATATAGGCATAGATATCCATTTTTTCCCGAGCTACAATCAGTGCATCATAAGGAACTTGTATTATTCCTAAGAGAAAAGTAAAGACAGAAAACTGATAGACCCAATTAACAGCTGTCATTCTGTCGAAGGGCAAATTCAATTTATAATTTACAAACCACAACCCAATAGTTTCAGATAACACGAAAACCAAAATACATATACCAATATGAATATTAAGTGTGGCATTAAAAGTTTTTTTCAATTGTTGCAAATCATTTTTACCTATATCAAAGGCCAAAAAACGTTGTGTCGCAGAGGTCATTGCGCTGTTGAAGAAGCTAAATAATGTTACAATTCCGCCAACTATACTATAAACTCCATAATCTTCAATCCCAAGCGTATTTAATACCACTCTTGATGTATATAAACTTACGCCCATTGTGAAGAACATTCTTACATAAAGAAAAAGTGTGTTTTTTGCTATCCGTTTGTTATTTATAGTATTGGACATTCAATATCTTTTTATTTTTAGCTATTTATTTTAAATATTTAATCTATTAAACATTTCCTAAATGATTCATCTTTTCTACTCAAAATAATTCAGTTCCATAGTTATACATAGTTACTTGAAAAAAACAGCATTTTTAATAATTATTTTAATAAAGAAGAAAAAAACAATATTTACACATTTAAATACTGTAACTAAATACTGTAAAAAATTGATTCTTTATTCGATTAAGAGGTTTAACTTTTCGTAAAAAAATTAAATAATTAATAAGGTGATATTTTCTTGATGAATTTTGTGTTCTTAACTTTAAGCAATGAATGACGCTTTAATTTTTTTGTTACGAACTTGTTACTGTTTGATAAATTTAGTGGAATAATTAATGGTGTCGTTTTTGACTTTAACTATATACATACCTGTAGTCAATCCATTCATATCTAAATTGGTTGTTTCTGTATCTAAATTTCTTTTGATAACTAATTTACCGTCTAAACTATAAATGTTAATTTGTATTGGTATAATATTAGTTTTCACTGTCAATATATTTGAAACTATATGTACTAATATATCACTTTTTTTTGTATTTGTATTAAGTGATTTTTGCCATGAATTTTCAATTAACTTTGTAGAAATTTCATTGGTTGGTACTTCTTTTAATGGTAAATTTTTATCAATAGCAAATACTGCTGCCATGGCAGCCACTTGCCCCAATTGCATAAATACTGGTTCCATACGAATTGAGCCATAAGCAATATGACTTGCTGATAGACAAACAGGAACTATTAGGTTATTGCATTGCGTTTCTTTCGGAAGCATTGAGCTATAAGCAATTGGAAAAGGATGTGGGATTGGATATTGAATATCACCTTCATTTTTTACCATCGCTGAGCCGTTTTTAAATACAACTGTTCTTTGACAATTATGTGAGTCAATGGTGTATCCTGCTGATATAATACCATCTTCAACAACTACTTTAGATAAACAATTTGCCTCTGTCATAATATATGACCCCAACATTCTCCTTGATTCTCTAATGTAAAGCTGTGGTGACCAATAATTGTTGTTTATGTATTCATCTTTGGGATATCCCCATTTAATTAATTCAGATCTTATAGAAGCAGGTACTCGATTGTCATGGCTTAAAAAATATAATAACCCTATAATATACTCTTTGTGATTGTTATAAATTTGTGCTCTATCATTATAAGTTGCTTCAGGATAATTATAGTTCATACCAATCATGTCGGTTGAAAATCCACCTTTGTTGTTAATGTCTGTTTTGTTGTTAGGCATTGAAGCCCAACTAAAATATCCATAAATATCATTTTTATCGGGTTGAGCTTCAATCAGTCTAATTAAAAGCTCGTATTTTAGAGGATCATAATTCTCGGGTCTAGTTATGTCTATTTTATTCTTAGCAACATTAGTCAAACAAATCCGAAAGTTATACGCTTGTATTTTTTTATCACCAGTTCCGTCGCTACTTAAAACATCGCTTGAAATACCCCATAATAATCCACTACTTGGGTCACCTTTAATCTTATATGGATCTACACCATCCGGGAATTGATGACTCCAAGAAAATTTGTATTCTACACCATTAAGAGTTTCATTATAAATATTATTGCTTTCTCGACCTATAGTATAAGAAACACCAGCCATTGCCATTAAATCGCCTTCATAGCTGCAATCAATAAAATACTTTGCTTTTATGTTTTTTATATTAACATTGCCATCAACAGATTCTAAATCAATACTTTTTATATTATTATTTACCAGGTTTGCCTTTATAATTCGGTGTTTAAACAAAACAGCGACATTTGCCTCATTGATATAATCATTGAAAATCGCTTCAGCTACATGTGGTTCAAATGTATACTTTATTGATGTCCCATAATAATCTCCAATCCTTTGATAAAAATCGTTTGCAAGTCCTAAAAGAATCTGTCCTTTTCCTAAATCAGTATTGCCTAGTCCACCAGATGTCAAGCCTCCTAAGAAGATCGAAGGTTCAATTAAAAGAACAGAATGTCCCATTTTTGCAGCGGTATGTGCGGCTATAACACCAGCAGATGTTCCACCATATATACAAATATCATAAGTTTGTGCTTTAGATATTTGGAAACAGAACAATAATGAAATAATAAATAGTGTTTTTTTCATAGATAATCATAAAATAACTTTAAGTTTTTAAAATTGTCAGCTGTATAGAGTTTTACTCAAATTAACTCAATGTACAATAACCTCATTCATTCAAGTATTGGGGTGAGCTATATAAATTATAAGTTCTGTAAAATGAGAAACAATTAATCACTAAATCGTTTAAACTTTTCTAACCAATTAAATCTTTCCTATCCATTAAACTTTTTCTAAACGATTAGCCTTTTCTATTCAAAATATTTAGTGTCTTATATACCCATCCGTTTTTAACTTCATATTCTTAAAACAATCTCAAATCACTTGCCACCATCTCTTTTACCAAAGCAGCCAAGTCGTATTGAGGCTCCCATCCTAGTTGTGTTTTAGATTTTGTAGGATCTCCAATTAAAAGATCTACTTCTGTAGGACGATAATATTCAGGATCTACTCGTACTACTACCTTTCCTTTTTCTAATTGATATAATGGATTGTTACATGTTGCAATTTTAGCTACTTCACTTTCATTTTCTCCTTCAAAAGTTAATTCAATGCCTACTTCTGCAAAAGCCATAGTTACGAAATCTCTAATATAAGTAGTCACACCAGTTGCAATCACATAATCTTCTGGTATATCTTGCTGTAAAATTCTCCACATAGCTTCAACATAATCTTTGGCGTGCCCCCAATCTCTTTGTGAATTTAGGTTTCCAAGATATAAACAATCTTGTTTTCCTTTTGCAATAGCAGCCGTTGCCATGGTAATTTTACGAGTTACAAAAGTCTCTCCACGTCTTGGTGATTCATGATTGAATAAAATACCATTACAAGCAAACATATTGTAAGCTTCACGATAATTTTTTGTTATCCAAAAACCATAAATTTTCGCAGCACCATATGGCGAACGCGGGTAAAATGGGGAATTTTCATCATAAAAACCTTTTTCATTTTTATTTTCTGCCAAACCTCCATATAACTCTGAAGTTGAAGCCTGATAAATTCTCGTTTTTTTCTCTAAACCTAGTATTCTAACTGCTTCTAAAATTCTCAACGTTCCTAATCCATCTACATTTGCTACATATTCCGGAGAATCAAAAGAGACCTTTACATGAGACATAGCTCCTAAGTTGTAAATTTCATCAGGTTGTACTTCCTGAATTATTCTAATAATATTGGTTGAATCAGTTAAATCGCCATAATGCAATTTAAAATTAACATGCGCTTCATGTTGGTCTTGATAAATATGATCAATTCTTTGTGTATTAAAAGAAGATGCACGTCTTTTAACTCCGTGTACCTGATATCCTTTTTCTAATAACAATTCAGCTAAGTACGATCCGTCTTGACCTGTTATTCCTGTAACAAGTGCTATTTTTTGTATGCTCATCTTTTGAGTTTTGAGTTAGTAAGTTTTGAGTTTTTAATCGAGGTGAAAAGCAAATTAAAGGCTATCAATCTCATTAAATTCTCATTTCTCTACATTTTAACTTGTTTGAATTTTTCTATGTTTTGCAAAAACCAGTCGTATGTTTTTTGAATTCCATCTTGTAATTCTACCTGATGTTTCCATCCTAATTCATGCATTTTCGAAACATCCATTAATTTTCTTGGTGTTCCATCTGGTTTGGTTGAATCCCAAATAATTTCACCTTTATGTCCCGTGATTTTTTGAATAGTCTCTGCAAGTTCTTTTATTGTCAAATCTTCACCTGTACCTACATTATATAAATAATCAGGCAATTTATTTTCTAATGCAAAAACCACTGCTTTTGCCATATCATCAACAAACAAAAATTCGCGCATCGGTGTTCCACTTCCCCAAAGTGTTACCGGAGCATTATTGCTTTCTTTTGCTTCATGAAACTTTCTGATCATAGCTGGCAAAACATGTGACGTATTTAAATCGAAATTATCAAATGTACCGTATAAATTGGTTGGCATTAAACTTACATAGTCTTTACCGAATTGTTTTCTGATAGCCTGACATGTTTTTACACCTGTAATTTTT
The DNA here is from genome assembly GCF_058808175.1 of Flavobacterium sp. GW821-FHT11G01. Lineage (NCBI taxonomy): Bacteria > Pseudomonadati > Bacteroidota > Flavobacteriia > Flavobacteriales > Flavobacteriaceae > Flavobacterium > Flavobacterium sp. GW821-FHT11G01. The sequence goes on along the minus strand of NZ_JBXARK010000002.1, from coordinate 79,722 downwards.
GCAATAGCATACCATTCATTTGTTGGCTCAAGAGTATCTGTAAGTAAGTAATCCTCTTTTAAAGGCTGTGGTGCTAATTTTGGATAGATGCAAGAACTTCCCAAAAAAATAAATTTTTCAACGTCGTTTTGCAAAGCAGAATCTATTAGATTATTCTGAATTTGCATATTTTCCATGATAAACTGATAGGGATAATCATTATTAGCCAAAATACCACCAACTCTCGCAGCAGCATCAATAATGACTTCTGGTTTTTCTGTAGCAATAAATTCACGAACTGCTTTTTGATCTCTTAAATCTAATTCTTTACTGGTAACTCCTAGTAAATTAGTAAAACCCTGAGCGAACAATGTTCTCCAGATAGCACTACCTACCATTCCGTTATGTCCTGCTATGTATATTTTGCTTTTCTTATTCATTTTCTTTATCAGTTCAATTTAACATCTAATTTAAAAGCACAGCTTCGCTTTTCCAACTCCCATTATTAGAAATCAGAAAAATTCAGTTCGGCTGCAAATATATTGACAATTTTTAGACTTTTAAGACAAAAAAATGCACTAATTATTTCAAAATTAACAACATACAGTATAAAACTCAATATCAAACAGATACGTTTTTTCTTTGAAAGAATTCATTTATATTTTTGCAAAAATAATTTTTAGGAATATCATGAAAAACACATAAACTCAGAAATACCTTATTATAATACTTTAAAAACTTATGACTTAATTAAACAGAAATAACCTGAGGAATTATAAAACATTTTAGAAACTTAACGTATCTTTAATCGCCAAATTGTTTAATAAAAAAACTTTTATCTTAAACAATTCAGGATCAGCAGTATCTATAAAATAATTATGAAAAAAGTATTGTTCCTTTTCTTTATCTCCTTCTCTCATACTAACGCACAAACTTATAATTGTACAGATCCAATAGCGAAAAACTACAATTCGAAAGCAACTACAAATGATGGGAGTTGTTTTTATGAAGTCAAAAAAATTAAGCCGTTGTATTCAAAAAGAATAAGCGACTCCATCAAAGAAACCTCGGGATTACTTTTTTTTAACAACTTACTATGGACACACAACGACGATCATGATAAAATGATTTATGGATTAGATTCATTAGGAATAATTCGAAAGAAAATCTTTCTTGAAAAAGCTATCAATTATGACTGGGAAGAAATTTCGCAAGATAGTTTGCATTTGTACATTGGAGATTTTGGAAATAATGCATCAGGAAACCGAACAAATCTGCAAATTTTAAAAATCGAGAAAAAATCATTTTTAGAAGGAAATCCAATTATAGAAACTATTTCTTTTATGTATTCTGATCAAACTAATTTCTCTTCACAAAAACAAAATTCAACTAATTTTGATTGTGAAGCTTTCATTGTTTCTAAAGACAGTATTTATCTGTTTACCAAACAGTGGCAATCATCCAAAACAAGTATTTATGTTTTACCGAATCAATCCGGTAATCATATCGCTCAGTTTAAAGAATCATTTGACACAAAAGGTTTGATTACTGGTGCCACTTATTTAGAAGAGAAAAAACTTATCGTTCTTTGTGGGTATTCTAAACTTGGAAAACCGTTCTTATATTTATTGTATGATTTTAAAAATCATGAGTTTTTCTCGGGAAATAAACGAAAAATTGATCTTCAACTTTCTTTTCACCAAATAGAAGGTATTGCTACAAATGATGGTTTGCACTATTATCTCACAAATGAAGCTTTAATACGGAAACCTGTTTTGAATGTTCGCCAACAAATTCATTATTTTGATTTAAGTCCGATTCTGAAATCCTACCTTGATAAATAATTCGCAAATCGCAATATAATAGTTTACTTTTGCAAAAAAGTTGTGTTTTGTAAAACCTTCATAACTTATAATTTATAACTCATAATTTACAAAGTGAATTACTTATCTGTAGAAAACATATCGAAGTCTTTTGGCGAAAGAACGCTTTTTGACAACATTTCATTCGGAATCAATAAAGACCAAAAAATCGCTTTTATCGCTAAAAATGGTTCTGGAAAAACCACCATTATGAGCATTATCAATGGTTTAGATGAGCCAGATACAGGACAGGTAGTTTTGAGAAAAGGAATACGTATGGCATTTCTTTCTCAGGATAATAATTTACAGGAAGAGTTAACTATTGAAGAAAGTATTTTTGCTTCTGACAATGAAACTTTAAAAATAATCGAGGCATACGAAAAAGCACTTGAAAACCCAGACGATGAAGAAGCTTATCAAAAAGCTTTTGACGGAATGGACCAGCACAATGCGTGGGATTTTGAAACGCAATACAAACAGATTTTATTCAAATTAAAACTAGAAGATTTTAAACTTAAAGTGAAAAATCTTTCGGGTGGACAAAAAAAGCGTCTTTCACTAGCCATAATCTTAATTAATCGTCCTGATTTATTGATTTTGGATGAGCCAACCAATCATCTGGATCTTGAAATGATCGAATGGTTAGAAAGTTATTTTGCTAAAGAAAATATTACATTGTTTATGGTAACGCACGACCGTTTCTTTTTAGAACGTGTTTGTAATGAAATCATTGAATTAGACAACGGAAAATTATACCAATACAAAGGAAATTACTCTTATTATTTAGAGAAAAAAGAAGAGCGAATTACCTCTGAAAATGCAAGTGTTGACAAAGCTAAAAACTTATTCGTAAAAGAATTAGAATGGATGCGCCGTCAGCCAAAAGCGAGAACGACAAAATCGAAATCGCGTCAGGATGATTTTTACGTAATTAAGGAAAAAGCGCAAAGTCGTCGCCAGGAAAATAAAGTGGAACTTGAAATCAACATGGAACGTATGGGAAGCAAGATTATTGAGCTTCACAAAATTTCTAAAAAATTTAAAGATCACGTTATTCTTGATAATTTCAGTTTCGATTTCCAGCGTGGCGCGCGTATCGGAATTATTGGGAAAAATGGAACTGGAAAATCGACTTTTTTAAATCTTCTTACCGGAACGCTCCCACTTGATAGCGGACGTGTGGTAAAAGGTGATACCATCAAAATTGGTTATTATACGCAAAGCGGAATCAACCCGAAACCAAATCAGCGTGTAATTGATATTATTAAAGAATACGGAGAGTTTATTCCGCTTGCAAAAGGTAGAATGATTTCAGCTTCTCAATTGTTGGAACGTTTTCTTTTTGATGCTAAAAAACAATACGATTTTGTCGAAAAATTAAGTGGTGGAGAATTAAAACGTTTGTATTTATGTACGGTTTTGATTCAAAATCCAAACTTTTTGATTCTCGATGAGCCAACAAATGATTTGGATATTGTAACGCTTAATGTTTTAGAAAGTTTCCTTTTAGATTATCCGGGATGTTTACTTGTTGTTTCGCACGACCGTTATTTCATGGACAAAATTGTAGATCATTTGTTTATCTTTAGAGGAAAAGGTGAAATCGAAAACTTCCCAGGAAATTATTCTGATTTCCGTGCTTATGAAGATAGTGCCGATGTTGCCCAAAAAGAAGAAAACAAAGCTGAAAAGAAAGATTGGAAACAAAATAATCCGACTGGAAATCTAACTTTCAATGAGCAAAAAGAATATCAAAAACTAGAAAGAGAGATCAAAGATCTGGAAATCGATAAAACTAAAATCGAGCAATTATTCTCTGACGGAAAAGTTGCTGATGCTGATATCGAGAAAAAAGCAAACGAATTACAAAATATCATTAATAAAATAGATCAGAAAGAAGAACGTTGGTTTGAGCTTTCTGCAAAAATAGAAGGATAAAGTTATTTTACAGAAATTCGCAAAGAAAAAGTACAGAGTTACACTAAGTTTTTTTGTGAATCTTTGTACTTTTTCTTTGTGAATCTCTGTGGAAGAAAAAAATCAATTTTATTATATTAGCCCATTATAAAAACAATACCATGAAATACATTTTAACTTCATTATTAGCATTAACCCTTTTCATTTCTTGCAACCCAGAGAATGCAGAACCACAAATAGCTAAAGATTACACTGCTGAAAACGAAAAAGAAATCGTTGATTATATTGCCAAAAATAAATTAACAGCTCAAAGAACCGATTCTGGTTTATACTATGTTATCAACGAGCCTGGAACCGGAGCTCAACCAACTGCAAGTTCTAATGTAACTGTAGCTTATAAAGGTTATTTTTCTAACGGAAGTGTTTTTGACCAAAGTAAAGCTGCAGGAATATCTTTTGGATTGAATCAGGTAATTAAAGGCTGGACAGAAGGAATTCCTTATTTTAAAGTTGGAGGAAGTGGAATATTATTAATTCCATCTCATTTAGGATATGGGAGTTATAATTACAATAGCATTCCCGGAGGTTCGGTACTAATTTTCGATGTGAAATTAATTTCTGTAAATTAATTCTACAGAATCTCATTCTTAACATAAAAAAGACCACAATAAAATATATTTCGTTGTGGTCTTTTTTTTTAATTCAATAAATTAAAGTAATAATATAAAAGCACCATCTATTTTATAAAAATCTGAATTTCATTATGTAATGATTATAAAAAATTATGTAAATAATAATAAAACTGTTTTACGAGCTTTGTTTAAGTGAAAATGAATTCACAATTAAACATATATAAAAATGGAAAATTTACATAATCCCGATGGAACTAAACGTGAAGTATTAACTGGAATGTTTTCAGATCGTGACAGCATAGAAAGAGCTTATGATAACTTAAGCGAAAGAGGTTATACAAAAGATGAAATCAATCTTATCATGTCTGATGAAACCAGAAAAAAACATTATTCAGACAAAGATGATCATTCTGAATTAGGAACGAAAGCAGCTGAGGGCGCAGGAACCGGGTCTGCAATTGGAGGTACAATTGGAGCAATTGCAGGAGTTGTTGCTGCATTAGGAACTAGTCTTGTTATTCCTGGTTTAGGATTAATTGTTGCCGGTCCATTAGCAGCAGGATTAGCTGGTGCTGGTGCAGGAGGAATTGCCGGAGGTATAATTGGTGCCTTAGTAGGATCTGGAATTCCTGAAGACAGAGCAAAAATTTATGAAGATGGAATTAAAGACGGTCATGTTGTTTTAGGCGTTCATCCGCGTAATAGCGAAGATGCTGAATATCTTGAACAACAATGGAGAGCAAATAATGGCGTGAATATCTACAGATAATTCCCTCCATTTTTATTATATAAAAAGCCTAATCTAAATAATAGATTAGGCTTTTTTCATTAAATTATTTCAAGTTCTGATTCGTATCTTCGCAATCTCTTGCAAATAAGATTATGCTATTTCAAATTACATCTTACCTCAAATTTCTTTGGAACTCCAAAAATGAACACGGCGTACATTCGCCCTTTGTTTTTAGTTTACTTACTAAATGTTTTTACGACAAAAAGTCTAAACCTGAGTATTTAATTCTGAAAAACTATCGTAAATCATTACTTGAAAATAAAAACTTTATTGAAGTAACAGATTTTGGTGCGGGTTCAAAGGTTTTTAAATCAAACAGAAGACAGATTTCAAAAATCGCCAAAACTGCCGGAATTTCTCCAAAACGAGCAGAACTTTTATTTCGTATAACACGCTATTTTCAACCTGAAAATATTCTGGAAATAGGAACATCATTAGGTTTAGCCACTTCTGCCCTGGCTTTAGGAAATCTGAATACAAATGTAATCACATTAGAAGGCTGTCCACAAACTGCTAATATTGCTGCAAACCAATTAAATCAATTTGATTGTAAAAATGTTGATTCAATTATAACTGAATTTGAAACTTTCTTAAAATCGAACAATCTACAATCTACAATCTATAATTTAATATATTTTGACGGTAATCATTCTAAGAAAGCCACTTTAGCCTATTTTGATCTTTTATTACCAACTATCAACAACGATTCGGTTTGGATTTTTGATGACATTCACTGGTCGAAGGAAATGGAAGAAGCCTGGGAAATTATCAAAAAGCATCCAAAAGTAAAAGTTACGATCGACACTTTTCAATGGGGATTCGTATTTTTTAGATACGAACAGGAAAAAGAACATTTTACAATTAGAGCATAAAAAAAGACGATCATTTCTGATCGTCTTTTTACTAATTCAAAAAATTTTTAAAATCTTATTTTTTAGCGTCTCTATTTTCTTCAGATTTAGCTCCCATTCTGTTAACAGTATACATTGGAGCAAATTTCACTTTTAAACCTGCAATTTTTCTGTTGTCTTCAGATGTTAAACCTTCTTTTTCAACTGTATTTTTTCGGCTATCAAGTGCTTCATACAATAATTTGATTTCATCCCAGTCTTCACGAGAGTAATTATCTTTATTATCTTCAACTGTATGAACAAATTGTTGGTACACACTATGAATATTTTGAGCATTTACCCATGAAAAACTCATATCGTCTCCAATTTTTCCTTCACCAAACAAAGCGTTACGCAATTGTTGTTTTGGACTTGCAGCTGGTGCAGGTGGGGCTAAAACTGTGGTCATTTCATTTTTAAATTCTTCATATTTAGTTTTACTCGCATTTATCCTTTCGGTTTCAGCAGTATTATCTTTGATATCAGCAAGGGCCAATTGTGCGTTTTCGGCTCTTCTGTTATATTCAGCTTCAACGTCTTTCCAATCCGCTTTCAAATCATCAGCTTTGACATTCTTTACTGAGTCAACGTAGGTTACATAAGCGTCAATTGTCTTTTGTGCTTTTTCTTGTTTTTCGTCTTTACACGATGTAAGACTCAATGCAATTAATGCAATTCCCGATAATAGTTGTATGTTCTTCATAATAATGATTGTTTAATTAATACATTAACAAATGTACCTACTAACCTATTATTTAAAATTACATTATTACCATGTTTTTAAGATTAATCAGATATTAAATCTATAAATAATATAAAATAATGACAATTATATAAAACAAAATAAAAAAGATATAAACTATTTTAAAAAATATATTGTTTACAATTTGATGTAATTGCAAACTAAAGATGTTTTTGTAACAAAAACCAATTATCAGCTACTCATCGTTTATTGAAAAGTGTTTCGTACTTTTAAATCCAAAATTGTAAATCGAATGGCAAATCCATTAATTAAAATAACTAACATTAAACGAGATTTTGTACTAGGTAACGAAATTGTTTATGTTTTAAAAGGAATAGATTTAGAAATCAATAAAGGAGAATATGTAGCTTTAATGGGGCCATCAGGATCTGGAAAATCGACTCTAATGAATTTGTTAGGTTGTCTGGATACACCAACTTCCGGAAATTATGTTTTAAATGGAAAAGATGTCAGCCAAATGAAAGATGATGAATTAGCAGGAATTCGAAATAAGGAAATTGGTTTTGTATTTCAGACTTTTAATCTTTTGCCAAGAACAACGGCCTTAGATAATGTTGCCTTACCTATGATTTACGCAGGATATTCCAAATCTGACCGAAATACACGTGCTGTAGAAGTTTTGACACAAGTAAACCTGGCAGACAGAATGGATCACCAACCCAATCAGCTTTCCGGAGGGCAACGTCAGCGTGTAGCTATTGCCAGAGCTTTGGTTAACAAACCTTCTATTATTTTAGCCGATGAACCAACCGGAAACTTAGACAGTAAAACTTCTGTAGAAATCATGAAGCTTTTTGGAGATATTCATGCTCAAGGAAATACTGTAATTTTGGTAACCCACGAAGAAGATATAGCTGCTTATGCACATCGCATAATTCGTTTAAGAGACGGATTAATTGAAAGTGACACAACAAAGTAATTTTAGATTTCTGATTTTAGATTTTAGATTATTTTTAAATCTGGAAAAATTAAAGTTCTAATATTTCAATCTAAAATCATAAATCTACAATCTAAAATAAAAAATGAAAGTATATACAAAAACCGGAGATAAAGGAACAACAGCTCTCTTCGGAGGCACGCGCGTTCCTAAAGATCACATTAGAATTGACAGTTACGGAACTGTCGATGAATTAAATTCTTATATAGGACTCATTCGTGATCAGGAAATGGATTCTCATTATAAAACTATTTTAATCGAAATTCAGGATCGTCTTTTTACTGTTGGTGCTATTTTAGCAACTCCACAAGAAAAAGAAGTTCTGAAAAATGGAGAATTACGATTGAAAAATCTTGGAATAATCGATACTGATATTGAGTTATTAGAGAATGAAATTGATAAAATGGAAGAAAGTCTTCCGCCAATGACCCATTTTGTTTTACCGGGGGGACATCAAACTGTGTCATATTGTCATATTGCGCGTTGTGTTTGCCGTCGTGCAGAGCGTTTGGCAGTACATTTAAGTCATAATGAACACGTTCCTGAAATTGCAATCATGTACTTAAACCGACTTTCTGACTACCTTTTTGTCTTGGCACGGAAGTTGTCGTCAGACTTAAAAGCGGAGGAAGTGAAATGGATTCCGAGGAAGTAAAATTTTAGATTTTAATCCCGAAGTTTTGGGACAGATTTTGGATTATTAGTATTCAACAATCTAAAATCAACAATCTAAAATCCGCAATATAAAGAGACGTTCTTAAATTTTCTTAAAATAAATCAAAATTTACTTGTCTTTTTCAGTAAAAAATTTATTTTTGCACAAACTAAACAGATAACAGATGTATTGGACATTAGAATTAGCATCTTATTTAAGTGATGCGCCATGGCCTGCTAACAAAGACGAACTTATTGACTACGCTATTAGAGCTGGTGCTCCATTAGAAGTAGTAGAAAACCTTCAGTCTATCGAAGACGAAGGGGAGATATATGAATCAATGGAAGAAATTTGGCCTGATTATCCAACAGACGAAGATTATCTTTGGAATGAGGATGAATATTAAAAAATAAACCAAAGGAAAAAGTCTCATCACAGAGGCTTTTTTTTTGGTTCAAAATACAACATTTACATATAATAGAAATATAACAAATCATGAGTTTCATAAACAGTATTATTAAAGTCTTTGTAGGTGATAAATCACAAAAAGATGTCAAAGCTTTACAACCTTATTTAAATAAAATTAAAACATTCGAAACCAGCTTAATGAGTTTGTCTCACGACGAATTGAGAGCCAGAACCGTCTATTTTAAAGAAAAAATTAAAGAAGCCAGAGCTGATAAAGATGCTAAAATTGCTTCGCTTAAAGCGGAAGTAGAAAACATCGAAGACATCGATAAAAGAGAAGATCTTTATGATGCTATTGATGCTCTTGAAAAAGAAGCTTACGAAATCTCAGAAAAAACTTTATTGGAAATTCTTCCGGAAGCATTTTCTGTTGTTAAAGAAACGGCTCGTCGTTTTAAAGACAATTCTCATATTGAAGTTACTGCAACTCCAAGAGATCGTGAATTTTCTGCTACAAAACCTTATATCGTTATTGATGGTGAAAAAGCAGTTTGGGCAAACAAATGGAATGCTGCCGGAAAAGACATTACCTGGGACATGATTCATTATGATGTTCAGTTAATTGGTGGTATGGTTTTGCACGAAGGTAAAGTTGCCGAAATGCAAACAGGTGAAGGTAAAACTTTGGTAGCAACACTTCCTCTTTACTTAAACGCTTTAACTGGAAACGGAGTTCACTTAGTAACGGTGAATGATTACTTGGCAAAACGTGATAGCACATGGAAAGCGCCTTTATTCGAATTCCACGGTTTAACTGTTGATTGTATTGATAATCACCAGCCAAGTACAGAACAAAGAAAAAAAGCATACGACGCGGATATCACTTATGGAACTAACAATGAGTTTGGTTTTGACTACTTAAGAGATAACATGGCGCACTCGCCTAGCGATTTAGTACAAAGAAAACACAACTATGCAATTGTCGATGAGGTCGATTCTGTATTAATTGATGATGCAAGAACGCCACTTATTATTTCTGGACCAGTTCCGCAAGGAGATCGTCATGAATTTAATGAGTTGAAACCAAAAATTGAAAACTTAGTTTCTCAACAACGTCAGTTGGCAAATGGTTTCTTAGCTGAAGCTAAAAAATTAATCAAAGAAGGAAATACTAAAGAAGGTGGATTCTTATTATTAAGAGCTTACAGAAGTTTACCTAAAAATAAAGCATTAATTAAATTTTTGAGTGAAGAAGGAATTAAACAATTGCTTCAAAAAACTGAAAATCAATACATGCAGGATAACAATCGCGAAATGCATAAAGTGGACGAAGCTTTATATTTTGTAATTGAAGAAAAAAACAATCAGGTTGAATTGACTGACAATGGTATTCAATACCTTTCAGGAGATACTGATGCTGACTTTTTCGTACTTCCGGATATCGGAACTGAAATTGCTGCAATCGAAAAGCAAAAATTAGACAAAGATGCTGAAGCAGAAGCTAAAGAAAGATTATTCCAGGATTTTGGAGTAAAAAGCGAACGTATTCACACTCTTACTCAGCTTTTAAAAGCATATGCTCTTTTTGAAAAAGATGTAGAATATGTTATCATGGACAACAAAATCATGATTGTCGATGAGCAAACAGGTCGTATCATGGATGGTCGTCGTTATTCTGACGGATTACACCAAGCGATTGAAGCCAAAGAAAATGTAAAAATCGAAGCTGCTACTCAAACATTTGCAACTGTTACATTACAAAATTATTTCAGAATGTACAGCAAATTAGGTGGTATGACAGGTACAGCGGTTACAGAAGCTGGAGAGTTATGGCAAATTTATAAATTGGATGTTGTTGAAATTCCAACAAACCGTCCAATTTCAAGACAAGACAAAGAAGATTATATCTACAAAACAACACGTGAAAAATTCAATGCTGTAATTGAAGATGTAACAGAATTATCAAATGCAGGAAGACCAGTTTTGATTGGAACAACTTCTGTAGAGATTTCAGAATTATTAAGCCGAATGCTAAAAATGAGAGGCGTTAACCATAACGTTTTGAATGCTAAAATGCACAAACAAGAGGCACAAATTGTAGAAGAAGCTGGTAAAGCCGGAGTTGTAACTATTGCAACAAACATGGCTGGTCGTGGTACCGATATTAAATTATCTCCAGAAGTAAAGGCTGCCGGAGGTTTAGCAATCGTTGGTACAGAGCGTCATGATTCTCGTCGTGTCGACAGACAGTTACGTGGTCGTGCAGGACGTCAGGGAGATCCGGGAAGTTCTCAATTCTATGTTTCTCTTGAAGATAACTTAATGCGTTTATTTGGTTCTGAAAGAGTAGCTAAAGTTATGGACAGAATGGGACTTCAGGAAGGTGAAGTTATCCAGCATTCTATGATGACTAAATCTATCGAGCGTGCTCAGAAAAAAGTAGAAGAAAACAACTTTGGTGTTCGTAAACGTTTATTAGAATATGATGACGTTATGAACTCGCAACGTGAAGTAGTGTACAAACGTCGTCGTCACGCTTTGTTTGGTGAGCGTTTGAAACTGGATATCGCAAACATGCTTTATGATACTTGCGAATTAATCGTGAGTCAAACTAAACCAATTAACGATTTCAAAAATTTTGAATTTGATTTAATCCGTTATTTCTCTATCACTTCTCCAATTTCTGAAGCTGATTTCTTGAAATTATCTGATATTGAAATCACTGGAAAAATATACAAAGAGACTCTGGCTTTCTATACTGAAAAAACAGAAAGAAGCGCAAGAGAAGCTTTCCCAATCATTAAAGGGGTTTACGAAGAGCCAAACAATCATTTTGAGCGTATCGTAGTTCCATTTACAGACGGAATTAAAACTTTGAATGTGGTAACTGACCTGAAAAAAGCTTACGACAGCGAAGGCGCTCAGTTAATTGCTGATTTCGAGAAAAACATCACACTTTCTATTGTTGATGAGGCTTGGAAAAAACATTTACGTAAAATGGACGAATTGAAACAATCAGTTCAATTGGCTGTTCACGAACAAAAAGATCCATTGCTTATCTACAAATTAGAAGCTTTCAACTTGTTTAGAGGAATGCTAGACAACGTTAATAAAGAAGTAATTTCATTCTTATTCAAAGGTGATTTACCAGCTCAAAACGTTCCTGAAATTCACGAAGCGAGAGAAGTTCGCCAGAAAGAAAATTTCAAATTAAGCAAAGATGAAATTCCAAACAGCGAAGACATTAACCGCGAAGCTGGAGAAACACAACAACGTCAGGTTACTGAAACGATTGTGAGAGATATGCCAAAAATCAACCGTAATGATACCGTTACAGTTCAGGAAGTGGCAACTGGTAAAACAGAAACAATGAAATTTAAAAAAGCAGAATCTTTAATTGCCAATGGCGAATGGGTTCTTGTTAAATAATAAATTTTAAACAAATACATTTCAATCCCCAATTACAAAAGTGTAATTGGGGATTTTTTTTGCAAAAAATCTAATATTTATTCTTTCTAAATCGAATAAACTGTACTTTTGCAATCGTAAACAACATAATAAGGCTTTGAAGCGAATTTTAATTATATTTCTTTCCTGCATGCTTTTGCTGCCATCATTTGGCAGTTTCTTTGTTTATACTTCCTTCAAGTTGAATCAGGAAGAAATTTCAAAAACCATCTGTGTACAACGAAAAATGGTTTTTAATTCTTGTAATGGTCGATGTGAACTTCAAAAAAGTTTAAAGAAATACGCTGACAATGAAAAAAGAATGCAAAACAATCTGAAAGAAAAAGCAGAAGTCGTTTACATTCAAAACACAGCAACTGCTAATTTTAAATTAGTAACTCCTATCGAATCTACAGCAAAACTTTTTGCTTTATCTGATGAAAAACCAATTTCGGTTTCAAACAGTACTTTCCACCCTCCATCCTATTTTATATAAATTTTAGCTGCACTTTTCAATTTCAAAATTGAAAAGATTTTTTCTTGGTATTAAGTCTGGAAAAAACACCTGTTACTTTTTAAAATTTATATAATTTAAAATGAAAAAAATATACTTTACCCTACTCATCATAGGGCAATGTGTCTTTGCTCAAAATGAAGTGAAGCAAGACACAACAAAATCTCAGGAATTAGAAAACGTTTTTATAACTGCCAATCGTACTGCAACTTTACGTAAGGAAACCCCTGTTGCTATTAGTAAAATAACCGCAAAAACTATTAACGAAACCAAGGCAACTGCTGTCTACGAGATCATCAATAAAACGCCTGGAGTTTTAATGGTCAATTTAGGAAACGAACAACACATGATGTCGATTCGTCAGCCAATGACAACCAATGCCTATTATTTGTATTTAGAAGATGGCTTACCAATTCGCCCAATGGGAATCTTTAATCACAATGCTTTACTGGAAATCAATCAATATAATTTACAAAGTATTGAAGTGGTAAAAGGTCCGGTTTCTTCTTTATACGGACCGGAAGCTGTTGGTGGAACTATTAATTTAATTTCCCTAAAACCGCCCGTTGATCCTGAATTTAAATTTGGCGTTCAGGCCGATAATTACGGTTACAGAAGATTTCAGGCTGCCGGAGGTGCAACGATTGGAAAAGTTGGTTTTCATATTGCCGGAATTTCAAGTTTACAGGAAAACGGCTGGATGACCTATTCTGATTATAACAAAGATAATTTAAACGCAAGAATCGATTATAATATCTCACCTTCTACCCGATTGATTAGTAACACCATGTATGGAAAATATTATTCTGACATGAGTGGAACTGTAAATGAAGATGCTTTTAACAATAGAACTTATAAAAGCACTTCTGATTTTACTTATAGAAAATCTGATGCTTTAAGAACCCGTTTAACATTAGAACACGATTGGAACGGTAATGCAAGTAGTTATATTACGGCTTATTTGCGTGACAACAAATTAGGACAAAATCCTTCATACGGAATCAAATGGAGCCCGACTGTAAATCCAACAACTGCAAAAGGCGAAATAAATTCAAATAATTTTAAAAGTTATGGTGCTATCGGGCAACATACTCAAAAATTTAATTTCTTAAATACTAAAATTGTTGCCGGCGCGCTATATGATTATTCGCCTGTGACGTATTGGTCTTATGTTATTGATTTGAAAGCAAATTTAAATCCAGGCGAAGCTGGGAAACAAACTGTAGATTCTTATGAAATTATCGCAGAACATCCAGATTCTAAATTAGCAGATTATACCGCTGATATTTTCAACACCGCAGGTTATGCACAGGTAAGTTTTAATCCGATAGAAAAATTAGTTGTTACTATTGGCGGTCGTTATGACAACATGAAAGTTAATTACGACAATGCATTAGACAATTCTACAGGAAGCAAAGTTTATGACAAAATAACTTTTAAAGCCGGTGCAAATTATAATCCGTTTGAATTTGCGGGTTTTTACGGCAATTATTCACAAGGTTTTGCCCCTCCCGGAATTACTTCTATTTTCAGAACAAAACCTGGAACTGGCGGAACAACTGGCGTTCCTGCTGATTTCTATTATAATTTAGAACCTGCTACTTTCAACAATTATGAAATTGGCGGATGGCTTTCTTTCCTTCAAAATAAATTAAATTTTGATTATGCGTTCTATTATATGGAAGGAAAAAATGAGCTTTTAAACATCAAACTTGCTGATAATTCAACTGATTATCGTTCGGCTGGTGAAACGCGTCATAAAGGAATTGAATTTGGAGCTACTTATCGTCCTTCAAAACAAATTAATTTTCGACTTGGCGCAACTTACGCACAACATACTTATATCGATTTTAAACTTTCAGACAAACCGTCTGATCCGGTTCAGAATCTGAATGGAAAAGAAATGCCATCGGCACCAAAATGGTCTGGAAATTCAGAATTGAGTTATTATCCAAACTGGCTTCCAAATTTAAGAACTTCTGTTGAGTGGCAGCTTGTGGGAAGTTATTACCAGGATCAAATCAATACGGTGAAATACGATGGTTACAATATTTTTAATGCGAGAATTGGTTATCAATGGAAAGCAATTGAAGTATATGGAAATGTCCTCAATTTAACGGATAAACTATATGCTTATAATGTTTCGAGAGCTAATACAACAAATGCTCAGCCAACTTATACGGCAGCGGCGCCAAGAACTTTTGTTTTCGGAATTCAGTATAATTTTTCATTAAAAAAATAATATTTGGCCACAGATTAAAATCATTTTAATCCTTTAATCTGTGGCAAAAATATCAAGTAGACAAATCATAAGAACACAAATATGAGTAAAGAAATAAAAGAGAAAAAATCTAAAAAGAAAGATTCTAAGATTGTCAAGAAAATCAAACAACATATGTACAAATGGCATCGTACTATTGGTTTGATTACGATTATACCAGTAATTTTCTGGACACTATCAGGATTGATGCATCCGTTTATGGCGCATTTTTTCAAACCTGAAATTGCTCATGATAAACTGGAGCAGCAAATTATTAATAAAAATGAATTAAAATTTTCGATACAGGAAGTTCTACAGAAAAACGGACTAACGCAATTCAAAAATTTCAGAATAGTTAGCTTCAATAATAAAACTTATTATCAGCTTAAAACTATAATTGGCGAATTATGGTATTATGATACTTCAACAGCCGAGAAACTAGAAAATGGAGATCAAAAATATGCTGAATGGCTTTCACGTTATTTTTTAGACGATCAAAAAAGTGCTGTGAAAAAGAGTGAAGTTGTGACTGAATTCACCTCACAATACAAATATGTTAACCGTTATCTACCGGTTTATAAACTGAGTTTTGATCGGCCTGACACCATGGAAGTGTATGTAGAAACCTCATCCAGTAAACTGGCAACTTATAATCCAACTTCAAGACAATGGTTTATTTGGTTTTTCGATACTTTTCATAATTGGTCTTTTGTAGATGCTATTACAAACAATAGTATTCGAATTATTACCATGATTTTCTTATTATCCATCATTGGGTTTTCTGCCTTAAGCGGAATCTTAATTTATGGTTTATTATGGAAACAATTCAAAAAAACAGATAGTTTACAACCCAAAAAAGGACTTCGAAAATACCATCGCCAAATTGGGATTTGGGTTTCACTTTTCACTTTAACATTTGCTTTTAGCGGTGCGTATCACGCTACAACAAAATGGACTCCGTATACCTTATCACAAATGGTTTACGAACCGACTTTTGAAACCAAAGAAATTCCTTTAGCCAGTAATAATTTGAATTTAGACTGGAGTCGTTTTCAAAATGCGAGTATCATTACTTTAAATGATACCACCTATTTCCGTTGTCAGTTATTGGAAAAAGAAAAATTCAAAAAACCAAAAGTTGATTCACGTACTAAATGGAGCAAAAAAGAAGATAAAAAATCGGAAGTACTTTATATCAATGCGACAACGAATAAAGTTGTCCCAAATATTGATCTCAAATATGCCGAATTTTTGGCGTACTATTTTACAGATGGAGCTCCAAAAGCCGCTTGTTGCGAAATGGTAGAAAGTTCAGACGAACCAGAAGCTTCATTAGAAAATGCAAAACTGTTAGAATCTAAGGTTTTAACCGATTTTGAAAGCAGAGAATATGGCTTTGTAAACAAAAGATTGCCAGTTGTAAAATTAGCTTATGATACTCCGGAGAAAACAACTTATTTTATAGAAACTGCGACTTCCAGATTGGCAGCTAAAATTAAAAGCGCTGATATGGTTGAAGGTTATTCGTTTGCCATTCTCCACAAATTTTTATTTATGGATTGGGCAGGAAAAAATATTCGCGATTTAACAATGGTTTTGGCAGCTTTGACCATTTTGATTGTTAGTGTTTTGGGGTTTATTTTGTTTTTGAAGAAATAGAAAAAATCACTTTTATAACCTGCAAGGTTTCCAAAACCTTGTAGGTTTAAATTATAGGCTTTCAAAAATACCTACAAGGTTTTGAAAACCTTGCAGGAAACCCATAAACAATATTATCTGGGATTTTCTTCAAAATAACGTGCTTCAATTCGCTTAATATCTTTGATGGAGTTTCTGGCCCAAGCCAAACGTTTCTCTAAAATTTCTTCTTCTGATAATTGCCACTTGATATCTGAATTTCTTAATCTATTGGTTAAGTTTTGAATGATAATTGCCGCCGAAACCGAAATATTCAAACTTTCGGTAAAACCAACCATAGGGATTTTCAGGAATCCATCGGCTTTTTGCAGAATTTCTTCTGATAACCCGTCTCTTTCTGTTCCGAAGAATAAGGCACTAGGTTTTGTAATATCGAAATCTTCCAGCAAACAATCATTTTCGTGCGGCGTTGTTGCAATAATTTGATAACCTTGATTTTTTAAAGTGGAAACACAAGTTGTAATGGAATCAAACTGATGGATATCAACCCATTTTTGAGCGCCCATTGCAATTTCCTTATCGATTTTTTTTCCGTAACGCTGCTCGATAACATTCAATTCCTGAATTCCAAATACCTCACAACTACGCATCACGGCACTTGTATTGTGCATTTGAAAAACATCTTCGACCGCAATTGTAAAATGTTTTGTACGATTTCCTAAAACATTTAAAAATCTTTCTTTGCGATTATCTGTTAATATATTTTCGAGGAAAGCGAGGTAATCTAAATCAATCATTATATTTCAATTTGCCACAAAAATACATTTTTTATCTTTCTTTTTAATTTCTTCAAACTACGGTATTCTTTAGTATCACGAAAACTTTGATTAAATTCGTAAAAAAATATCGCCCGCATGCAAACGCCCGCAATTAAAAAAATTGGTCTTTCAGAAATACAAGAATTACAAAAAATAGGAAGACAAACATTTTCTGAAACTTTTGCCGATGTGAATTCTGAAAAAAATATGAACGCTTATTTAGATGAAAAATTTGCGATCGAAAAATTGACAGCTGAATTATCAAACTCTAATTCTGAATTTTATTTCGCTCATATTGATGACAAAATTATTGGTTATTTAAAAGTAAATTTTGCAGAATCACAAACAGAACTTAAAGACAAAAATGCTTTAGAAATAGAACGTATTTATGTTTTGAAAGAATTTCACGGATTTAAAGTCGGACAGCTTTTATATAATAAGGCATTTCAAATAGCGAAAGATTCGGACTTACATTATATTTGGTTAGGTGTTTGGGAAGAAAATCACAAAGCGCTGAATTTCTATAAAAAGAATGGCTTTGTCGAATTTGACAAACATCTTTTTGTTTTAGGAGATGACGAACAAACTGATTTACTGATGAAATTAACTTTAAAATAAAAATGAAAAAGAAATTAGTCGTTTTAACCGGAGCCGGAATCAGTGCAGAAAGCGGTATCAAAACTTTTCGTGACAGCGATGGTTTATGGGAAGGTCATGATGTTATGGAAGTTGCAACTCCGGAAGGTTGGCGTAAAAATCAGGAATTGGTTTTAGATTTTTACAACAAAAGACGTCAGCAGCTTAAGGAAGTAGAACCGAATTTAGGTCACAAAATTTTAGCCGAATTAGAACAGGATTTTGATGTTCATATTATTACACAAAATGTCGATGATTTACACGAACGCGCCGGTAGTACAAAGGTTTTACATTTGCATGGAGAATTATTAAAAGTAAGAAGTGTTCAAAATAGAAATCTTATTCTCGATTGGACCGAAGATTTATATACTGGAGATTTTGATGAAAACGGACACCAATTACGACCACATATTGTTTGGTTTGGCGAAGATGTTCCGGCATTGGAAGAAGCAATTGAAATTACAGAAACTGCAGATTATTTTGCGGTAATTGGAACTTCATTACAAGTATATCCAGCGGCCGGACTGATTTCGTATACGTATAGCATTACACCAGTCTTTTATATTGATCCAAAACCAATTGCAATTCCGAACATTCAAAATAAAGTGGAAGTTATCGCTAAAATCGCTTCTGAAGGTGTAGCCGAATTAAGAGACCGTTTAAAATCAATTTAAAGACATAATTAGATAGTTTTGATGCCCTCTAATCGCCAAATTCTGTTTATATTTGCACCTTTCGAACAAACAACATAACAATGACTACTTTAAACGAATTGAATGCTATATCTCCAATTGACGGAAGATATAGAAGTAAAACTCAAAATTTAGCACCTTTTTTCTCTGAAGAAGCTTTAATAAAATATCGCGTATTAGTTGAAATTGAATATTTCATTGCTTTGTGCGAAGTGCCTTTGCCACAACTTGCAAACGTAAATTCAAATTTATTTGACAGTTTGCGTGACATCTACAAAAACTTTTCTACTGAAGACGCACTTTGGATTAAAGAAACAGAAAAAGTAACCAACCACGACGTAAAAGCGGTTGAATACTTTATTAAAGATGCTTTTGAAAAATTAGGTTTATCTCAATACAAAGAGTTCATTCACTTCGGATTAACATCTCAGGATATTAACAATACTGCAATTCCGCTTTCTACAAAAGAAGCTTTTGAGCAGGTTTATATGCCATCATTAATTTCTTTAATTTCTAAATTAAAAGAATTAAGCGTAGAATGGAAAGATATTCCAATGTTGGCTCGCACACACGGACAACCGGCTTCTCCTACTCGTTTGGGAAAAGAAATTTTGGTTTTTGTTGAGCGCTTAGAAGAGCAAATGCGTCTATTATTCAATATTCCTTTTGCAGCTAAATTTGGTGGTGCAACAGGAAACTATAATGCACACCACGTTGCATATCCACAAATCGACTGGAAACAATTCGGAAATAAATTTGTTGAAACAGGTCTTGGTTTACACCACTCTTTTCCAACAACTCAAATTGAGCATTATGATCATTTTGCAGCATTTTTTGATGCTTTAAAAAGAATCAACAATATCATTATCGATTTAGATCGTGACATCTGGACGTACGTTTCGATGGAATATTTCAAACAAAAAATCAAAGCGGGTGAAATCGGATCATCAGCAATGCCACATAAAGTTAACCCAATTGATTTTGAAAATTCTGAAGGAAATTTAGGAATTGCCAATGCTATTTTTGAGCATTTAGCAGCTAAATTACCAGTTTCAAGATTACAACGTGATTTAACTGACAGTACTGTTTTACGTAATATTGGCGTGCCAATTGGTCACACAATTATAGCTTTTGAAGCGACATTAAAAGGTTTAAACAAATTGTTATTGAACGAGGCTAAATTTGCTGAAGATTTAGAGAAAAACTGGGCAGTTGTTGCTGAAGCGATTCAAACGATTTTACGTCGTGAAGCGTATCCAAATCCATACGAAGCCTTGAAAGGTTTGACAAGAACTAATGAAGCAATTGATAAAAATGCCATTCATAATTTTATTGCGACTTTAGAGGTTTCTGATGCTATTAAAGCAGAATTAATGCAAATAACACCTGCCAATTTCACAGGAATCTAAAGAAATCCCAAAATATTTTACCAAAAAAAGCTATCTTTATCGAGATAGCTTTTTTTATTTACCTCGGGAAGTTTTTAGCCCAGATTGAAATGAAAAGCCTTTTGCGAAAAAAGCCATATTTTTTTGCAGGTACAGAGCGACCAACGGAAGCTCCTGGAACTGCTTAAAAAATAGGCATTTTGAGTAAAAGCTTGAAATGGAAAGCTGGATTAGCTCCTGAACAAAAATACCACTTTATGATTGCCTTATACGCTGCTGCAGAAACTACACACCATTTGAGACCTTTAATTAGTGATTTGGGATTGATCCTGATCACTGCCGGAATTGCTGTATTACTTTTTAAAAAAATGAAACAGCCTTTGGTTTTGGGCTATTTGATTGCGGGGTTTTTAGCAGGAAATCATTTTGACTTTTTCCCATCGATTACTGAAATGAAAAGTGTCGAAGTTTGGGCCGAAATCGGTGTGATCATTTTATTGTTTAGTTTAGGACTCGAATTTAGTTTTAAGAAATTAATGAAAGTTGGCGGCACGGCTTCTATTACCGCTATTACCCAAATCATTACCATGGTTATTATTGGCTATCTGGTCGGGCAATGGATGGGGTGGGCTTCTATGGATAGTATTTTTCTGGGCGTAATTTTATCAATCTCCTCCACTACAATCATTCTAAAAACCTTTGATGAATTAGGGGTTAAAGCTCAAAAATTTGCCGGAATTGTTATCGGTTCACTTATTGTTCAGGATATTGTAGCCATTTTGATGATGGTTTTACTTTCGACCATTGCAGTAAGTCAGCAATTTTCAGGAAGTGAATTGATGATGTCGGTTCTAAAACTGATTTTCTTTTTGACTGTCTGGTTCTTAGGAGGTATATTTTTCATCCCTACACTGCTTAAAAAAACAAAGCATTTACTAACAGATGAGATGCTGCTGATTATTTCGTTAGCTTTATGTTTAATGATGGTTAGCTTTGCTTCGAATGTTGGTTTTTCACCAGCGTTAGGCGCTTTTATAATGGGATCAATTATTGCCGAAACCACACAAGCAGAACATATTGAACATTTAATAAAACCTGTAAAAGATCTATTCGGAGCGATTTTCTTTGTATCTGTGGGAATGTTAATCGACCCTAAAATGTTGTACACCCATGCGCTTCCTGTTGCTATTTTAACGCTTGTAACTATTGTGGGACAATCTGTAAGTTCTACAATTGGAGCTTTACTTGCCGGACAGCCGCTGAAACAATCCGTACAAACCGGGATGAGTTTATCTCAAATTGGGGAGTTCTCCTTTATCATTGCCACTTTAGGAATGACATTGAATGTTACAAGTTCATTTTTATATCCGGTCGTAGTTGCCGTTTCGGCCATAACAACATTTACTACACCGTTTATGGTAAAATACGCGGTTCCTTTCTCCAATTTTCTGGAACGCAAATTACCACGAAAATGGGTAAAAAACATTAACCGTTATAGTGTCAATGCACAAGCTATAAAGTCAGTTAGTATTTGGCAAAAAGTACTAAATGCTTACATTATACAAATCGTTCTGCACACGGCTATTATTGCAGCTGTTATTTTGTTATCATCCAAATTTGTAGCGCCTTTGGTTGCTGACACCAGATTTGGAAATACATTGGCAGCATTGATAACATTGGTTGTTATTGCTCCATTTTTATGGGCACTTTCGTTAAGACGCGTGGCCGATGAAGAAGTAGAATTACTTTGGGAAGAACGCAAATATCGTGGTGCACTTTTGATGATGATTTTGATCAGAATGAGTTTAGGATTGTTTTTTATTGGTTTCCTACTGAATATTTTCTTCTCGCCATTAGTTGCTTTTGTTGCCTTGATAATCGCAATTGCGGTATATCAAATATTCCCTAAAAAATTAAATGAACAATATCATAGAATTGAAAGTCACTTTTTAAAGAATTTAAATGATCGAGAAAACAAAAAAATAGATAGACGCTATGCGAATTTGATGCCTTGGGACGGTCACATGTCATTTTTTGATATTGGAAAAGAATCGAATTTGGCTGGGAAAACATTAGAAGAATTACGTATTCGCGAGCAAATGGGAATTAATATCGCGTATATAAAACGAGGCGATGTTATGATCTCTATTCCCACTAAAAATGAACGTTTGTTTCCTGGTGATGAAGTATGTGTAATTGGTACCGATGCGCAAGTTACCGAGTTTACCAAATATTTAAATCAAAACGAAGTTGAAGCACCTGCATCAGTTGAGGAATCTCAAATTGTATTGCGTCAACTGGAAGTTTCTCAAGATGAATTTATTGATAAAAGTATCGGTCAATTTAGAGGAAAAACAGGTGGAATGGTTGTGGGAATTGAAAGAAACGGAAACCGAATATTAAACCCGGAATCAAATATCGTATTAGGAAAAAATGATATTATCTGGGTTGTTGGAGATAAAAAAAGAATGAGTGAGTTGATGAAGAAAACTTAATCTAAGTTGCTAAGAAACTAAGATGCTAAGTTTCTAAGATTTCATTGAGAAAAAACTCAGTATCTTAGAAACTTAGCATCTTAGAGGCTTAAAAAAACTTATTTATTCGGTTGCGGTGTCATACGCAAATACGGTTTTATTGGCGTGTGCCCTTTTGGGAATTTAGCCGGAATATCACTATCCGGAACCGCTGGAGTAATTACTACATCTTCACCATCTTTCCAGTTTGCCGGAGTTGCTACGCTGTAATTGGCTGTTAATTGCAAACTATCAATAACACGAAGTAATTCGTCAAAATTTCTTCCTGTTGAAGCCGGATACGTTAAAGTCAATTTGATTTTTTTATCGGCACCAATTACAAAAACAGAACGAACTGTAAATTTATCGCTGGCATTTGGATGCAGCATATCATATAATGTTGCTATTTTTTTATCTTCATCTGCAATTATCGGAAAATTTACTGTTGTATTTTGAGTTTCATTGATGTCTTTGATCCACTCTTTGTGTGACTCTAAACCATCAACACTCAACGCTATAACTTTTGTATTTCTCTTTGTAAATTCCGGTAGATAATTAGCTACTGTTCCTAGTTCTGTTGTACAAACGGGAGTAAAATCTGATGGATGTGAAAATAAAACACACCACGAATCTCCTAACCATTCATGAAAATTGATTGGTCCTTCAGTGGTTTCTGCATGAAAATCCGGAGCTATATCGCCTAATCTTAATGTTGACATAATTATATTTTTTTAGTTCCTCTAAAATTACTAAAAAAAATAATTAAAAAAACTAAACTCTACTTTTTCTATCAATTTTATTCTAAACACATAAAATGAGTCAAAATATCTTATATAAAACCAACAATAAAATACCAAATTGCAAGGGTTATAAAAGATATCGGAATACCGAAACCAATCATCATGCTGCTTAACTTTGGCTTTAAGCCATAAGTCGAAGCTAATATTGCGCCTGTAATCATTGGTGCCATTGCGATTTCTATTATAGTAATTTTAATCGCCTCAGAATGTTGATTAAAAATGAAAACATATAAAACCATAATAATAAATGGCGTCACGATAAGCCTGAAGAAAAGCCCTAATCGTAAAAATCGCCAATGCTGGCTTTTTCTATCAAAATTCAATTGTAATCCAACAGAAAATAAAGCCAAAGGTGTCACCAAACTTCCTACTTTCAATAAAACAGATTGAACATTTAAATCTAAATCATATTGAAAAATATTCAAAGAGCAGGCTACCACAAACGTAATGAACGGCGGAAATAAAATTACTTTCTTAAGGATACTCCACGCATCGGGGCTTCCTTTAGAATAAAAAGCCGCCACAAAAACACCCAAAGTCGAAACTACAACAAAGGTTCCGGGTTGATCTACCAGAATAGCGGTTTCTAAACCTTTTTTTCCAAACAAAGCTTCTACTATAGGATAACCCAAGAAAGAGGAATTACTCAATCCTGCAGTCAAAACCAAACAACCAATTAGTTTATTTGACCAACCTAATCTTCTCCCTAAAAAATGAAAGAAGATAAAAGCCAGAAAAAAACTAATCCACCCCGCTCCTATTGGAAACAACAAATCGTTATTCCATTTTATCTTCGGAATATGATATAAAGTAATGGCTGGCAAGCATATATAAATAACAATTTTATTAATGCTTTTGTAAATATGAGTGGGAAATCGCTTCACATTTTGCAAAAGCAATCCCAAAAACAAGAAGAAGAATATCTGAATAAAATTGTTCATATCGTAGGTTCACGACAAAAATAAGGATTTCTAGTTTAGTAATTAGTGATTAGTCTTTAGTAATTAGTCCTTAGTAATTAGTTCCTAGTGATTAGTTATTATGAATAAGTAATTGTCTATTTCTTTTTTAGTAAACTTAATAAAACAACTTTTACATAAACTCACTAAATTAAGGACTAAGCACTAAGGACTAATCACTAGGAACTAAAAAAAACGTTAAAATTATTTTTTGCATTATAAAACTCACTACATTTGTAATATATTTTATTACAGTATGATTTCAGGTAAATTTGCCATAACGATTCACATTCTTACTTTGCTTACTAAATATCCAAATGATTATTTATCATCTGAATATATAGCGGGAAGTATCAACCTGAACCCTGTTTTGGTACGAAAAGAAATTGCGAATTTAAAAGCGCATCATATTGTAGAAAGTAAAGAAGGTAAAAATGGCGGAACAAAATTAGCTGTAGATGCCACGAATCTTACTTTGAAAGAAATATTTGAAATGACTTTTGAAACCATTAATTTGGGATATGCTAAAAATCAACCTAATCCAGATTGTCCGGTTGGAAAAAAAATCAATCAAAATTTAGCCGCTTTATATGCGGATATGAATCAAAAAGTTAGTTTACAATTAGAAGGAATTTCTTTAGAAGATTTTTCGAATCAGTTCTAAAACTTTTTTTTACACAAAACTGTAACTTTTTTTATTACTATTAAATTATATACTTATGAAAATCGCAATTATTGGAGCAACAGGATTTGTTGGCTCAGCCATTTTAAACGAATTGACAAGCAGAAATCATGAAATTACTGCCATTGCCAGAACACCAAAAGTGACTGCAAATGTGAATTGGGTAGCTGCTGATATTTTTAATTCAGATGCATTAGCCGAAATATTAAAAGGAAATGATCTTATAATTAGTGCTTACAATGCCGGATGGACCAACCCAAACATTTATGACGATTTTATCGCTGGTTCGAAATCTGTTCAGGGCGCCGTAAAAAAATCAGGAGTAAAACGTTTCATTGTTATTGGAGGCGGCGGAAGCTTGTTTGTAGCTCCAGGTTTACAAGCGGTAGACACGCCTGATTTTCCAAAAGAATATTATGTTGCTGCTACTGCTGCACGTGATTACCTGAATATCATTAAAGAGGAAAAAGAACTGGATTGGGCATTTTTTAGTCCGGCATTTGAAATGCACGCCGGAACTACAACAGGAAGAACCGGGAAATACCGTTTAGGATTAGAAAACCCAGTATTCAATGACGAACAAAGAAGCATTTTATCTGTAGAAGATTTAGCAGTTGTAATTGCTGACGAAGCAGAAACTCCAAAACATCATCAGGTTCGCTTTACTGCAGGCTATTAATTTTTAGTAAAAACAAGTACTATTTGTCATCCTGACGAAGGAAGGATCACACTAGAAACTCGACAAAGATTGGCGACTTTCTATGTGGAGTTCCGTGTGTGATCCTTCCTTCGTCAGGATGACAAAAAACGGAATAACAAATTCGTGTAAATTCGTGTAATTCGTGGCAAACTAACTTTTTGAAACTGTTTTTGTTTTCTGTATTTTTACAATACCAAAAAATATATTTTGTCAAGTCAAAAAAAACCATCCAGCAGTTTACAAGAAAAAGCCGGTATTTCACCTCCTGAAATTATCAATGTATCGGCTATCAGTCAAATACAAAAAAACAGGCGAAAACAACCTTCTTCAGAAGAATTAATTAGTGGAATTCTTGATGGCAACATAACTTCTTTAAGTCGCGCTATTACTTTGGTAGAAAGTACGAATCCCGAACATACTGAAAAAGCAAACGAAGTTATTAAAGGATGTTTGCCACATGCTAATAAATCTATCCGAATAGGAATTACTGGTGTTCCCGGCGTTGGAAAAAGTACTTTTATTGAAGCCTTTGGAACGTTTCTAACAGGACTTGGTAAAAAAGTAGCGGTATTGGCGGTTGATCCGAGTAGTTCGCTTTCGCATGGGAGTATTTTGGGCGACAAAACACGTATGGAAGAACTGGTAAAAGATGAAAATGCTTTTATCCGGCCAAGTGCTTCCGGAGATACTTTAGGCGGCGTGGCGAGAAAAACCCGTGAATCGATTATTTTGTGTGAAGCAGCTGGTTATGATACTATAATTATCGAAACTGTTGGCGTTGGCCAAAGTGAAACTGCCGTTCAAAGCATGGTGGATTTTTTCTTATTACTGAAAATTTCCGGTGCCGGGGATGAACTTCAGGGTATTAAACGTGGTATTATGGAAATGGCCGATGCTATTGTGATCAACAAAGCGGATGGTGACAATATTAAAAAAGCGAATCAGGCAAAGTTAGAATTCAATAGAGCTTTGCATTTATTTCCTCCCAAAAAATCAAACTGGCAGCCAAAAGTGACAACTTGCAGTGCGATTACCAAAGAAGGAATTTCTGAAATTTGGGACACCATTTCAACTTACTTTCAAATGACCACTGAAACTGGTTTCTTTCCCGAAAAAAGAAAAGAACAAAATCATTTTTGGATGATGGAAACCATCAATGAACAATTGAAACTGAACTTCTATAATCAGCCCGAAATCATTTCGCAATTAGAACAAAACAAAAAAGCAGTGCAAAATGATGAAATTTCACCTTTTGCAGCTGCTTCTGATTTATTAAAATTTTATTTTAATAAAGGTTCAAAGTAGCAAAGGTTCAAAGGGACAGAGGTTTTTTTAAAGTCTCTAAAATTTTCTTCAATTTTGTCATTCCAAATGGAGTCTAGAACATATTAATTTTTTTAAGGACTTAAAATATCAAAGGTTCAAAGCAACAAAGTTTTTCTCTGTTTCTTTGAACCTTTGTTCCTTTGTTCCTCTGAACCTTTGAAACTATTTTTTTCTTAACTTATACTTATTCTCCTTATATAAATTTCCTGCCGTAATTACATGCGCTAAAGCATCTTTTGCTAATTCTTCATTTAATTTTACAGGAATTAAAGTCGTGTCGTTTTTGATTTCAAACTGCAGCGGTTTCAAATTGGGTTGCATAATAACAACCTGATTTTCGACTCTGAAAGCGTTAATATCATTAAACTGCATAATTGATCTTCCTTGCGTTTTGGCATCTAACTTATTTAAGTTTCTACCAACCATTGGTGTTTCAAAAGGAATTCCTAAATAACCTAATAAGGTTGGCGGAATATCAATCTGACTTGCCAAATTACTGTAAACTGTACCTTTCTTCACTCCTGGCCCCATTATTAAAGCAGGAATATGAAATTTATTGATTGGTACTAAATTCTTTCCGTACGTTCTTGTATTGTGATCTGCAATAACAATGAAAATAGTGTTTTTAAAATACGCTTCTTTTTTAGCCATTTCGAAGAATTTTCCAATAGAGAAATCGGCATATTTCATGGCATTATTAACAGTTGCAGGTGTTTTATCAAAAGGTTTGATTCTTCCTGTCGGATATTCAAAAGGTTCGTGATTTGAAGTCGAAAACATTAAAGAAAAGAAAGGTTTATCGCCTTTTGCCTTAAAGTAATTATTTGCTTTGGTAACCAAATCTTCATCAGAATATCCCCAGGTTCCTTTGAAGGCATACTTATTTCCATCTGATTCAAAATCTTCCTGATCAACAATATCCTGAAAACCATTTCCGTTGAAAAACGAAGCCATATTATCAAAATTCGCCATTCCACCATAAATAAAACTGGTGTCATACCCTTTTTGTTTTAAGGCATCTGCAAGCGTAAAAAATCCTTGTTGTGAATTCCCTAATTTTACCACACTTTCAGAAGGTGAAGGTAAAAATCCGGTTACAACCGCTTCAATTCCACGTACGCTTCGTGTTCCGGTACAATATAGATTGGTAAACAATAAACCTTCTTTCGACAATTTATCAAATTCCGGTGTCAATGGTTTTCCACCTAAAATTCCAACGTATTCAGCACCTAAACTTTCTTGTAAAAAAATAACCAGATTATAAGGCTTTTTGTTAGCAGAATCCGGTTGCTGAACATGCAAAAACGGAATCTCGGCATCTGTAAAATCATTTGGACCGGCAATCATATATTTTTTTACACGGGCAATGGCTTCTGCTTCATCCATTTTTCCGTACATCTTGGTATTTCCTTCATTTTTAATCGAATATGCTGCAAAAGCTACGGTATAAAACGAATTTAATCCAAGCGTATTTGTCAATTGATCCGTAGAAAAAACAGCATTACTGGCATTGATTGGACGTTTTGAAGTAAGACTTGAACGCGCTCCAAAAAACAATAAAAAAGCAACTAATGGAAAAACCATTAATTTGAATTTATAGTCAGCCAGTGATGTATAAAAGTATTTTTTTCCTTTTTTGAAAGCAAAATAGATAACAACTCCCAAAATCAGGAAAGTAACTATAATCGAAGTCAGGTAACTTTTTAAAAGCATTCCGACCACTTCCTTTGGATAAATAAGATAATCTAAGAAAATTTTATTCGGACGTGTGTCGTATTGTTTTACAAAATCCGGAGAAGCTAATTCTACAAACAGAATAAGAAACAGAAATAAGAAACTATAAATTACAAGGAATTTATTCGTAAACTTCAACCATTTATTCGGAAGAAAAGTAATTAAAACCGCAGGAAGAAAAGATAAATAACATAGTAAAATCAAATCCATTCGGAGACCGATTGGAAAAATGTACCAGAAATTTGGTGTTTCGACAACCCTATCTTTAAAAATAAAAAATAAAAATAGTCGGCTCAGGGTAGTAATTAGCAATCCGATTGCTATAAAATTAAAAATGGGTTTTAAAAAACTTAATTTTTTCATTAGAAAGATTTAGAACGTAAAAAATAATTTCAAATTAGTAAAGACGCACTGCAGTGCATCTCTACTCTTCGTAACGATTTATTTCTCTGTCATAAAATTCATTTGCTTTTTCAATCAAGCCTTCCATTTCTGCATTTAATTCGGCTTCATCAAGATCTTCTGCTTCTTCTAAAAACTCAACCTCATCATCTTTTAAATTAATTATAAATCTTGGGTAATCAAGGTGAACGATAAAAATATCATCTGGAAAATCAGTATTGTCTCCGAGTAAAAATTTAGGTAATTCCATTTTATTATTGTTTTATATGCTTCAAATTTAACTATTTGAAACTGAATTATTAATTAATTTTTTGGTTAAGTAATGAAAACGAATGTACAGAAATACAGCTGCTGAGGTTAATCCTGCCAAAAGTCCAATCCATACGCCGCTGGCTTTCCAGGGTGTATATTCTGCCAAATAATACGAAATCGGGAAACCAATTACCCAATAAGCAACAAAGGTAATATACATTGGTACTTTTACATCCTGCAAACCACGAAGTGCTCCCAAAACCACCACCTGTATTCCGTCCGAAATTTGAAAAATAGCCGCTATCAAAAGTAATTTTGATGCAATACTTATCACTTCATTATTATCTAAAAGTTGTCCGCCATTTTCCATATTTAAAAAGATATACGGCAAGTAATTATGAAAGACAACAAACAGAATAGCAAAAATAGTTTCAAGAATAATGGCCAATAAAAAAATAGAACGGGCCACAACCACCAGGTTTTTAAAATCCTGCAAACCTCTTTGATTACTCACTCTAATCATCGAAGTTACACTTAATCCCATCGCAAACATAAAAGTCATCGATGCCAGACTCAACGCAATTTGATTGGCAGCCTGACTCGTTTTTCCAATATTTCCACAAAGCCAGATTGAAGCTGTAAACAATACTACTTCAAAAAGCATTTGCATGGCTGATGGAAAACCAATACTTATTATTTTTTTTATCGTTTCTTTTTTAATTTCCTGAAAACTGAAATCCTTAAAAAAGCGTTTTAAATCATTTCTTCTTGACAGCATAATATGCATGAACATCACCAAAAATATTCTTGAAATTACTGTTCCAAGAGCTGCACCGATAATTCCCATTTTTGGAAAAATCCAAATACCATAAATCAGCATATAATTAATACCAACGTGCAGCACATTTGCCATAATCATAGCGTACATCGAATATTTTGTCATCGACATTCCGTCAGCAAATTGTTTGTATCCCTGATACATAATCAGCGGAATTAAAGAAAAAGCAACCCAATCAAGATATGGTTTTGCAAGTTTGATTACATCGGCTGGTTGATGCAGTAATTCCATTATTGGCTTTGCCAAAACAATTACACCAAAAAGCATTAATCCTAAAATAGTACATAAAAATAAACCATGATGAAAAGCAGAACGAACTTTAGTATCATTCTTTTCCGCATCACCTTCGGCCACGATTGGAGTAATTGCTGTAGAGAAACCAATTCCTAAAGACATGGCAATAAAAATCATACTGTTTCCAAGGGAAACAGCAGCAAGTTCAGTACTTCCCAACTTTCCTACCATGATATTATCGACGATACCTATTAAGGTATGCCCCACCATTCCTAAAATTACGGGATAAGCTAACTTTAAGTTATATGAAAACTCCTTTGTATACTGTGCTAAGTTCAATTCTATTCTTTTTAAGTCGGCAAAGATAATCAGAAGCTTTGAATTCTGCAGTATTATTAAAAAAGATAAGCAGGTTTTAAGAAATCAACAGAAAATAAAAGTTCAAATTTCAATCATAAAAAAAGTGGTTTTTAAAATTATATAACAATTCCAGAAAATTATATAACGACTACCAAACACCTCAATACTACTTTTACATTATTAATAATTCAAAAAAAAATGCCTTTATGATCTCAAGAAATCTGAAATTTATCTGCCTAGCTGCTATAGCTTTTTTATCTGCCAACACAACTTTCGCTCAAGAAACTGCAATTGCAAAAACTGAAGGTGAAATTAAAAATTACGATCAGGGTTTTAGATTGGGATTTGGTTTAAACGGAGGTTTACCAACTGACAATGCTTACGACTGGTCTCTTGGTGGAGACGTTCGTTTACAATATGATTTAACAAAAAGAGCTTCATTAACCCTGACAACTGGTTTTACCAATTTATTTATGGGAAAAGATGACAATGGAGTTGATCAAAAAGATCTTGGATTTATTCCTGCAAAAGCTGGTTTTAAAGCCTTCATTTGGGAAGATCAATTCTATGTTTTAGGTGAAGTTGGTGCGGGTTTTGCCGTTACAAACGGATATAACGACACCACTTTTTTATGGGCGCCAGGAATTGGGTACGCCAACAAGTATATCGATATCAGTGTCCGCTACGAGGACTACAATAAATTCAAAACCAATCAGGTGGCTTTACGTCTTGCCTACGGATTTGATTTATAAAAATACGTTCATTTATTCTTTTGTTTTTGGTATGAACCCGACAGATCCTCATAGTCTGTCGGGTTTTGTTGTTTTATAGAAAGTCCAAAAAAATCAAAAAAAATAACCCGACTGGTTTCAAAACCAGTCGGGTTTAATTATAAAATTATCTAATTTTCTAATTGACAAATTATCTAATTATCCACCCAATTCTTTTTTATACATTTCGATATTGGCTTTAATCTTATCGTCCAACTCTGGTTCTTTAATATCAGTATGTTTTTGCATTTCTTCCCAAATAATTTTGGCAACAATATAGCGGGCCATTTCTTTATCATCAGCGGGAACAATATACCATGGCGCATTTTCTGTCGAAGTTCTGTTTATGGCTTCTTCATAATATTTTTGATATTCATCCCAATGTTCACGTTCTTTTAGATCGCCTGGTGAAAATTTCCAATTGTGTTTTCCTTCTTCCAAACGGCGTAATAAACGTCCTCTTTGTTCGTCTTTGCTCAAATGCAGAAAAAATTTCATTACAATCGTTCCGTTCTCTGCAATATGCTTTTCGAAATTATTGATTTGGTCAATCCTTTTTTTCCAGAATTTGGGCGTAATATCTTTAACCGAATTAATTCCCGGTAAATTCTCTCCCAAAATATATTCCGGATGTACACGTGTTACCAAAACATTTTCATAATGTGTTCGGTTAAAAATGGCAAATTTTCCCTTTTCAGGCAATGCAATATAATGTCTCCATAAATAGTCATGCTCTAATTCAGTCGAATTGGGCGTTTTAAAACTATGCACCACAACTCCACGCGGATTAAATTCCTTAAAAACTTCACGAATCAAACTATCTTTTCCGGAGGTGTCCATTCCCTGCAGGCAAATTAAAACACCGTATTTATTATGCGAATACATCACATCCTGCAAATCGCTTAATTTTTTCTGAACTTTATCTAATTTTGCTTCCTTTTCATCACTATCGGCATCAATGTTGAGTTGAGTTGGAATCTTGGCTAACTTTATTTTATCTGTAACTTTAAAATCATTCGGATCAATAGATTTCATATTTCTGAGTTTTTATATTATAAATATACTAATTTTACGAAGCATATTCCTGCTATTCATTGCAATACTTTTTCAATAAATTGTTTTTTTACAAGACACAACAAGAGCTTCCTCCGGTCGCTTTGTTCTGCCAGTAAAAAATACAATTTCTCCTCAAAGTATTTTCATTTCTATCAGGGCTAGGCACTCTTTTTCAAAACAACATTCATGGAAAAATTTACATTAGAAATACTATTTCAAATTATCGGAATCGGATCAGCATCCGGATTATTCTTCAATAACAATTCTCTTTATATCATTGGCGATAATAGCGGATTTTTATACGAATACAATATGCAGGATCAACAATTAAACCATCATCCTTTAATTGAAAATGCATCGCAAAACATTCCAAAAAATATAAAACCTGATTTTGAATCGGTAACACATCACAATGATACTTTATATGTTTTTGGTTCCGGCTCTACCGAAAAACGAAATAAAATGATTGCATTCGATCTTAAGTCAAAAACCATTTTACAAAAAAATGATTTAGTCGATTTATATGCGTTAATGCAAAGTTTCGGCAAAATAAAACCGGAAGATTTCAATCTTGAAGGTGCTATTTTCGATGGCGAAAACTGGTATTTATTCAATCGCGGTAACGGAATATCAAACAAAAACACCATTTTCACTATTCACGCCAAAAGTTTGGGCGAAGAATTTGCTTTGGTTGCCTCGAATTATAAATTGCCTAAAATTAAAGGAGTGCGTTCCAGTTTTACCGACGCTATTTTAGTCGAAGACAAAATTTATTTCTTATCAACTGCTGAAGACACCAAATCAACTTACGACGATGGTGAAATCTTAGGAAGTTTTATTGGAAGAATAGATCTTAAAACCATGAAAATCGATTTCACTCAAAAAATAACTTCAACCAATAAATTTGAAGGTTTGACTTTTTACAAAAAAGAAAACGGTAAAATTGAGTTTTTACTTTGCGAGGATAATGATACAGAGCTTTTAGAGACAAAGATTTTTAAGTTGAGTTTGTCTGTTAAATAAAAAACCTCTATGAAAAAAATATTCCTTTCATTAATAATAGTTTTCATTCTTTTGACTGGCGCTTATCTAATTTATGATTTTAAAATAAATAACATCGATAAAAATAATTCTAAAACTGCAAACGCAGAAGATTTAAGTCCAAATACAACAAAATATTATAAATCTTTATCACCAAAAGATCTAGATCCAAAATCATTTATTGCACTTTTTACTAGAAATATAACAAAGATTCAAAACTGAATTTTGTAACATTGAGTGGAGAATTTCCTGAAGATTGGGTCAAACCAAATGATGTTCAATATTTAATTTCAATTATGTATTCTAAAGAAAAATGTTGCGGATACATGAATACTTTCTCCTCAACTATTTCAAGTGAAGATGCTGAAGTTGGAGGTTTTGCCATAATCTTTTTAAACGCTTATATTTCTAAGACAAAAATCAATTTAGGATTAAATTCTAATCCGAAAGTAGATTCAGCTTCAATTAAAAAAATTGAAACGTGGTATCAGAAAAATAGATAATATATTCGCCTTGTATGTCATTCCGAGGAACGAGGAATGACAAAATTGTCGGTAATCGTAGAGGCGCACAGCAGTGCGTCTCCCGCAACGTAGACGCACTGCTGTGCGCCTCTACAAAATAAAAAACGTATATTTAAAAAAATAAACGCCCATTTCTAAACTTTTTTTCATCGCCGTCCCAACCTTTTTCTCTTTTAAGCTCTCTTTAGTATAAAGACAACAATTGTGATAAACGAAACCATCATTTCTAACTGCAAAAAAATGCACCGCGATGCCCAGCGTCAGGTGTATGAGCATATGGCTCCAAAATTGTATCGCGTTTGCAAACGATACCTAAAAAAGGAAGAGGAAATTGAAGAAGCTATGGCCGACGCTTTTTATACTGTTTTTACCAAACTGGAACAACTTAAAGAACCAAAGGCTTTTGAGGCCTGGGCGCGAAAAATAACCGTCAATCACTGTTTGGCAACTATCAAGAAAAACACCAATTTCAATATGTATCTTGATGATGTCAAATTACTTTCTCAACCTTTTACAGATGAAATTAATGCTCTGGAAGAAGAAGATTTACTCAATTTACTAAACCATATTCCGGACGGATGTAAAACTGTTTTTAACCTTTTTGTTATTGAAGGTTTTGGTCACAAAGAAATTGCAGCAATGCTGAATATTTCTGAAGGAACCTCAAAATCACAATTGAATGCAGCTAAAACCAAGCTGAAGGAATTAGTAAACAAATTGTATTATCAAAAAGCAAAGTAGTCATGGACAATCAAGATAAAATATTCGATAAATTTAAAGAAGCCGCTCACAACTCGGAACAGAAAGACTTTCCGGGAATGGAAAAAGTCTGGGCGCGTGTTGAAGAGAAACTAGATAAAAAAGAAGATAAAAAAGCCATTTCGTTATGGAAAAAAATTGCCATTGCAGCTTCTCTTTTATTACTTATTTCTTTAGGGACACAATTTTTTAAATCAGATAAAAACACTACGATTCCAGCTTCAGAAGTTGTCGTAAATGAAACAGAAAAAGAAGTAATTCAGAATTCAGAAATTAACAAGGATGGAGTTGCTGTCGAAGACTCTAAACTAATTCAGAAAGCGGAAGCGGTTAAAATTTTAAACAAACAAATAAAGAAACAGCAAACTACGGTTGCCAACAACGAGACTATTACAATTCCAGAAGCTGTTGGTGCAGGAACAGTTTACGCGCCTGTTTACGAAGAAGCAAACGCACCAATTTCAGAATCTGTTTATTCAGGTTATACTAATGACGACGAACATTCAGTTGAAAAAGATAAGGTTGCCGATTTTGGTTATTCAAAAAAGATGGA
Source organism: Flavobacterium sp. GW821-FHT11G01 (assembly GCF_058808175.1). Lineage (NCBI taxonomy): Bacteria > Pseudomonadati > Bacteroidota > Flavobacteriia > Flavobacteriales > Flavobacteriaceae > Flavobacterium > Flavobacterium sp. GW821-FHT11G01. The sequence goes on along the minus strand of NZ_JBXARK010000002.1, from coordinate 43,993 downwards.
AAGAGAAACCTTTGCTGCAAAAGCCGAACAACAAGCTGAACGAGCTAAAAAAAGCACTCCTTTGGTTATCTTAAACGGAAAAGCAATGTCTCATAGCAATGATGCTAAAAGAGATGAGATGATGCAGACAGAATTACCAAACTTACAACCCGAAAATGTAGAATCGTTAGTGGTTTTAGACGAACCTTTATATATTATTGATGGCGTTTATTATTCGGAAAATGATTTATTTGGAGATAATCCTACGAGTCCATATGCGCCTTTAAACAAACAGGAAATCAAAACAATCACCATTCTTCAGGATTTAGAAGCTGTGGCTAAATACGGTGAAAAAGGAAAAAAAGGAGTTGTGATTATTACAACTAAAACCGGAAAACCAGCAGAAAAAAAATAATCTTATCTAGAAATCTTTGTCAGAGTTTGAAACTTTGACAAAGATTAATTCCAAGAGCAATCTTAAAAATCACTTTCATGAAAAAAGTAAAACTTATTTCATTAGCCTTTTCTATGCTTGTATGTTTCGTATCAAAAGCGCAGGAAAAAATGCCAATTGAAAAAGCGATTGTTATTGAAACTAAATCACTTGTTCCAACAAATTCAATCAAAATTGCTGATGTTAAAATACCTACTAATTTCCCACAGCAAGACACTTCACGTAAAATACGAATAGTTTGTATGAAAACCATTTCTAAAACAAGTGAACCTTTATATATTCTGGACGGAATTCAGGTAAATACAAAAAAAATTGCCGAAATAAATCCCAATGATGTTCAGGAAATAAAAGTTTTAAAAGGAATTGATGCAACTTCTATTTATGGAAGTCAGGCCGTAAACGGAGTTGTTATTATTACAACAAAAACAAAGAATAGTCTAAACAATAAAAAAGAATAAAATTGGTTTTGTCCGCTAATTCATTCCTATTATTAACCAATATTTATTTACATTTGGTCTCCTTTTGAAAAATATTTCAAAAATTATTCTAGTACAAAATCAATTTCAAACAAAATTTCATGAACCCAATTTTAAATCAGAATCTATTTCTTGTCAAAGAACATATTGGAATGTTTAAAGCCGCTAACAATTATGACATTTACAATCCGGAAAGCAATCAACTTATCATGAATTGCAGAGAAAACAATTTGGGATTTTTTACCAAAATGTTACGCTTTACAGAATATAAAAGAATGACACCTTTTAATATTGAAATTACTACGGCTTCGGGCGAAAAAATAATTGGTGTGAAACGAGGAATTGCCTGGTTTAGATCAACAGTGGAAGTTTTTGATGAGAAAGATCGTTTGGTTGGAACTTTCAAACAAAAGTTTTTTTCAATTGGAGGAAAATTTGAGATTTTAGATAAAAACGAAAAACCTGTTGCAACACTTCAGGGAAAATGGACAGGTTGGGATTTTAAATTCAGCCATGAAAACAAACAACTGGCTCAGGTAAATAAAAAATGGGCCGGAATGGGCAAAGAGTTTTTTACCAGTGCTGATAATTACGTTTTACAAATTGAAGAAAACGTACCGCAAGACAGTCCGCTTAGACAATTAATTTTGGCTGCCGTCATGTGTATCGACATGGTTCTAAAAGAATAAAAAAGTTGTTAAACTTAGATTAAGAAAATATTTAAAGCATTATTTTAGGAAGCAAAAACTGTATTTTTGTGTTACTAAAATAATGCTTTCTGCATTTCTAAAAATACTATCATGACAGACTTAAAAAATAAAAATGCCCTAATTACAGGAGCCGGAAAAGGAATTGGAAAAGCAATTGCCATTGCTTTAGCCAAAGAAGGTGTAAACGTAATTTTGATTTCGAGAACCCAAACCGATATTGATCAATTGGCAGACGAAGCATCAAATTTAGGCGTAAAATCATTGGCTTTAGCGGCAGACGTTTCGGATATTGATTCTATAAATAATGCTGTCGAAAAGGCATTGTCAAAATTTAAAACAATAGACATTCTAATCAATAACGCCGGAATTGCTTCTTTTGGAAAATTCATGGAATTAGAGCCAGCTGCCTGGGAAAAAATTATTCAGGTAAATTTAATGGGAACTTATTATACCACCCGCGCCGTTATTCCAAATATGATCGAAAGACAAACTGGTGATATTATTAATATTTCATCAACTGCAGGATTAAACGGAAATGCATTAACAAGTGCCTACAGCGCTTCAAAATTTGCAGTTTTAGGTTTGACTGATTCTTTAATGCAGGAAATGAGAAAACACAATATTCGTGTTTCGGCCTTAATACCAAGCACTGTTGCAACTGATTTAGCCATAGATTTAAATTTAACGGACGGTAATCCGGAAAAAATAATGCAACCTGAAGATATAGCAGAACTATTAATTGCTCAGCTTAAATTAAACCGCAGAGTTTTTATTAAAAACAGCAGTATTTGGTCTACAAATCCGTAACTTACTTTAATCTTTAACGAAGATTTAAACGCCTTAATTTAAAACGTCAAATGGAACAATATTTAAGACAATTAATTGCAATAGAATTTACAGATAAAAAAGAAATTTTCACTGGGTTCCTTATTGATTATTCTGATGATTGGATTCTTTTGAGAAACAATCCAGTCGATTATATTCTGGATGGTTTTGTGATTCTGAAAAACAAAAACATAGAAGCAATCCACAGAGATCAGGATCTTGCCTTTACAGAAAAAGTAATCCGCTTAAAAGGATTGAAAACAAGCGCCGAAGATATTATTCCGATTAAAGATTTATCTACGATTGTAAATTTCTTAACCAATAAATATGGTATTTTTCAGATTTCAAAAAAATCAGCTAAATCAGCTTATTTAGGTAAACTGCTTGAGTTAAATAACGAAGAACTAACTATTGATTTTCTGGATACAAGAGGTCAGTTTGGTGGTGAATTAAGTTTCAATCCTGAAAAAATCAGAGTAATTGAATTTGATACGGATTATATTAATTCTTTGAAGTTGGTGATTCCGGAAAATTAGAAATAGAATTTTATTTTATAAAACAGAAAAGCCCTTTTTTAAAGGGCTTTTCTGTTTTTAATATCCACTTAAGAAACAAAACATTTCACAAGTATCATTTATCATTTTATGCTTCTGCCAATTTGTTTAAAAATTCTAAACGAACACTTCCGTCTTCATCGATTTTTGTCAAATTAATTTCTTGCAATGTATTAATCAATTCAGGATTCCATGGCGTTTTTACTTTTACATAGTTTTCAGTAAAACCATGAATATATCCTTCTTTATTTTCACCTTCAAAAAGAACCGTTCTGTTAGTTCCTAATTGACTTTCGTAAAAAGCACGACGTTTTTTAACAGATAAACCACGGAGCATTTTGCTTCGTTTTGCACGCACATTTGCAGGAACTACTCCAGACATATTAGCAGCTTCTGTATTATCTCTTTCTGAATAGGTAAATACGTGCAAATACGAAATATCCATTTCATTTAAGAAATGATACGTTTCCAAAAAGTGCTCATCCGTTTCTCCTGGAAAACCAACAATAACATCAACGCCAATACAAGCGTGTGGCATTACTTCACGAATCTTATTCACGCGTTCGGTATATACTTCACGTAAATAACGCCGTTTCATCAATTTTAAAATATCATTGCTTCCAGATTGCAACGGAATATGAAAATGCGGAACAAAAGTGCGACTTTTAGAAACAAATTCAATTGTTTCGTTTTTTAATAAATTAGGTTCGATTGATGAAATTCGCAAACGCTCAATTCCGTCAACCTTATCTAAAGCCTGAACTAAATCAAGAAAAGTATGTTCGTGTTTTTTATTCCCAAATTCTCCTTTTCCGTAATCTCCAATATTTACTCCGGTCAAGACAATTTCTTTAATATTTTGAGCTGAGATTTCTTTTGCATTTTGTAAAACATTTTCAAGAGCATCGCTTCGTGAAATTCCCCTTGCCAACGGAATTGTACAATACGTACATTTATAATCGCAACCATCCTGAACTTTCAAAAAAGCACGGGTTCTGTCTCCAATAGAATAACTTCCAACGTAAAAATCAGCTTCGGCAATCTCACATGAATGTACTTCACCCATATCGTTTTTGCTTAAGTCATGAATATAATCGGTAATTTTAAATTTTTCTGTAGCACCCAAAACCAAATCAACACCATCGACAGCTGCCAATTCTTCCGGTTTTAATTGAGCATAACAACCAACAGCCGCCACAAAAGCCTTTTCATTAAGTTTCATTGCTTTTTTTACAACCTGCTTAAATTGTTTATCTGCATTCTCTGTAACCGAACAGGTATTGATAACATAAATGTCTGCAACTTCTTCAAAATCGACACGATCAAAACCTTCATCATTGAAGTTTCTGGCGATTGTAGAAGTCTCTGAAAAGTTCAGTTTGCAACCAAGCGTATAAAAAGCAACTTTTTTTCTGTTTTCCATAGGAATAGACTACGTTTTAAGTAGTAAGATATTATATTTACATCTCTTTTGAAGAGTTTGCAAATTTACGTACAATATTCTTTAAAATAAAATCAATAATATACTATATATCAACATTTTGCACGTAGCCTGTATTTTGAATCAACCTGAAAAACAGTTATACAAACAAAGTATATTTAAAAAATTGCATAATTTTAGAAGAACAAAAAATATTTTCAATAAGAATAAAATGACAAAATATCGATTAAAAGCAAATATTATCGATTAAATACATTTTTTTGCCGTTTAAATTGAAATTTTCTTACATTTAACTTTGTTTAGAAAATTTTTAGGAGTATTTTCACTTCGCTAAAAAGAACTAAATTATTTTATAAACAAATTACGCATAACAATTTTGTTTTTTACTCGTTATGTTGTTGTTTTGTTATAATAAAAAATGGGAAGGCCGAAAACCAGAAAGAGTAGGCGAAAATTATAAATCAAATTCTATATGAAGGCATTTTTACCCACAATCTGCTTGATGTTCTTAACCGTTTTTAGTTCGCAAGCGCAAACTAATACTCCGGCTGCAACAAATCCATTTCCATCAATTAGCACTTTAACAACTTGGGCGAGTTTAAACTCTCAATCACAATTTGATATTGCTATTCGTGCGGTTGGATTTAAATTTGAAGTAAAGGAACCGGGTGCAGAATCTACATCTTATACTTATATCCGTAAAGTAACTGTAAATGAAGTAAATTATACTGACAGAATTGTGTATAGAATTACAAACAATAATTCAGCAAGTATTATTTCACTAGTTACAGCTTCTACAGATTTAGTAAGCTTATACACACCACAGTTGGCAACTTTCAAAAATAACAATTGTAAAACGGAAATGTCTAAAGACAAAAACACGACTTGCAGCTGTTATGAAAGTGTAAATTTTGCAATCGATCTTTGCGACGAACGTGTAAAATTAACAATGGGTGATGGAAATAAGTATTTTGTTTCTGTGGCTAAAAAATAATACCAAAAAAATCAGAGAATAAAAATTACGAGTTGTTTTCCAAATCTTTGCATACCTTTATGAGGAAAGTTTACAAAGATTTGGGACGCATTTCTCTGTATTAAAATAAATTTGGATTTTTCAATTCGTACCAAACTTCCAGTTCTTCTTCGTATTCAAACGAATTGATGTATTTCAAACCTAGTTTTTCGAGAATTCTTCTTGAATTTTCATTTCCTGCATCTGCGTAAGCATAGACAGCGTCAACATTCATTTCATTAAAAGCATAATCTATAAAGGCTTTCCCTGCCTCGGTAGCATATCCTTTTCCCCAATGTTTTTCTATAAAACGATATCCAATTTCATAGAAATTTTGATGATTGTTGATTTTATCCGTGATAAACTTTATTCCGGACCAACCTAAAAATTCATTGGTTTCTTTAAGAACAACTGCCCAACGTCCAATTCCAAAAGTTGTATATTGTTTTTGAATATTTTTAATTTGATCAATACTCTCGTCAATATGTTTTACAGGTTTATTTCCCAGAAATAAATGCACATTCGGATTTGAATCCAATTCAAACATTCCATCTGCATCAGAAAGTTCCAGCTCTCTCAAAAGCAGACGTTCCGTTTCAATTGATTTCTTCATAAACAAAATTATTTAAGATGTAACGCTGAACAACTTCAGCAACACCATTGTCATTATTTGATGCTACAATTACATTAGCCCTGTCACGCAATTCTGGTGTTACATTATCAACCCAAACCCCTAAACCGGCATATTCAATCATCGTTAAATCATTTCCTGCATTTCCGACAGCAATAATTTCACTTTGGTGAATATTTAATTTCTCTGCTAATATTTTTATACTTGCTGCTTTATCGATTCCGTTTTGAGCCGCTTCCAGGAAAAATGGTTTTGACATCGCTATACTTAAATGAGACATTGCTAATTTCAAATCCTGTTCTAGCTCTTTTAAATAAGAAGGCTCTGCCAATAAAATACATTTTACTGCAGGTTTGGAAACCGCCTCTTTAAAACTAGGAACTTTAACATGTGCGAGTCCTGTTATTTCTTTTTCAATTTCTATGTATTCAGAATCCGTTTCGCTGATAATTTCATTATCCAGATACGTTATAATATGTGTATTCATTTTCACACTATAATCGTATAATTCGTGAATTTGCTCTACAGTCAATTTTTGTTCAAATAAAACAAGATCGTCTTTTACGGTACTAATTATAGCGCCATTAAAGGAAATAATGTAAGAATCATTTAAATCTAATTCCAGTTCTTTCGCATAAGCTGTCATAGCTGATGTTGGTCGGCCTGAAGCCAAAACCACATAAACACCTTTTGCCTGAGCTTCAAGAAGTACTTTTTTATTTAATTCCGAAATTTTATGATCGTCTGTCAACAAGGTATCATCCATGTCGAGCACCAGCATTTTATATTGCATATTTTTTTTACTTCTCAGTATTCAGTATCTAGTATTCAGTCGCAGTTTACAATTACAGCATCAAACTGTGACTGAATACTAGATACTGAACACTGAATACTTTTTTATATACTCATTCTGAAATCTTCAATCACCGGATTTGCTTTTGCAAAATCAGTTTCCTGAATGAAAACTTCAATAGCCAAATCTGTTCCGCCAAAACCTCCTAAACGAGCAGATTGAATATTATCTTTTTTTACAGTTTCTACTCCCGCTTCTTCTAATCTTTCTTGCAAAGCAATTGCTAAAACTTCACTTCCTGAAAACACCTTCATTAATCCCATGACATTTTATTTTTTATTGTTTATATATTTTTATTCTAATATTATTTTTAACTGATTCTGAAAATCATTATTCTCATTCATACCAATATGTTCCTGATCATTTAAAAGATAAACTTGTCCATTTGATTTTATTATTTTACTCAGCCTAACTGAATTTTCATAAGGAATTAATTGATCTTTTTTTCCATGAAAAATATAAATTGGAGCTTTAATTTTTGGAAGATATTCGAAAGTTTCTAATTGAAATTTCTTCATGAAATCAGGAAAAAACGGAACTCTGCCAGTAGATAATTCTGTAAAACTATAATATGGAGATTGCAAGATCAAAGCTTTTGGTTTATTTTCGGAAGCCAAAATTGCGGCAAATCCTGAACCAATCGAATAACCTGTAATAATGATTTTATTTTCTGAATATCGCTTATTTAATGTTCTATAAACAATAGCAATATCTTTATTTAACTGTTCTTCATTTTCAATTTCTCCTTCACTTTTTCCAAAACTTCGATAATCTAAAATAAAAATATCATAACCTAAATTAGTATATGTTTTTGCTATTTTACCCCAAGTTTCAAGTGTTCCCGCATTTCCATGGAGATAAAAAATCAATCCTTTGGATTTATCTGCTTTAAATAAAAGTCCATTTAGGTTTACGCCGTCAAAAGATTTAATATTTATCTCTTCAAACTTTGATTGATAATCAAACTGATATTCTTTTGAAAGTGAAGCACTTTGAAAGATCATTTCCACTTGATTGAAATATACATAAGAAATTATAATCACATAAATTACAGCGAAAAACGCTAAAAGTATAATCGCTAAAAATCTAAGTGTTTTTATCATTTCCATAGGAGTCTTTCAGAAAGCTTTATTCTTCCTCCTCTTCAATTCCATCCTCTTCTTCGTCCAGTTCCTCTTCTCCTTCTTCATCCATATCAAAGAAATAAGGTTCTAGCAAGAATTTATCAGCCAGAATTTCGATACGTTCTGTCAATATTTCAGCAAAAATAATACGTTGTGTTTTGGCAATACTGTTCGAAATACGCATGATTTTAGTTTCATTACGCAATCTCAAAATAGGATCTGCATCATCCAAAATCAACATTTTTAAGCGATTTACGTTGTAACCAGCAGTGGTAAACATATCACTCAATTTGTTTGGCGTTCCAATTAAAACATCGATTCCGGTTGAAATATAGTTTTTATCGTAGTCCATATCGCCTTTGTCATGAACTCCGTAAACTTCAAGATTGGTATATTTTCCGTATTTCTCGAAAAGAGATTCCATTGCCAACACTTTTTCTTTGTCTTCTACAATAATCAAAGCGCGTGGCGATTCTTCATTTTTCCCTGCTAATTGCTGAATCACATTCAATACAATCGTAGTCGACTTTCCAGTTCCTTTTGGCGAAATAATCATACAGTCCGCACCACTTTTAATGGTTGAAAAAGTTTCCATCTGCAAGACATTTGCTTCTGTCAAACCGTTTTCAATTAAGCCGTCTTGTAACTTCTCGTTTATTTTTTTTAGTTTCATTTTTTTATGCTTTAGGCTTTAAGCTATAGGCTATAAAGCTAAAATAGTATTATTTTTAACGCTCTAGGCAATAAGCCATAGGCAAAAAACTTTTGAATTATCGCTGAAAAGCTTACAGCTTATTGCTTATAGCCTACAGCGCGAAGCATTATTTGCTTGCAAACATTTTTACATCGTTTTCAGAAATTTCTGTTCCTCCTAAAATAATCAATCTTTCGACTACATTTCTAAGTTCACGTATATTTCCTGTCCAATCGTATTCTTGTAATAATTTTATGGCGGACTGTGAAAACACTTTAACAACATTTCCCTGTTCCGAAGCAATTTTCTCAGCAAAGTGTCTTATCAAAGCCGGAATATCATCTCGTCTTTCATTCAATGGCGGAACTTTAATCAAAATCACAGCCAAACGATGGTATAAATCTTCACGGAAACGACCTTCGGCAATTTCTGTTTTTAAATCTTTATTCGTCGCCGCAACTACACGCACGTCAACTTTTATATCTTTTTCTGCTCCAACTCTCGTAATCATACTTTCTTGTAAAGCACGTAACACTTTGGCTTGCGCCGAAAGGCTCATATCTCCAATTTCATCCAGAAAAATAGTTCCTTTGTCTGCTGCTTCAAATTTTCCGGCGCGATCTTTCACTGCTGATGTAAAAGCTCCTTTTACGTGACCAAACAATTCACTTTCGATCAATTCACTCGGAATCGCAGCACAGTTTACTTCTATTAAAGGAAAATTAGCACGCTCGCTTTTTTCGTGCAACTGATGCGCAACTAATTCTTTTCCGGTTCCATTTGGACCAGTAATTAAAACTCTGGCTTCAGTTTGTGCAACTTTATCAATCATCAATTTAATATGACTGATGGCTTCACTCTCCCCTACCATTTCATAGTTTTTACTAACTTTTTTCTTCAGAATTTTATTCTCAACTACAAGTTGTTTTTTATCTAAAGCATTACGAACCGTATTTAATAAACGATTTAAATCTGGCGGTTTTGAAATGTAATCAAAAGCGCCCAAACGCATCGTATGAATGGCTGTTTCCATATCGCCATGACCTGAAATCATAACCATTGGAATTTCCGGTTTTATCTTTTTTACTTCTTCTAAAACCTCAACACCATCCATTTTTGGCATTTTGATATCACACAAAACCAAATCGTAATCGTTGTTTTTTATTTTCTCAAGTCCCGCAGCACCATCTTCAGCTTCATCAACCTGATAAGTATCATTTTCTTCTGATAATATTTTTACCAAAACTCTTCTGATCGCTGCTTCGTCTTCGACAATTAGTATTTTACTCATTCTTTTTGAGGTTCAAAGATTCAAAGGTTCAGAGGTACAAAGGTTAAAATCTTTGCCACCATAAACTTATTGAAACTACGTTATTTTATAATTTATGCTCTTTGTATAATTGCCTATGCTATTTTGGTCAAAATTACAAAAGTTAATATGTTCAAAAAAACCTTTGTCCCTTTGCACCTCTGAACCTTTGTAACTATACAAACTAATACTTCAGCCATCTATACAATTCTTTCCAGGTTGGCTTTTTGCCGTACATTAAAATACCTACACGATAAATTTTTGCAGCAAACCAAACTACAAGGAAAAAGGTAGCAAACAATAATGATACCGAAATCGCAATTTGCCACCACGGCACGCCAAACGGAATACGCATTAACATAACAATTGGCGATGTTAACGGAATCATTGAAAACACTACAGCAACGGTTCCGTGTGGATCATTTACTACTGTAAAAAATCCTATGTAAACGCTCAAAATAAGCGGCATAATAATAGGCAAAAGAAATTGTTGCGAATCGGTTTGATTGTCGACTGCTGCGCCAATTGCTGCATAAAACGAGCTGTACAAAAAGTAACCACCGATAAAATAAACCACAAAACTAATCAGAATACTAGCAATAGGTAAATTCCATGCTTCGTTTAGTCCCATTTGTACTATTCCCGAAAAATCATGTTGCGTTGATTGCATTAATGCGGGCGGAATATTAGATCCAGGTCCAACATTTACAGCAAAAAATGCTGAGGCTGCAAACATTAATCCGAGTCCAATGATGGCCCAAATCATAAATTGTAATATTCCCGCAAGTGAAGTTCCAACAATTTTACCAATCATTAGTTGAAATGGCTTTACTGATGAAATTATGATTTCGATAATTCGGTTTGTTTTTTCTTCAATTACACTTCGCATTACCATGTTTCCGTAAATGATAATAAACATCATAATCAAATATCCGAATGCACCGCCGATACCAATTTTAATTTCGTTCAATCCTTTCAAACTTTCTTCACCGGATGCTTTTGCCAAATGAATATTGACTTCAGCCTGCGCTTTTTGAATTGCAAGCGTATCTAATTTAGCTTTTTCCAGATTTAGTTTTGTAATTTTTCCGGCAATAATATCCTGTGTGTTTTCGATAAAAGAAATACTTGGACTATTATTCGAAATGAATTCTACTTTACTTTCTAAATCTTTTAAATTATTTGTTTTCGGAATAACAATCAGACCGCTAAAATCTTCTTTGGCAATACTGTCTTTTAATGCTTTTGTATCTATTTCAGACAGATTCAGATATTTATATTCGGCATCTTTTTTATTCTGTTTTACAAAATCATCTGCAAATAAACCCGTTTCATCATGAATAGCAATTCGTTTAGTATCTGCTTTCATCGAACTCAAATACCCAATAAACACAGCAATTGCCACAAACAAAAGCGGACTCAAAAAAGTCATGACAACAAAAGACTTATTGCGCACTTTTGCAATGAATTCTCTTTTTATAATTAATGAAATTATACTCATTCTTAATTTTAGATTTTAGATTGTTGACTTTAGATTTTTAGATTTCAGATTTTTCACTCTAAAATCTAAAATCTGAAATCTAAACTTTATTTTCAGTAACTGTTTGAATAAAAATATCGTTTACACTTGGAATTTTTTCTACAAAATGCGTCACTTGTCCGCGCTGTGTTAAAATATGCAATAATTCATTTGGAGCAGCATCTCCAATCTGGATATTTAATTTCAAATCATCATTTAACGATTTAAAATTTGCAGGCGAAACAGTAAATTTCTGTGTAATGTCATACATCAGACCTTCAACATTGCTTGTGAGAATTCCAACTTCAAAACTGTTAGTTTTAAACTGACGTTTTACATCGCTCAGTTTTCCTTCAATTAATTTATTAGATTTATGAATCAAAGCAATATGATCACAAAGTTCCTCCACACTTTCCATTCTGTGTGTCGAAAAAATAATGGTTGCACCTTGTTCTTTCAATGCTAAAATTTCATCTTTTATAACATTAGCATTTACGGGGTCAAAACCAGAAAAAGGCTCGTCAAAAATCAGCAATTTCGGTTTGTGCAAAACACAAACTACAAACTGAATTTTTTGTGCCATTCCTTTTGAAAGTTCCTGAATTTTTTTGTTCCACCAACCCTGAATTCCCAAACGATCAAACCAATATTCCAATTGTATTTTTGCCTCTGCTTTAGAAAGTCCTTTCATCTGTGCCAAATACAAACATTGTTCTCCTACTTTCATTGAAGTATACAAACCTCTTTCTTCAGGAAGATAACCAATAGTCTGTACATGTTTGGGCTGCAATTTCTCTCCATCTAAAATAACTTCACCGCTGTCTGGAAGTGTAATTTGATTGATGATTCGGATAAGGGAAGTTTTTCCAGCTCCATTCGGACCTAATAATCCGTAAATACTACCTTTTGGTACATTTAATGAAACTTCGTTAAGCGCTACATAATCACCGTATTGTTTTACGACTTTATGTACTTCGAGTAAGTTGCTCATGCGATTTTTTAGATTTTCTGCGTCAATTTGACCATTGTTGCTTTGCGCCTGTAAAAGTAAATAATTCACACCGAATCTGAGTACTAATACACAAAAAACCCATCCTAAATTTATGTTAGAATGGGTTTTATATTTATTTAAACATTTCTAAAAAAGCTTAGCTTATGAAAACATATCTTTTACTTTTTCAAAAAATGATTTTTCTGATTTTTCCGGACTCGGAACAAAATGTTCGTCGTTTAAAGCATTTTCAAAAAATTGTTTTTGCTCTTTATTCAACGTTTTTGGTGTCCAAACGTTTACGTGAACCAATAAATCCCCGCTTCCGTAACCGTTGATACTTGGAATACCTTTACCTTTTAATCTTAAAATTTTCCCGGATTGAATTCCTTCTTCAAGTTTAATACGAACTTTTCCGTTGATTGCTTCGATATCTTTAGAAACTCCCAGAACTGCTTCTGGAAAACTAATATATAAATCAAAGTGAATGTTTTCACCTTCACGTTTCAGGAATTCGTGTTCTAATTCTTCGATGGCAACAATTAAATCACCTGGAACGCTATTTCCAGGAGCATCGTTTCCTTTATTAGAAACTTTTAATTGCATTCCGTCAACAACTCCCGCAGGAATTTTGATAGAAACTGTTTCATCTTCTAAAACCATTCCCTGAGCATCAGCTTCAGAAGGTCTTTTATCTAAAATTTGTCCAGAACCACCACAAGTCGGGCAAGTAGATGCAGATTGCATTCTTCCTAAAATAGTGTTGGTTACACGCATTACCTGTCCCTGACCATTACAAGTCGAACACGTTTTGTAGGTAACACCTTTAGCCTGAACTTTACGTTTTACTTTTACTTTTTTCTCAACACCATTTGCAATTTCTTCTAAAGTCAATTTAACTTTAATTCGAAGATTACTTCCTTTAGCGCGACGAGGACCGCCTCCGCCTCCACCGAAGCCGCCAAATCCTCCACCAAAAATATCACCAAACTGGCTGAAAATGTCATCCATATTCATACCACCGTGGCCACCACCAAATCCGCCAGAACCATCAAATGCTTGATGTCCGTATTGATCGTATTTCGCTTTTTTCTGTGGATCACTTAAAACTTCATAAGCTTCTGCCGCAAGTTTAAAGTTTTCTTCTGCCTCTTTGTCGCCTGGATTTTTATCAGGGTGGTATTTTAAAGCACTTTTTCGGTAAGCTTTTTTAATTTCGGCAGCGTCAGCATTTTTTGAAATGCCTAGTATTTCGTAAAAATCTTTTTTCATAATTAGGTTTAAATTCCAAACTATAAATTCCAAATTCCAATACTTAAGAAATTGGCATTTAGAATTTTATTTGCATTTTTAGTTTCCGATAACCACTTTAGGGAAACGAATAATTTTGTCTCCTAATTTGTATCCTTTTTCAATAACATCAACAATTTTACCTTTCAATTTATCAGAGGGTGCAGGAATTTGAGTAATTGCTTCAGCAAAGTCAGCATTAAAAGCATCACCTGCTCTTACTTCAACTTGCTCTAAACCTTTAGAAACTAAAGTACTTTTTAGTTTTTCATGAATTAACTCAACTCCTTTTTTCAAGTTTTCATCATCTGACTTGTTGATCTCTACAGTCGCTCTGTCAAAATCGTCTAAAACAGGAAGCATTGCTAACAAAACTTCTTGATTTGCAGTTTTAAACAAATCGATACGTTCTTTTGAAGTTCTTTTTTTGTAATTTTCAAATTCGGCAAATAATCTCAAAAATTTATCTTTTTCTTTTGCCAAGTCATGAGCCAATTGCTCTTCAACACTTAATTCTTCAACAATTAATTGCTCACCGTTGGCATTGTTCTCTAACGTTACATCATCTAATTCCTGATCGAATTCTGTATTTTCCGTAGTCATATTACTTTTATTTTTAAAAATATTTTTAAACTTCATTTTTATTCTTTTTGTTGGATTGCAAAAGTACTGCCAAATCTTGAAAAATGTCAAATTGTCACTTTATTAAAACTGAACCTTTTAAAGCACCAAATGTAGGATAAAAAATTTAGTATAATTTTAAGACTATTACGATATAGTTTATAGTATATTTGAATTCCAAAATGAAAACTAAAATTATTACCTATCAAAATTGAATTTAAGGGTTGGCTTCGGCCTCATAAATAATTATTAATTCAAGTTTACCTTATATTAAAAAAAAGCTTCGCCTTTATAGAGACGAAGCTTTTTTTATGTGTTTAGTATAGCCCGAAAGCCTATGATATATTTTTATTGCACGGGCGGAGGGATTCGAACCCCCATCAACGGTTTTGGAGACCGCTATTCTACCCTTGAACTACGCCCGTAACTTAAGGTCGGCAAATTAAAAGTTTTTTTTCTTCTCCAGCAACTATTTCAGGCAGAGATTTGAAAAGAAAATCCTTTTAATCTCGGGGCTCAGAAGCAAAAACCTTCGCTTCAGACAGTTAACCTAACAACGCATTCTTCAATCCTTCAAAATCAACTGTAACCTGCTCACCTGTCACTAAATTTTTAAGTGCATACGAATTTGAAGCAATTTCCTGATCGCCCGCAATTACTGCAAACGGAATCAAACGTTTATCAGCATATTGAAACTGTTTCCCAACTTTTACATTGTCCGGATATAATTCTACTTTTATATTTTCTTTTCTCAATTTCTGAATCGCCTGCGAAGCATACAAAGCCTCAGCATCTCCATAATTAATAAATAACGCTTTTGATGTTGCCGCAACAGTTTCTGGGA
Organism: Flavobacterium sp. GW821-FHT11G01; assembly: GCF_058808175.1. Taxonomy (NCBI): domain Bacteria; kingdom Pseudomonadati; phylum Bacteroidota; class Flavobacteriia; order Flavobacteriales; family Flavobacteriaceae; genus Flavobacterium; species Flavobacterium sp. GW821-FHT11G01. Next base: position 28,666 of record NZ_JBXARK010000002.1, on the reverse strand, counting down.
ATAATTGCAATTCTTCCAAAACCAGATAAATTCGGTCTAAGCCAAAAGAAATCCCGACACCACTCATATTTTTCAAACCAAAAATACCAGTCAAATCGTCGTATCTTCCGCCACCACCGATAGAACCCATCGAAACGCTTTTTGGTGCAGCTACTTCAAAAATAGCACCTGTATAATAATTCAATCCGCGCGCTAATGTCACATCAAGATCTAATGTCGCAGTCGACAATCCTAAAGTAGCCACATTGTCACAAATAAATTTTAACTCCTGTACCCCTTTCATTCCTTCTTCTGACGAAGCTAATAGCTCTGAAAGCTGTTTTATTTTATCTGCAAAAGTTCCCGAAAAACTAAAAAGCGGCTGTACTTTCACTAAAGCTTCTTCTGAAATACCTTTTTCGATCATTTCTTTTTTTACTCCGTCTTCACCAATTTTATCCAACTTATCCAAAGCAACAGTAAAATCAATCAATTTATCTGAAGCGCCAATTACTTCAGCAATTCCTGATAATATTTTTCTGTTATTGATTTTGATGGTAACACCTTCCAATCCTAAAGAGGTAAAAACAGTATCGTATAACTGAACCAATTCTACTTCCTGCCAAAGTGATTTTGAACCTACAACATCGGCATCACATTGATAAAATTCTCTGTAACGTCCTCTTTGTGGGCGGTCAGCTCTCCAAACGGGTTGAATCTGATATCTTTTAAATGGGAATTCAATTTCGTTTTGGTGCTGTACCACATATCTTGCAAACGGAACTGTTAAATCATAACGCAACGCTTTTTCCGAAATTTTTCCGGTAAATTTATTCAGCTCAATTCTTTGGTTCAAATCAATTGTTTCGGCCGAATTAACTTGCAGCGATTCTATAGATTCCGGCAATTCAATTTTATTTTTATTGAAGAAAAAATTACCCGAATTCAATATTTTAAAAATCAAACGATCTCCTTCTTCTCCATATTTCCCCATTAAGGTATCTGAATTTTCAAAAGACGGAGTTTCAATCGGTTGAAAACCAAATTTTTCAAAATTATTTTTTATCGTTTGAATAATATATTGACGTTTTGACACCTCTGCAGGTGAAAAATCTCTTGTTCCTTGTGGTATGCTTGGTTTTGAAGCCATCTTATTTATTTTAGATTTCTGATTTTAGATTTTAGATTTTAGATTTGGCTTAAAGCCGAAAATTTAAAACCTTCGAAGATTATTTGGATTCTTATCCTAAATCGCCTGCAAATATCTTATTTTTTAAAATAAATATTGGCAGTTCGAAAACAAACTTGTAACAAAAAACGTATTTTCGTGTCAAATTGGTCATGATGCTAAAATTATTTAAAGAAAATATCCGAATTGCTTTTGGTTCCATCAAAACACAATTGCTACGAACTATTCTTACCGTATTAATCATCGCGATAGGAATTACAGCGCTTGTTGGAATCCTGACAGTAGTAACGGCTCTTGAAAATACCGTTTCTACCAATTTTGCTTCTATGGGAGCCAATACCTTCAATATCAATCAATACGAAAATAACGTTAAAAATCGTGGTGGAAATAAACGCGAAATTATAAATCCGATTATTTCATACCCGGAAGCAGTTGCCTTCAAAAACAAATACAAATACCCTTTTACCGAAACTTCTCTTTCATTTACTGCAACTTCAACAGCAGAAGTAAAATATTTAGATCAAAAAACAGATCCGGAAATTAAAGTGCTGGGTGTCGACGAACATTTTATAAGCAATTCTGGTTTAGAAATAAATTTAGGTCGTTCTTTCAATCAATTTGACATTGAAAACAATACGTATTCCTGCATTGTAGGTTCTGATTTTGAAAAAGGATTACTAAAAGATGTCAACCCAATTGATAAAGTAATTTCGATTCGTGGCGCTCGTTTTAAAGTTATTGGAGTTTTAAAAGAAAAAGGATCAACGTTTGGAAACAGTCAGGATTTACGTGTTTTAATTCCAATTCAGGTGGCACGTTCTTTATTTACCGCTCCAAATATCAATTATACAATGAGTGTAATGGTTTCTAAAAAAGAACTTTTAGACGAAGCTGTTGACAACGCTACAAGTACCATGCGAAGAGTACGTAAATTGAGTCCGGTTCGTGATAATAATTTCGGTATTGGCCGAAGCGACGATTTAATTAACCGAATTCTTGGAATTACAAAATATTTAGGATGGGCTTCCTGGATTATCAGTATTATTACAATTCTGGGATCGTCTATCGCTCTTATGAACATTATGATTGTTTCGGTTACAGAACGTACCCGCGAAATTGGGGTTCGTAAAGCTTTAGGTGCCACTAAAGTCACCATTTCAGTTCAGTTTTTTATTGAAACTTTATTGATCGGGCAAATTGGAGGTATGGTTGGTATAGTATTAGGAATTTTAATCGGTTTTGCTTTTGCAGCTGCAATGAGTTTTGCTTTTGTAATTCCGTGGATGGCCATTTTTGCAGCCTTTGCAACTAGTTTTATGGTTGCGATAGTTTCCGGATTATATCCAGCTATAAAAGCTTCGCAGTTAGACCCTATTGAAGCTTTGCGTTATGAGTAGATTGTAGTTTTTAGTTTTCAGTCGCAGTTTTCAGTTACTGTACTGTAAAAATCCGATGAATTTAATAGAAGCAAAAGCGAATCTTTTCATAAGACATATTGTCCCGCTATCCGTTGCAATCTTTTGTACTGAACCCCAGTACAAAAGGATTTCCACTTCTATCGGGGCTAAATTAGAAGTTTTAAACTTTTAAGATGTTCTGCTGCAAGGTTTCCAAAACTTTGTAGATTGTTATTATTTATATGAATTTATACCTACAAGGTTTTGGAAACCTTGCAGGAAATCATACGATCATTATCGTAAATATCTTTTTTCAGTTCAATATTTTTAAAATTCATTGTTTCCAACAAATCCGTCATTTCTTTTCCTAAATACTGATTGATTTCAAAAAACAATTGCCCGTTTTCTAAAAGACTACTTTTTGCCAAAGCAGCTATTTTTCTATAAAAAATCAACGCATCGTTATCTTCTACAAAAAGTGCCAAATGTGGTTCGTAATCAAGAACATTCTTTTTGATTTCTTCTTTTTCTAAATTTCGAACATAAGGCGGATTCGAAACAATAATATCAAAACTACATGTAAGTATATCTGTTTCTAAAATATCCAAAAAGACAAAAGTCACATCAACATTATTATTTATCGCATTTCTTTTTGCCGTTTCTATCGCTTTTTTCGAAACATCAATTCCATAAACTTCAGCATTCGGAAGATTTTTTGCTAATGAAATAGCAATACAACCACTTCCCGTTCCGATATCTAAAATCTTTATTTTTTTAGTTTTATCCGTTTTAGAATTTTCATTTATAATCCATTCGACCAATTCTTCTGTTTCTGGTCGCGGAATCAAAACATTCTCATTTACTTCAAAATCCAAACCATAAAAACTTGTTTTTCCAAGTAAATACTGAATCGGAACTTCTTTTTTCAATTGACTCAACAATGAATTCCAAACCACAAAATCACTTTCTGAAAAATTCAATTCGTGATTTAAGGCCAAATCAATTTGTCTCAATTTATGCTTGTCATCTAAAATTAAATAAAAAAAACTTTCCGCTTCATACGCATCGTAAAAAGGCGATAATTCTTTTATAAATTGAGTGCGGTATTGTTTAATTTTCATTTCGGGTCTTTGAGTATTTATCTTTCGGCAAAAGCCAATTTTCTTTCAAATAAACATTGTAAAAACTAACTTATTATATTGTTTTACAAATCTTTCAACATCCAAACCGGACAAGAACTATGCCCGGTACATCCCATCGGCGCATCTAAATATTCAAAACCTGATTTTTTATATAATTTTTGAGCTGCATGCATAAATGGCATTGTCTCAATATAACATTTTTCAAAACCAAAAACTTTAGCCTGCTCCAAACATTTCTCCATCATTTTACTGCCAATTCCTAAACCTCGTGTTTCAGGCAAAAAATACATTTTTTGTAATTCGCAAATTGCAGGGTCTACATTTTCTAAAGGCGCAATTCCGCAACAGCCCACTATTTCTCCTTCATTTTCAACGACAAAATAAACCGATTGTGATTTATTGTATTCTTCAAACATCAAATCTAAATAAGGATCCTCATAGGCTGTACCTACTTTTGGAATTTCCATTTCATCAAAAACTGATCTTATTAATTTTGCAACTGCCTGATTGTCTTCTTTCTTAATTTTTCTAATAAGCCAATTTTCCATATTTTATTTATTCTTGTAATATCTACAAAAGTAAAAATAGTTTTTTGATAGTTTCTTATCATACATCAATTACTATTAGATTAAACTCAAAAATAATTACTTTTGTATCGTGAATACACATGAAAAATACATAAAACGCTGTATCGAACTTGCTAAAAATGGTTTTGGGACAACTTACCCGAATCCAATGGTAGGAAGTGTAATTGTTTATAATGACCAAATTATAGGTGAAGGATGGCATAAAAAAGCCGGAGAAGCACATGCAGAAGTCAATGCAGTTCGATCTGTAAAAGATAAATTGCTATTAAAAAAGGCAACAATCTATGTTAGTTTAGAACCTTGCAGTCATTTTGGAAAAACACCGCCTTGTTGTGATTTAATTATTGCAAACGAAATTCCTAATGTTGTTGTAGGAACAGTAGATCCAAACGAAAAAGTGGCCGGAAACGGAATCAAAAAACTAATTGCCGCCGGTGCCAATGTTACCGTAGGCGTTTTAGAAAAAGAATGCCACGAACTTAACAAACGCTTTTTTACTTTTCATAATAAGAAGAGACCTTATATTATATTAAAATGGGCCGAAAGTCAGGATGGCTTTTTGTCTACCGAAAAAGATCTTAATCAGGAACGAAAACCAGTTTGGATTACCAATACTTACTCAAGACAATTGGTTCACAAATGGCGTAGTGAAGAACAGGCAATTTTAGTCGGAACTCAAACGGTAATTGATGACAATCCGAAATTAAACGTTAGAGACTGGTCAGGAAATAATCCGGTAAGAGTTGTTTTAGATCAAAATAATCGCATTTTAAAAGAGAGTTTTATTTTTGATGACAGTGTTAAAACTATCGTGTTTACGAAATCTGAAATTAACTTTTCAGCAGAAAACACTACCTTTGAAGTAATCGATTTTAAACAAAATATAATACCGCAGATTTTAGCTATTTTGCATCAAAATCAAATTCAGTCTATTATTATTGAAGGCGGTTTGAAAACTTTACAAGCTTTTATTGACCAGAACATTTGGGATGAAGCTCGTATTTTTATTGGAAAAACAACTTTTAATAAAGGAACAAAAGCTCCGATTATACAAAAGAAAGCCACAACCAAAATCTGCATTCAAAACGACGAATTAATATACGTTAGAAATCATGATTGATACTATAATTTTTGACTTTGGAGATATTTTTATCAATTTAGATAAACAGGCTACTATTTCAGGATTGCAGAAATTAGGCATGACCGAATGGAATTCAGAATTGGATCGTTTGAATCTTTTGTTTGAAACCGGAGATATTTCGCATGATGATTTTCTGGCAGGTTTTCAAAAGGAACTCCCAAATGCTTCGATTGAAGAAATATTGGAAGCCTGGAATGCCATTCTGACCGATTTTCCTTTATACAGATTAGAATTTCTTCAAATGCTTTCAAAAAAATATCGATTGTTTTTATTGAGTAATACTGATTCTATTCATATTGAAACTTTCGAAACCAAAAGTGGCATTTCGTTTTATAGCGATTTCTACCAATGTTTTGAAAAAGTTTATTTTTCTTTTGAAATTGGAAAACGAAAACCAAATGCTGATGTTTTTCAATATTTAATCAATAAACATGAATTGTCGCCAAAACGTACTTTATTTATCGACGATAAAAAAGAAAACACAGATTCAGCTGCAGCTTTAGGTTTCAATGTATGGAATTTACAAGTAGGCAAGGAAGATGTTGTGGATTTATTTGATAAAAAAATACTTTAGAAATTTACTTTTGGAATATAACGATACCTATCAAACCATTGCTTTTGAATCTGAAGAAGTGCTTTTTAAAGAAAAAGGAAGTAAATTCTTTGGTTATGCATTTCCTATAGAAAATGAAGACGAAGTAAAACCTATTATTGAAAACTTAAAAAAACAGCATCCGCACGCGGTTCATTATTGTTATGCTTATCAATTGGGCACAGCACCAAAAATATCGTATCGCGCCAATGATGACGGCGAACCCAGCAATACAGCCGGCGCGCCTATTTATGGCCAAATTCAGTCTTTTGGGTTAACAAATGTTTTAGTAGTTGTAGTTCGAATTTTTGGAGGTGTTAAATTAGGAGTTGGCGGATTGATTGCTGCTTATAAAACAACTGCACAAATGACGCTTGAAGTTTGTGAAATTGTCGAAAAAACAATTGATGTTCATTTTTTAATCTCTTTTGATTATAAAAATATGAATAAAGTAATGCGTGTCATCAAAGAAAAAAAACTGGAAATCACTTCTCAGGAAATGGAAATTGACGAAGAATCCGGACTCCCAATTGGCAAAATAATCACAAAAACGCGAAAAAAAAATGCCGAATCTGTATTCGACATTTTTGATTTAATGTTTGAAATCGATATCAAAATTATATAAATTGATACAAAAACGCACTGCATTTTAACAATTATACAAGCGTTTTAAATAATTCTAAAATATAATCCGGAGGGGCAGTTGGACGACCTGATTTTAACGAAATAAATACTAAAATAAACACCGCCGTTGTTAATAACTCATTCGCTTCGTTAAAGATCGCACAGTCAAATTCAATCTTAACAGATGTTTGACTTTTGAAAGTAGTGTGAATCGTAAGAAGCTCATCATAACGCGCCGATTTTTTGTAATTTATTTGCATCGAAACAATTGGTAATCCGATTCCGCTTTCTTCCATACTTTTATACGAAATCCCTTTGTCTCTAAGCCATTCCACGCGTCCGATCTCAAAATATGGCACATAATTTCCGTGATAAACGACCCCCATTTGGTCTGTTTCAGAGTAACGAACACGCACTTGCGTTTGATGATTTTTCATTATTTATTGATTAAAAAAAATTAGCTTCCAAAAGTTCACTTACAACATTTTTTTATAAAATTAGACCCCAAAATATTTTTTTTTACAGAAATTTGTTCACATATTTGTTATCCTGAAATACGGAAAAATTTTGCTCCTTTTTTATTAGGAGAATCTTTATCAATAATAAAAAAATTTATTTGAATCTATGACTAAAACTGCTCAATCGGTATGGGAAAACTGTTTGTCTTTTATAAAGGACAATATTCAAGATCAAGCCTATAAAACTTGGTTCGAACCAATCAAATCAGTTGAGCTAACCGACAACGCGTTATATATTCAAGTACCAAGTAAATTTTTCTACGAATGGCTAGAAGAACATTACGTTAAATTATTGAAAGTTGCGCTTACCAAAGAACTAGGAAAAAACGCAAAGTTACTCTATAAAATTAAAATGGAGAACACTTATGGCAATAAACAACCGTTTACCGAACAGTTGCCAAGTGCCAACAGAGTGCCAATGAAACCGCAAGAGGTTGACGCTCCGTTTAAAAACCTAAATCCTGAGCTTAAAAATCCTTTTGTAATTCCCGGAATTAGAAATTTAAAAATTGAATCGCAATTAAATGCCAACTATAGTTTTGATAATTTCTTAGAAGGAGATTCAAACCGTTTGGCACGTTCTGCAGGTATGGCTGTTGCCAATAAACCTGGAGGAACTTCATTTAATCCGTTATTGATTTTTGGTGGAGTTGGTTTAGGAAAAACACACTTAGCTCACGCAATTGGTGTTGAAGTAAAAGATAAATATCCTGAAAAGACGGTTTTATATATTTCTGCCGAAATTTTCACACAACAATATATTGATTCGGTAAAAAAGAATAATCGTAATGATTTCATCCACTTTTATCAATTAATTGACGTTTTGATTATTGATGATGTTCAGTTTTTATCTGGAAAATCAGGAACTCAGGACGTATTTTTCCATATTTTTAATTACCTGCACCAAAATGGAAAACAGGTAATTTTAACTTCGGACAAAGCTCCTGTTGACATGCAGGATATTGAGCAACGTTTATTATCTCGTTTTAAATGGGGATTATCTGCTGAGTTACATCAGCCAGATTACGAAACTCGTATTTCAATCTTAAAAAACATTTTGTACCGCGATGGTGTTGAAATGCCGGAAGACATTATTGAATATGTTGCCCGTAATATCAAAACCAATGTTCGTGAACTTGAAGGTGCGATTATTTCATTAATTGCTCAATCTTCTTTCAACAAAAAAGAAGTTACGATCGAGTTGGCCAAAAGTGTTGTAGAGAAATTTGTTAAAAACGTGAAGAGAGAAATCTCTATCGATTATATTCAAAAAATTGTGTCTGATTATTTTCAGTTGGATATTGAAACACTTCAATCTAAAACCAGAAAAAGGCACGTTGTTCAGGCGAGACAATTGGCAATGTTTTTTGCAAAGAAATTCACTAAGGCTTCTTTGGCAAACATTGGTTCACAAATTGGAGATCGCGATCACGCTACTGTATTACACGCTTGTAAAACAGTTGACAATTTAGTTTCAACAGACAAACAATTCAAAAAATTTGTCGAAGACATCAACAAAAAACTAACGCTATAAACGCGAATCATGCCAGTAAAAATTTTAATGGTTTGTTTGGGAAATATTTGCAGGTCGCCTTTAGCAGAAGGTATTTTAGCCTCTAAACTTCCTAAAGACAAATTCACAGTTGATTCAGCTGGAACTGGATCATGGCATGTAGGTCACGCACCTGATAAACGCTCTATTGCTGTTGCACAAAAAAACGGCTTATGCATTGACAATCAAAAAGGAAGACAATTTAAAACTTCTGATTTTGATGAATTCGATTATATTTATGTTATGGATAATTCGAATTACCGCGACGTCATTCATCTTGCCAAAACACCGGAACATAAAGACAAAGTCTACCTTATTTTAAACGAATTATTTCCGGGCGAAAATGTAGATGTACCAGATCCTTATTTTGGTGCTGTAAATGGTTTTGACAACGTTTACCAAATGCTAGACGAAGTTGCTGACATCATTTCTAAAAAACTTATCGAAAAACATTCTTAACTTATCTATTTTCAATTATTTGGCAACTAATAATTGAAAATATTTCATTTTATAATCTATAAAATAAATCACATGAAACTTCCAGGAAAACTATATTTAATTCCAACAACAATGGGCGAAAGCGATCCGATGGATGTTTTGCCGCAAACCGTAAAAAGAAGCATTGATTTTATAGATTATTATATTGTTGAAAATGAAAAAACAGCGAGAAAATCAATAAAAGCAGTTTCTCCTGAAAAAAAACAATCAGAACTTATTCTTTTTACCCTTAACAAAAGAACCGAGCCAAGCGAACATTTAGACTTCATCAAACCTTTATTAGAAGGAAAAAATGTGGGTTTAATGAGTGAAGCCGGCTGTCCGGGCGTTGCAGATCCTGGCGCTGTAATTGTAAAATTAGCACATGAAAAAGGAATTCAGGTTGTGCCTTTAGTTGGGCCTTCTTCTATCCTATTGGCTATGATGGCTTCTGGAATGAATGGACAAAGTTTTACCTTCAATGGATATTTGCCAATCGATAAAGACGAAAAAAAATCAGCATTGAGACATTTTGAGAAATTATCGCAGGATAAAAATCAGTCTCAAATTTTTATTGAAACACCATACAGAAACAATAAATTGGTTGAAGATATTTTGCAGATTGTAAATCCTTCAACACATTTATGCATTGCTACAGATATTACGTTACCAACAGAATTTATAAAAACAATGAAAATTTCGGATTGGAAAAAATTAAAAGTAGATTTACATAATCGACCTACTATTTTTATTATACATAAAATGTAAACTAACTTTAAAACCATCATAATGAAAAAATTCCTAATCCTAATTTTGATTTGTACTGCGCAAAGTTTTTATTCTCAGTCAAAAACAAAAAACACAAACAACAGTAATACTGAATCTTACATTCCCGTGCATCCAGTTATTGAAGATGACAATCAAGTATACAACACAGCAGGTTTAGAAGTAAAACCAGAATACCCAGGAGGAGTAGAAGCTATGAACGGGTTTATAAAACAAAATTTCAAAAGTCCAAAACCAGGCTTAAAAGGAAAGATGTATTGCACTTTTATTATTGAAAAAGATGGATCGTTAACTGATATTAAAATTTTAAGAGACCTTGGATACGAAACGGGTGCAGAAGCCATAAGAGTTTTAAAACTATTTCCAAAATGGAGTCCTGGAAAACAAAACAATAAAGTAATTCGCGTTCTCTTTTCTATACCTATGATAATAGATTAGTATTAAGTTTATTTTATTCACTCACAAGTTTCCCCTAAATCAAACTTTATCATGAGTAAACTTCCAAACGTAACCACAAGCATTTTTACGGTAATGTCAAAAATGGCAGCCGAATACAATGCAATAAATCTTTCGCAGGGATTTCCTAATTTTCCTGTCGATGAAAGATTAACGGATATTGTTGCAAAATTATCAAAAGAAAATGTGCATCAATATACGCCAATGGCTGGTTATCCCCCTTTGATGAATCAAATTGCGAAGTTAATTCAGAGTTCTTATAATAGAACAATAAATCCTGATTTTGAACTTTTGGTTACAGCTGGTGCCACGCAGGGAATTTTCACCACAATTTTAGCTTTAGTTAAAACCGGAGATGAAGTTGTCATTCTGGATCCGAGTTATGATTCTTATGAATCTCCTGTTTTATTGTGCAATGCAAAACCAATTCGGGTTGCATTAAATGACGATTATACACCAAATTGGGAAACAATCGAAAAAGCGTGTTCCTCAAAAACAAAAATGATTATCATCAATAATCCCCATAATCCTACAGGGAAGATTTTGACTGAAAATGATTTTTTAGAATTAGAAAAACTACTTTCAAAATACCCTGAAATGATCGTTTTATCTGACGAAGTTTATGAATACATTACTTTTGAAGAAAAACATATTTCGGCTCACACAAAAAACTTTCTTTTAGATCGTAGTATAATGGTTTCTTCCTTCGGAAAATCATTTCATATTACAGGCTGGAAAATTGGTTATACGATCGCGCCAGAATATCTGATGAAGGAAATCAAAAAAGTGCATCAATTTTTAGTTTTCAGTGTCAATAGTATTTCACAATTTGCGATCAGCGAATATTTAGATGTTGTTGATGTTAATTTACTTGGAAAATTCTATCAGGAGAAAAGAGATTATTTTCAAAAATTACTTCAGAATAGCCAATTCGAATTAAAACCTTGCGAAGGAACTTATTTTCAAGTGGCTTCTTATGCAAATATTTCTAACGACGACGATGTAACATTTTGTAAAAAACTAATTATAGATCATGGCGTCGCTGCAATTCCCATTTCAACTTTTTATTCAGATCATAAAGATCAAAAATTGATACGTTTTTGTTTTGCCAAAGATAATTTCACATTGGAATCAGCAGCAAAAAAATTGTGCGATATATAAAATTTATCAAAATTTTATAACATTATTATGCATGCATCCTATTTATTTAATTAATATTGCAATAAAAAGAAAAAAGTATGAGCTATACAGATAAAATGTTGCGCGATGACGCCTTAAAAGGAAAAGTCATTGTAGTTACTGGGGGCGGAAGTGGTTTAGGAAAAGCAATGACTAAATATTTCTTAGAATTAGGCGCTCAGGTAGCGATTACTTCTAGAGATTTAGACAAACTAAAAGCAACTGCTACAGAACTTGAAACCGAAACTGGCGGAAAATGTTTGCCGCTTCAATGTGACGTTCGTCATTATGAAGAAGTAGAAAATATGCTTCAGGAAGTTTTAAAAACATTCGGGAAAGTAGATGTCCTTTTGAACAATGCTGCCGGAAATTTCATTTCACCAACAGAACGTTTATCTGCAAATGCATTTGATACCGTTATAGATATCGTATTGAAAGGTTCTAAAAACTGTACACTTGCCTTTGGAAAACATTGGATTGACACCAAACAAACTTCTGCTACTATTTTAAATATTGTTACGACTTATGCCTGGACTGGTTCTGCCTACGTAGTTCCTAGTGCTACTGCAAAAGCGGGAGTTTTAGCCATGACAAGAAGTTTGGCGGTAGAATGGGCAAAATACGGAATTCGTTCTAACGCAATTGCTCCGGGACCATTCCCAACAAAAGGGGCTTGGGACAGACTATTACCTGGAGATCTTGCTGAAAAATTTGATATGGCCAAAAAAGTACCATTAAAACGTGTGGGTGATCATCAGGAATTAGCCAATTTAGCGGCTTATTTAGTTTCTGATTTTTCGGCTTATGTAAATGGAGACGTCATCACAATTGATGGAGGCGAATGGCTAAAAGGTGCCGGACAATTCAATTTATTAGAAGCAATTCCGGAAGAACTTTGGGATCAGCTTGAAATGATGATAAAAGCAAAAAAGAATAAATAATTACAAGTGCTTACTAAATTCAGAATATTTTATTAAAACTATACTGATTGCACGAAATCCCGAAGGTTTACTTTCGGGATTTTTTTATGTTTTTCACCATATAAGTAATATAAGTTCAGTTAAGTACTATTTTGTTTAAATATCTGTCTGCTTAAATTTACTTACATTACTTATATGGTTAAATTGCATTATGTGTTTAGCAATCCACATAAATTATTATTTTTGCCAAACAAATATATACTATAAAATTATGCTCATTATTGGACTTGCAGGAGGAACAGGAAGTGGAAAAACAACAGTAGTACACCAAATCATGACCGAATTACCCGACACTGAAGTTGGCGTAATTTCTCAGGATTCGTACTATAAAGAAACAACCAATTTGTCATTTGACGAAAGAGCACTAATTAATTTTGATCACCCAAGATCTATTGATTTTGAATTATTGGTAAAGCATCTTAAAGCTTTAAAAGCGGGTGAAACAATTGATCAGCCGGTTTATTCGTTTATACAACACAATAGAACTGATGATACAGTATCAACACATCCGAGAAAAGTAATGATTGTTGAAGGTATTTTAATCTTAACCAATCCGGAATTACGTGAACTTTTTGATATCAAAATTTTCGTTCATGCCGATTCTGACGAAAGATTAGTTCGTCGTTTAAAAAGAGATATTTCAGAACGCGGGCGTGATATTGACGAGGTTTTAAATCGTTATCAGAACACTTTAAAACCTATGCATGAGCAATTTATCGAACCATCAAAAGCTTTTGCTGATATCATTATTCCAAATGACAAATATAATACTGTAGCAATTGATGTGGTTCGTGCCGTAATTAATCAGCGAATTTCATAATTTTTATTGTAAATTTATTCCATAAAAATTAGGAGCTATTTCCCGCTTTCGCCTTTATCTTTTTATGTCCGCCGCGGCGGACATAAAAAGGATACCGGCTCTATCGGGGCTAGAAAGACGAATCTCATCCAAAAGAAATAATCGGTTAAACAAAACTAAAAATGAAAAATCCATATAAAGACAAAAAATGGTTTAAACTTCTAAGCAACAAATATGTTTGGGTTTTGCTTTTTTTTGTTGTCTGGATGTTATTTTTAGACAATTACTCCTATTTTGATCATCGCTTTTTAGACGGGCAAATCAATGAATTACAAGACAATAAAAAATATTACCAGGAAGAGATAAAAAAAGATCAGGAACAGATCAAACAACTTAAAAATCCTGAACAAATAGAAAAATACGCTCGCGAAAAGTACTTTATGAAAAAAGACAGCGAAGATATTTACATCATCCAATTTGAAGGAGATACCATTCAAGACAAAGAATAATTAGAAAAAACACCCAATGGCCACTACCCTGTTCGACGATTTTAATCCGATTTCATCCAAACAATGGAAACAAAAGATTCAGTTTGAATTAGATGGAGCCGAATACAACCAAACTGTAATTTGGAATTCTCCAGAAGATATTCAGGTAAAACCTTTTTATCACAGAGATGAATTTTCAAAAGCGTTACCCGTAAAAACGGAAGCTTCAAATTTTAAAATCTGTCAAAATATTTTTGTTTACGACATCGAGAAATCGATTCAAAGAGCTATTAATACTATTGAAAGAGGTGCTGAAAGCCTACGTTTTACGATTCAAAATGAAAAAATAGACATTCAAAAATTATTAGAAACACTTCCTTTAGAAAATAGAATCGTTTACTTTAATTTAAGTTTTATTTCAATCGATTTCGTAAAAAAATTAGACACTATTTCTTTACAAAAAAAAGCAGTTTTTTATTGTAACATAGACCCAATTGGTCATTTTGCGAGAGAAGGAAATTGGTTCCCAACATCAGACAAAAATAATTTTGAAACGATTGAAAATATTGCAAAAGTAACTACAAACCTTTCATTACTAAGTATAGATTTAGGTTTGTATCAAAATGCCGGCGCCAATATTACACAACAAATTGCTTACAGTTTGGCTCACGCAAATGAATATTTAAATCGTTTGCCAAGTATTACCAAGCCAATTGTTTTTCAGGTTTCTGTCGGAACGAACTATTTCTTTGAAATTGCAAAACTTCGTGCTTTGCGACTGCTTTTTAAACTAATTGCCAAAGAATATAATCCTAATATTGAATGTCATTTATTGGTTACACCAACCAAACGAAATAAAACGATTTACGATTACAATGTCAATATGCTTCGTACTACAACAGAATGCATGTCAGCTATTTTAGGTGGTGCCGATGCCGTTGCGAATCTGCCTTATGATGCTTTATATCATAAAGACAATGAATTTGGAGATCGAATTGCCCGAAATCAATTGCTGGTTTTAAAACATGAAAGTTATTTTGATAAAGTCGATAATCCTGCCGATGGAAGTTATTATATTGAAAGTTTAACAACCCAATTAGCAGAAAAAAGTTTGACTTTATTTAAAGATATTGAAGCCAATGGAGGCTTTCTGAAACTTTTAAACGATGGAACAATCAAAAAGAAAATTCAGGAAAGTGCTGCAAAAGAACAGGAATTATTCGATTCAAAAAAAGAAGTTTTATTAGGAACTAATAAATATCCAAACAAAGAAGATAAAATGAAACACGATTTAGAGTTGTTTCCTTTTGTAAAAATAAAACCAAGAAAAACATTAATTACACCAATTATAGAAAAAAGATTAGCTGAGAAACTGGAACAAGAGCGATTAGAACTTGAATAATCTTTTTCAAAGTAATTAATAACCCAACAAAATGAAGTGTCTCCATGATAAGAAAAGACCTTAAACATATTAATCTTGACAGTCAAAAGTCAAAAGTCGAAAGTCAAAAGCCTGACCTTTTTGCTGACAACTTTTTAACGGCTGAAGGAATTGAAATTAAAAAAGCATACTCTGAAAAAGATCTTGAAAATTTAGAATTTCTTGATTTTGGAGCAGGCTTTGCTCCTAATCTGCGTGGACCATACGCTACAATGTATGTAAGACGTCCTTGGACCATTCGTCAATATGCAGGATTTTCAACAGCTGAAGAAAGCAATGCATTTTACAGAAGAAATTTAGCTGCCGGACAGAAAGGACTTTCTATTGCTTTTGATTTGCCAACACATCGCGGTTACGATTCTGATCATGAACGAGTAGTTGGCGATGTCGGGAAAGCTGGCGTTGCGATAGATTCTGTCGAAGACATGAAAGTGCTTTTTGACCAGATTCCTTTGGATGAAATGTCAGTTTCAATGACCATGAATGGAGCTGTTTTGCCTATCATGGCATTTTATATTGTTGCGGCTGAAGAGCAAGGTGTTGCGATTGAAAAATTATCAGGAACGATTCAAAATGATATTTTGAAAGAGTTTATGGTACGAAATACATACATCTATCCCCCGACACCTTCAATGAAAATTATTGCTGATATTTTTGAATTTACGAGCAAAAAAATGCCGAAATTCAATTCTATCTCTATTTCCGGATATCATATGCAGGAAGCTGGTGCCACTGCCGATATTGAATTAGCTTACACTTTAGCAGATGGTTTAGAATATATCAGAACCGGACTTTCAACAGGAATGACGATTGATGAATTTGCTCCTCGCCTTTCTTTCTTTTGGGCTATCGGAATGAATCACTTTATGGAAATTGCCAAAATGAGAGCAGGACGAATGATCTGGGCAAAATTAATTCAGCAATTTAATCCTAAAAGCGATAAATCTTTAGCATTAAGAACGCATTGCCAAACCAGTGGGTGGAGTTTAACAGAACAAGATCCTTTTAACAATGTGGCCAGAACTTGCATTGAAGCAACCGCAGCGGCTTTTGGAGGAACGCAATCCTTACACACTAATGCACTTGACGAAGCAATTGCTTTACCAACCGATTTTTCTGCGAGAATTGCACGTAATACACAAATCTTTCTGCAAGAAGAAACGAAGATTACCAAAACAGTTGATCCTTGGGCAGGAAGTTATTATGTTGAAAGCCTGACCAATGAAATCTTAGAAAGTACCTGGAAACTTATTGAAGAAGTTGAAGAATTAGGCGGAATGACAAAAGCAATCGAAGCCGGAATTCCAAAACTTAGAATTGAAGAAGCTGCGGCAAGAAAGCAAGCCAGAATTGATAGCGGACAAGATATTATTGTTGGTGTAAATCAGTTTAGATTAGAAAAAGAAGATCCGTTACATATTCTGGATGTTGACAACCAAATGGTTCGTAAACAACAAATTGAACGTCTTGAAGAAATAAAAGCAAAAAGAAATACTGAAAAAGTAAATCAATCACTGGAAAAATTAATTCATTGTGCCAAAACCGGACAAGGAAATTTACTGGAAATTGCAACCGAAGCAGCTCGTGAAAGAGCAACATTAGGAGAAATTAGCGATGCTCTGGAAAGTGTTTTTGGCAGGTATAAAGCACAAATTAAATCCTTTAGCGGTGTGTATAGTGCAGCAATAAAAAATGACGAAAATTTTGAAAAGGCAAAACAACTAGCAGATGCATTTGCCAAACAAGAAGGAAGACGTCCTAGAATTATGATTGCCAAAATGGGACAAGACGGCCATGACAGAGGTGCAAAAGTGGTTGCAACTGGTTATGCTGATGTAGGTTTTGATGTTGATATTGGTCCACTTTTCCAAACTCCCGCTGAAGCCGCTAAACAAGCCGTTGAAAATGATGTCCATATATTGGGTGTTTCTTCTTTAGCTGCCGGACATAAAACATTGGTTCCACAGGTTATTGAAGAACTTAAAAAACATGGCAGAGAAGATATTATGGTAATTGTAGGTGGTGTTATACCAGCGCAGGACTATCAATATTTATTTGATGCTGGTGCAGTGGCAATTTTTGGGCCTGGAACTAAGATTAGTGAAGCAGCGATAAAAATTTTAGAAATATTAATTGATTAAATATATTCCAAAAAAAATCCCGATTAGCTCGGGATTTTTTAGCTTTTTACTTTTTTAGTCGTTTATTGTAGCGTTACTATCAGCCTCAATATAAGAAAGATCATAACCTCCGAAAGCTTTCATATAACTTCTTAATGAAGTTCCGTAAGCATCTCTAAAATGCCTGTTCCCCTTATTTTTAAAGAAGTTTTTTACTGATCCTGCACCACCAAGATGAGCAGCAGCCAGAATTCCAGATTCGGTAATGGCAAC
This sequence comes from Flavobacterium sp. GW821-FHT11G01, assembly GCF_058808175.1. NCBI lineage: Bacteria > Pseudomonadati > Bacteroidota > Flavobacteriia > Flavobacteriales > Flavobacteriaceae > Flavobacterium > Flavobacterium sp. GW821-FHT11G01. The sequence goes on along the minus strand of NZ_JBXARK010000002.1, from coordinate 10,946 downwards.
ACCATTAATGATTTTACCTTCGTACTTTTCAATTTCATTACGCAAAATCCATTTGTTTTTGGATAGGAGCGCAACAAAAGCTTTTTCTTGTAAAGCAGGGTTTTTCAAAAAGGCTTTGTTGTTGTTAATACCAATAGCTCTCAATGCTTCAGAGCCAAATTGGTATTTTCCCATGTAACCCAATGAATTTACTTTTCGGTATTTTCCCTGAGATTCTTTAAAAGCAACTGCTTCTTTAAAACCGATTAGATGATTTCCCGTGTATGGGACGTTTAACTTGTTTGATTCAGGATAATCATCCTTATCTAGCGATGGAAATAAGTATTCTGATCCATCTGTTTTTTCTATTAAAAACCAAGGTTTGGTTTCTAGATTAAAGGGTTTAAAACCCAAACTTAAAAATGTAATAATAACGACTAAACTCGCATAAAAATACCATTTCTTTATCATAAATTGTTTTTCTTCAAAACGCTGTCACCCTTTTGAAATTTCTACGGTGCAAAGATAATCAAAAACAAACAATGCTGACATTCAGGCGTTTACATGTTTTTGAATAATACTAATATCTTTCCTATCCCTTTAGTGGTGCAGTTTTCGAGCGTTAACAAGAGGTATTTATTTTTGCAAAAAACGTCCAAAAAATAAATCCTCAAAATGTCATTTTTAGGAATTTTTTAGGAAATTTGTTAAAATAATAATATTTAACTTACATGATTTCCATTTTTTTTAGACATAAATCAATGTGATTTTCTATTAAGTCAGATAAAAAAAATAAGAATTGTTTCACAATACTCTTTGTTTTAATTTAAAAACTCGATAGTACTTTGAAAATTTCCATAAAAAAACCGAAGCTTTAAACTTCGGTTTTTTTATGGAAATAATTTTAATAACTATCTTGTTACACCTTGACTAGCAATCCAGTCTGAATATTTTTTTGCATTTACATTGTGTTCCGCTAAAGTTGAAGCAAATTCGTGGTATCCAAAACGTTCTACACTAGCACAAAAATAGATATAATCGTTTTTCTCCGGATTCAAAACAGCCTCTAAAGCCGTAATATCAGGCATTGCGATTGGTCCTGGAGGTAATCCAATATTTACATAAGTATTATAAGGTGATTTCATAACCAAATCATTATAAAATACTCTTTTAATAACCTGATCGAAATTATTATCTCTTAATTTTAAAGCATAAATTACTGTTGGATCAGCTTGTAATGGCATTGCTAAACGCAAACGGTTTAAATAAACTCCTGCAATTCGTGGTCTTTCGTCTTTTTTAACTGATTCTTTATGAACAATCGAAGCCAAAATAGTAGCCTGAACTGGTGTTAATCCTTGTTTTTTTGCTTCTTCAATTCTTTTATCTGTCCAGAAATTATGATATTCCTTGATCATTTTATCACGGAATTTCTCTGCAGAAGTATTCCAATACACTTCGTACGTATTTGGAATAAACATGGCGAATACATTATCTTCATTAAAACCATTAGCAGCCATGAAAGTCGAATCTTTAATAGCTTTCATTAAAGATAAACTATCAGCTTCGATTTCAGAACCCACCCTTCCGGCAAAATTCTCCAAACGTTCTTGGTTGTTAAAAGCTAATTTAACCGGAACATTAGATCGCATTGCACGAACTAAGTCGATATTATTCATATCTTTTTTAAGAAGAAAACGTCCTGATTTCACATTTTCAGGATAGCTTCTCTTATTGGCTACCATTTCGAAATTATCGAAATTCTTAATATAAGGTTCTAATATTTTTTTAACATCGGTATAATTTGCACCGGTTGGAACATAAACATAAAGTTCCTTTTCCTCAAATTTTGTGTTGGTGCTAAAAATTCTGCTGATCAAAATAAATCCGTAAATCATTAAAACTGAAATTACGGCTACAGCAGTTATCGTGATAATTTTTTTTAAGCTCAAAGTCTAGATTTTAAATTTGTTTGTTAATTAACTGGTACATTGCTTCGTCTTGATAGTGGTTATTCAGCAAAATCCAATCTTTTTTAATTCCTATTTTCTCAAAACCAAATTTAGTAAAAAGAGCTATACTTGCTACATTTTCAACACTAATATTTGCGTAGAGCTGATGTAAATTTAAATTATAAAAAGCATATTTAATTAAAAGTTCTAATGCTTCAGAACCAATATTTTGTCTTTTATTCTCATCGTTTTGGATAACGATTCCAACACCCGCTTTATTATTCTTCGGATCAAATTCGAATAAATCAATTAATCCAATAGCAGGGAAATCTTCATCCTGACAAATAGCCAATCGCAATTGCTTTGCTTCGTAAATATCCTGATGAGCATTTTCTAAATATTGACGAACCAAAAAACGGCTATATGGCGTATAGGTATTACTAACTTCCCAAATGTTTTGATCATTTTCCATCGCATACACAAACTCCAGATCATTAGGTTCTAATGCACGCAGATAGATATTTTCGCCTTTGAGTGTTATCATTTTTAATTCTTAAATAATTTATTCCAAATTCTAAAAAAAGACGTCTTATTTAAATTACCTGAATAAATCTCAGTCGAAATTTTCAAACAATCTTCATTTAATATTTCTTTTCGAATCATTCTAAAGCCATCATATCTACTATCTATGTCTTTATAATGATGAAAAAATAATGCTTTACATCTTTTACAGCAATAGATATTACAATTATAATATGGCCACAAATGCAGATTAATCTCCTTATTATCGATGCTTATATCATATGCCAAATTTTGAAAAGGAACATTAATATTTCCAACTTTGATATATTGAGTCTCTATTGCAAGATCTACTCCAGACCATAAATGATAATCAGCATGATTATATAGGCAACTATTATTTACTGGTAACTGATCTAAATAACTTACAAAATTTCTTTCATTGATTTCGTCCATAAAGCATTTTTACTGGTACTCTAGATTTTAGATTTCTATTGTTCCTTTAAAAACAAATTTTGCAGGTCCTGTCAAAAAAACATTGGTAAAATGATCTCCTAATTTATCAAAAGAAACATTTAATTTTCCACCTTCAACATTTAAATTAATTGAAGTTTTATCTGTTTGACCAATTGCATTCATGGCGATTGCAACGGCTGTGGCTCCGGTTCCACAGGCTAAAGTCTCGTCTTCAACACCTCTTTCGTAAGTACGAAGTGAAAAAGTATCTTCATCAATTTTTTTCACAAAATTAATATTACTGCCTTTTTCTCCATATAATTCTCCGTAACGAATTGCAGCGCCATTTTCTTTTACATTATATTGTCTTAAATCGTCAACAATCTGAACATGATGCGGAGAACCTGTATTTAAAAAAGTATGTGAATCATGTTTCTGAACTTCATCAACATCAATCATTTGCAAGGAAATAATTGCATCATCTCCCACAGAACCGTGATGCAATCCGTCAGTAGCCATAAAAATTGCCTGATTATTGATAACGCCCAATTGATTGGCAAAAGCTACAAGACAACGACCTCCATTACCACACATCGAACTTTCATTTCCATCAGAATTGTAATAAACCATTCTGAAATCAGTATCCGAATCATTTTCTAGTAAGATAAGTCCGTCTGCTCCAATTCCAAATCGTCTGTCGCATAAACGTTCAATTAGTTGAATATCTTCTTTTGGGAAAAAATTAGTACGATTGTCAATCATTACAAAATCATTCCCGGTACCTTGATATTTATAAAATTCTATTTGCATTTTTAGTCTATTAATAAGTACAAAAGTACGAACTATTAATTAATGAAATGTTAATCATTGTTAAAGAGCGTTAAACCATTTTTTGAAATAATTTTTTCCTTTAATTTTACGTTAGTAACTTAAACATAAATCCTAATTATGAAAAGATTTTCAAGCTTATTTTTAGTGTCATTACTAAGTGGTGCTACTACACTTGGTGCTTACAAATTATTATTTGACAGCAACAATTCTTTTTTTGGAAGAGAAAATTCTGTTGTTACGCTAGCCCCCAATTCACTTGGCAGAAATGTTGCATTATCAGCTGAAACAGTTGATTTTACTGCTGCTGCAGATAAAACAATTCACACTGTAGTTCACGTAAAAAATGTTTCAAGAAGAACAATCAGTAATCCGATGATGGAATTTTTCTATGGATATGGTGGCCAACAGCAGCAGGAACAAGTAGGAACTGGTTCTGGTGTTATTATTTCTGAAGATGGATATATTGTGACCAACAATCACGTAATTAAAGATGCTTCTGAAATTGAAATTACCTTAAACAACAAGAAATCATATACTGCAAAATTGATTGGTACCGATTCGAAAATGGACATCGCACTTTTAAAAATTAATGCCGATGAAAAATTGCCTTATACTGCATTTGCAAATTCTGATAATGTAAAAATTGGAGAATGGGTTTTGGCAGTTGGTAATCCTTACAACCTAACTTCAACTGTAACTGCGGGAATTGTTTCGGCGAAAGCCAGAAATTTAGATACAAGTGGAATTCAATCATTCATTCAGACTGATGCGGCTGTAAATCCTGGAAACAGTGGAGGTGCACTTGTCAATACCCGAGGCGAATTGATTGGAATTAATACAATGATTTCATCAATGACTGGTTCTTATGTTGGATATTCATTTGCAGTTCCGTCTAATATTGCCAGAAAAATTATTGAAGATATCATGGAATTCGGAAATGTTCAAAGAGGAATTTTAGGTGTTGAAGGTGGTGAATTAAACAGTACAGCATCAAAAGAATTAGGTGTTACGCAAACTCAGGGTTTCTACATCAGTAAAGTTTCTAAAAATTCCGGAGCTGAAAAAGCGGGTCTTGCAAAAGGTGATATTATCGTAAAATTGGATGATCAAAATATTGCAACCTATGCCGACCTTTCAGGTTATATTAATACAAAACGACCAAACGATGTTGTTAAGGTTACTTATATGAAAAACGGACAATCAAGAACAGTTCCTGTAACTTTAAGTAAAAATGAATTTTACAGTGCTGAATTCAAAGGAATAGAATTAGAAAATATTGATGCAGTTGATAAAAAGAAATTCCACATTGATTATGGAGTAAAAATTAAAAACATAACCAATGAGAATTTAATGCAATATCAAAATGAATTGCAAGGAAATATTATTTTGAGCATTGATAATGTAAAAGCAATAAATGTTGAAACCGTTTCGAAACTTTTAAGTAAAAAAGACGAAGGGCAAAGTGTCCGTATAGAAATGATAAACCGAAATGGAGAAATCTTTAGAATCATCATTTAATCACAGTTGTCAGTCTCATTTTTCAGTTTTATGACTGACGACTGAGACTCTGACTGAAAACTTCAAAAAAGCCATCTTATAAATTAAGATGGCTTTTTTATTTTTCAAAAATAAATCACAAAATAGTTTACGAAATCGATTGAAATGGATACTTTTGCGCCAAATTTAAAAATAGTGAGCGTTTTATTTTTTTCAATTTAGGCAATTATGAGTAAAAAATCTTTGTACCAAAAAGAGGTATCATTACAAGTCGACCGAAGAAGAGCTGGTGTCGAATTAATAAAAGTCATAAGCGATTTATGGTATGACAAATCCATCGAAATGGTTTTATTCAAAAACCAATTATTAGATAAAAATGTCAGTGACATAATCAATTTGCATCAATATGCAGGTGAATTCGTAGGTAAACCTATTAGTGTTTTTGATTCTGTTGAAATTGCAAAAGTAATTTTGTCATTAGATTTTCCACCTGCAAAATTAGACTTAGGAAAACTTACATACGAATATCTTTTAGAAGAAGAAAAATATCCGGATGCAAGATATTTTGTAATGGAAAAATTGAAAAAAGCTAAATCAACAAAAGAGATTCAGCCAAAAGATGTTGTTTTATATGGCTTTGGAAGAATTGGACGTTTGTTAGCGAGAGAATTAATGTCAAAAACTGGCAAAGGAAACCAATTGCGTTTGAGAGCAATTGTAACCCGCGACAAAAATGATGCGTCAATTTTAGAGAAACGAGCTTCTCTATTACGTTACGATTCAATTCATGGAGATTTCCAAGGATCAGTAATTGCAGATCCAAAAAATAATGCTCTAATTATAAACGGAACTACTGTTCACATAATAAATGCCAATACTCCGGAAGAAATAGACTATACACAATACGGAATCAATGATGCTTTAATTATTGATAATACTGGTGCCTTTACAACAGAGGAAACTCTAAAAAGGCATTTAACTTCAAATGGAGTTAGCAAAGTTTTATTGACAGCTCCTGGAAAAGGAATTCCAAATATTGTTCACGGCGTTAATCACAACGAATATAATCCCGACGAAACAAATATTTTTTCTGCAGCATCATGCACTACAAATGCTATAACGCCAATTTTAAGAGTCATTGAAGATACTTTAGGAGTTGCAAAAGGACATTTAGAAACCATTCACGCCTATACAAACGATCAGAATCTGGTTGATAATATGCATAAAAAATACCGTCGAGGAAGAGCAGCTGCATTAAACATGGTGATTACCGAAACTGGTGCCGGAACTGCAGTTGCAAAAGCAATTCCATCTCTTGAAGGGAAATTAACTTCTAATGCTATTAGAGTTCCCGTTCCAAACGGATCTTTAGTTGTATTAAACTTAGAAGTTAAAAAAGCCACTTCTATAGTAGCAATCAATAAAATAATGAAAAAATATGCTTTAGAAGGAGAACTTGTAGAGCAGATCAAATATTCTCTAAATAATGAATTAGTTTCTTCTGACATTGTAGGTACTTCTGCTCCCTCAATTTATGACAGCAATGCAACAATTGTTTCTAAAGACGGAAAAAATATTGTGCTTTATATTTGGTATGATAACGAATATGGATACAGTCATCAGGTAATTCGTTTAGCCAAATACATTGCTAAAGTGAGACGTTTTACTTATTATTAATATAAAAACCAAAACCAACTATTCTTAAGACCATCAATTTTTATTGATGGTTTTTTGTTTATTTTAAATTGGAAGAACTGTGGTGCTTTTTACTTCTGAAATTACAAAAACAGTATTGATTAAAGAAACTTCAGGCAAGACTGATAATTTTTTTTGATGAAAATGGTGATAACTTTCCATATCCGGAATAATGATTTTAAGCATATAATCAAAATTTCCAGAAACGTAATTACATTCAACAACTTCTGGCAAATTAAGAATGGATTGATTAAACCCTTCAGAAGTATCGTAAGTCTGTTTTGTTAAAGTTACCTGGCAATAAACCGTAAGATTGTTTCCGAGTTTTTTCTTGTTTAAAATCGAAACATACTTCTCTATAACTCCCTCTTTTTCAAGACGTTTAACCCTGTCATGAACCGGTGTAAGGGATAGATTAATTTTATTTGCAATGTCCTTTAAAGTATAGTGGGCATTTTCCTGCAAAAGTCGTAAGATTTTTTTGTCAATTTCATCTAAAGCCATAACGAAAACGTTTTCTTTAATTAGTAAAATTTAGTCATTTTTTCTTTTTTGAGAAGTACAAACCCACTTAAAAAGAATATTTTTCTGTAAAAGTATAAAATAAAATAATATTTTCTTATTTATAAGTGTAATATCAATAATATATTCTCTATCAGTAGCTTTGTAAAACAAATTGAAGAAAAAAATAAAAAATATAACAAGATGATAATAGGTGTTCCAAAAGAAATAAAAAACAACGAAAATCGTGTAGCATTAACTCCAGCTGGTGTTTCTGAAATGAAAAAACATGGACATACAGTGTATGTTCAGGCTACTGCAGGTTTAGGGAGTGGTTTTGCTGATGAAGAATATGCGCAAGCAGGAGCAGTAGTTTTAGAAACTATTGAAGAAGTTTATGCTATTGCAGAAATGATTATTAAAGTAAAAGAGCCAATTGCTTCTGAATATCCGTTGATCAAAAAAGATCAATTACTTTTCACTTACTTTCACTTTGCTTCATCAGAGCCGTTAACTCACGCAATGCTTGAAAAAGGTGCTGTTTGTTTAGCTTACGAAACTGTTGAAAAAACAGACCGTAGTTTACCATTATTAGTTCCAATGTCTGAAGTTGCAGGTCGTATGGCTATACAACAAGGTGCAAAATATCTTGAAAAACCATTAAAAGGAAGAGGAATTCTTTTAGGTGGTGTTCCAGGTGTACCACCAGCAAAAGTATTAGTATTAGGTGGTGGAATTGTTGGTACTCAAGCTGCAAAAATGGCTGCTGGATTAGGAGCACAAGTAACTATCATGGATTTAAGTTTGCCACGTTTACGTCATTTAGATGATATTATGCCAGCAAACGTAAATACAGAAATGTCTAATCATTATAATATTACAAGAGCAATTAAAGATGCTGACTTAATTGTTGGTGCTGTTTTAATTCCAGGAGCAAAAGCACCTCACTTAATTACACGTGATATGCTAAAATTAATGCGTCCAGGAACTGTTGTTGTTGACGTAGCGGTTGATCAAGGAGGATGTATTGAAACTTGTACCCCAACAACTCACGAAAACCCAACTTTTATTATTGATGATATTGTTCACTATTGTGTAGCAAATATGCCAGGAGCCGTTCCTTATACATCAACTTTAGCTTTAACTAATGCAACTTTACCTTACGCAGTTCAATTAGCAAATAAAGGATGGGAAAAAGCTTGTAATGAAAATGAAGAATTGAAAAAAGGATTAAACATTGCTAACGGAAAAATCCTTTACAAAGGAGTTGCTGAAGCTTGGAATCTTCCTTTTAACGAAGAATTAGTGTTAGCAAACGCATAGTGCTAACATTAAAATAAGTGCTTACTAAATAAACACTATTTAAAAGGCTTTTCTTAATTGAAAAGCCTTTTTTTATGGCATAAAAAAACCTGTCTAATTAGACAGGTTTTAAACCTTTAAATTTATTTTTTTGCATTCAAAACTTCTTTTCTTTCATCTAAAACTTCCTGCATTATTTTTGCTTCAGTTCCATTAGGGAAAGCAACTTTGATTTTTTGTGCTATTGTTGGAGCAATTTCCGTAATAGCTTTTTTATCATATGATTCTCCTTTTTTAATGTGCCATCCGTAAAAAATAGCCGGCACATGAGTATCATAACTATATGGAGTCCCGTGAGAAGTTCCTGTAACTGAATATTCCATATCTCCAGGTTTGTTAATGATAACCATATCTCCATCCTGAGTTACATCGTATCCCTTTGCAACAAAATTCAAATAATAATCGTTACCAGAATTTGCTAAAATTTCTTCTTCTGTATACACTTTTTTAATCTGTGGCAATGAAATCATATAATCTTTAAAAGCTTGTTTCACTTTTGTCAACTCCAATCCTTTATCTTTAATTATTTGTTTATTGAAAAAAATATTGAAGTTAGAATAATTTAAAAGTAAATCAACGCCAAATGTTTTTACTGAGAAATCCTTTAAATTTTTAGTAAAGTCTTTTGACGGATAATTATCTACATTATATTTTCGATCCTTCAGGTAAATTACATTTTCAGCACCAGCATGATCGGCAGTTAAGAACAGAAGGTAATTATCTTTTCCAACTGTTTTATCCAAATAGGTTAAAAAATCTGCGATTGTTTGATCTAATCTTAGGTAAGTATCTTGAAGTTCCATAGAACGTGGTCCTAGTAAATGTCCAACATAATCAGTAGAAGAGAAACTTACGGTTAAGAAATCAGTAATATTATCTTTTCCTAATTCTTCTTTTTCAATAGCCTTTTTAGCAAACTCAGCTAACAAATCATTTCCATAAGGAGTAGCTCTTAAAATTCCAGCATCATTTTTCTCATACATAGTTTTCAAATCATATGGAAAAACTGGCGCTGCACTACCGTATAGTTTTCCTTCATAAGGATTATTATCCGGTAAACTTTCATTATACGTTGACGCTGGTTTGTACAAATCCCAACCTTTATTTATGTATGACATATAATGTTTCTCATTATTAAACTGAGTCACCCAATCCGGCAATTTTTCACCATAAAAAGTACTAGAAATAAAAGAACCAGTTTTACTATACCAAAAAGCCCAGTTTGCAAAATGACCTGCCGGTAAAATTGCACCACGGTCCTTAAGACTCATACCAATCACTTTCCCTTGAAAATTAGTAGCCATTCTTACTTCATCCGTAATAGTAGTACTTTGAAGATTTTTAGGAGACATTGCCCCTTCTTCTACAGTACCATCACCTACAGTTTTTACCCCTGGATCATCAGTACAATACATTTCTTTTCCCAGAGTCCTACTAAACCATTCATTTCCAACAATTCCATGAATCGCTGGTGTAGTTCCAGTGTAAATAGAGGCGTGTCCCGGCGCAGTATAAGTTGGCATATAATTATAATGCATATTCTGAAAAGTAAATCCATTATTCATTAATCTCTTAAATCCGTTTGGTGAAAAATCATCAGAAAACCGATATAAATATTCCATTTTCATCTGATCTACAACAATACCAACTACCAACTTAGGGCGCTGTTGAGCACTTAAATTTGAAATAACAAACAATGTCAACAATACAATACTTTTTTTCATACTTAAATTATAATATATAACTACAAAAATACAGATTCACATTTAAAATGGCTAACCGAGGTTAAATTAAAACCCAAAATTGATTTTTATTTAACAGAAACAAGATGATATATTGTTGAAAGAATACGAATAATTTGGGCGTTTCCCTTCGGGTCGTCCCGAGGCTTCGGGATTCGCTAAATCTTTTGCGGAATTCTGTCTAAGGCATTTCATCATGAGGTTTCATTTCCCGCAAAAGAACACCGCCCCATCATTAAAGTGGTTTAGGGTAAACAAGAAGTTTCACATTGAAAAGAAATCCCAATTTTAAAACACAAACGGGTTTAAAACAAAAAACCCTATCCGATTAGGATAGGGTTTTTAAAAGAAAGGCGACGACATACTCTCCCACATAACTGCAGTACCATCTGCGCAGGCGGGCTTAACTACT
>NZ_JBXARK010000001.1:742055-870968 GCF_058808175.1 Flavobacterium sp. GW821-FHT11G01 | reverse complement strand
TACTCTTTACTCTTTACTCTTTACTCTTTACTCTTTACTCTTTACTCTTTACTCTTTACTCTTTACTCTTTACTCTTCTCACTAAGCCATTCCGAAATATAATTCGCGATTTCCTGCCAGCCGGGTTGTCCTAAAACAAAATGGTTTCGACCTGGAAAAAGCTTATAATCAGTAACTGAGCTTTTATCAGTGTATTTTTTAAAATTTGATTCATTTAACTGATGCGGAATCGTGTGATCATTATCTCCTGCAATCAGTAATAATGGACGATGCGGTTTAGCAAAATCTACCTTGGCTACAGAAGTAATGGTATCACGAACCACTAGTTTAGATTCCGGAATGGCCAGTTGCTCATAACCACTTTTCTGCAATTCAAAAGGCATATCGTTCGTAAAAGCATATTGCCATTGCGAAAAAGTCATTAAAAACGTCTTTTTTGTAGAAGTAAAAAACCCAAGTGGTCCCCAGCCTGCTTTTAAAAAAGAAAATTTAAAAGACATTATACCTTGAGGTGGTACAGAATGAATTGCAATTGCTGCGGCAGCTAACCCTTTTTGATTTAAAATCTGTGCGATTAATCCACCAATGGAATGACCTATAATAATGGGTTTTTCTGAAAATGATCTTGCGATTTCCTCAAAATAGTCCAATAGTTGTTGCAATCGAATAGACGCTATTTCAGGATCCGGATGTCGTTTTCGAAGCTTTTCTGCCGTATCATTTTTATAAGGCCAGGGCGGAGCAACTGTTTTATATCCTTTGTTTTCGTAAAAATCCCGCCAATCATTCCAAGATTCATTACTCACAAAAGCTCCTGTTATAAAAAGAATTGTTTTTGTATTTTCGGTTTGCATAAAGTAGTTATTAGGTTGTTATGCAAACGAACAGGCTAGAATGATGCCTTAATATCAAAACGCTAACAATCAACACATTATGAAATTCAAATAAAATAATAAAAACTATATATCGTTAGCAGGAATAAACCAATAGCGATATAGCAATAAAGAATTTGAACAAAAATTTAAACCTTTTTTAAATTTCGTAATCTTAAGAATAAATTAAGATTGATTTTCTATCCTAAATAAAATTGTCGTACTAATATTTATTTTTACATTTGCGTTATTTTTATTTATTCTAAATAATTCAATCTTATTGAGCGGTTATTAAGAAAATAAAAACGGAACCAAACCATTTTAAAAATTGTAAATTTCTAAATATGAAAAAGAAACTTTTCATTTCAATTGCATTAGTTGCTGCCTTATTTTCTAATGCTCAGCAAAAAAATACATTATTAGATGCAACCTTCTGGAAAAGCGCTCCAAATGTAGAAACGGTAAAAGCCGAAATAGCAAAAGGAAATAATCCTGCTGAAGCCAATCCGAATGCTTTTGATGTTACTGTTCTTGCTATAAATAACGATGCACCCAATGCAACCATAAAATTCTTATTAGAGCAACCAGGAAATCCGGTAAATAAATCGACACACGACAATCGTATTTACCTGCACTGGGCAGCTTACAGAGGCAATGTAGAAATGGTAGAGTATCTTATCAGTAAAGGATCAGATGTTAATGCAGAAGATAGCCATGGTACTATACCTGTTGATTTTGCTGCCATGAACGGACAAACAAATCCTGCTTTGTATGAAGCTTTCTTTAAATCCGGAATTGATCCTAAGAAAAAATATAAAGATGGAGCAAACTTATTGCTTCTTGTTATTCCGTTTGATAAAGATCTAACTGCTGCTGAATATTTTACAACAAAAGGAATGTCTCTTAAAGATGCTGATAATGAAGGAAACACAGCTTTTAACTATGCTGCCAGAACTGGAAATATTGTTCTTTTGAAAAAATTATTAGAAAGAAAAGTAAAATACACAGATAACGCACTTCTTATAGCGACACAAGGAAGCCGCAGAGAAACTACTCCTCTTGAAACTTACAAATATTTAGTTGAAGAAGTAAAAATAAAACCTACCATAACAAATAAATCGGGAGAAAATGTGCTTCATCTTTTGGCTGGAAAACCAAATCAAAAAGAAATTATCAGTTACTTTCTTGCAAAAGGTGTAGATGCTAATAAATTGAATAAAGACGGAAATACCCCGTTTATGATTGCAGCCGGAGCAAGAGAAAATGGCGCGTTAGAATTATTACTTCCATCAGCAAAAAACATTAATCTGCAAAATACAAAAGGTGAATCAGCTTTAACATTAGCTGTAAAAACTGGAACTCCTGAAAATGTTGCGCTTCTTTCAAATAAAGGTGCTGATGTAAAAGTTACAGATAAAGACGGCAATAATTTAGGCATATACCTAATTCAATCCTTTCGCCCTGAAGCATCAAAAGGACAAGATCCTTTAGAAGCAAAAATAAAATTACTACAAGACAAAGGTTTAAATCTTGCTACCGCTCAAAAAGATGGTAATACTTTATATCATTTAGCTGTTGTAAAAAATGATTTGAATTTATTGAAAAAACTAGCTCCTTTAAATATTGATGTCAATGCCAAAAACAAAGATGGTATGACTGCTTTGCATAAAGCCGCGATGATTTCTAAAAACGATGAAATCCTGAAATATCTAATTTCAATTGGCGCCAAAAAAGACATCAAAACTGAATTTGACGAAAGTGCTTACGCTCTTGCCAAAGAAAACGAGTCTTTAACAAAACAAAATGTATCAATCGAATTTTTGAAGTAAAGTTAGATGTTAGATGTGAAATGTGAGTTGATAAAACATTTCACATCTAACATTTCACATTTCACATTTCACAATTCACAACTCACAACTCACAATTATAAAAAATGAAATCAATTCTTAAAATAGCCTTTACAGGCGCTCTTATCTGCCTTGTTTCTTTTCAATCTGTTGCACAAAGCAAATACAAATGTATGCTTCAAATGGCCAATTATATGGGTGAAGGTGCTTATATTGTTGTTTCTCTTATTAACCCAAAAGGAGAATACGAAAAAACACTTTATGTAATGGGCGATGACAAAAAATGGTACAAATCATTGAAAGAATGGAATAAATTTCAGACTCAAAAACACGAGGATATCAGTGCAATAAGCGGAGCATCAGTTACTGGAGGAGATCGCAGTATCACTACATTTGAAATTGAAGATGCTAAATTGAACAAAGGATATAAATTAAGATTTGAATCGGCTGTTGAAGATCAAAAATATTATATAACTGATGCTGAAATTCCGCTTACAACAGCCGGACTTGCTGATAAAACAGAAGGCAAAGGTTATATTAGATATGTAAGATTAAACAAAATTTAATACCTTACCTTCTCATTTGCATTTGATTACCTTTTAGCATAAATTCAATGACTCTTTCTTTTTGGCGTTCCTCTCACCTGGCCCTGGCTTTGGTTTCATCTTTATTTTTGATCTTAGCATCTGTAACGGGTATTATTTTAGCCGTTGATGCTGTACAGGAAAAAACACTTCCGTACAAAGTCGAAAATTTTGATCAAATAACTTTGGGAGAGACGCTTCCAGTCTTAAAAAAGTCTTATTCTGAAATGACGGAGTTAACTGTCGATTACAATCAGTTTGTAACGCTGCAGGCCATCGATCAGGACGGCAATGATATCAATGCGTATATTGATGTAAAAACAGGAAAAAAGTTAGGAACTCCTGTAAAGAAAAGTGAATTTATTCAATGGATAACCAGCTTTCATCGTTCTTTGTTTCTGCATGAAGCGGGTCGCTTTTTTGTGGGTGTTATTTCTTTTCTATTATTCCTGATTGCTATTTCGGGATTTGTTTTGGTTTTGAAAAGACAAAAAGGCATTCGCAACTTCTTTTCGAAAGTAATCAAAGAATATTTTGCTCAATATTATCATGTGGTTTTAGGGCGATTGGCTTTAATTCCGATTTTGGTTATTGCGCTTACAGGAACTTATTTATCGCTGGAAAGATTTAACTTTTTCATGGATAAAAAAGAGCAAAAAGAAAAAACAGAAACTGTTACGCCTGCCAAAAAAGCTCCGGTTGTCAATATATTTAAGACTACACTTTTGGCTGACGTAAAGAAAATCGAATTTCCTTTTACAGATGATCCTGAAGAATATTATATAATAGAATTAAAAGACCGCGAAATTGAAGTAAATCAGATTACAGGCGAAGTTATTAGCGAAAAAAAATCGCCAATGACCGCACAATTCGCTGACTTGAGTCTTGATCTTCATACCGGAAGAATAAACGCAGTTTGGGCTTTAATTCTCGCTCTTGCCGCTGCAAACATTCTCTTTTTTATCTATTCTGGTTTTGCTATGACTTTAAAAAGAAGGTCTAGCCGAATTAAAAATAAATTCAAAGCCAATGAAAGTAAATACATTTTATTGGCAGGTTCTGAAAACGGAAGTTCGCTTCGATTTGCCAATGCGATTCAGAAACAACTTAATGCGGCTGGCGAAAAAGCTTTTCTGACTGAATTAAATAATTATACTATTTTCCCGAAAGCAGAACATATAATCGTTTTCTCTTCTACACACGGATTGGGAGATCCACCATCTAATGGGAAGAAATTTATATCCCTTTTAAAGAAGCACAAACAACAACAAAAAATCAATTTTTCGGTCGTTGGATTTGGTTCTACAGCTTATCCGGATTTTTGTGGTTTTGCCCGCGAAATTGATTTGCTTTTAGAAAAACAAAACTGGGCAGAACGTTTCCTGGATTTACAAACCGTCAATGATAAATCGGCTGTTGAATTTGTGGAGTGGATTAAATTATGGAGTGCCAAAACTGGAATTCCGTTGTCTACCACACCATCTTTATATAATCATGCGCCAAAAGGTTTACAGAAATTAATGGTTTTAGACAAAACTGCTATTTCTGAAACAGAACACACTTTTATCCTTACGCTTAGAGCCAATATGAGAGCCAAATTTACTTCTGGTGATTTACTGGCAATTTATCCCGCAAACGACACCAGAGAACGCCTCTACTCTATCGGAAATCATTCCGGCAATATTCAATTGGTTGTCAAACTGCATCCAAACGGATTAGGTTCAGGCTTTTTGAATGAGTTAAAACCAGGCAACGTCATCAAAGCAAGAATCATTAATAATCATGCTTTTCATTTGCCTAAAAAAGCTTCAAAAGTGGCTTTTATCTCTAACGGAACCGGAATTGCGCCTTTCCTCGGAATGATCGAACAAAACAAGAAAAAGACAGAAACGCATTTATATTGTGGTTTCAGAATGGAAACGGAAACGCTTTCAGGATATAAAACATTCGCTTCTGAAATGATCGCAAAGCAACATTTGCAAAGTTTTCATTTGGCTTTATCCCGTGAAGACAATCATTTTTATGTGATGGATCTGATCAAACGTGATGCTGCTTTTTTTATTGATTTATTAGCCAATAATGGTGTAATCATGATTTGCGGTTCATTGGCCATGCAAAAAGATGTTGAATTGACTCTTGATGCTTTATTAGTTGGGGAAAATAAACAACTAAGCGATTATAAAAACAATGGTCAATTATTGACAGATTGTTATTAAACATAAAAAAGCGCTTTATGAGAACGAATTACAAATCCCTTTTCAAAACATTGTTTTTCCTTTTGGTATTCGTTTGTGCTTTTAATGCTGAAGCCCAAATTTTACGAAAAAGAACCACGATGCTTATGGGAGGCCGATTTGATATTTCGATAGTAGCAAAAGATTCTCTAACAGCGGAAAATTCAATTGATGAAATTATTGCCGAAATCACAAGAATTGAAAATCTGATTTCGGACTGGAAACCAACTTCGCAAGTTTCAGAAGTCAATCAGAATGCGGGAATTCGTCCTGTAAAAGTGGATAAAGAAGTTTTTGAACTAACAAAAAGAGCCTTGCATTTTTCTGAAATTACAAACGGCGCTTTCGATATCAGTTTTGCTGCCATGGATCGCATATGGAAATTTGATGGCTCGATGACTGAAATGCCTTCGGCGGAAGCCATAAAAAAATCGGTAGAGAAAGTCGGTTATAAAAATATCGTTCTGGACAGCACACAATCGACTATTTTCCTGAAATTAAAAGGAATGAAAATCGGGTTTGGCGCTTTAGGCGAAGGATATGCGACCAACAAATGCAAGGATTTAATGCTTTCAAAAGGAATACAAGCAGGAATCGTAAACGCCACCGGTGATATGACCGTCTGGGGAAAACAGCCTAATGGCAAAGACTGGAACATCGGAATGACAAATCCTTTTCATACTGATGAAATTTTCGCAGTAGTTCCGTTGCACGATGGCGCTGTCACTACTTCCGGAAGCTATGAAAAATTTGTGATTTTAGACGGTAAAAGATATTCTCATATCATCAATCCGGCGACCGGATATCCTTCTACCGGACTTTGCAGCGTTTCTGTTTTTGGTCCAAATGCCGAAACAGCTAACGGTTTTAGTACTTCGATCATGGTTTTAGGAAAAGAAGCCGGAATCAACCTCATCAATAAATATCCGGAATACCGTTGGATTATGATTACGGATAAAGGAAAAATTATTAAATCGAAGAATTTTAATAAGACCAAGTTTCATTTGAAAAACTAGATTGCTTTTTAAACACATAGAAACATAGATTTGAAGACTTGATAAAGGCGTTTCACTTGCATTAACAAACATAGCCTGCACAATCTTGTCATTCCTCGTTCCTCGGAATGACAAACTTTGGGAACTATGTGTGAGAAACTAGTTTCTTTAAATTTCCTTTTTCTGCCCATAAAACCTATGTTTCTATGTGTTTAATATTTTTTACGTCACACATTATTTCTCAAAAACGGCAACTTTTCATACTTTTATCAAAACATCACAATTTAGTATGACAACAGATATTCTGGAAGTAAATGATTTTATTGTTTTAATTGAGCAGTCTTACGCGACAAAAACAGTAGTCGAGAAATGTGAAATTGATGGCGATTCTATAGGTTTTGCTTTTTATGGTTCAGGCAATGTCGAATTGGAAATCAAACATAACAATCAAACCAAATATCTGACGAATACTACCGGTTTAGCGATTTGTTTCTTTGGCAATCAAAAAGTGGAATTTGCCCATAAAATCGAACCCGACAAACCTTTGCAATCGATAAGCATTTTTGCCAAACTTAAATATCTTAATGCATTGCCTCCGGCTGAAAAAGAAATTTTTGAAAATCATCTTTCAGATTTAATGAATCCAAAAGAACATTTTGTAAAAGGACCGGCGTTTTATATGACGCTTGATATGCAATTGGCCGTTCAGAAAATCTTCAATACTTCTTACACCGGCACTACCCGATTATTGTTTTTAAAAAGTCAGGTCAACGAACTTTTAGCTCATTTTTATGCCTTGCTTACTACAGAAAAGAAAGCTGATTTATCTGAATACGACAAAAACAAACTTTTTCACGCGAAAGAAATTGTAACTACTCATTATTCAAAACCGCCATCGATTACCGAATTATCCAAAATGGTGGGACTCAACAGTAATAAACTCAAAAAGAATTTTAAAGAGCTTTTCGGAATTCCGGTTTTCAAATATATTCAAGAAGAAAGACTTCATAAAGCGTATGAATTGCTTCGTGATAGTGAAAAAACCGTTCAGGAATCGGCTTGGGAAGTGGGTTATGAAAGCTTGAGTTCTTTCTCAAATGCTTTTTATACTAAATTCGGCACACGACCAAATGACGTCAAACAACAATTCTTTTCAAACAAATCTTAATTCTTTTCCGACAAATGATTTCATTCTAATCGGCCCAATTTTGTATCAGTAATCACTTAAAACGATATTGATATGAAAACTACAAAAATTTTAGTCTTGGGAGCCAACGGGAAAACAGGACGCAGAGTATTGGAAAGATTAGAAAATAATGCGAATGTCGAAGTTCGCGCGGGTTCACGATCTGCCGCAATTCCTTTTGATTGGGAAAAACCGGAAACCTGGCAAGCTGCACTTAAAGATATAGATACCGTTTATATTAGCTATCAGCCTGATTTGGCCATTCCTTCAGCAACAACCGTCATACATTTATTTAGTAGTTTGGCCAATCAAATGGGAGTTCAGAAAATGGTTTTACTTTCCGGAAGAGGTGAAAAAGAAGCCCAGATTTGTGAAGAAATAGTAAAAACTAATGCCAAAAAATGGACGATTGTAAGAGCAAGCTGGTTCAACCAAAACTTTAGCGAAAGCTTCTTTCTAGAGCCAATACTAGCCGGTTATGTTGCATTGCCTAGAGCAGAAGCATTAGAACCTTTTACAGATGCCGATGATATTGCTGATGTAATTGTGGCTTCCCTTTTGAATGATAAACACAATGAACAAACCTACGAACTTACCGGACCAAGATTATTGACTTTTAAGGAAGTTATTTCAGAAATTGCGAAAGCTTCTGAAAGAGAAATCACTTTTCAGGATTTGACTTTAGAAGAATACATTCAAATGTTGAGAGAATATCAGGTTCCTGAAGATCATATTTGGTTGGTGAACTATCTTTTTGAACAGGTTTTAGATGGTAGAAATTCATCCATTACATCAGATATAGAAAAAGTTTTAGGAAGAAAAGCCAAAGATTTTCTGTTTATGCATTAGAAACGGCTAAAACGGGAATTTGGAATCAGGCTGTATCTCAAGATTAAATCAGATGATTTATTTAAGGGGAATGTTAGCAGGTTTGTTTGTTTGGATTTGTGTTAGTGTTTCTTTTTATGTTTTAGGGAATATTCCGCTACTTAAAGATTCGTTTTTGACGCAAGCTTTCATTGTCATGATTTGTATTTCTTTTTATGCGTTTTTAGGAGCGCAGTTTTATTATAAAAAAAGATATAAAACAAACGGAATTACAACAGGAATCTTAATGTCCGGAACGGCTCTGTTATTGGATATTTTTATAACAGTGCCGTTGGTAGAAATTCCAAATGGCAAAAGTTACCAGAGTTTTTTCAGTAGTCCCATTTTATGGATCTTGGTATTGACAACTGTCCTTACGGTTTATTTTTATTGGAAGAAGAAAATTAAAACCAATATGCCGGAGTGATTCCGGCGTATTGGTTTATTAAATTAATCACATTGGATCACAATTCTAAAAAAACTTAACACATAGAAACATAGGTTTTATATCTAAAAAAGGAGGTTGAAAGAAACTAGTTTCTCACACATAGCTACCTATGTTTGTTGATGTAAGTGAAACGCCTTTTAAACTCACAAAATCTATGATTCTATGTGTTAAAATAGTATATAGTCAATGTGTTATAATTACGTTGTCTTTCTATAATTCAGAATTGCAGCAAAATTCAATACAATTGCAAAACCAATTATAATCAAAATATGTTTTAAAATATCCCTAAACCCACTTCCTTTTATGATGACCATTCGCATGACATCTATAAAATAACTTATCGGATTAAATCTGGAAACTGTTTTGGCCCAATCCGGCATACTGTCAATTGGCGTGAATAAACCGCCCATTAAAACGAATATCATGACGAAGAAAAACATTATGAGCATGGCTTGTTGCTGCGTGTCACAAATGGTAGAAATCAACAATCCAAAACCCAGAATAGCCAGCAAATAAACTGCTATAAACGTGTACAAAACAAAGATATTTCCTAACGGAATGATTCCATAAAATAGCCATCCAACCAATAATCCCAATGTAAAAACAACATTTCCGAGAATCCAGAACGGAATTAATTTTCCCAGAATAAAATGATATTTTTTAACCGGAGAAACATTAATTTGTTCAATGGTTCCCACTTCTTTTTCTTTTACAATATTCAATGCCGAAAGAAATCCGCCAACAATCGTTACTAAAATCGCCAATATTCCCGGAACCATAAACAATTGGTAATTCAAATGTTGATTGTACCAGTTGGATGATGTAATTTCAATCACAGGAATTGGATTAAAATTTCCTTGCGGATTATTTTTGATTCCCAAACTACTATTATAATTTCTTATAATTTCAGCAATATAACCAGCGCCAAGCCCCGCTTTTGTGCCGTTAATAGCATTTACACCAATAAAAAGCTGTTGCTGACTCTCACGCATTAAATCCTGCTCGAAACCGTGTGGAATTTCCAGAATCAAATCGGCTTTATCATCTTCCACCTGCGTAAAAGCTTGTTGATACGAATCATTATAACTTCGAAGTTTAAAATAACCAGATGCAATAACTTTGTTGATCAAATCTCTCGAATAATCCGAACGATCATTGTCTACCACAGCCAGATTAATGTTTTTAATTTCATAATTTGCGGCAAGCGGCAAAATAATAAGCTGCACCACTGGCATCGCCAAAATCACAGCTAATATCGCGCGATTGCGAAAAATCTGTTTGAATTCTTTTATGAGCAAAAATTTGATGATTCTCATGACAAACGTATTTTAAAGCTTTTAAGGCTAATAATCAATAAGAAGATTGTTATTCCAAACAAAATCAGTGTTTCTTTCCATACGTGAGCAAAACCCACTCCTTTGATCATGATTCCTTTTACGATAATGTAATACCATTTTGACGGCACTATATTTGAAAACCATTGCAAAGGTAATGGCATATTTTCTATTGGAAACATAAATCCGCTGAAAAGCAACGTTGGCAAAAGCATTCCTAATAAAGAAATCAACATGGCAGTCTGCATGGAATCGGTTTTAACCGAAATAAAAATTCCGAGAGTCAGACAGGTTATAATAAATAAAGTACTTTCGGCAAAAAGCAAAAGAATATTACCCGCAATAGGAAGATCTAAAACAAAAACACTTAATAATAAAATCGTAATAACATTTATCATTGAAAGCAATAAATACGGAACCGCTTTAGAAATGATGACCATTATGGGTTTGAATGGAGAAACTAAAAGAATTTCCATTGTTCCCATTTCTTTTTCTTTTACGATAGAAATTGCCGTCATCATTACACAAACCAACATTAAAATAAGCGCCATAACGCCGGGAACAAAATTCGGAGCGCCTTTTAATTGTGGATTATAAAGCATTTTTACTTCAGGTTTTATCTGAAATGGAATCGGATTATTTACATTTAACTGCGATTGATAATCATTTATGATGGAAGAAACATAATTGGTCAATGTCGTAGCATTATTTGGATCAGAGGCATCGGCAATAATCTGAATTTGCGCCTTATTCTGATGCAATAATTGATTGTTGAAACCTTCCGGAAATACAATTGCCATTTTTATTTCGCCAGTTCTAAAAGCTGCTTCGAGTTGTTTGCTTGCTGTGAGGCTTTTACTGATTTCAAAATAGCGGCTGGCTTCGATTTTAGTAATGATTTCCTGTGAAGCTATATCTTTGGCATAATCGACCACGACAATTTTTGAGTTTTTGACTTCATTTGTCAATGCAAAACCAAAAATCAGAATCTGCACGATTGGCATTCCGAAGAGAATCAATAATGTTTTTCTGTCACGCATTACGTGCAAAAACTCTTTCATTACAAATGTCAAAAATTGTTTCATAATTTATAGTTAATGCTCTATATGTGATTAATAAAATTTTATTTAACACATAGATAACATAGTTTTTATGTACTGAAAAGAATACAAAAAGAAACTCGTTTCTCACACATAGCTATGTGTTTTGAGATAAATGAAATGCCTTTTTTAAGCAGTTTCAAAATCTATGTTTCTATGTGTTCAAAATTATTCATGTTGTATTATTCTCCGCGTTTTGCTGCTCTTGCCAAATGATAAAAAACTTCATCCATAGAACTGACATTAAATTGTTTTTTCAAATTAGTTGGTGTATCCAGCGCTTCTACCCTGCCATCAACCATTATTGAAACTCTGTTGCAATATTCGGCTTCGTCCATATAATGCGTGGTTACAAAGATTGTAATGCCGTTTCCTGATGCTTCATAAATTAAATCCCAAAATTGTCTGCGTGTTACCGGATCTACCCCTCCAGTGGGTTCGTCCAGAAAAACAATTTCCGGTTTGTGAATAATAGCCGTCGAAAAGGCCAGTTTCTGTTTCCATCCTAACGGAAGCGAAGCCACTCTTTTATTAGCCTGATCTTCCATTCCCAATTGTTTTAAAAGCAAAGCACTGTTTTCTTTAATCGCTTGATCAGAAAGACCATAAATTCCGGCGAAAAACGTAATATTCTCCTGAACGGTCAAATCATCATACAAAGAGAATTTCTGACTCATATAGCCAATGTTTTTCTTAATGCTTTCTGTTTGCTTATAAACATCAAAACCTGCAATTGTAGCTTCTCCGGATGTTGGAATCGATAAACCGCACAACATTCTCATGGCGGTAGTTTTACCGGCACCGTTTGCACCGAGAAAGCCAAAAATCTCCCCTTTTTCCACCTCAAAAGTGATGGAATCTACGGCTGTGAAATCTCCAAATCGTTTGGTTAAGGCGTTGCATGAAATTACTTTATCGTTCATAAAACTGGTTTTAATTTTAAACACAAAATTGGTCTGCGTATTCTTGTCATCTCGACGAAGGAGAGATCACACGCTAAACTCGACAAAGTTTGGCGATTTGCTGTGTGGAGCTTCTAGTGTGATCTCTCCTTCGTCGAGATGACAATATTGTGGTTAACTTTGGGCCAAAGCTCAAAACTTCGTATTTCTAACTCAAAAGCTTAATAAAACTATCCTCTATAGTTACACTAGCTTCTTTGATTTCAATATTCTTAATTCCTTTACTTTCTAAAAACCTCAATAAATCAGCTTTATCGGGATTTTCTTTGAAAGAAAAATGCGCAAATTCTCCAAAAGCATAACTTGCCAATCGGTTTGGATATACTTTCAAGGCTTGCAAAAGCGGGTACATTTGATCTGCTTTAATTGCAAAAAGCGCATCAGGATAATTCCCGATTATATTTTTTGGAGTGTCGATCGAAAGTATTTTTCCGTCTTGTATCAGCGCAATTCTGTCACAAAGATTGGCTTCATCCATATAAGGCGTAGAAACTATAATTGTAATATCCTGTTGTTTTAGTTTTTTGAGCATTTCCCAAAATTCTTTTCTGGAAACCGGATCAACTCCCGTTGTGGGTTCATCCAGGAACAAAACATTTGGTTTGTGAATCAACGCACAACACAAAGCCAGTTTTTGTTTCATTCCGCCTGATAATTTTCCGGCTCTTCGGGTTTTAAAAGGTTCAATCTGAATGTAAATATCTTTAATCAAATCATAGTTTTCCTGAATCGTGGTTCCGAATAAAGTCGCGAAAAAATTCAGGTTCTCTTCTACTGTCAGATCCTGATACAAAGAGAATTTTCCAGGCATATACCCAATGGTGTTTCGAATCGCTTTAAAATCTTTTACCACATCCAAACCATCCACAGAAGCAAAACCTTCGTCGGCCAGTAAAAGTGTTGTTAGAATCCTGAAAATACTCGTTTTCCCAGCGCCATCAGGTCCAATTAAACCGAAAAGCTCGCCTTTGTTTACCAAAAACGAAACATCGTTAACTGCAACCTTTTTTTCCTTTCCATAGGTTTTGGTAATATTTTTGACAATAACGGATTCCATTATTTTAAAAATTTGATTTCGCCGTACATTCCAATTTTCAAATAACCATCATTTTTTACCCTAACTTTAACTGCATAAACCAGATTGGCGCGTTCGTCTTTGGTTTGGATTGTTTTGGGTGTAAACTCTGCTTTATCGCTTATCCATTCTAGAGCACCTTCATATTCTTTATAGGTTTTGTTGGTCGCATCCACAAAAACTTTCACTTTGTCATTCAGCTTTACGGCTGGTAATTGATCTCCGGTGATATAAACTCTCAATATGATCGTTGATAAATCGGCTATTTTATAAAGCGGTTTGCCAATGGTTGCCATTTCGCCGATTTCGGCATATTTTGTCAATACTGTTCCGTTGGTTTTATTGATAATTCGAGATTTTGCCAATTGATCCTTAATCTGGCTTACCTGTACTTTCAAAGTTTGGGTTTCGTCATCGATTCCGGTTGTGCTGATGTCCAATTGTTTTTGCAAAGCCATAATTTGTTTTTGTATTACAGCAACCCTGGTTGTTGCATCGTCCAATTGTTTTCTGGTTGCAGCGTCAGCTTTAACTAAATTTTGCATGCGTTGCTGATCGATTTTGGCTTGTCTTAATTCTTCGCGATAAACATCTAATTGCGAATTGATATCCGGTTTTTTACTTTGCGTTGCTTTTATTTGTGCCAATAATTGATCTCGCTTCAGCGAAAGTTGTATCGTATCGATATAACCAACGCTCTGACCTTCTTTTAAGACGTCTCCTTCCTCAATTTTTAATTCTTTAATAATTCCACCCGCTTCTGCAGGAATAATCGTTTCTACGGCTTCAAAAGTCCCCGTGGCGTCGAATTCATTTTTAGTATCAGAACAAGACATTGCCAATGCTGCTATAGTTATAAATATTAGTTTTTTCATCGTTTAGTTAATTACCGGTTATTAATTTTTGTCTGTATTTGGCTAAAAGCAAGTCTGTTTCATGAATGATTTTATTTTGCGTTGCGGTATTTTCTTCATTTACTTCACGCAAATAATCACTAGAATCGATTACACCGTTTTCTAATTGTGCCAAAGCGGCTTTTTTAACATTGTTTCTCAAGGTTATAATTTCGTTATCAGAAACCAGATATTCTTCCAGTTTTGTAATCTCAGCATTCTGTTGTTTTACAGACTGATTGGTATTGAAGAGGAAAACTTCTTTATCGACTTCCAATTGCTGTTTATTAATATCGATAATTTCCTTTTGCTTTTTGTCTGTATACCATCCGGTTAATGACCAATTCATTCTGATTCCGCCAATGTAATAGGCTTTCCATCCCAATTCCAGCATATTAAGTCCGGGGTTTCCTGCTCCGCCCTGCACGAAAAAATTGAATTTAGGCAGATTGGCAATTTCAATTGATTTTTTATTCAATTCCAGGCTTTCATTTCTGAAATTGAAAAGTTCGAGTTCAGGGCGCTTTATTTCTAATGAATTGACAATGTTTTCGGGAGTTTCTAATTGCGTATCCGGATGTAATTCTAAATTGATGAAAAGACCCAGCATATCGAGATAAGCTTTTTTGTAATTCCGAATTCCAATCGCAATCTGATCGGCTTTGAGATATTCTGCTTTAAGCAGATCCAGATTACTTCTGAAAGCAGTTCCGTTGACCAATTGTGCCTCAACTGTTTTCATTCCGATTTTAATATCATTTTTTAGTAAATCGTTTTGGCGAAGCTGTTCATCAAAAACAAGAATTCCGAAATAAAGTTCGGTAATACGCTGTTTTACTGCATATAAATCGACTTTAAGCTGTTGTTCTGAAACTTTGGTTTGTTTTTCGACGATTTCCTTCTGTTGTTTCAAATTTCCTCCATCATAAATAAGCTGATTCACTTCCGCGTAAGCGCGATATTGATCATTCTTTAAAATCGGAACTTCAATACCCGGCGGTCTGAAAGGCAATTGCGTAACATCTGATTGATAAGTCGCCTGACCAAAAACATCAAACCTCGGATAATATCCTTTCGAAATGTTATCAATTGTGTATTCACTGCTTTTGGTAATTAAATCCCTTTTTTTTGATAACGGATAGTTTTCTTCTGCCAATACATAACAATCTTCCAGTTTTAAAAACCGGCGTTCTTGCTGTGCATAAAAGGAAAATACAGGAAAAACAATCCATATAAAAACTAATAACCTTTTCATATTCAATTTTTTATTATTTAATATTTCGTTTTAATCATTTGATTAAATTCAGTCCAAAAAAATAGCTACGAATCTATCATAGCTTTAAACCATTTTACAATCAAGGTTCTTCTTTCTTCTGTAAAAGCATTTAATTGATCTGAAGTCATCACTCCGGCCGATTCAAAAACCGGTTTTGCAATAAAGGGGAAAATACACATTGATAAAACATTTATGATAAAATGCAACGGATGAACTTCTGGCTTTTTCTCTGATAATTGTTTCACAAAAAAAGATTCTGTTAGCAATTTTCCTGCCTGCATTCTGTTCCCAAAATGTTCCGGATTATTTCTAATTTCACTCAAAACAAATAATGGCAAACCCGGATTTTCGCTTAACATGGTAATATAAGCATCGGCAATTGAAGTTACTTTTTCGTCTAATGAAGTGCTGTCATTGTTTACTATTGGTGCAATTACGCCGAATAATTTTGCTACTTTCTCAGCCATAACCAATTCAAAAAGCTTCTCTTTACTCCTAAAGTAATAGTTTAACAAAGCAAGGTTAATTCCTGCTTCTTCAGCAATATCACGCGTACGTGTAGCCGAATATCCTTTTTGAGTAAATACAATACGAGCTGCTTCTTTTATTTTTTCTTCTGTACTTGCGTCTTTGCTTTTTGGTGCCATAATAATTTTAATGTTCGGCAAAGATATAAATAAATTAAACAAAAGATTTAATCAAATGATTAATTTTTATTAAATATCATTTTTATAAAACATACTGCGCTTTCGATTTAGCTTTTTTTATGAGCCAAACCGCCTTTAATCCAAACATAATGATGACCAGTGGAAGGTATAATTCGTTATTCAATAGCGTACTTATGCCTAATATATTTATGTGCAAATAAGAATCCAGCATTCGCAGAAGCAATCGGCAACTATTAATAATGAAAACGACTTTTATAAGATGATCAATTCCGGTAGATCTTCGATAAACTCCCACTAAAATTATACTCCCCAATAACTGAGAAAGTCCTAACGGAAAATAAAGCGCCCACCATACCTGCTGAATTGATGTGACCGTTTTAATAATGGCTGCACGATCGGTAGTATTTGCTGTCGCATAAGTATCTACCAAATAACCTTGTACGAAAAACAATTCGATCGAACGGATAAATAGTTCTAATAAACAAAAGATAAAAAATCCTGAAAATGCCAGGATCCGCCAGCCTTTTCGTTGGGTAAAATCATCAAAACAAATGGTGAAAAATAAAAACAAAAGGCCAAACATACTTAAAAGCATTAGCCAGGATCTGTAGATATTGAGCTTATTACCGCCATTCTGAAAATCAATAATTACGTTGCTGGTTTCGGGCACTTCCTCAAAGACCCACCATTGAAAGGTCTGGACTAGTATATAAATTAGGGCGACAATGGCGGCGGCCATTTTCATTCGCTTCGTGGTTATCATATTCATTTAGAAGTTAAATTAATCCGTATCTAACAACTCATTTATCCTTTTCGGATAAGATAAATCAATATTTCATCTTCCAGTTCTTTTGATAGATTCTCGCATTCCAGTTTATGTTGAAAATACTTTTCGAATTTTTTCCTAAACTTTTCCGCTTTCAACTTATTGGCACAATAATCATCGCAAACCATTTTAAAATTGTCGTCTACTAAATATAAAATCTTTAGTGATTCTATATAATCAGCGAATTTGGCATTATATAACTCTTTAGGAACAGCCATACTATCTAATTTTTAAATTGTTGAATTTAAGACTCCAAAAGCACCTTGATAAAAACAGAAATCAAATTCTTAAAATTAAGAACAGTATAAAGTTATGTCGGAATAGAATTTAAAAAAACAAATTGTAAATCAAGTCCGTTTCATATTATAAGTTGAAACCTGAAATTACTTAAATAGCGTAAAATGCATCATTTTTTGAAGAGAAAATATTACCTTTAAACAACAAACAAAATACCACAACATCCTGATAATAATATAATTAAAATTCAAAAAAGTATAATTATTACTTCTCATCCATATTTAAATTTGTAAATATTAATTTTTAAGAACATTGAGATGAATATTTCAAATCATAAAAGCAACGTTGAAAACAGTTCCAGAACATCTGCTAAAAAGACTGAAATCAAGTCAACTTCAGCCAGAAGTAATGAGAAGTCAAACATTGAGACCAGAAAATCTGTTCAAATGAATAAATAATTAATATTCCATAAAACCTTTAGATTATGCCACAAGAAATCAACGAAGATTTCGGTCTGGACGATCGCAATTTTCACCCGGAAGAACAATTAATCCATTCTGTCAGCAAGAAAAAGAGAAATAAAAAAGTAAAACAGGATATAGAACCTGAACTTGATAAAGATCTTGATGATGCGTTAGATGAAGAACTTAAAGATTATTCAGATGAAGATTTTGATAAAAAAGATAAATCTGATTCTTAGTGAGAACTTTAGTAAAAACAATTATAACTTTAAATTGAAACGTTATGCCAGGAAAAGATCCGGGTCCTCAAATTAAAGATAAGGACCAATACGAAGCACTGCGCGATAAAGGTTACAGTAAACAAAAATCTGCACGAATAGCCAATAGTCAGGGAGCCGAAAAAAGAGGTGGTAAAGCGGGTGACTATGAAGACAGAACAAAACAAGATCTTATCAGGAAGCCAAAAAAGTTGGAATTAAAGGCAGATCTAATATGACGAAACAGCAATTATCACATGCCTTGCGCAACAACTAATTTTGAAATTTATTTCATAAAAAAGCTCGATTAAAAAATCGGGCTTTTTTATATTTAATAGTATAATTTAACTTAAAAAATCAAGTTAATCTCAAAATTTTAATGTTTTAAAGTTCAAATTAAAAATTAATACTACAATCACTGCTACGCATCTTTTGTAAAATAATACTAAAACAAAAACTTTATATATATTAAAATAAAATACTGGTTATCAATAAATAAAGTAATTAACCAAAACTAATACTGACACTTAGTCAGTGTTAAAGAACAAGTTTAAGTAACGCTATTAAGGCTTTTTTTGAACGTTTTTTTACTGACGTTTTTTTTATTCTGCCGCTTTCCCTCCCTTTAAATGTTTTGCCCGCAATCTGCTTAAAAATTCTGGTGTAATTCCGAGATAAGAAGCGATGTATTGTTGTGAAACGCGTTGGGATATTGTTGGGTAACGTGTGATAAATTCTACATACTGTTCCATGGCTGTTGAAGAAACCGTTTTGAACAATCGTTTTTGTAATTTTGATAAATGTCTCTGAATCATCAAACGAAACATTCTTTCTAATTGGGGCACTTCGCTAATCAGATTTTCTTTCGCCTGACGGGTCAAAACCAAAAGCTCACAATCCTCTAAAGTTTCGATATACATATCACTCGGCACCTGATCTTCAAAACTCGTAATATCACTCACCCACCAATCTTCAATGGCGAACTGAAGCGTTAATTCGATTCCGTCGCGATCAACAAAATATTCCCTGATACAGCCTTTGTTGATGTATGCTTCAAAATTACAAACTTCACCGGCGCTCAATAAAATAGTTTTCTTGGGAATTTTTCTAAGCTCAAGATGTTGCTCAAAAATTTTCACTTCTTCCCTGGAAAGACGGGCAGATCTGGAAAGGTAATCGTGAATTTGTTGAAACATTTTCTTATTTGTTTATCAATTGTGGTTTTATCAAGAAGTAAATATAAGAGGTTTTATTTATAATTATTTCTTGATCTAGTTTAAGAAATGAATGAATTAAATAAATGAATTTTGTTTTTTGACTGTAAGCTTTAGACTTTAGGCTATAAGCCGAAAAACAATAAATAAACAACAAAATTAAGATGGAAGATACTCCTCATTCAAAAATTGCGCTGGCTTTATCAGCAATCGAAGCTTTAATTCCCGAATATCTTCAAATAGAAGAAGATAAACGAATTTCAAATGGTAATGTTGCCATTTGTATTATTGATGAAGAGGGCGCCGTTTATGGACGTATGTATGGCGATGATAAACCACGCCGAAGACAATCGTACAAAGTGGCCTGGACAAAAGCAAGTCAGGTTTGGTTAACAGGAGTTAAAACCGGAGAATATGAAAAAATGGTCTTCAACAATATCGTAGATGAAAATGCCAACGGAATTGAAGCTCCGGACCTCATTGGCTGGCAAGGTGGTCAACCTTTAACTTTAAAAGATGGAACAAAACTATCAATAGGTTTTAGCGGATTTAGAGGCACAACCGATTTAGAAATCGTCGTGAAAGCTTTTTTTTCGCTTTAAGCAATAAGCCGTAAGCTATAAGCCTTAAGCTATAAGCAATAAGTTATAGGCAATAATCCAAATAATTCACAATTCACAATTCATAATTCACAATTAAAATGTCTTACATACCAAACAAAAATCGTTACCAAAAAATGGAATACCGCCGTTGTGGCAATAGCGGACTAATGTTACCTGCTCTTTCTTTGGGCTTGTGGCACAACTTTGGCGGAATTGATAATATTGCCAATGCACGCGAAATTCTGCACACTGCTTTCGATAATGGCATTACCCATTTTGACCTTGCTAATAATTACGGGCCTCCTGCAGGTTCTGCAGAAACTACTTTTGGTGAATTATTCAAAAACGACTTTAAATCTTATCGAGACGAGCTTTTAATTTCTACCAAAGCTGGCTGGCCAATGTGGGACGGCCCGTACGGCGATTGGGGATCCAAAAAACATTTAATTGCGAGTCTCGATCAAAGTCTGAAACGTATGGGAATTCCGTATGTAGATATATTTTATCACCACAGACCAGATCCTAACACGCCTATGGAAGAAACCATGGCAGCATTAGATTTGATTGTACGTCAGGGAAAAGCGCTTTATGTGGGCGTTTCCAGCTATAGTCCGGCTGAAACTGAAAAGGCTTATTCGATATTAAAAAATTTAGGAACGCCTTGTGTCATTCATCAGCCAAAATATTCGATGTTTGAACGTTCTGTTGAAGATGGATTATTGGATGTTTTAGAGACAAACGGAATTGGCGGAATTGCCTTCTCCCCGCTTGCACAAGGACTTTTGACGAATAAATATTTAAACGGTATTCCGGAGAATTCAAGAGCAAACGCTCATCGTGGAAACGGCGCCATAGAAAAAGATGCGATTACACCTGAAAATATTGCCAAAGTCCGTCAGCTTAATAAAATGGCCGAAGAACGCGGTCAGACCTTAGCTCAAATGGCTTTGTCATGGGTTTTGAAAGACAAACGAATTTCATCTGTAATCATCGGCGCAAGCAAACCTGAACAAGTAATTGATTCTGTTGGCTGCCTTCAAAACAGTACTTTTTCTGAATATGAACTACAGCATATTGATCAGATTTTAAAATAAACTACTAACCAAAAAACCACATTTATGAATACATTCCATAACAAAACATGCCTGACCATCATGTTATCCGGACTTTTATCAGCCGGCGGATTCGCACAGAAAAAAGCATCCAAAACTTATGATTTCAAAACGGTAACCGTTTATGAAACCGTAAAAAATACAGATAAGAAACTAACCAAAACGGAAACACTTTCGTTTACTGCAAAACCACAACCAACAGAAAAAGAAGTTTCTGTTTTTGTAGATCCGTCTATGACTTTTCAGACGCTGTTGGGAATTGGCGGTGCATTGACAGACGCTTCCGCGGAAGTTTTCTACCAGCTTCCAAAAGACAAACAGCAGGAAATACTGACAGCTTATTACGATAAGGAAAAAGGAATCGGATATACCCTGGCACGTACAAACATGCAAAGCTGCGATTTCTCCAGCGATATTTACAGTTATATTCAGGAAGGCGATAAAGACTTAAAAACCTTTGATATTAGTCATGACAGAAAATACAGAATTCCGTTTATAAAGGAAGTTATCGCCAAGGCCGGAGGCAAAATCACTTTGTATGCTTCGCCATGGAGTCCGCCAGCGTGGATGAAAACCAACAATAATGTTTTGCAGGGCGGAACTTTAAAACCGGAATATCACCAAAGCTGGGCTAACTTTTTTGTGAAGTTTATAAACGAATATGAAAAAGAAGGTATTCCGATTTGGGGATATACCGTTCAGAACGAACCAATGGCAGTACAACGCTGGGAATCCTGCATTTTTACGGCAGAAGAAGAACGTGATTTTATCAAAAACTTTTTAGGACCAACCATGCAAAAAGCAGGGCTTTCTAAAAAGAAACTAATTATGTGGGATCACAACCGTGATTTAATGTATCAACGTGTGAGTACTGTTTTGGAAGATAAGGACGCAGCAAAATATGTTTGGGGTGTTGGCTATCACTGGTACGAAGACTGGATGAAAAACGGAATGAATTTCGAAGCCGAGCGCCGTGTCGCAGAAGCATTTCCTGATAAATCTTTAATTCTAACAGAAGGCTGTGCGGCTGATTTTGATCAAAAATTACTAACAGACTGGAGTTACGGTGAAAAATACGGAATGTCGATGATCAACGATTTTAATATCGGAACGGTAGCCTGGACAGACTGGAATGTTTTATTAGACGAAAAAGGTGGTCCAAATCACGTTCAGAACTTTTGCATGGCTCCTATTCACGCCGATCTTAAAACTGGAAATTTAATTTATACCAACGGATATTATTATTTGGGACATTTCTCTAAATTCATTCGTCCCGGAGCAAAACGTATTGCATGTTCTTCAAGCAGTAATAAACTTTTATCGACTGCTTTTGTCAATGAAAACAATAAACTGGAAGTTGTGGTGATGAATTCAGGTGAAACTGCTGTTGAATATTTTCTTTGGATAAAAGGAAATGCGACTAAAATTACCAGTGCGGCACATTCTATTGCAACTTTGGAAGTTCAATAATATGAAAGCGCTTATAACACTTTCTGTTATTATTTTGATAAGCTATTCTTGTATGGCACAAACTTCAAAAGCATTCAAACCGCAGCAAATTCCGGGAAAAATAGAATGCGAATGGTACGATCAGGGAGGCGAAGGCATTGCCTATCACGATACTGATGCTGTAAATAATGGAAGCGGGAAATTAAATCCCGTAAACGGAAATCCGCTTAATGAATTCAGAATAAACGAAGGTGTTGATATTTCGTATTCAAAAGCAGATGATATTGATAATAATCCGTACAACAAAGTACCAAGAAGCATTGGAAACCTTTATATCGGCTGGACTGTACCATCAGAATGGATTAATTATACTGTTGAAGTAACGAAATCCGGAACTTATAAAATTGGTTTGCTTTATACCGCAAATGGCGATGGCGAAATTGCTATTGATGTGAACGGAAAAGAAGCCACAGGAAAAATGAAAATTGCTTCGACTCATGATGACAAAGATCCAATTGATTGGAGACAATGGCATCATTGGAATAGTTCAGCATCCATCGGAACAATAAAACTTAAAAAAGGAAAGCAGGTTTTACGCTTGCATATTGTATCGAATGGAAACATGAATTTTGATTATCTGACCTTTACTGCCCAATAATTTATAATGCCAAAAACTCCCGTTCGCCGCCATGAATGGGAGTTTTTATTTTTAATCTATCTTTACTTTATGATTCTGTTTTCAAAATAATCAGCAAAAATCACAAATAATTATACCGATTGGTATATATTTGTAATCTTAAATCATATGAAATCATGAGTAAGGCAGAAAGAACCAAACAGTTTATCATAGAACAAACTGCTCCTATCTTTAATATGAAAGGTTATAGCGGTACTTCTATGAGTGATATTACAGATATTACCGGACTCACCAAAGGAAGCATTTATGGGAATTTTGAAAATAAAGATGAAGTCGCCATTGCCGCATTTAAGTATAATGTAAAGAAGCTTCAGGATATTTTTTCCAGAGAAATTGACAAGCAAACTACTTTTAAAGGCAAATTATTAGTGTATCCCCAACTCTATTCGGAATATACGAATATGAAAGTTACAAAAGGTGGTTGTCCTATTCTAAACACAGCAACAGAGTCTGATGACACCCATCCGGTTTTAAGAAAGTATGCCGAAAGAACCCTTATTTATTGGAAAGAAAAAATAATGTATTTCATCGACCAGGGAATTTTAGCCGGAGAATTCAAAGCCAAATCCATTGATACAGAAAGAACTGCGTTAACCATTTTAGCGTTGATTGAAGGCGGCGTTATGATCAGCAAACTAACTGGTCGTCTAAACGATTTATCAAATATCATGCACTCTGTTCGGAAAGTCATAGAAGAACTAGAGTAAAGCAATAATAAAGGATATTGCTTTTTTTTATCAAATAAAATATACCGATCAGTATAAAATAATTGTGGATTTTGAGTTATGAATTATGAATTGAAAAATTGCCAGACAAAACTCAAAACTCAAAACTCAAAACTCAAAACTCAAAACTCAAAACTCAAAACTCAAAACTCAAAACTCAAAACTCATAACTCATAACTCATAACTCAAAACTCAAAACTCATAACTCATAACTCATAACTCATAACTCAAATAAAATGACAAGACTACAAGTACTTCAAAATCACATTGACAGAGAATTTACCGCATCTCCATCGCCATTTATGCTTTGGATGCGACCAATAGTATTAGCAGCAGAAGATGGCAGCGTTACTTTTCAATATGTAGTAAGAGAAGAAATGTCAAATCCGACTAAATCACTTCATGGTGGAGTTATTGCAGCCATTGCCGATGATTGTATTGGTGCAACGATGTTTTCTCTAAACGAAGAAAATTTTTATACAACCATCAATCTCAATGTCGATTATTTTGCTCCGGCTCGTATTGGTGATATTATTATCGCAAGAACATCAATCATTAAAAAAGGAAGACAATTTGTAAATGCACAATGCGAAATTTGGAACGAAGCTCAAACGAGACTAATCGCAACCGCCTACTCTAATCTATTTAAAACGAATGTTGTGAAACAAGAACTTTAAAATACAAGTTTCAGGTTTTGAAAATTGTTACTTAGAAAATAATGCTCTCTTTTTTTAATTTAAAATATACCGATTGGTATAAAATAGTATTATGACATCTCTACAACGAAAATTACTCATCTTTACCGTAATCCTTGCCGCGATTATGGAACTTATTGATATTTCTATTGTCAATGTGGCGCTTTCGCATATGAGCGGAAATCTGGGCGCGACTCTCGAAGATACTTCTTGGGTTATTACCGCTTATGCCATTGCCAATGTGATTATTATTCCGATTACGAGTTTTTTGAGCGCCAATCTTGGACGTCGTAATTATTATATCGGATCGATTATTCTCTTTACATTTTGTTCCTTCATGTGCGGACATTCGTCTAATATATGGATGCTCGTATTTTTCAGATTTCTTCAGGGAATTGGTGGCGGTGCTTTATTGTCTATTTCTCAGGTAGTCGTTTTTGAACTTTTTCCGAAAGACAAACAATCAACTGCGGGTGCTTTATTTGGAGCCGGAATTTTCATCGGACCTACTATCGGGCCAACGCTTGGTGGGTATATAACCGAAAATTACGACTGGCCGTGGATCTTCCTCATTAATATTCCGATTGGAATTTTAGTTGCGATTTCCTGTTATTTTCTGCTGAAAGAACCGCCTGTAAAACCCGAAATCACAAAAGTCGACTGGACAGGAATTGCCTTATTAGCTATTGGTGTTGGCGCATTGCAAACCGTTCTGGAAAGAGGCGAAGTTGAAGATTGGTTCGAAACCCGTTATATTGTGGTTTTAACTGCGATTGCAACAGTCACTTTACTCGCTTTTATTTATTGGGAATTAAAAATCGATAAGCCCGTCGTGAATCTGCGTGTACTGAAAAGCAAATCATTAAGTATAGCGGCAATTCTAACATTCGTTACTGGTTTCGGAATGTTTATTTCGATTTACATTAGTCCCGTTGTGGCGCAGCGTCTTTTGAGTTTTTCGCCTTATCAAACGGGTTTGCTTTTGCTTCCGGGTGCTTTGTTTGCTCTTGTTGCCTTAAAACTCTGTGGCACTTTATTACAAAAAGGCGTTTCTCCGGTTATTATTATTGCAACAGGTTTTCTTTTGTTTATTTATTTTAATTGGAGAATGTCCGAAATATCATTAGACACCAGCGCTTTTGAAGTTGCCACGGCGCTTATTTTCCGGGCATTGGGATTGGCTTTATTAACCGTTCCGCTAACGATGTTGGCTGTTTCTTCTTTAGATGATAAAGATGTCGGACAAGGCGCGGCACTCAATAATATGATGCGACAATTAGGCGGTTCTTTTGGTGTGTCAATTATCAATACGTATATCGCGCATCGTTTCGCAGCCCACCGAAATGTTTTAATTTCAAATGTTACCCTGGATAATGTAAAAGCAATGGAAAGGATAAACGCCTACATTAATTATTTTCAACACAGAGGTTTTGCGTATAATGAAGCGAGAGCAAAAGCCTTAAAACTAATGGAAAACATCGTAACCAAACAATCTTCTTTATTAAGTTACAGAGATGCTTTCTTTCTGGTCGGTTTATTTTTTGCTATTACTTTGCCTCTATTATTGCTGGTAATGAACAAATCAAAAAAGCCAAAAAACAATATTATACTTTCAGATCATTAAATTTTTTGCCACAGATTTAAAAGATTATAATGATTAATCTGCGGAATCTGCGTAAAAAAAAATTAAACGCAAAGAAATTAATCCTTTAAATCCATATAGTGTCTGTGGCTAAAAAAATCTGCCTAAATCTGGGAAATCTGCGTGAAATAAATCTATACGCACAGAATAATTCCTTAATCTATAAAATCTGTGGCAAAAAAATCCGTGGAACCCGCCTAAATCCGCGTCATCCGTGTGCCATTTCACAAATAAATCATAAAAAATTTGCATACATGACCAATCGGTCATATATTTGTACTGTAAAAATGAAAGCTATCATGGCAAAGGGAGAAGAAACCAGACAATTCATCATCGATAAAGCAGCACCTATTTTTAATACAAAAGGGATCGCAGCAACATCTATGAGTGATATTATGGAAGCAACCAAATTGTCTAAAGGAAGCATGTACGTTCATTTTGAAAACAAAGAAGTCTTGGCCTGCGCTGCTGTAGATCATAATATGAAAGTATTGGGCGATAAATTAATGGCCAGAATCAGTAAAAGCAAAACGGCTAAAGAAGAGTTATTTACTTATATCGATTTCTTCAGTAATGCGGTAAATCCACCACTTACCGGTGGTTGTCCATTATTGAATTTCGGAACAGAAGCAGATGACACCAACCCTATTGTGAAAGAAAAAATAAACCAGGGTATAAAGTTCAATCAGCAATTATTAGAAAACAGCATCAAAAAAGGTATTGCCAACGGAGAATTTAAACCAGACTGGAATGCCGGAGATTTCGGAACCGTAATTTTTGCCATGATGGAAGGCGGTCATTTAATATCAAGAATGTCAGGCAATAACGAAAAGATGCAAATCATAGTCAAAACCCTCAAAAATACTATAGAGGAAAACAGCCTCTAATTTTTTTTTGTTTAAAAAATGACCTATCGGTCACTTTTCAAAGGTTCTGAGGCTCTAAGGTACTAAGATAAATAGTTAACAAGGAGGCATATAAACAGTTACACGATTAAACAAATACACAGTTAAACAATCAATAATTCACCATTTACAATTAACAATTATGAAAACAATCTTAATTTCAGGAGCGTCAAAAGGATTCGGAAGAGCCTGGACAGAAGCATTTTTAGCAAAAGGATACAAGGTAGCTGCAACAGCCAGAAATATCGATACCCTAGCCGACTTAAAAGCACAATACGGAGACGCTATTTTGCCTCTTAAACTAGACGTAAACAACCGCGCAGAATCGTTTGCTGTAGTAGAAAAAGTTCAACAACATTTCGGGGCAATAGATATCCTGATCAACAATGCGGGTTATGCTTTGAACGGTGCGGTTGAAGAAGCCAGCGAAAGCGAAGCAAGAGCACAATTCGAAACCAATTTCTTTGGTACACTTTGGTTAACTCAAGCGGTATTGCCTATTATGAGAAAACAACAAAGCGGTCATATTATACAAGTTTCTTCTATTTTAGGAATCGCAACTTTACCAATTATTGGTTTATATAATGCTTCTAAATTTGCTGTTGAAGGTCTTACTGAAACTTTGGCTTCAGAAGTAAAACAATTCGGAATCAATGTTACTTTGGTTGAACCAAACGGTTATGTTACTGATATTTGGGGTAACGGAATCATTAGTGAAAGCATCGAAGCTTATGACGGAATCAAAAAAGCAATTGCAGAAGGACATGATCCTGATACTTTCGGAAAAACAAGCGCTACAGTTCCGGCCATTATTAAATTGGTAGAAGCTGAAAACCCTCCTCTACGCCTATTTTTAGGAAAAGTAGCTTTACCATTTGCTAAACAAACCTACGAACAAAAACTAGCCACCTGGGAAGAATGGGCTGATGTTTCTGTCGCAGCACACGGATAATTTTTTTCTATTTTAAGTTGATGAAAACGAGATTGTTTCTTTTAGGAGAAATGGTCTCGTTTTTTGGTTGTTGTTTATTTTATTTCAGGTTTCAGGTTTCAAGTTTCAGGTTCGTTCTCAGTTTCTTTATTAGATTATTTCTTATACCCGTTATGAATCAAAATTACATTTGACATTTTCTTCTATTTTCTATGATCTTGCCTCTTTCATCTTGCTTCTTGCTTCTCGCTTCTCAAATCCAACACGAAAATTAAATAAATTCATAACGTTACATATTTCCACATGGATCTTATATATTTCCCATCTCAAACATCGTTAGTAATCTCATAAATTTAACCTCATTCCGTATTATAAAGCAATCAAAACCCTCTATTTCCCGTAATTATTCTCATTTTCTTTAAACAGCTGTTAAATCTTTAATAAATATTAATTGTTAATAATGTAAGAAAACGTATATTTGAGTAAACAGTATATTTAAATAAAGTGCAAGAAAAATCAAACTCACATAGTTTTATATTTCCCAAAACTCCAACCGGAGTAGACGGACTGGACGAGATTACGAATGGAGGTTTCCCAAAAGGGCGACCAACACTAATCTGCGGCGGTGCCGGCTGTGGAAAAACATTAATGTCAATGCAATTCCTAATTAGAGGAATTACGGAACATAACGAAACCGGGGTCTTCATGTCTTTTGAAGAGCCTTCGGACGATCTTACTTTAAATGTCAAGTCATTAGGTTTTGACATTGAAAA
This sequence comes from Flavobacterium sp. GW821-FHT11G01, assembly GCF_058808175.1. Lineage (NCBI taxonomy): Bacteria > Pseudomonadati > Bacteroidota > Flavobacteriia > Flavobacteriales > Flavobacteriaceae > Flavobacterium > Flavobacterium sp. GW821-FHT11G01. Next base: position 842,101 of record NZ_JBXARK010000001.1, on the reverse strand, counting down.
GCTTAAAGCAGAAAAAAAACTCGTTGTCGATCACGTTCGTGTAGAAAGATCAGAAATTGAAGAAGCCGGCGAATACGATCTTGATGGTTTGTTCATCAGATTAGGTTATGCTATAGATTCTGTAAAAGCAACACGAGTAGTTCTGGATACTATAGAATCTTTATTTGCAGGTCTGGATAATCAGGCGATTCTAAGAGCCGAACTCCGACGCTTATTTCATTGGCTTAAAGCCAAAGGTGTAACAGCACTTATTACCGGAGAACGCGGTGAAGCAACACTTACCCGTCAGGGATTGGAAGAATATGTTTCAGACTGTGTTATCGTTTTGGATCATCGTGTAATCGAACAGGTTTCGACCAGAAGACTCCGAATCGTCAAATACAGAGGTTCTACACATGGTACCAACGAATATCCTTTTCTAATTGATGAAGAAGGTATTTCGGTACTTCCTATTACATCTTTAAAACTGGATAACGAAGTTAGTTCTGATATCATTTCAACCGGAGTTCCGGGCTTAGACGAAATGTTTGACAGAGGAGGTTTCTATCGTGGCAGTAATATTTTAATTTCAGGAACAGCGGGAACAGCAAAAACGACCGTAGCCTGTTATTTTGCCAATGAGCAATGCGAAAAGAACGAAAAAACCATCTATTTTGCGTTTGAAGAATCCCCGCAACAATTGGTTCGAAATATGAAATCGATTGGTATTGACCTTCAAAAACATATTAAAAAAGGAACATTACAAATTCATTCTTCGCGTCCTTCTCTAAACGGATTAGAGCTGCATTTGCTTACGCTTAGAAAATTAATTAAAGAATTTGCGCCTACAACTATTATTATTGATCCAATAAGTAACTTAATCACAGTAGGAAGCGAACATGAAGTGCGTTCGATGTTGGTAAGGCTAATTGACATGCTGAAAGCTCATAATATTACGGCGCTTTTTACGTCTTTAAATAAACAAACCGACAATTTCAGGCCAGATCTTGCCGAAGAATCCGTATCTTCATTAGTCGATACCTGGGTTACGGTTCGCGATATGGAAGGAATTGGAGAAAGAAACCGCGGGATATTTATTATCAAAGCGAGAGGAATGGGCCATTCTAATCAGGTAAGGGAATTTGTAATTACCAGCCACGGAATTGAGTTGCTGGATGTAGAATTAGGTCCGCAGGGAATCCTCACCGGTGCTGCAAGACAATCGCATAAATTCAAAAAAACCATGTCAGATATTAAGCTTCAGAATGAAATCAACAGAAAAGACAGAGAAATTGAGCGTAAACGCAAAGTTCTTGAAGCCAATATTGAAGCCCTTAAAAATGAATTCGAGTCGGCAGAAGAAGAATTAAGTATTCTGAAAGCCACAGAAGAATTGCAGGAAAAGCTGGCTCCTAAGAAAAAATAGAATTAAAATGAAAAAAGAAGTTGTAGCCGAATGGCAGTTGCTGCTTTATATAGCAGGTCAAACGCCAAAATCTATAAAGGCGCTTGAAAATATAAAAAAATATGCCGAAGAACATCTGGCAGGGAAATACAGCATCGAAATTATCGATTTGCTGAAGAATCCCCAATTGGCCGAAGGTGATCAAATCTTGGCTGTACCCACATTAGTCAGAAAATTTCCAGAACCTATTCGCAAGATTATTGGCGATCTTTCTAATGAGGAAAGAGTACTTGTAGGGCTTAATATTAAACCCTTAAACTCGTAAAAAATGGATAATTCATCTGATGGAACAAGTACAACCAAACATAAGTTCATGCTTTTTGTTTCAGGTATGTCTGTTAAATCAGGACATGCTATAGAAAATTTACGCCGGATATGCGACAAATATCTTCCCGAAAACTACGAATTAGAAATCGTAGACATCAGCCGTGACACCGAGTTGGCCGTCGTACATCAAATTGTAGCGATACCAACCTTAATTAAAATACATCCCGCTCCAAGGAGAATCATTCTCGGGGATTTATCAGACAAGGAAAAAGTGTTGAGAGTACTTAATTTAAGTGAATAGAATTTGATAGTAGACGATAAAAATATAACCTTATTATTAGCAGAAATAGATTTTTTAAAGGAAAAACTTTATGAATCAAACAGCATTATTGATGCGATAAAAGAAGGCGATGTTGATGCATTGGTAGTCAACAACAACGGGAAACCGCAGCTTTATTCTCTTGAAACAGCCGATTATACCTATCGATTGCTGATTGAGAAATTTAGGCAGGGCGCCTTGAGTATTGCCAAAAATGGACTAATCTTATATTGCAATGATTATTTTGCAAAACTGGTCAATAGTCCCTCAGAACAAATCATTGGGAATTATATACATGAATATTTCGATAATGCATCGCAATTTGTAACGCTTATCGAAGCCTTAAAATACGGTCTTACCACGCATGAAATACTTTTTAAGACTCAGGGACTCCCTGCTACTTTTCCGGCTTATATATCACTGACAGATCTTGAACCTTCTGTTGATGCTATCGGAATTATAGTCATTGATCTGACCGAAAAGAAAAAGCACGAAGAAGCCTTATTGAAACATCAGCAGGAACTGGAGAAAAAAATCAACGAGCTCAACAGAATCAACAGCAATCTCGAAGAATTCATTCACGTTATATCGCACGATTTAAAAGAACCGTTGCGTAAAATCGTAATGCATAACGGAAAAATTGACGGATCTTACTTAACCGGAATTGATGCCCGATCGATGGATATCATAAAATTATCTGTTTTGCGACTGAATTCCCTGGTTGATGATTTGGTTAAATATTCGTCACATACCGCACAGGAAGAACGTACAGAAATCAATTTGGCTTCTGTCATATCAGAAGTAATTGAGGATCTGGAAGTAATTATCACCGATAAAAACGCTGAAATAAAAACTGGAAAATTACCAGTCATTAAAGCTTCACGCGTGCAAATGCGCCAGCTTTTCGCCAATTTAATTTCAAATGCCATTAAATATTGCAAGGCAGACAGGCCTCCTGTTATTCAAATTTATCAGGATGAAAATTTAGACGTTGAAATGCCAAATCAAAATAGTAAATTTGTAAAAATTCAGATCAAAGACAACGGTATTGGAATGGAGTCCAGCCATCTTCTTAAGATTTTTACGATTTTTCAGCGCCTGCATGCCAGAAACGAATATTCCGGAAACGGTATTGGCCTCGCAATTTGTAAAAAGATTATGGAAAACCACTCCGGAAACATTACTGTCGAAAGTACACTGAACGAAGGGACAACATTTAATATTTACTTTCCAATCGTATAAAATGCCACAAAAGAACTTACATATCATAATTGCCGAAGATGATAATGACGATGCAGATGTAATCTGCGAAACCTTTACAAATAACCCCAACTTTAGCAAAGTAAGCCTCGTGGCAAATGGCGAAGAACTTTTAAATTTCCTAAAAAACACGACAAACGAAAGTCCCGATGTGATTCTGACCGATATTAACATGCCCATACTCAACGGCATTGAAGCGCTGCAGGAAATTTTAAACCATAACGAACTTAAAAACATTCCCTGCTTTGTCTACTCCACCAGCATAAATCCTTCGTACAAACAAAAATGCGATGTACTGGGCGTAAAAGGCTATCTCATAAAACCCTACTCTTTTGAGGCTTTCGCCGAAATCCCTAAGACGATTTTGAGTATTATTGAGGATTAAAAATCATAAAAAACGAGATTTTCTTAGAGGGTCTCGTTTTTTTTTTTGGAGCTGATTCCCGCTTTCGGCTATATCTTTTTATCGGCTAAAAAGCCTCAAAAAAGGATACCGCCTCTATCGGGGCTAGGGGACTTGGTTTCAAAAGAACCTTTTTTGTATCAAAAACTAAAAGAAATCTTATTCTATTGTTTTTAAAATTTATAAAGACTGCTCATTAAAAATCACTGTCATAATTTCACTGCTATATCAAATTAGCAACCCGTATTACGTCAAAGTTGCTATATCGACTTTCATTAACAAATACGTTAAAATTATGGCACATTTTTCAGACCAGGTCCACATTACTATCGGAGGTTTTACCCAAAACATTATTTATTATGACTTAAAGCTGTCGCAGAAAATGGCAGACCATCATCATTTTTCATTTGTCTGGCAATATACTAGCAAGGCAGTTATAAAACCCGAAGATCAGGCCAAAGCGATGATGAAATATAATGGCAATGAAGTCATTTTCACCTTCAAAAGCTTAACCGGAATCAGGTTGATGAGCAAAGGCATTATAACCGAATTAACTTCCGTAGATCAAAACGGGAGTGCTGTTGGTTTGCATATAAGCGGAATAAGCCACAGTATTGTACTGGATGACATGCCGAAATCCAGAACATACCTGGAAAGAGGAATGGATGATATTGTTCTGGATATTTTATCAGAAGGTCCAACGGAATTTTATCAGAGAGATGCCATAAGATCGACCTATATGAAAGAATTCAATTATATAGCGCAGTACAACGAAACCAGTTTTGAATTTCTGAAAAGACTGGCCCAGCGTTACGGACAGTGGTTTTATTTTGACGGAATGCGCATGCAGTTCGGACAGACCAAAACTTCAAAAATAAAACTCATCAACGGCGCTTCTCTGCACAGTTTTAAGATTCAGGTTAACATGACCGCGCATAAAATTTCGCTGGCAGGTTACGATTATAACAAGGCAGACTGCATTAGAAATTCTTCAAATAGAACAACATCAGGAAGCAAAGACAGTTTTGCATCAAATGTGGGATTTAATCAGGGAACTGTCACCCAGCCTGAACTGAGTGTTGGTGCCTATACCAACAATGCGCAGAACAAAGACGAAATTGACGAAATGGTAACCCTGCAAACCGCAGGAAGCGATGCCAACAGTGTGTACTACAGCGGAATCTCCTATTTTCCTTTGAGACTGGGTCAGATTTTTACGATTATAAACCAAACCGTTGAACACCAGCTTATTTGCATAGAAGCCACACACCACTCCCAGGTACACGGCAATTATTCCTGCGAATTCAAAGCCATTCCTGCCGATGTTTCAGCACCACATTATACCGATACAAAAGTTTTCGCCAAAGCAGAAACCCAGCCTGCAAAAATAAAAGTCAACAACGATCCTGAAGGACTCGGACGAGTACGAGTAGAATTCTACTGGGCATCTGGAAGCAAATCAAGCCAATGGATCAGAATGATTCAGCCACATACCGGAGCCGGAAAAGGTTTTTATTTTATTCCGGAAATTGATGAGGAAGTATTGGTTGGTTTTGAAGGCGGCAATGCACAGTGTCCTTATGTTATGGGGGCGCATTATAATGGACAGGAATCATCAGGTTATAATACTTCAAAAAATGACATTAAAGCAATACGCACACGTTCCGGAATAAAAATCATTATGAATGATTCAGAAGGAAGTGTTTTAATTGAAGATCCAAGCGGCAACAAATATTTTATGGACGGAGATGGAAATACGACTTGCGATGCTCCAAAAAACATGACTTTTAATGCAGGCGAAAATATAAATATAAATGCGGGTCAAAATATGACCACAACCGTAGGTCTTAATAAAACAAATACTGTTGGCGGAGATTATACTGAAACTATTGCAGGCTCAAAGTATCTTACTATCGGAATTAACTTTATACTAAACGTTACAAGCAATATGTTCGAATGGATAAAAGGAAACAAAGAAACGGAGAGTAAAGACATTAAAGAAATGGCTCACGAAGTTCTTTTAAATAGTACCGAAAAAAGTATAAACTTAAGAGGTTCTAAAGATATAAACAGCCATAGTGGTGAAAATTCAAGAAACTACTAAACATGAGTATTACAAGAATTATTGGCGGAAAACTCACAAAGAACGCCACAGGAAATATAGATATTCACGCGACAAATGGTAATGTCAATCTTGCTGCTGCTACACATAATAATTGGCATGGAGAGGAAAATGGAATTATACATCATAATTATGAAGCTCCTCACCCTGTCGATTCATTAGAAACCTCGATTGACATTACACTGAACGTTTTCTTTGATGGTACCCAAAACAATAAAACCAATACACTAGAGGGCAAAGATTATAAACAATCAAATCATAAAGATGACAGTTACACCAATGATTTTACCAATGTAGCACGTGGTTATGATGCGATAAGTACAGAAACTAAAAATCAGGAAAAAATTTATATAGAAGGAATAGGAACAGAGAACAAAGAAAGTGATAATATCTTTCCTGATGTAGCAATGGGTATGGGGCATCGTGGTGTAAAAGCCAAGGTTACCAAAGCTTGTGTAGAGGCTGGCAAAATTTTGTCACAGGATAAATACAGCAGAAAAAAAATCGATAAGCTCATTATAAATGTTTTTGGTTTTAGCCGTGGTGCGGCAGCAGCCCGTCATTTTTTGCATGTTGCCAATAGTCCTGCCATTGTATTTAGTAAAGATGACAAAAACAATATGATAATAATGGCGCCAGACAGCTACCAAGGCATGGAAACGGAAGATTTTAGAATCAATATCACGTACAAACCTATTCTGGACAAACACGGTTATTTTGCGGCCTGCCTGCTAAAAAACAATATTAATCCTGAAAAAATCAAATTTAATTTTGTTGGCTTATATGATACTGTTGCTTCTTATGGTGTCTATCATGGTAATGATGTTAATGATTTACAATTGGATGCCATAAAAAAAGCTCATTTTGTTTTTCAACTATCGGCAGATGATGAATACCGCGAGAATTTTGATCTCATAGATATTACCAGTGCAGGTCTAAATGGATTAGAATATACCCTGCCCGGTGTGCATTGCGATATTGGCGGTGCTTACAAAGATATGGACGACGAAAAATCTGTTTTATATTATAAAAGAGAATCGCTTTACAACCAAATGATACATAGTACCGATCAGGAAATTCAAAAATTCAAGGATATTGTAATTAAGGACGGCTGGTACAAACCACATCAAATTACGGCAGATATATCACATGATTCAGATTTGGACGATGAAGTAAAAAAAGGGAGTGTCGATGATTCCGAAACATTTTATACCGTTGTAGGAATAAGAAAAGGGATGCGCAATATCTATGACAAAATACCGCTCAAGAAAATGTTTTATTATTCTGCACAATTTGGAGTGAAATATGATGATGTAATTATTAAAAATAAACACGAAATAACAAACCCCTTTTTGCTGCAAGTTTACTATCACCTATTGGATTATATGGTAGCCTGCAATGACTTAAGGAACAAATATGTGAGAGAAAAATCGACAGATTCTCAGAGTTATTTAAACGAATTACGCCAGATATCTTATCTCGATTATATAAACGAGCAAGATTTAAAAACATTGCGAAACGAATATTTGCACTGGTCTGTAAAAGCCAACAAATTTGGGTTGGATACCCGCGAAAGCCAAGCTCCCACCAAAGAGGGAGCATTAGACCAAAAATATAGAAAAAGAGAGATACACCATGGCTAACACAAAAAAAATACTACTGCATTATTTACTGATTACCGTTTTATTTACAAACTTAACAAGCTGCCAAATGAAAAAAGACTTACCGCAATTTCATGTAGAAATGTGCCATCCGAAGGATAAGTATAGAATAGAACCTGTTTATGATAGTATAAGAACCCTAGAGGGAGTCTCTGCCTCATTTCCCTTCGGGGGATCTTCTGGTGAATGGGGATATGCCCATGCGCGATGGACAGAACAGTATGGTACCCCAATAGGGGCTGATATTACCTATTATGCTAACTACGAAGACACATTTTATCATTTGAATGTCGATTTTCCTGTAGAAACAATGAAAGACCTGACAAAAAGGTTTTATGCTACGAATGAAGATTTAAACAATGAAGAACCGTTAAAGGAATATGTTTATGAGCGAAAAGACAACCAATATGGCGCCTATACAGAGTTTAGGGATCTCGTTTTTGGCTTTGCGCCAAAAGGCATGGTGGTGGTCTGGCTACGCTATGGCGCTTCGCAAAAAGAGCTGGGGCGCTATCAGGCAAAAGTGGTGAAAGACGATAAAGCATTGGAAGAGAAATTGTTTGCTTCTTGGTCTGCGAATCGAAAAGAAATAAGAGAAACGAGATTAATTCCTGATGCCAGCCCCGAAAAATGGGATAATTACCGTATAAAATACGTTTGGAAACCAGCAATAAGTTCTAAAAACCCAAAATTCAAGCTTTTTGATGTTTTGACAGAATATTTTAATGCGGAGTTCGAAAATGCGGTTCGACCAATATCATTGCATCCTGTAACAAGAGAAAGAGCGATACCACGATTGATCACTTTTTTCTGGGAAACCGGCACAGGCGAAAAATACGAAGGAAGGGCTTTTTTTGATTGGCAAAAAACCAATGAAAACTTTAAAAATGAAGATAACGGCGATAATCAAATTCAGATAAAAATTGATGCTGATAATAATGATTTTGATGTTTTATTGAATGGAAAACATATCGAAATAATTAATAAAAGGGTTTTCAGAAGTGAGTGGGTTTTTAAAGAATCTTATAAATAAAGTTTATTAGCTAGGTAATAAGTGTAAACAACATATTTTTAAAATCATGAATAATAAAGCCCTGTTTTTAATCTTACTTGTAAGTTCTATTTGTGTTTATTCACAAGGGAATAATACTTCTGTAGAAAAAATATATAAACGTTTACATGAGAAAAAAGTAAAATATATTCAATTCTCTGATTCATTGCTACTAACACAAGGTAGTCAACGAAAAAGACAACAGGAGTCAGATTTTTTGTTACTGGAAATCTCAAAATTTAATACGCTAAAATTTAAAAGATTTACTTATAATAATCCAATGCCACCTTTTTATTTTAGAGATAGTATTTTTTTATTTGATAAAAAATACTGTATAGACAATCTATTTTATAATAAGGAAACACTAAAAAATGAAGAGCCATTACGATTAAATTATGCATCTGGTTATAGCTTTTCATTAAACTCAAAAAACTATATTTCACTCTTTTTTTGGGATTCAACTATACCCACATCAAATTTGACATATTATATTATTCTATTTGATGTAAGTAATAAAAGGAATATTAAACCCTATTTTTTTGATGAACAAATGTCATTTACTCCCGATTGTTTTGGAGATTTTAATAACGATGGTAAATTGGATTATATAAATTGGGCTTACGGAAAAAATATAAAATGCTACACTTTAATTAGAAACAAGTTCAAAAAAATAAAAAATAAATCTATCGTAATTGAAGAAAAATCAGAGAACGTATTTTCAATTAATTGGATTAAAAGTAAATGGTAGAAAAACAATTAATTCCTAAATAACTAATTTATTAAAAATTAAGTTCCATCTAGTTTATAGCATTTTTTTCTATTACACAGATACATGCAAATTAAAATTCTAATGAGAAAAATAATATCTATAACATTTTTAATGTTTTTTATCCATTCATTTATATTGGAATTTTTAGTTCTTAGATAAAAGCAATATTAGATCAGCAAATTCCCTGCTTTGTCTACTCTACCAGCATAAACCCGTCGTACAAACAAAAATGCGATGTACTAGGCGTAAAAGGTTATCTCATAAAACCTTACTCTTTTGAGGCTTTCGCCGAAATCCCGAAGACGATTCTGAGTATTATTGAAGATTAAAAAATTATAAAAAACGAGATTTTCTTTAGAGAGGGTCTCGTTTTTTTTAGGAGCTGTTTCCCGCTGTTCCTTCCAAACGAAGTTCACTGAACTCCGATTAAAATAAACTTATAGTGAAGTAATCTTTTGTTGTGAACCCCAACACAAAAGGATTTTCTCTCCCATCGGGGCTAGAGAACTCTTTTTCATAGTAGTTTTATTCGTTATTCATTTTAATAAACACGTATAAATACGCATTGTCTCTTTTTTATTTATTGTTACACTTGTTAAGAATAAATTTTAGTCAGTTATGGTTTTCCGTAAATGGTTGATTATTAATTGATAACATTTGTTTCTAATAAAAATTTTAGAAAACAATTCTCAATCATGAAAAACTTACTTACAATTACATTAATTCTATTCTCTATAATTTCGCATTCACAAAAAGAAAATGTGGAATCTACAACAAGATTATTTATTGATAAAGCTCAATTTACTAGAATTAATAAAGATTGGAATACCACCGCTGAATTTAAATCTGGAATCGGAGAATCTGTTAATTTTTATCCTAAAGAAGTAATTGATTTAAAAGCAGGGACCAAAGTAAATGCTTTACAAATAGATATGTATATTAAAAATCCTGAGGTCTACAAAACTGCTTGGATTGGAATCGAAGAAATTGAAGAGTTTATAAATTTTGTAGAAGATAATGTTATCCCAAACCTTGACTTAAAACTTAAAGACAAATCTTCAGAATTTATTTTTAAGGCAAAAGAAATGACAATGTATTATTTTGTTAATGAAAAAACCAGAAGAATTAGTATAAAATTAAATAGTTATGATAATGACAAAATTTTAAACTATACTTTTTGGACTGAAACGCAAGTTGATAAAATTCCAAAATTATTAACTGTATTAAAGAAAATAAAATAAACTTAAGAAAAATTCTTAATCTCATGATTTTTTAATCATTGCTTAAAGGCATCTAGACAGATTTGATCTTGAAAATACTCTAACTAGAAAAATAATTCAATAATTGCAAAAACAAAGATCTTATGATATATTTTACAGACTTCTTTAATGTAAGCGAAGAAACATTAGACTCTTACGGAGCTCTAAATATTTCATTAATTAATGATCTTCCATTATTCATTGATCCTTTTCTTTTATTTAGTAGTAAAGATGAAAAGTATATTGAATTACACGAAGGTATTTTAAAGTATTTGACATTTCTAAAAAATAAATCTGAGCGTGGGAATATCACTCCGGCACAGCGAAAATCTTGGTACAAATTTTCAGAGGTCAAGCAAAATTGGTTAGGCTATAGTGTAACTGGAAATGGAGGAAGTGGTCTTGGCGAAAAATTTGCTTTAGCGATGTCAGAAAACATGCATAATGTTTACAGTGATTTAAATAATGAAACAGTAACAAATTCCACTCATATAGAAAAAGTGTGTTTATTTGAACTAGGAGTTGGCAGCGACAATATAAGTGACTTTACCTGTAATCTTATTAAATCTTTTTTATTGGAATATTCTCAAACTTTCGCAAATAAATTTCTTGATAAATCACAAACAAAAGTAATAAATGTCAATAAAGTATACTTCGATTACAAATTAGAAAAATGGATGTCTAAACAGTTTAACTTACCGTTCCATAATAATGATTTTGTTATATTATCACCAATAGATTTACTTTCAAAAGATGATAACTGGATCAATATACATGATTTAAGAGGGAAATTCGTTCATATATGTAGCACAATTCCCAATGATCAATTACGAAGTGAAATAGATAGTTATTTTAAATCAAAGCTTCCCGCTCCAATAATTACCGGAAAGGGCAAAAATCAACAATTAAAAGCACCAAATCAAAAAGAAATCTTTGAAGCCGTTGACAAGACCATTTCAGAATTCCCTGACATACTAAATTACTATATCAAAATTAAGGAACAAAATAAAGAAGGGGCTAAAGAAATTTCTAAAGAAAAAGTTTTAGACGTTATACAAGTATTCAAAGAAAACGTAACGCAACTTATCTCTCAACTTATACAACAAACCGAGTTTTATAAAATAGAACCTGAATCTTCATACATAGAATCTTTAAAAAGAGTTATGTTCATGAAAGATGTAATAGAAAACAAGGATGGCTATAGATTATTTTATCACAAAGGAATGCCTTTAAAAAGAGAATCCGACATACAAGTAATATATAGACTCACTTGGTTTTCATCCCCTTACGATGTCAATCGTGAAGTAAATAATGGAAGAGGTCCTGTTGACTTTGCTGTATCAAAAGGATCTAAAAATAAAACTTTAATAGAGTTTAAATTAGCGACAAATTCAAAATTAAAAATGAATCTTCGAAATCAAGTTGAAATTTACGAAAAAGCAAATAATAGTAAAAAGAGTATCAAAGTAATATTATACTTTGATAATCCAGAACTTATGAGAGTAAATAAAATTCTAGACGAGCTAAACTTAGCTAAACAAGATAATATTATATTAATTGATGCTGGCACCAACAAACTTTCCGCCTCCAATGTTAAATAAGTTTATTTATATGACAAAATCACATTAGATAAATAACATAATCACAAAAAAGATTTTTTAGACAAAAAAGTTGGCAGGAAATTACCTAAAATAGTATTAATGCTTTGATTAATGATTATTTTTTAATTAATTTGATACAAAACAAATGTTATGGATAAGTACAACAAAATCATCAAAGAATTAATTCAATTTAGAAATGATAGAGACTGGGAACAATTTCATGACTCAAAAAATTTAGCGTTGGCTATTTCACTTGAAGCAGCTGAATTAAATGAACTTTTTTTATGGAAAAAAGATGATGAAGTAGAAAATATCAATAAAGAACGCCTAAAAGAAGAAATTGCTGACATACTTTCCTTTACTTTCTTACTTGCCGAAAAACATAATTTAGATGTTTTTGATATCGTTTCAGAGAAGATTAAAAAGAATGATCAAAAATATCCAGTTGATAAGGCTAAAGGGACAGCGAAGAAATATAACGAACTATGAGTTTATCATTTGGACTGTCAATTGAGGTTTCTGAACAATATGATTTTAATAAAAATTCCTTATCTAGAATAGAACAAAATCCATGGGTAAAAAACCAATGGCCATTAGTATATTTTATTCAAAACGAAACACAACGTATTGCTTATGTGGGTGAATCTACCAATGCATACAGCAGAATTAAAAATCATCTCAGCAATCCACAAAAGTCTAGTGTTCTAAATAAAATTTCGATTATCGGGAGTGACAAATTCAATAAATCTGCAACTTTAGATATCGAATCTAATTTAATACAATACATAACTTCTGAAGGTACCTATCAGCTTCAAAATGGAAATTACGGATTAATCAACCACAACTACTACCAACAAGATTTATACAAGGATCTTTTCAAAGAAATATGGAATAAACTAATTGAAAAGAAAATTGTAAGCAAATCTCTCGCTGAAATTGAAAATTCTGAACTTTTTAAATATTCACCATATAAAGCTTTAAATGAAGATCAATACAATTCAGTGCTTGAAATTTTAAATGGTTTATGCATAAAAGAATCGAATAGAATTTTTATCAAAGGAAGTGCAGGAACAGGTAAAACTATACTTGCTACTTACTTAATAAAGTTGTTGTATTCTGATGTTTCGGAATCAGGTTTGGAGGAATTCAATGATGATGAATTAAGAGAAATAAACTACATAAGATCTTTTCAATCAAAATATCCAAATGCTAAAATCGGTTTGGTTATCGCAATGACTTCTTTAAGAGAATCATTAAAAAATGTTTTCAGAAAAATACCTGGCTTGAAACCTTCTATGATTATTAATCCATCTGAAACATTTAATTTAAAAGAAAAATATGATTTGTTGATCGTGGACGAAGCCCATCGATTGAGACAATACAAGAATATTGGTTGGATGGGAGCTTTTAAAAAGAATAATCAAAAACTAGGCTTAGATGATACAGGAAATGAATTGGACTGGATATTAGCTAATAGTAAAAACCAAATTTTCTTTTATGATTCCGCACAATCAGTAAAACCTTCTGACATTGACGAAAATCATTTTGACAGGCTTTTGAATGATGTTAATACTCTAAATCTTCAATTGATTTCACAGATGCGAGTTAAGGGAGGAAATAACTACATTTCTTTCGTAGACGAATTACTTCATACTAAAAGAAAAACGACTGATTTTTTTAAAATTGAAAATTATGAATTAATAAATTTTGATTCATTAAATGACTTGTATGCTGAACTTGGCAAAAGAGAAAAGGCTCATGGTTTGAGTCGATTGGTAGCTGGATACTCGTGGCCATGGACATCAAAAACTGATAAGAAAGCTATAGATATTGAAATTGATGGTTTACAATTTCAGTGGAATCAGACTGAAAAAGATTGGGTAAATTCACCTAATGCTTTCAATGAAGTTGGTTCCATTCATACTGTTCAAGGCTATGATTTGAATTATACCGGAGTAATATTTGGAAGGGAAATTGACTATGATAAAAAAACAGGCGAAATAGTTATTGATCGAAGTAAGTACTTCGACAAAAACGGTAAAAATGGAATAAGTAATAAAGAAGATTTAAGAGCTTACATTATCAATATTTACAAAACAATAATGTACAGAGGAATTAAAGGAACATTTATTTATGCTTGCAACGAAGGTCTAAGAAATTATTTAAAGGATAATATTGAAACTTTTAAAAATGAAATCCCTTTTAGAATACTACCATTTGCAGAAGTAAAGCCTTATGTTAATTCTGTTCCTTTAGTTGACATTACCGCTGCCGCAGGTAACTTCAGTGATTTACAAATACACTCTGATTTTGACTGGATTGAATTGCCTTTCGATATTGCAGTAAAAGAAGGATATTTTGTATGCAAAATTGAAGGTGAATCCATGAATAAAATAATCCCCAACGGCTCCTACTGTTTGTTTAAAAAAGATTTTGGCGGTTCAAGAAATGGAAAAATAGTGTTAGTAGAAAGTACGAATATTCAAGATGCTGATTTTGGTTCAGGCTATACGGTGAAAGAATATCACAGTACAAAAAATATTGCAAATGATGAGTGGAGTCATCAATCAATTACTTTAAAACCTCTTTCTTTTAATATTGAATACAATGATATTGAATTGGTGGATGATGAACTTGAAAATTTGAAAGTTATTGGGATATTTGAATGTGTTTTGTAATAGCTACAATACCTTAATGAAGGATTTGAGATTGATTTTTACAATTAAGCATAATACGAGACATTAAAAATAAAAAACCTCTTAACACTACATGAGGCAATTGTTATTGCTTTAATAAACATTGATAACGAAAATTTCACAGCTACTTTTGAGAAAATTGCCGAATATATCGAAAAAAGAAAGTTGTATCCAGATCGAAAAGGAGGAATTGATTTAGCAAAACAAGTAATGCTAAGATCAACTAAATCAAAAGGGAAGTATGCATATCTTTTTGAACAAATTGAAGACAACACAATCAGATTGACAAAATAATTATAATCCAGTTATAATAAGATATAGTAGAAGCAACAAATTAAAAAACTGACAAATTATGGAACTAATAACATATTTTCAACTTACCAACGAGGATGATGTTTTAAAATATAAACTAAACAATCAAGCCATAGTATATGCTCTTACTAATGTAAGTACACACGTGGGTGATGAAATCTATAAATTAAATAAAACCAAAAAAGATTTTGTAAATAATAAATTTAAAGTGCAATACTCTGGAAATAAAAGTTCAATTATTGATAATATTGAACATCAGATTGCTCATTATATTTTATTGCAAAAAAAAAGAGAATTCAAGATATTTAATCTCTATAGATTCATTTAATCAGCTATTTATTATTTCAGAATAAAATTCAATGAATAATAAAATTAAAACCAACATTCTATCCATAGATAAGCTATTGTTTTCAATGGACTTGTCTATTCCCGAATATCAAAGACCTTACAAATGGACTCCCAAAAATGTACATCAACTTATTGATGATATTTTGTTACACAAAAACAAATCTTCCTATAGAATAGGCACCATTGTATTACATCAGGATAATAATAGCCTTGATATTGTTGATGGACAGCAAAGAATGTTAACGCTAACGTTAATAAGCTACGCGTTATTTAAAAACAAGGAAGAACTTACAACTAAATATTTTGCAGGGAATAAAAAAATAAACAATGTGGAGCAATTATCATTACTTAAATTAGAATTTGAAAATGATATTTCGAAACACAACTTATCTGCTAACTACAAAGAAATTGTTCGAAGAGTGGATTCTTTTGGTCAAAAAGAAATAGATTTTTTCTTTACAAAATGTCAAATGGTGAGCATTACCCTTTATGATATATCAGAAGCATTTCAATTTTTTGACTCTCAAAATGCAAGAGGAAAAGATTTAGATCCTCATGATCTTTTAAAGGCTTTTCATTTAAGAGAAATGGCAACAGCAACAGAAGCAGAAAAAATGGCAACAGTAGCAGAATGGGAAAATCTGGATGCCGAAAAATTAGCCCACTTGTTTGATAATTATTTATTTAGAATTCGCAATTGGTCTAAAGGGAAAAGTGCAAGGTATTTTACAAAAAACGAGGTAAACCTTTTCAAAGGAATTAGTTTTGACCATACCGAAAATTTCCCTTTTGAATATGCCTATAGAATCAATCACTTTTACACAGAAAAATACAATTCTAATTTGGAACGTAATATTGATTTACAAAAAAGAGAATATCCTTTTCAGTTAGACCAAATAATTGTTAACGGTAAACGTTTTTTTGAAATGGTAATTCATTACCACAAAATAGTCAAAAAAATAGAAGCATTACATTGGCTGTATAATAAAACTGAAAAAGAAAGAATTCAAAGTATTTCGTTTCTTTTAGATTATGACGACTATGCAAACAATAATTTGTTAATTACACTGGGCACTTATGACGGTAAAGGAAGAGTCGGAAATCAATACATCCGTAATTTATTTGATTGTTGTTTATTGTATTATTTGGATCGTTTTGGAACTTATAACATAGATAAAGCTTTGATTAAGTTTTTCATATGGTCATATTCCATTCGTTTAGAACTTCAGGCGGTTCAATTAGCTTCTGTAGATAATAAAGCTATAATGCCAAATTTCAATTTCTTCAAGAAAATTAGAGAGGCAGTTCACCCAGCAGAAGTTTACAACAAGGAACTCAGAATGGTAGATAAATTGGCCTTTAAAAATGATCCCATTATTATTGATTTGTTTAAAAAATACAAATATTTAGATGAGCGAAACTAACGAATTAACCACTTTAAATATTAAAACGTTATTTAGTGGCGATAAATATACAATCCCAATTTACCAAAGGAATTATGCTTGGCAAGAAGACCAAGTTACCCAATTGATTCAGGATATCTGGGATTTTGCAATTAAAAATAAAGGCAGCAATTATTATATAGGAACTTTAGTAGTTTTTAAACGAAAAACTGAGGAAGGTCATATCTATGAGACTATTGATGGTCAACAAAGACTTACCACTTTAAATATATTGTTGAGCACATTAAAATATGAATTTGGACAAGATATCAAACTGGATTTAGAGTCTTGGGTTAAACTTAATTTACAGTTTGACAGCAGACCTGTTTCTGATAATACACTTAAGGCTATTTTTAATAACAATAAAAACAACTATGACTCCTATAACACGTCAATTGGGCATGCTTATAACTACTGCAAAAAAAAGCTAAATCATTTATTAAAAGATAAATCCGAATTATCGATTCATGAGTTTTGTAATTACCTATACCAATATGTTACTATTTTAAGAGTTGCTGTTCCAGAAGACACTAATTTGAATCATTATTTTGAAATAATGAACAGTCGTGGTGAACAACTTGAAAAACATGAAGTTCTCAAAGCAAATTGCTTAAGTGAACTAAAAAATGATGATGAAGGCAAATTGGCTTTTAATATGATTTGGGAAGCTTGCTCCAATATGGAAAAATATGTTCAATACAGTTTACGTATTGAAGAAAGAAATGAAATATTTGGTAAGGAAGACTGGAATGATTTAACAGTAAATGCATTTGACTCTTTTTCTGAAAAAATTAATAAAGTTAGAAATGATAGAAATGCAAAGGCTAATTCAACACAAGAATCAAATAATTCTTTATTATTAGAGGATATTATTAATGACAAAAAAAAATATGTATATAAAGATGAGTTTACCGATGATAGTCCAGATAGATTTAATTCGGTAATTAATTTTTCTAACTTTTTATTACATGTGTTAAGAGTTCAATTATATAGTGATGATAACTTTGATGACAATCTAAAACTTGACATTCCTTTAGATGACAAAAGATTATTAAAGACTTTTGAAGTCGTAATGAATAGTCAAACAAATAAAGCACAATTTGTAAAAGACTTTGGATTCAATTTGCTTAAATGCCGTTTTCTTTTTGATAAATTCATTTTAAAAAGGGCATTTGTAAAAGAAACGGATGGTTGGAGTTTAAAAAGATTGAAATGGAATTCTGAAAATAGAGGTTCTTATGTAAATAGTTTTGGTGAAGAAGAAAATTCTACAGTCAATAAAAAAACTTTAATGCTTTTAGCTATGTTCCATGTTTCCGCACCAACTTTAGTTTATAAATATTGGCTAAATGCGGCATTAAATTATCTATTTGTCAATTATAACTCTATAAGTGCCAGCAGTTATATCTCTTATTTAGAAAAGTTGAGTGATGCATATTATTTTGACAGATTTATAGCAGAAATACCTATTGATTATGACGAAATAATATTTAAAAACGGTGGTAAATCTAGTAATTCAATAGTGAATAAAAACAAGCTTCATCAAGGAACAGAAGTTGAAAACTTTGTCTTTAACAGATTAGACTATTTGTTATGGCTACAAAAATATGATGGTGATGATAAATTTGAATTTGCATTTCGTAGTTCAGTAGAACATTATTATCCTCAAAATCCATTAGACGGTCAAATTAGATTAACCGAAAATATTTTAAATAATTTTGGCAATTTATGCCTTATTAGTAGAAGTAAAAATTCCAAGTTGAGCAACAATTTACCAACAGCTAAAAAAGAACACTATAAATATTCTATCGATAGTTTGAAACAAAAAGCAATGATGAATTATAATTTATGGTTTGAAGATGAAATACTAAAACATGGGGCCGAAATGATTACCATTTTAGACAAAATATCAAATTAGGAAATGTAAAAGATAAAAAAACTGCTCTTCTAAGTGTTCTTTTTGATCCCTATGCAAAAGTCTATTGACTTTAAGCCAAATTTGAAAACAAAAACTCATCAAAATCTCAACTTTAAACTAAGTTTTACTTAAAACCAATCAAAAGCAAACCCTTAAAAGACAATACTCTAAAGTACCGTCTTTTAAGGTTTTGTTTTATATATAAATCGAGTAAACTTTTCAGAACGACTTTCAAAAAATCTACAACTACCAACCCTTTACAGCCCCTCCTTTAAACTCGCGAATCGCTGCCTGCTCAACTTCCGCAGATTGAAAGGCCTGAAGAAACTGTTTTACCTTTTCCTCATTTTTATTGTCTTCACGGCTTACTACCAGATTTACGTATGGAGAATCTTTATCTTCTACAAACAAGGCATCACGCGCCGGAACCAAACCCGCCTGAGAAGCAAAAGTGTTGTTGATAATCGCAATCGAAACATTTTGATCGTCTAAAGCACGAGGCAATTGAGGCGCTTCTAATTCTAATATTTTTAGGTTTTTAGGATTACTTATAATATCTGTTACCTTAGGCAACAAACCTACTCCGGCACGCAGTTTCAATAAACCGTTTTTTTCTAAAAGTAGTAACGAACGTCCTCCGTTTGTTGGATCATTCGGAATAATGATCGTGCTTTCGTTTTTCAATTCAGAAAGGCTTTTTATTTTTTTAGAATAGGCCGCAATCGGATAAACAAATGTTTTTCCAATAATGGCTAATTTGTAACCGCGTTGTTTCGACTGCTCGTCCAAATAAGGTTTGTGCTGAAAAGCATTGGCATCGATATCGCCCTGACTCAAAGCCTCGTTTGGAATTACATAATCGTTAAAAGAAACCAACTCTACTTCAAGTCCGTATTTTTCTTTGGCTACTTTTTTAGCAGCTTCTGCCACTTTTAATTCCGGCCCTGAAGCTACACCCACTTTAATGTAGTGTGGATCATTGTTTTTACTTTTTCCGCAATTGGCTACAACAAGTGATAAGGCAATAATTCCGGCAGTTTTTAGAAAATTTATTTTATTCTTCATTCTAATATTTTTTATTAATTTTTGACTTTCGACTTTCGACTTTCGACTTTCCGACTTTCTGACTTTCTGACTTTCGACTAAACTACCTGTGGTCAAATCGTTTTGATAAAGTGTCGCCGGCAAACTGAATAAGGAATACCAGAATCACCAATAAAGCTAATACCGAATTCATGGTTACAGCATCATAACCAATATAACCGTACTGATAGCCCACTTGTCCTAAACCGCCTGCTCCTACTGCTCCACCCATTGCAGAGTAACCCACAAGTGTAATTAAAGTAATGGATGCTGCATTGATCAAAGAAGGCAAAGCTTCCGGCAATAATACTTTATACACAATTTGAAACGGTGTTGCGCCTAAAGCTCTTGCGGCTTCAATTAATCCTGAAGGCAAGCTTAAAAGGCTATTTTCTACCAATCGTGCAATAAACGGTGCTGCCCCAATACTTAACGGAACCAATGCTGCACTAACACCAATAGAGGTTCCGACAATCGCACGCGTAAACGGAATCATCCAGACGATTAATATAATGAAGGGTATAGAACGGAAAATATTCACCAAAACAGATAAAATTCTGTTTAAAACGGGTTGTTCTAATATTTGATTTTTTCGGGTAAGGAAAAGCAAAATACCTGTTGGAAGTCCTAGCAGAAAACCAAAAAAGCCAGACAAAAATGTCATGATGATCGTTTCCCAGGTTCCTTTTAATAATAATTCAATAATGGATTCAGACATAACCTATGATTTCTGTTTTAATATGTTTTGATATAAAAAATTCAATTGCAGCTTTGTAGTTTTCTCGTTTACCGGATAACTCGATCAGCATAATTCCAAAATTAACATCGCCAGCCTGATCCATTTGGGCACTAATTATTTTAAAATTAGTATCAAATAATCGAGAAACTTCTGATATTACGGGCTCATTTACGGACTTTCCTGTCATTTCAAGTCTTAATAGCGGATTTAAATTTTCGCTCTCTTCCTTTTGTAATCTTTCCAGATAAACGGCAGGAATATCCAAATGCAAAGAAGAGGCAATAAATTCCCTTGTCAGTTCGTGTTTTGGATCGGCAAAAATTTCGCCTACACTTCCCTGCTCTATTAATTTTCCGTGACTAATTACGGCTACTTCATCACAAATTGATTTAACCACTTCCATCTGGTGTGTAATCAATAAAATCGTAATGTTAAGTCGGCGGTTGATATCTTTCAGTAAATTCAGAATCGATCTTGTCGTTGCGGGATCAAGCGCGCTTGTTGCTTCGTCACACAATAAAACTTTTGGATTATTGGCCAAGGTTCTGGCAATGGCCACTCTTTGTTTTTGTCCGCCCGAAAGACTTGCCGGATAATCATATGCTTTTTCAGTTAAACCAACCAATTGAAGCAATTCTAAAACTCTTTCTTTAATTGTTGCTTTTGAAGTTCCGGCTAATTCCAACGGAAAAGCGACATTATCAAATACGGTTCTCGAAGAAAGTAAATTAAAATGCTGAAAAATCATTCCTATTTGTCTTCTTTCAATAGCCAACTGGGCATTTGATAATTGTCTCAGGGATTTTCCATTCACAATAATCTCTCCCGAGGTTGGTCTTTCCAGTAAATTAACGCATCTGATTAAAGTACTTTTTCCTGCTCCCGAAGTTCCAATTACACCAAAAATTTTCCCTGGCGGAACCTTAAGCGAAACATCGGATAAAGCCGTAACAATTCGGTCTTTCTGATGAAAAGTTTTGCTAACGTTTTTTAATTCAATCATTCTTTAATTTTAGTTTAAAAACAAAAAAGCCTTTCAAATATTCATGAAAGGCTTTTCGAAAAAATAGTATTATTTTATATAGAAGCCCATACAATCATTATAGTATTACAGCACATCATTTTATTGCTGTTATAATAATTCTTCATATTCTGGCTCTTATTTCTCATTGTGGTTGCAAATTTAAAGAGTTATTTTTGATTTCACCTCATAAATCATCAAAACTTTTATTAACCTATCAAAATAGTAGATTAAATCTTTTTATGAGTTATGGGTTATGAGTTATGAGTTATTGGTTATTAGTATATGATAATTATTCCTTATTCTAACTTCTATATTCTATATTCTATTCTACTCTTGTAAATTTTTTTAAATCCGTTTCATCGATTATTCCCTTTAAATCCAATCATTATAAATCAATTTAATGATATTCAAAAATTATTAATTTGATTAATAACAACTATCGCCATAAATTTGTCTCATCAAAATCAAACAATTGATTTGAAATAATTAAAACAACTTTAAAAAATAGAAATCATGAAATTTACAAGAAGAGCAAACGCAAATTGGAAAGGTACAGGAATGGAAGGAAAAGGAACCATCAGTACACAAAGCACCACTTTAGACAATGCACAATTATCATTCAAAACTCGTTTTGAGCAAGGTGTTGGAACTAATCCTGAAGAATTAATCGCAGCGGCACATTCAGGCTGTTTCACCATGCAATTGAGCTTTTTACTTTCTGAAGCAGGATTTGTTCCGGAAGATTTAGATACAGTAGCAAAAGTTACTTTCGAAGACGGAACAATAACTTTAATTCAATTAGAATTGACCGGAAAAGTTCCTGGGATTTCTGCAGAAGATTTTCAACAGACAGCTCAAAAAGCAAAAGAAATTTGTCCAATTTCTAAGTTACTGAATACTGAGATTACTTTGGCTGTAACGTTAAACTAATTTCTAATAACAAAATTCCAGGGGTTATCTTGTCATTTCGACGGAGGAGACTCGAGCGATAGCGAACAGACGAAGTAAATCACACAAGAAACTCCGCACAGAATGTCGCCAATCTTTGTCGAATTACGCGTGTGATTTCTCCTCCGTCGAAATGACAAAATTGCGGACAATTGGAATTTACAATAAGAACATCAAAACAACACAACAATCTAAAATTTAAAATTTAAAATATACAATTATGAAAACAATATATAAAAGCTTTTTAGCATTCGCAGTATTAATTCTAAGCTTAGCATTTACAACAACAGTAAACGCACAAACCACTCCAAAAATTAAAAACGTAGTCTTAGTACACGGCGCTTTCGCAGACGGTTCAGGATGGCAGGGTTTATATCAAATTTTGACTAAAAAAGGATATAACGTAACGATTGTTCAAAATCCATTAAGCTCTTTGCAAGACGATGTTAACGCTACAAACTTAGCTTTAGACAAACAAGACGGACCAACTGTTTTAGTTGGACATTCATGGGGCGGAACTGTAATTACAGAAGCCGGAAATCACCCAAAAGTAGCAGCATTAGTTTACGTAGCGGCTTTACAACCTGATAATGGTGAAAACTCTATTCAATGGCTACAAACTGCACCTCCTGCTCCTGAAAATGGTGTATTGCCTCCAGATGATAAAGGAATCGCTTATTATGATAAAGCTAAATTTCATGCTGGTTTTGCAGGAGACTTAAGCAAAGAACAAGCTGATTTTATGTTTGCTTCTCAAGGTGCTTTCCACGCACAAGGTTTCGGAACACCAATCACAAAAGCGGCCTGGAGAGACAAACCTTCTTACGGAATCGTAGCAACAGAAGACAAAAGCATCAATCCTGATATTGAGCGTGCGATGTACAAACGTTCTAACACCAAAATCACAGAGATAAAAGGAAGCCATGTGGTTTTTATTTCTCAACCAGCAAAAGTTGCAAATGTGATTATTGAAGCAGCTAGTAAATTGTAAATTATTAATTGTAAATTGTTAATTACATCTCTTTAATAGGAAAGCCTGACTTTACAGTCGGACTTTTTTATTTTAAATTTATACAGTTTTGTCATTCCTCGTTCCTCGGAATGACAATATTGCGGTTAATCTAACACAATGCTTATGTTTGTTAAAACAAGTGAAACGCCTTTATTCACAAAGAAAAACTATGTCTCTATGTGTTTAAAAAAATCTACATAAACTTACTCACCTCTTTCACAAAATAAGGCGAATCGTTCCAACGGATTTTTCGATAAGCGAAGTCTTTTTTAAGCGAATCCGGAAGGCAATTCCAGATAGCTTCGTTCATTTTCTCTAAAATTAATTTCTTTGAAAACGAATCTGAAACTACCAGACTAATTTCTCTTACCGGAATGGGTTCTTTAAAAGGTTTAAAAAGTCCCGTTGCGGCTTCATTCAGAATAGAAAGTTGTGGAATAATCGCGAATCCTAATTGTGCACGCACTAAATTTTTTAAGGTTTCAATCGAACTAATATCATATGTAAATTGTTCTTTTATTTTATCTGAATTTTTCAAACCGCAGATATCCAAAAGCTGTGCATTGTAGCAAAACTCGTGATGCAACAGCAATAATTCGGTTTTATCGCCGGGCTGTAATTCATAAAAAGCTTCAGCAGCCATGGGATGTAGTTCGTTTAAATAGGCTACAAAAGGTTCTTTGAAAATAGGATGTTCGATTAAATTAGCATTTCCGGTAGGCGTTGCCATAATAGCGACATCAATCGTTCCCGTTTCTACATCTTTCATCAATTGACCGGTATTCGATTCTCTGATAATAAAATGCACTTTTGGAGTAGCTTCTTTCATCGCTTTTATAAACAAAGGAATCAGATAAGGCGATAAAGTGGAAATAATACCCACTTTGATCTCCCCTTCCAGGAGATTTTTTTCATTCACAACAAAATCCCGAATGTCATCGGCTTCGCGAAGAATTTTTTTTGCGCGATTGATAATCTCGGTTCCTAATATAGTAGGCGTCAATGGCACTTTATTGCGATCAAAAATCTTTATTCCGATTTCCTCTTCCAGATTTTTTAACTGAATCGTGAGTCCGGGTTGTGTTACCATACAAACTTCGGCCGCTCTTGCAAAATGGCGTTCTTCGTCTAAGGCTACAATATATTTTAATTGCTGAATGGTCATTGATTATAATTTTATTTTATAAAGATAGAAAAATATCAATTTTGATTATGAAAAAAATTAACCGCAAAGTTGATTTTAAAACTGTAAAAAATTAACCCACAAAGTGCACGAAGGAATTTTACCTAGGTTTGCTCTGTAAAAACACAAAGTTCACAAAGCTTTGTGAAAATAGCTTTGTGAACTTTGCGTAAATCTTTGCGAACTTTGCGGTTAAAATTTCAAAGGTGCTTTTATTTTGGTAAATAAATCCAGAAAATAGTTCCTTCGCCGGGTTTACTGGTAAAATTGATAATTCCGTTATGGTTTTCAATAATACGTCGGCATAAGGCAAGTCCTATTCCGTTGCCACCATATTGGTCTCTTTCGTGTAAACGCTGAAACATGTCGAATATACGCCCGGAGTATTGACTTTCTATTCCGATTCCATTATCTGCAATGGAAATAATATGATAATTACCCGATAAAACCAGTTCGTTGTTCTCTTCAGGTTTATTTTTTGCTGAAATGGTTACTGAAGGAAGCGAAGTATTAAACTTTAAGGCATTGTTTACCAAATTGTAAAACAATTGACGCAGTTGTGTACTTAGTCCTAAAACCTGCGGCAGTGGTTCTACATTTATTACAGCATTTTTTTCTTCGATGATCATGCTTAAATCACCTAAAATTTCAGCAATAATTTCATTCAGGTCTACTTCTTCAAAAATTTGCTTTTTATTGTCTATTCTCGAATAATTGAGAACATCAGTAATTAGATCTGATAATCGTGTAGCCGATAATGTAATTCGGTCAAAATAATAGTTCTTTTTTTGCTCTTCAGATAAATGCTGACCCGCTCGTGAAAGCATAATCATAATTTTACGAAGCGGCTCCTGAAGATCATGACTGGCAATATAGGCAAACTGCTCCAGCTCTTTATTTTTAAATACTAATTTGGAATTGGCACTTTCTAATTCACTCTGAATCTTTTTTAACGCTGAATTGTCTTTCAGTGTTTCAACAATCAGTTTTTGTGCATTGATATCAACAAAATAAACGAGCCAGCTGTTAAAAGTACCGTCTTCTGATTTATTTGGAATCATGGTAACAAGGTGCCAAACGTAGGCAGAATCGTTCTTAATTCTGATTTCTCCGGAAAAAGAAGATCGGTTTGCTTTTGCTTTGTTCCAGCCTTCTAAAATTACTTCAATATCTTCAGGATGAACAAAATGCATCAAATTATTTTTTTCAAAAACCGAGGGTGGTTCTTTTAAATAATTCACTACAGATTCATTATAAAGAAGTACTTTATTACGTTCATTGACTTCACAAATTAAAATCGGAATCGTATTGGCTAATTTTCTGTATCGGTTTTCGCTTTCTGTCAACTTCTCAGAAAGAGCAATCAATTCAATATTTTTCTTCCTGATTTCATCGTAGGGAGACAAAGGAGGCTCATATTTAAAATAATCTATAAGCGATTTTATCTTCGTTTCTGAAAGAAGTCCCGGCGACGCCACCGGCTGACTTATTCTTGTAGTAGATTGATTATCATAAAAACTATACTCAATATTACCAGAGATTTTCGAAGCATAGTTAAAAGCTTCCGGGTTGCAGCTTTTTAAGTCTACCGTATCTGTAATAATAGCTACAATTTCTTTTTGCGTGGCTTTGATACTATTAATACAAAGCACCAGCACAGAATCCTTGCCTTTTGCAATAGAACATCTCGCTATTTCAGATACTGCCGTTGAAAATCTTGTCTGGAACGAAGAAGGCATGCCGCACATTTCGGCAATTTTCATGCTTCGCTTATGGGCTAGTATTAAGTCCATTTCGTTATCAAGATTTATTTTTATGATCTTTTTCATTGGCCTTACATTATTTTACCTACCAGAATTGATGCATCGTCAGTTCCACGAATATTCTCCTTATAAATAGAAGATGCAATTACGCCGGAATGTTGCTTCATAATAGAGCTCATATCATTTAGATTCCATCTGGTTCGTAATCCATCACTGTGCATTACAATAATTTGATGCTTTTTATAAGGAACAATAGTGCTATTTAAAGTTCTTGGAATATTATGACCTATAATTCCGTTATACGGTGTATACGTTTTATTTTCTAAGCCTTCGTATATGCGGGTACTAATATTACCAATACCACAAACACTCCACACTTCAGACTTGTAATCTACAGATGCTATTGTCGCCACCAGTCCCCTACTCTTTTTTACTTTTGAATGCATATCTCTGAGAATTTCTGTCGGCTCCCATTCTATAGATTGCTTAAAAGCTTTAATAGCCAATTGCACGGCTTCATTTGCATTTTCTCCATGGCCTAAACCATCGCCTAAAAATATTTGAAAACCTCTTTTTGAATGTTTAATATGAAAACCATCACCGCAAAATTTTTCGCCAGGATAGTTAACCGCAATAGCAGCATAATTTAAACCACTTTGCAAAGCAGAATAACTGAACTCGGGTTTATCACATATTTTAATATACTGTACACATCCCCAGTTTTTGATGGAATAGATATGAAAATCGTTACTCAGCCTTTTAATGGAACCTAATCCGTGCCCAAGTGTATTGGAAGACGAATAACCGTCATTCATTATTTTGGATAAATTTTCAAATCCTACTCCTTTATCAAGGCAGTATATTTCAATTAGATTTTGTCCTTCTTCTACATTGGCTCTGTAAAGCAGCTCTCCTCCATTTGCATATTTTATGAGGTTAGAAGTTAACTCTGCTACAATGATATCTGTTTCAGCAGCTCTGTGTGGTGTAAAACCTATTTTAAGTGCCAGGTTGTGTATTTCTCTTTTTATAAAAGCAATCAGACTTCGATCGTCAATTTTATAGCTGGAAAACGTATTATCCATTTTTCCATTTTGTTATAGTAACGGTTGTCCCGTTTCCGATTTCTGTTTTAATATCAAATTCATTGACAAGTCTTTTAGTACCCGGAAGTCCTAAGCCTAAGCTTTTTCCGGTGCTGTATCCGTCTTTCATAGCCAATGATATATCAGCTATTCCTGGACCGTTATCGATAAAAGTAACGCGTACGCCATGATCACGGCCATTACTGACCGATTCTATGATGACTTTGCCTCCGCCGCCATATTTTAGGAGATTACGAACAAGTTCGCTTGTAGCAGTAATTAATTTGGTTTGATTCAAAATGCTCATGCCAATTTTTACGCCATACTCCTTTACACGGTTGCGTAAAGGCACCACATCTTGTTCTTTTACAATTAGGGCTTCTTCTTTACTATTCGTTATCGTCGTCATAATCCTGCTCTTCATTATCGCTGGTGTGCATTTTTGAGTGCAGTAGATCCATGCCTTTTTCAACATTAAGGGCACTTATAACTCCGTTTAAGGATAATCCGAGTTCAACAAGTGTAATAGCAACCGCAGGCTGCATTCCTACAACAACTGTTTGTGCATCCATAATTTTAGACATTACTGCTATATTTCCTAAAATACGTCCCATAAAGGAATCGATTATAGAAACTGCTGAAATATCAATTAATACACCTTTTGAACTGTGTTTACTTATGGTGTTAATTAAATCTGATTCAAGATTTTCTGCCAGTTGGTCGTACAAATCTACTTGTATCGTAACTAACAAAAAATCTCCCATTTTTAGTATAGGAATTCTTTCCATATCAATAATAAAATCTTAAACTAATTTTCTTTTAACCACAGTAAGTTGTAACATATCAAATGCGGTTTTAAGCGCACTTGCCAGAGATGCTTTCGTAATAATTCCAGTAAGATCGATTCCTAAATGCACAACAGTTTGAGCAATTTCAGGACGAATACCGCTAATGATACATTCAGCTCCCATTAATCGGGTGGCACTTACTGTTTTAATAAGGTGTTGTGCTACAAGTGAATCTACTGCAGGAACTCCGGAAATATCCAAAATAGCGATAGAACTTCCTGTATCTACAATTTGTTGTAGCAAATTCTCCATTACAATTTGTGTTCTTGAACTGTCTAACGTTCCAATAATTGGCAACGCCACAATACCATCCCAAACAGTAATAACAGGAGTCGAAATTTCGCTGATTTCATCTACTTGTCTCGATATTACATCTTCTCTTCCTTTCATATAGGCTTCGAAAGTCATAATGGTCATATTGTCCAAAATTTCGTTCAACTTCAAGTTGGCCTGATATAATTGTTCAGAATCCTTTATCATTTCAGAAAGAATTTGCGAAGATGCTTGCTTGAAAGTAGTAAGATATTGGGCATTTTCTCTTGGTGAAAAACCACGTTTTCCGCGTGAAGAAGAAATTCCCACAATTAAATCCTCTACTTTTTCAAATTCAGAAGAATTTTGGAAATTAGTATCTGATGAAGCTAATGCACTTAAAAAAAGAGAAGCAAATTCTTTTGACTCTTCTTCTTCTACTGCTCCATCATCAGATCCGCTTTCTGTAAGAAGTTGAGACCATATCGTTAATAATTTGTTTTCGTGCTCTTTTAAGCCACTTAAGAAGTTGTTTTGCATGAGATCTAAATTTGTAATTTTCTTTAACAAATATAACATTTAAAAGGTCTAAAACTGAGAAAACATTTGTTAAAATAGTTAAACACAAAACATAGTCATATATAACTGATAATCAATTAGATAAAATAAAATTTAACTTTTTTTTCCTTACTCCCTTTTTTTTGTAAACATAAGATTTTCAAGAACATACATAAATAACATGGGAATTTTGTAACATTTTTTTTAAATTATATAAAATTTAACAAAACCAAAACCTCAAATTGTGCGTAAGTATCAATAAACGGTACTCTGGAATGGCTTAAATTCAAATGGAAAAGTTTTTGGAGCATCTTGAGTTTAATGGCCTTCCGGGGATATCGTTAATTAGTAATTTTTAAGAGAGCAATAAGGTTGGAAGAAATACAGATTCAGAGATTAAAAAAGAGTTTGCAATATTTGGAAAGCAAACAGCGCGAATTAAATAAACAACAAGAAAATGATACTCGTAGTATTGAATCAATTATTAAATATTTAAAAAAGGATCTGATTCATCAGTTTAAACTAACGGATTATAATCCTTTAATCAAACAAGAAATTAAAAATACAGATGCTTTTATTATCCATGTAAAATATATTATAGAAAACAACTTTTCAAATACAATTTGAGAAAACAAATTCTTTATTCCCAAAATAAAAAGTACCTAATAATTAGGTACTTTTTTTATTCCTTTCATTTGAGTAGTTATTGATTATAAAAAGCTTAGAATTAATTCAATAAATTTTCAGAGCTCTGTTTCAGAAAAATGTTTTGATCAAGGTTAGTTTTTAACTTCAAAAAAAAATAAACACCTGATAAACAATAATTTAATTCAAAAAAGATGTTTCATTTTATAAAATGAAACACATAGTCGATTTAATTTAACGCTCTGCCGCTTAAATTTTGCCTTACTTTGCTAAAATTAAAGAATTTTCGTATTCTTTTCCCTCCTGCTATAAGCCTTATAGTTACCGTAAAAACAATAAATTTAAATCGATTGATACTTTCAATTGAATAAAATCTACAAACCTTCATTATCCTCTTTATTTTATATCAAAGCCTAAGACTTAATTACTTCTAAGTAAACTAATCAATTACAAACCGTGTTATTAAATTCTAATTGATATGAAAAAAACAATACTTTCATTCAGCTTATTATTTCTATGTTTTATGACCGTGCATGCACAAGTCGGAATAGGAATATCAACTCCAAATCCATCCTCACAATTAGACATTGTTGCTACCAATAAGGGGATTTTAATTCCGAGAGTAGCATTAACCAGCACAACAGATGCAACCACAATTTCAAATGGTAATATAAATAGCCTTTTGGTCTTTAATACTCAAACTGCGGCAGATATTGTACCAGGTTACTACTATTGGTATATAAATAAATGGATTCGGTTGGGTGTTACAGGAAATGTAACGAATTTAATAGATAATGGAGATGGAACTATTACCTATACTAATGAATTAAATATTAAAGAGACCGTTAATATTGCTCAAATTGTTCGTACTTATGAAACTTTAACCTCAGCTACTTTTAATTCGGTGACGGGAATTTTGACTTATATTGATGAGCATAATGTTTCTACAACTCTGAATCTCTCCACCATGATTCCAAATTTCGAGACTTTGACATCAATTTCTCAAAATGTTACAGCCGGAACAATTATGTATGTTGATGAAAAAGGTGTTTCGACTGTTTTGAATATTGCCGCATTAATTAAGCAACATGAAACCCTGACTTCGGCGACTTTCGATAATACAACGGGAATTTTGACTTATATTGATGAGCATAATGTTTCTACAACACTGAATCTCTCCACCATGATTCCGAATTTCGAAACTTTGACTTCAATTTCTCAAAATGTTACAGCCGGAACCATTACTTACGTTGATGAAAAAGGTGTTTCGACTATTTTGAATATTGCCGCATTAATTAAGCAACACGAAACCCTGACTTCGGCGACTTTCGATAATATAACAGGAATTTTGACTTATAATGATGAAGATGGAACAGCAAATACATTGAATTTATCTACCATGATTCCGAATTTTGAAACTTTGACATCAATTTCTCAAGATGTTACTGCCGGAACCATTACGTATGTTGATGAAGATGGAGCTTCAACAGTTTTAAATATTGCGACGTTGATTAAGCAACATGAAACCCTGACTTCGGCTACTTTTGATAATACAACGGGAATTTTGACTTATAACGACGAAGATGGAACAGCTAATACATTGAATTTGTCTAGCATGATTCCGAATTTTGAGACTTTGACATCAATTTCTCAGGATGTTACGGCAGGAACCATTGCGTATGTTGATGAAGATGGAGCTTCAACAGTTTTAGATATTGTGACGTTGATTAAACAACATGAAACCCTGACTTCGGCCACTTTTGATAATACAACGGGAATTTTGACTTATAATGATGAAGATGGAACAGCTAATACATTGAATTTGTCTAGCATGATTCCGAATTTTGAGACTTTGACATCAATTTCTCAAGATGTTACTGCCGGAACGATTACTTATGTTGATGAAAAAGGAGTTTCGACTGTTTTGAATATTGCCGCATTAATTAAGCAACATGAAACATTGACTTCGGCGACTTTCGATAATACAACAGGAATTTTGATTTATAACGACGAAGATGGAACAGCTAATACATTGAATTTGTCTAGCATGATTCCGAATTTTGAGACTTTGACATCAATTTCTCAAGATGTTACTGCCGGAACCATTACGTATGTTGATGAAGATGGAGTTCGACAGTTTTAGATATTTTGACGTTGATTAAACAACATGAAACCCTGACTTCGGCAACTTTTGATAATACAACGGGAATTCTGACTTACAACGACGAAGATGGAACAGCTAATACGTTGAATTTGTCTACCATGATTCCGAATTTTGAGACTTTGACATCAATTTCTCAAGATGTTACCGCCGGAACCATTACGTATGTTGATGAAGATGGAGCTTCAACAGTTTTAGATATTACCGCGTTAATTAATGCTCATACCACAGTTGCAAATACATCATTAATCAATACAGCAACTGTAACAGTAAATGGTGTTACCAGTATTGGTGCACCAATCGTTAATTCAAATACTTTAACTGCTGTAAATGGTAATCTTATTTCTACAGTAAATGGAGTTGCATCAACTCCCGTTATACCCATTTTAACTACAGCAGATAATGGCTTAACGGCAACAAATGGTAATGTTCAATTAGGAGGAGCTTTGATAATACCAACAACTATTACCACTAGTGCTACTAATACACTGGCAGTAACAGGTTTACAAACCGGAGCACTTACAGACAGAGTAGTTGTTACTGATGTAAATGGTGTTTTAAAGAATAGTTCGGGTGCAGGCGTGATGCCTAAATTCTTTTATATGCCGGCCATTACATTTGATACTAGCGTAATCACAACAGGATTAACCAAGAATTTATATCAGGAATATGTCGATCAGTTTGTGAATGTAACGGTAAGAAGTGCTGGTGCTCCTGCTGATATTCCGTATATGCCTGCTAGTACAGATCTTTATTATTATGTCACTTATTTTGATACAACTGTTTTTGCAAATCTAAGCATAGATGCCAGCGGTATTTTAACTTATGATGTTATAGGTTCTGGTACTCCTACCTCTTATCTGAATATCGTATTTGTACTAAAATAGAACATTATGAGAGTCAATTCAACATATCATAAAAAACATCCTTTTAAGAAGTTTGCTTTATTTGCTTTGCTTTCATTACTATCGATGCATCAGGCAAAAGCGCAATTTACTTTTAAAGATGATTTTAAAAAGAATACCGCTCCAGACGTTATTATTGGTGGTATTGGCGGAGTAAATGGTACTGCATACCTTACTTCGGGTATCGACGATCCGTTAGGTGCCGGTTGGTTGCGTCTTACAAAAGCTACAACAAATCAGGGTGGTTACGCTTATGTCAACAAATCATTTCCTTCTACTTTGGGAGTTGTTATGGATTTTGAATATAAAATGTGGAGAAATGTTGCAGATCCTACCTATAATGGTGCAGATGGTATAGGTGTATTTTTATTTGATGCTGCAGATGTCGAAGCTAACGGATTCAGGCTTGGAGCATATGGAGGTGCTTTAGGATATACATCTAATACAGACGAAGGGATTACATATGGATTGAGAGGAGGTTACATTGGTATTGGCTTTGATGCTTTAGGGAATTACGCCAATACTATTTTTGGACCTAAAAATGGTGGTGTAGGAATTCGCCCAAATGCTGTTTCACTTCGTGGTCCTACCAATGATATTGATTTGACACAATCGAACGTTTTTTTAACTGGTGTAACCATTTTAGGCGGACATACTGTTGTACCAATTACTACTCAGGGAAATTGGACAGACAATGAATTAGACTATAATACTACTGTGAGTACAAGACCTGAAGACAATACGTTTTATAGAAGAATTCAAATTGAAATGCAGCCTTCAGGTGGTGGCTATCATATTACAGTACGCTGGAAAACAGATCTGAATAGTGATTTTGTTCAATTAATTGATTATACGACAACATTACCTCCGCCAGATTTGCTTTCTGTAGGTTTTGCTGCTTCTACAGGTGCGGGTGTTAATTTACATGAAGTGCGTAATTTAACGTTGACAACTCCCGGAAATCTAAGAATTACCAAACAAGCAGACAAAAGTTATTTACGAGCTGTTACCTCATCAGGATTGAATCAAATTACCTACTATATTGACGTTGTAAATGACACTCCGGCAGCTTTGCAAAATGTTGATTTTACAGATCTATTAACTGATGGTAACGGAACTCAAATTACACCGTCTATGTTTACTATTACCAATATTTCGCATACCGGTTTTTTGGTTGGGACAAATTTGCCCACAACTTCTGCCGTAAATCAATTTACGGGAACTTTGAATATGGCAGCCAATAGTACAGGCCGAATCATAATTACCGGTGAGTTAGGGGTAAATCAAATTCCGGCTGGAAATTTAATTACAAATAAAGCAACCGTATCTCCAACAGATATAACAGATGAAGATCTGGGAAATAATACAGCCGAAGTTACTGTTCCTGTTCTTGCTGAAGACGTTGACTTAATTCCCGTTGAGGAATCAAACAATTTATGTGTTACCGGAGCCAATCAATTTAAGCTTCGTGTTGCTAATATTGGAACAACATCCGCAACTTACAGAAGAATAGGAACAACAGGACGCCGCATTGTAGTTACAAAAGTTATTCCGGTAGGATTTACTTATGATGACAGTGCAACTCCCGGTGGTTTTGATAACACAGGAGTATCTACTACAGCAAGATGGTCAAGATTTGAAACTCTTAATTCTCCTTCCATAGGTCAGACTACTTATACTTATGTAGCGAGATTTCCTATTGCAGACAGCGATCAGACATTAGCTGGCTTGGGAACTATCTACGAAACAGATTATCCCATCACCTACTCGATTACGCCACCTATTGGCACAACGTCATATGTAAACTCAGCTACCGTTTCTTATAATGACGTTTGTGCTGTAAATCCTGATGATTGTTATACGGGTGCTAATCTTGAACTTTTAACGCCAACAGATAATACTGTCAACAATACAATTTCAGAAACATTACATACTGTTCCTGTTGCTCCTTCGGCCACAACAACACTTGAGTATTGTCAGGATGCACCGGCTGTACCATTAACGGCTACAGCAGAACCTGGGAATACTTTGTTATGGTACACGGCTTTAAATGGATCTTCCTCTACAATAGCCCCAGTTCCTTTAACAGATCAACCAGGAACTTTTGAATATTATGTAAGTCAGGAAAATGGATCGTGCGAAAGCCCAAAAACACAAATTACCGTTACAATATTAGAGCTACCAACAAGTGGAGGAATTACAGCTTCTCAAACCGTTTGTAATGGCCAATTGCCTGGTCTGATAAATTCTGCTTCGGCAGGTACAGGAGTAAATGTAACTTATAGATGGGAATCTTCGCTAGATGGACTTAGCTGGACAACAATTGCAGGAGCTGCTAATTCCTTTTATCAGCCGCCGGCACAAACTGAAACACATCAATACCGTCGTATATCACAGTCTAATTATCCGGGAGGTAAAATTTGCGAATCTGTTCCAACTAATGTTTCTGTAGTGACAGCAAAAAGATGCGAGGTAGTTTCAAACCCAATGGTTCGTCAACGAGTTAAGTGAGAATAATTAATTCAGAAAAGAAATAAAAATGAAAACGAAGATTCTTATATTGCTATTTCTGCTTTTGATTAAAATGTCATTTGCACAAAATGCCCAAACCGTAAATGAAGGTTTACTACATGTAAATCCGAATACCCTGGTAAGTGTGGAATGGAATTTTGACAATAAAAATACCGGTGATTATGAAAATAATGGTGAAGTAATTTTTAAAGGGAATTACAACAATGATGGTATTACTACTTTTGATCCACAATTTCAGGGATTTACCCGTTTTGAAGGCTTTCAGAATCAAGAAATTAAAGGAACTAAACCATCTGATTTTTTTGATGTACTTTTTAATAATGTAAATCCACAACCTGCTTTTCGATTATACAGTGCTATTTATATCAGTGGTGATGCTGATTTTAATCGGGGCATTGTACAGTCTGATGATTTTGGAGGAAGTATGACTTTTGAAAGAAACGCTACACATACTCACACTTCAAATACCAGTCATGTTGATGGTGAAGTAACTAAAAACGGTAACGAAGGTTTTCTGTATCCAATTGGAGATAAAGGCTTTTTTAGATATGCTGCCATTTCTCCTTCTGGTGATAATAATAGCAGTTTTAATGGACATTATCTTTTTGAAAATTCTAATAGCATTTATCCTCACGATAAAAAAGATGCTACAATCATAGATATTATTGATGATAAAGAATATTGGACCCTCAACAAAAATAGCAGTACAACCGATATTCTTCTGACCCTAAGCTGGAATGAAGCTACTACGCCGGCCGCGATTATTGCATCTCCGCAAGATGTTATTCATATTGTACGATGGGATACTACCAAACAATTATGGGTAGATGAGGGTGGTGTTGTGAATGCCAATGAAAAAACGGTTACTTCTATTACTTCTGTTTCCGGTTATGGCGTATTTACATTAGCACGGGTAAAAAGTAATGCCGATGATGATGTCGAAATCTTTGATGCAATTAGTCCAAACGATGATGATAAAAATGATTATTTCTATATTAAAAACATCACAAAATATCCGGATAACAGGGTTCAGATTTTTAATCGTTGGGGTATAAAAGTTTTTGATACTTCCAATTATGATTCAAATGGAAATGTCTTTAGAGGTTATTCTGATGGAAGAGCGACTATAAGCCCTGACAATTTACTTCCAAACGGAACATACTTTTACATTGTGCAATACACAAAAACAACAAACGAAATATCCAATACCATTAAAAAAGCCGGCTATTTATATTTAAGTAGAAATTAATACTGTCATAAAATTTAAAATCATTCATAAGTATACAACTGAACTTTCTGAATTTCATAATCATCAACTGCAATTCTCACATGCCTTCCCTGATGTGTCTGGTCGCCATTGAAATGACGGAAAATTTTCCAGCTATTATTTTCAAAAGTTCCCTGATCGACTTTTAAGATTCCGGCGTTAAGCGACTTATTTCTTAAAGGTTTAAATGTGACTACAATTCCGGAACCGGCAATATAGAATTCGTTTGGCGCAATTTCAATTATAATAGCGCTTGTCATGGGCCATGTTTCTTCTTTGGCGCCATCAGACCAGTTTAACGTATAATCGTGTTTAAATGTAAATTCGTAATCGCCTAACTGAATAATTTGTGACGGATTTTCTTTGTCTAATAAAACACCATCCATTTTTCCTAATCCTTTATTGGCTTCTATAACAGGAGTTAATTGTCTGACCAAATCATATATTTTTCCAAGAGGTTCTTTTTTCGCATCTGCAACTGATTCAATAGAAAAAGGAGAAAAGCCAATCGCTTCATAATGACCAATCGAATATAATCCCTTAAATGGAGCTGTTGCATCGAATTTATGTTCCGGAATAAACAACGGATCGCCCTGACGTGTAAATAAATCGTTCCAATGTTTAAATAACGGATTATAAAAATCTGGCGAAAGAAAATCAACAGTATTTCCGGCGGCTTTCCAGACATCCATAATGTGAGGCAAAGGTCCGGCACTCGGATATTCTCCCGGCTTTTTTTCTGGAGCATTCAAAGCTGCATTTACAAACATCGGAATGGCATATTTTTCTTTTCCAGACTGTGCTACTTTGTTGGTGAATTTTGCAAAATACCATGACATAAAAATTTCATCAGTTTGAAGACTTTTTCCAAAAATTGTTTCCCAATTTCCTTTTGTTTTAAAGCCATTTTTCTTCCATACTTCTAAAAATTCAGGAACTAATTTTTCTTTATTCTTTTGCATGTATTGCACTAATTCTACAGGCACATCTTTATTGAAAGCCTCATTTGCCAACGGACCATAATCTCTCGCAGTAGGCAACATTCCGATTTCATTTTCAACCTGAATCATAATTACAGTTTGCTCCTTTTGATCAAAATCTCTAATGTGAGCCATCAGTTTCTGAAAAGCATTCAAATCAGCCTGAAGATTATTTTCACTAAAAGGTGTTAGTATTTCATGGCTTTTATTTTTATCGTCTTTTACCCAGGGATATTTCTTCTGATTTAATTTTACCCAGGCCGGCGCATGACTTGACATACTGTTTTTCCAGGATCCAAACCAAAGAAAAACTATTTTTAA
The DNA here is from genome assembly GCF_058808175.1 of Flavobacterium sp. GW821-FHT11G01. Lineage (NCBI taxonomy): Bacteria > Pseudomonadati > Bacteroidota > Flavobacteriia > Flavobacteriales > Flavobacteriaceae > Flavobacterium > Flavobacterium sp. GW821-FHT11G01. Next base: position 803,923 of record NZ_JBXARK010000001.1, on the reverse strand, counting down.
ATCCTCTTTTCGGGCACGCAGGATTAAATCATCTACTAAAGAAAAATCAAATTTGCCTTCCTCCTTTTCAATCAATTCCCAATAAATTGGCGTTAAGACTGTATTGAGATTCATGTCCTTTAGTTTAGGCCAAATATGCTCCATGCTTTCCATAGTCGTCGCTGAAGAATTTCCTAATTCTCCACCCAAAACAAGAAACGGTTGTTCGTTCACCATCAATTGGGTCTTATTTCCTTTTTTTTGAAGATGTGGTATTTTTTCCTGGCTGAAGCCGAATTGCGTTACCATTATTACCAGTAAAAAAAATCTCGTTTTTAGAAAATCAAACATGTTTTTTTATTTTTAATATTAAAATAAATTTAAACCACTAATTGCACAAATTAGCACGAATTGATTTGTGCTAATTTGTGCAATTAGTGGCAAAAAAATAAGAAATAAATAATCCATATTATAAAACCAAAGCTGGCTTTATAATATGGATTAAGGCAAAAAGGGTTTTTATTTTTTCACTAATTCGCCTGAAAAATCTTTACTAACATCTTTACCTGCAAGACCGTCAGCAGCTCCTTTGTAAGCATGTTTACGAACATAATTAGCATCCCAAAGGTTTGGAGATTCGTTTGGAAGCCAGTTTTCATGTTCTTTCACACTATCAGAAAGCCCCCAAATGGTTATTCCGTATTGTTGTGCTGCCGGAATATGTTTTTTATACATATCGATCACATACTGATACATTTCTGCCTGAGAAGCTTGTTGTGCTACTGTTGGCGCATTTGTTCCTAATCTGATATCCAATTCAGAAATTTTAATCAATTTTCCGCTGGCAGCTAATTTTTGGAACATCTGAACAATTTTATCTTTATCAGTAGTCAATGAAATGTGCATTTGAGTTCCGATACCATCAATAGTAGCGCCTTTGCTTTCAATGTATTTCACATATTCGATTAAACCATCACACTTGTCTAATCTTGACTCCAGATTATAGTCATTTATGAAAAGTTTGTCTGTTGTATTTCCGTATTGACGCGCTAATTTAAAAGCTGTTACAGCATAATCTTTTCCAAGATATTTTGCCCATGAAAAATAATCTGTTGCTGTATCACCTTCGTTTCCGTTTCTTAATGTTCCGTCTTCTTTCATTGGTTCATTAACCACATCCCACGCAAAAACACTTGTTTTATAATGTGTCATCATTTTAGAAATCCAATCCTGCATTGCATTACCAATAATAACTGTTTTTTCAGCATCTGTTTTATCAATATTCACCGGAGGAGTTGCGCCACCACTTGACGTTCCATCAGAAACCACCACATTATCAATATAATATGTTCCTGCAGCGCCGCCCAAGTCAAAATTTAAACCCGTTTCAGTGCCATTTCCTTTAAACTTCCATTCTACTAATTTCCATGTTGGAGAAGTAGCCTGATCTCCCTGATAATGTGCTGTTGCTCCGGTTGTAGAACAACGAACAGATCCTGCTGCCTCTGAACGAATCATATATGAAATCGTATAATCTTTATCTAAAGTCATTACACTTGTAAAATCGGCATGAATTTGTGTTTTCCATTGGTTCGCAGCATCACTTGTTGCATTCACTACTTTCATTGCGCCGTTTCCTTCATAAGCATTTGCCGCCCCGGCAAGACTCAAAACGCTAGGTCCGGAAGGATTGTATTGGGCCCATCCTGTAAGATCTGTGTTAAATTTACCATTAGCAACCAAATTACTAACTCCTACAGGCGCATCCAGATCAACAACAGCAAAGGTATTCACATCAATTAAATACGTCACATTTGGTAAATAACCTAAATCAAGATTAAACTGAAAATTAGTACTTCCGGCTTTAAAATCACCTGGAGCCAATTTAATTTTCACTTGTTGCCATTGTGAAGTAGTTGCAAAAGCTTCAACCCATGATCCTCCGGTATTGTACCAATCTTTATATGGATATTGGTTCGTTAATGTTGAACCAAAAGAAAGACGTCCCTTACCTGCTACATCAGATTTGATATAAAATGAAATTTCATAATTGTGATTAGCAACAATAGGAACGTTTGGTGATGTCAACTGCAAATTATAAGGTTGCGATGAAGTGGTGCTTGAAGCTAACTGAATTGCTTGTGATGTACTGGTCAAGCCAGCGTTTGCCACAACAGCAATCCCTTTTCCAGGATTATTTCTAGACCAGTTTGCGAATGTTCCCGCTTTTAAACCGGCAATATCAAGTGTATTTGTTCCGCTTGAACCCGGAATTACTGTTGGAGCAATAATACTATTCAAATAACTTGCGTTTTGGTTGGAATGCCAAACCAAAGTATGACCGAAAACTTTTAAACCACCTGATTTTGTTGCGGCAATAAAAGCATCCATCGTAGTAAAGTTGATTTCACCTTTCGAATTTACCATTGCACCATGTTTCATGTGATATCCAGGCGTTACTTCGTCAAAGTTTTCGTTAACTAATTTTCGATAAGCAGCATCGCTCATGTATAAATCAGCTCCAATTCCGTTTCCTAAAACAAAATTTGTATAGGTTTTTAATGGTTCATATCGGCCAATTTTTTCAACCAGTTCTAAAGGCAATTCTGCTCCGGTTATGGCACCATGTTCCGGATCTTTTTCCCATTCCATTAAATTATCATCGCATGATGACAAAATCATTAATGAGGAAGCAATTATTGGAATTATATATTTGTATTTCATTTTGTTCTATTTTTTAAATTATATGATTATCACTCTTATATGAATCTATTTCAGATCGATATTAGTTAGGGAAATCATTATAAGTTGGTGTATTTAATGAAACGATTCTCCAGTTATCCGTATAAACTTTTACAGAAGTTGCTTTTGAAGGAAACTCCACAGCACTGTCAGTTCCTGTGACATCCTTCAATTTAATATCTGAGTTTTCAAAATAAATACCAAAATTCTGGTAGGTTGCAGCTTCGCGATAGGCCAAAACAGTTTCGAATGTAAAAGCTTCTTTAGACCATGCATAAAATTTATTTAACGGAATCGTAACTGTTGTCCATCCGGTAGTTTGAAAAGCAACTGATTTTCCGTCTACAATCCAAGGCACGAAATTATAAACTGCACCTGCCCATTCTCCACCATTAAAATTATTGATGGTACATATTTTTAAGAATCCTGAATCTTTCCAGGCATCTGGTACATAAATATCAAACTGAAATGCTACTTTATCCAATGGCGTATTTGCCGGAATATAAGGTGTTAATTGTGCTCTCCAGTTGTCAACGCCATTTCCTGCTGTCCAAACTTCAGTACAACGATTTTTGGCAGCATCAAAAGAAGCGATACGAGCCGGGCGATGCGGAACATATTTTCCTTGTGAAATAGTACCGGTTCCGATTGCTGTTGTCTGTAGATCTTCTGGCTGAATCATACTTGTCGAAGTTCCCCAATAACCGTGAGATCCGCTTCCGTCAAAATTCAATAAAAGACCTTTTTTAAAGTTAAAGTAAGCCGGAGAATAAGCACCTCCGTTTGAACCCTCAACAAATAAAGAACCTCCAATATCTGAAACTCCGTTTGGCATTACAACGGTAAAAAATTCTCCGTCAGGATCTGATGTAATTCCGCTTGTTACTTGTACATTTCCAGGGAAAACTACTTTTGCAATTTCAGTCAAACCAGTACCGACAACTGTAAATCTTTCACCCGGATTAGGCATTGTGTTCGACATACCGCTAATAGTTGGTCTTGAAGCACGAATCTGGAAAGGAAATACCGTTTCAGTATTATCATTTACAAAACGAATTGTATTTCTCTCAGCCGGATCTGCTTCTATTGTTGGTGTATCACCAGAAATAGTCAGTATGATCGAATTATCAGATACAAAAACGAGATTAATATAAGTTGAATAACCGTTGATGTACACTTTTTTAAGTCCGGTAAATCCAGAACCTTCAATTCTAATCGTTTGTCCTAATCGTACAAAACTAACCTCTCTGTCCTGGACAGTTGAATTTACATCTTCCAGAAATACTTTGCTTATTACTATTGATTTACTTGCCGAATCACTATTATCGCAAGAGGTAAACAGCAATGCGCAGCACATCATACCCAGAAATGCTATGGGTGCCCAATATTTTTTATTTAATATATATTGCTTCATATTGATCAATCTTTTTAAATTATTATTTTTCATAATATTAGAACAAGTCTTTTATTTTTTCCTCTTTAAACTCATAAGGAACAGGATTTTCCCTTAACAAAGGATTTTGAACTAATTCAGATTCCGGATAAGGCATAAGAAAAATAGTAGCATCAATTACTCCAATAGAACGAGTACTGTTGCTTTTTGTAGCATCAATTGTTACTTTGTTTGTTGTATTGTCATACAGAATTGGTACTATCGTTCCTCTATTCTGACTTGTTACATAATTGATAACTTCTTGTTGTTTGTAATACGATCTGCGAATCAAATCATACCAATATTGTCCTTCCATACACAACTCCACTCTTCTTTCGTGAATAATATCAGCATAAGTCAATGTTGTTTTAGCATTAAGTCCTGCACGGGCACGAAGTATGTTTATTGCTGCTAAAGCTCCACCATCGGCAGTTGTAGCACTATTTCCTAAAGCTGCTTCTGCATAATTTAAATATACTTCGCCTAAACGCAGCATGTAAGTATTTAAACCTGAGTTCATACGAGATGTCTTAGAATTGTCTTTTGTTGAACCAACAACTCCTTTTTTAACGGTAAGAAAATCATTTGTGTGATCAACAGTATAGCCTCCATTAGATTTATTGATTTCAGGGTAAACATCATTATCAGCCATCCAGGTTGCTTTTCGGCGTTTATCTGTTGTCTCATATTCCTGCAAAACATTGTAAGAAGCTCTTGTCCAATAACCCCATCCGGTATCATCTCCTGTAATATCAGAACCTAATGCAAAATAAGCTTGTTGTGTATTTGTTACACCGTAATCTCCGTTTGGTACCCATTGTAAGGCAAACATTGATTCTGGATTGTTGTTGTTCTCTATTTTAAATAGATCATCATAATTAGCTGCCAATTTATAAGGTCCTGAAACAATTACTTTTTCGGCTGCTTTTTTAGCTAAGTCAAGATATTCCTGTTTTCTTGTTCCACTATTCGGATTATCACTTAAACCAGAAAATGACAAGTACACACGAGATAACATTCCGTAAGCGCTATATTTTGTCAATCTTCCCGCCTGACCTGCAGTTTCCGGAAGATATTTTGCTGCATATTCTAAATCGCGAATAGCAAATTCATAAACATCTTTTACCGGACTTTTATTCACAATCGGATTTTTAACCAATTCTCTAGGGTCAGTTGTAATAATTACATCTCCCCAAAGTGAAGCTAAATACCAATAAGCTGTACCTCTCATAAAACGGGCTTCGGCAATATATTTATTCTTAACAGTAGCACTAACTTCACTATCAGAAATACCTATAATGACGTTATTCGATTGTTGTACTACATTATACAAAGATCCCCAGGCAGAAACCAAAGGTCCTGTCAATCCGGTTTCAGACAAATCTGTAAACGGATAAATATAATCTGAATACGGTGCGTATAAGTTATCTGAACGTCCGTCTCCTAAACCGTAATAGAATTTATCATTAAAATCGAACCAGACTTTATTGTATAATGGTCCCGTTGCCGCCTGAAAATCGGCTTCTGTTTTATAAAAGTTCTCTTTCGTAATCTGATCGTTTGGCTCAACCTCTAAAAGATCACTACAACTAGTCCAAACAAATGGCAATGCGATCATAAGAACCGAGTAAAATATTTTTTTTGTTTTCATAGTTTGCAAAAATTAGAAATTAACATTTAATCCAAGAGTAGTAACCATTGGCGATGGATAACGTCCGTTATCAATACCAGTTAACAGCGCATCCTGATTAAGAGATCCGACTTCAGGATCGTAACCTTTGTATTTTGTGAATGTTAATACGTTTTGAGCGTTTGAGTATACTTTGATGTTAGAAATACCGTATTTAGAGTATAATGATTTTGGCAGATTGTAACCAATTGAGATATTCTTAACTCTTACATAAGAAGCATCTTCAATAAATCTGTCGCTAAAACGATAATTCGAAGCCGAAGCTGCAGATGAAGCTGCAATTCTTGGCATATAAGGATCTCCACCAACAATTTGTACATTACGATAATCATTTGGTCCCGTTGGGTCGATTAATCCTAATTGTGCATATCCTAAAGCTGATGATAATAAATTAGTGTTTTCACGTGGGTTTTCTAACCAGCGTCTTTGGTAATTTGCTACATCATTTCCATAAGAACCTGTTAGCAAAATACTAACATCAAATCCTTTGAAAGAGAATGTATTAGTCAAACCAAAAGTAATATCCGGATTTGGGTTTCCAATATAATCACGGTCTTTCTCGTTGATCACACCATCATTATTAATATCTTTAAAAATATAATCTCCAATCCACACACCATTTTCTCCTATAGCCATTCCTTCTGGCAGAGCTGTTGGTTTTACTGTTCCGGCTGCATCTTTATAATAAAAATCAGTAGCTTTTTCAAAACGGCCAATTACTTTATAACCATAAAACTGACCAATAGCCTGATCTACTGCTGTACGGGTCACAATTGTTACATCAGAACCTTGTTGAAGCGATTTATTTAAGATTCCGGTTTCTGTATTAAGCGCCAATACTTTACTTCTATTCATCGACATATTAAAATTAGATCTCCAGGTGAAGTCTTTTCTGTCCATGTTTAAAGTATTCAATGTAAGCTCAAGTCCTTTGTTTTCAAGAGAACCTATGTTTACCCAAGGAGCAGAAGTTGATCCTTGACCCGTTGTTCCTACATAAGCCGGAAGTGGTAATTGTAATAACAAATTGTTTGTTTTTTTATAGTAAACATCGGCAACAAGTTCAATTCTGTTGTCTAAGAAACTAATATCAAGACCTAAATTGCTTGAACTTGTTGTTTCCCACTGTAAATCCTTATTTGCTGTATTTGCTGCCAATAATCCTGTTCCCCAATTTGTTGCAGAAGCATTGTAAGTCGAAGTATAGGCATAGTTAGGTACATTTTGTCCACCAACTTCTCCCCAACCTAAACGCAATTTCATATTGCTGATTACTCTGCTATCTTTTAGGAAATTTTCATTGGAAACTTTCCAGGCCAAAGCCGCAGACGGAAACCATCCCCATTGATTGTCTTTGTAAAATTTAGAAGAACCATCTCTTCTGATTGTGGCAGTCAATAAATATTTATCATTGAAAGAATACTGTAATCTGCTGAAGTAAGAGCTAAGCGCACTAGTATTACTTCCGTTAGAGTTTTTAGCTGTTGTAGCATCTCCTGCATTCAAATCTGTTGCACCATTTGTTAGATATCCTGATCTGTATCCATAAAGGTTTTCCCAGTTTGATTCCTGCATCTCCTGACCTAACAAAACAGTCACTTTATGATTTCCAAAACTTTTATCATAAGTTAAAACATTATTCCAACTCCAGAATTCGCTATTAGATTTTGTTCTTGATCCTTCTCTAACCTCGTTTACAAGTGCTCCAAAAGTATAAGATGGATTAAAAGTATAATTGTTTGCAAAACCATAGTCTAATGAATAGGTAGTTTTGAATTTAAGATCTTTTGTGAAACCAATCTCAGCATATGCATTAGCTCTCATTCCGTAATTTCTATTATGATTGTCTTTGATTGAAGCCAAGCCAATAGGGTTGTTTTGAACAAATTCTTTTGTATCCGGACCATCAAATGTACCATCAGCGTTACGTACTGCAACGTTTGGTGTTTGTTTAAGTGCCGTTAAGATTAAAGCATCATCCTGAACTGTAGTAGTTTGATTGGTTTTGCTCAAGGCGAAATTTACTCCCACTTTCAAAAAGCTTTTCACTTGAGAATCAATAACTCCTCTAAGATTAAAACGGTCAAAACCTGATCCGATTGCGATACCTTCCTGATCTAAGTAACCCATTCCCAAAGCATAAGTCGTATTGTCTGAACCACCAGAAGCTGATAAATTATAGCTTTGCATCAAAGCGGTATCAAATAATTCTTTTTGCCAGTCTGTTCCTTCTCCCAATAAATCAGGTCTGATGAAGTAATTATCACGTTGTACTATTCCTAAGTCAGAACGAGTATTTTTTAATGTTCCATATTCTTTCAGATTTAATAAATCCAAATGTTTTGGTATTTCTTGCCAACCTACATAACTGTCAAAATTAAGAACCATCTCGCCTTTCTTTCCGCGTTTTGTAGTAATCATAATAACTCCGTTTGCCGCTCTTGAACCATAAATCGCAGTTGCTGAAGCATCTTTCAAAATATCCATCGAAACGATATCGGCCGGATTGATATTCGCAAGTGGATTTGTATTTACAGAACTTGTCGATCCGTCTATAATAACACCGTCGATTACAAAAATAGGTTCGTTTGATCCGTTTAAGGAACTTATACCACGAATACGAATCGAAGAACTTGAACCAGGTGCACCACTATTTGATTGAATTTGAACACCCGCTGCACGACCTTGCAAAACCTGATCTATTGTCGTCGCAACTGATTGCTGAACGGCTGCGCTGGTAACAGTAGAAACAGCTCCGGTTAAATCTGATCTTTTCATTGTGCCATATCCTACGACTACAACTTCTTTTAAACTGCTTACATCTTCTTCAAGTGTTACGTTAATCTGACTTTTATTACTTACTGGTACTTCTTGTGTTCTGTAGCCAATAAAGCTAAAAACTAAAACTGCATTTGGTGCCGTCTTAATTGAATAAGTACCATCAAAATTTGTAGCTGCACTAATATTAGTTCCTTTTACAATAATATTAACACCTGGTATTGGTCCGCTATTATCCGAAACTGTTCCTGATACAGTTGTCTGGGCATTTACCGAAGCAGAAAATACAAACAACAGGATCATGAAACCCAAATTCTTAAAGTATTTTGATTTGCTTTTAGTAATTAAAAAGTTAGTCATAAAATGATTGGTTTAATTAGTTAATATAGGGTTGAGTTAGTTTTTTATAAAGGCTGATAATTTTTCTGTTTCTCTTTAAAAACGAATCAATATTTAACCTTTATAAAAACAAATATATATAAATTACAACAACACACAACCGGTTGTTTAAATTTTTTATTTTAATTTATTAAAAAATTACGTTTAAAAAAATCATATTAATATTTTTAATCACAAAATATTGTGTAATTGATAAAATTGAGATTCCAAACAACGAAAACGTTATAGATAAAAAGAAAGATCTTTAATTTATTTGAAAAAAACATAAAAAACGTTTGTTGAAATATTTTTCAGAATTTAATTTCGCTTTAAAAATAAATTCAAATAATTCATACAAAATAACGTGTTGAATAATTACGTCAGTTAAAGACATTCTTGATTTGAAGAAAAAACAGAAGGCTTATAGGAGAAATAATAGGGAAAGGTTATACGAAAACAATCGGTTGCTTGTAAAACTAAAAAAACTCCTTTCAATTAAGCCTGAAAGGAGTTTTTTATTATAAATCGTTACTGTTGTTTTTTTATTTCTTTTAAAGAAAAACGTAAGCATTTAATTTAAAATGAAATAATCTAACTCAATAACATTAAATTTCTTTTCTTTTTGAAGATTCACGAACCAACACTTCTGTATTTAAGAAAGCAATTTCCTGTACATCTTCATTTTTAGCCGATTTTAGATTCTTTATGATAATGTCAGCAGCAGCTTTTCCCATTTTTTCGGCAGGATGGGTTATGGTCGATAAATTAGGATCTATAATTTGAGAAATAGGGTCATTATTAAAACCGATAATTGCAATATCTTCCGGTACTTTTATTCCTCTTTTCTTGGCTGTTTGTACCGCACTGACTGCAATAATATCTCCTGAAGCAAAAAGTCCGTCAGGAAGTGGCTTTACATCAAACAATTTGTTGCTTGCTTTTACCCCTTCTTCATAAGTAACGGCTTTCAAATCAATAATCAATTCCTCATCAACAGGTAAATTATGATCTCTTAAGGCTTCAACATAGCCTCTTTTTCTTTCATTATACAAATTACCGAATTCTGAGCCCGCGGTTAAATGTGCAATACGAAGACAACCTTGTTCTATAAGATGTTTGGTCGCTTTGTAACCCGCAGAATAATTATCAATTACAACCCTGAAAGTATTATAATCCTTAGGAACCCTGTCAACAAATACCAGCGGAATATTATTGTTTGAAAATTGCTGAAAATGCGAAGTATCTCTGGTTTCCATCGCAAGCGAACAAATAACACCGCTTACACGGTTGCTGTACAAGGATTTAGCCATATTAACTTCTTCATGATAAGAGTCATGCGATTGCATAATAATTACAGAATAGTCCGATTTTTGAGCCGTAATTTCGATACCGCTAATCAAAGAAGACAAAAAGGGTTGTGTAACCGTTGGTATGAGTACACCAATTGTTTTTGTTTTATTTCCACGCAAACCTGCGGCAAGGGTATTGGGTACAAATCCCATTTCTTTTGCGGCCTTTTTAACTTTCTTTATCGTTTTATCACTTATAGAGTGATGATCCTTTAAAGCTCTTGAAATTGTTGAGGTTGCCAGGTTTAGCTTCTCTGCAATATCATAGATCGTTACGTGTTTATTTTCTTCCATGAATTAAATATATAAAATGTAAATATAAGTTATTTTACAACAAGTACATTTCTCTAAATTAAGCTCTCGATTTTAAATCTAAAGATGCAAAACCCGATATTCCATTCTTATAACAATCTAATTATCAAATTGTCTTATTAACTAATTATGTAATTCATCTCAGTCCTCATACATTTCCATCCAAAGACGGGTTTCTTCAAGATCAAGTTCTTTTTCTATTTTTCGAAAAATTTCTTCATTCACTGATCCTTGTTTGTGCATAAATTCGAGTTTTGCCCGCTCAATATTCAACAAATCTATCTGAAGTTTAGTAAACTCATTAAAAATCTCCCCTCCCATTATTTTCCCTTTTCCAAAAAAATTAGCCGGAAGCTCTGTTTTCTGCAAACGATTAAACTTCACTTCATATTTACTTTTGATATTATGAAGTAAATCGTCGTTAAGCAGTGAAAAATTATCTTCAATATGAGCAATTGTCTCAGAAACAATAATATTTCTGATCTCATATTCTTCGGCAATAATAGAATAAGGTTGTAGTTTTAATTTTTTGATAAGCCACGGAAGTGTTAATCCCTGAATGACCAATGTTGAAAGAATTACACAGAAAACCAAATAAATAATAAGATTCCGTAAAGGAAAAGCTTCTTTTTCATTCATCATTAATGGCAATGCCAAAGCGGCCGCCATTGAAACGACACCGCGCATCCCGGACCAGCCAAAAATGATCATGTTCCGATAATCAAATTCTTCTTTTTGTTTATTTTTTTTGCTTAAGTACTTCTGTAATAATGTTGACGGAATTACCCATAGAAAACGGACTAAAATAACAACTACACTAACACTAGCTCCCCATATAAACAAAGAATTGCCTGAATAATTACTTATTCCGGTAATAATATGACGAAGCTGCAAACCAATTAATATAAAGATAAGACCATTTAAAATATTAGTCAAAATACTCCAGATAGTTACTGCCATAATGCGGCTTTCATGCGTAAAGATACTGCCCGATCTTGCCGAAAGATAAAGTCCGGTCGTTACTACCGCAAGAACACCGGAACATTCAAAATGTTCTGCAATTAAATAGGATGCAAAAGGCGTTAAAAGAGTTAATGTTGCTTCAATAATATCATCGCACACAAATTTTTTATGGACAACACTCATTACAAAACCTACGACTAAACCAATGGCAATACCAAGCGTCGACATAATAAAGAAATTCAATCCAGCCTCCCAAAGCACAAAATTTCCGGCAAGAATTGCTGCTAATGCATACTTATATGCTACTAGCCCGCTGGCGTCATTGAGCAAACTTTCGCCTTCGAGAAGCGCAATAAGACGAGGATGCAGGCCAAGACCTTTTGTAATGGAAGTTGCCGAAACTGCATCAGGAGGCGAAACAATTGCACCAAGCAAAAAGGCCAAAGGCCATGACATATCATCTATCAGCCAGTGCGCTGCAAAGGCAACCGCTATAGTTGTAAACAAAACAAGACCAACAGCTGCAAGTGTAATAGGACGAATCGTTTTTTTAAATTCATACCAACTTGTATACCAGGCGGCATAATATAAAAGAGGTGGCAAAAAAATAATAAAAACAACTTCCGGATTCAGGGCAATAACCGGAAGCCCGGGAATAATACTGATTACAACACCGCAAAGTACCAACACAATTGGAATTGGAAAATTGTATCTTTTGCTAATCAGGCTAAGAAAAGCAACTCCAAATAGTAACATAATAATTACTGTGATATTTTCCATTTACTGATGTTTATTGATTTTTGAGTTATACTAATTAAGGAACTAATATAATATTTTATGAATTATTAAAAAAATGAAAGCAAAATTGGATTGTTTTCGCTAGAATATTTCGCTGATTTCAATAAAATCTGCTTAAAAAAAATTAAATTTGAAAGCCCAAATCATTACTTACATTATGACACAAAAAAGAAATTCTCTTTGTTTATTCGCCTTATTAACTCTATTATTTTTAGCGCCACTCGCCTATTCGCAAAGCACAACTCCTAAAAAGGAAACGCGTTCAAAGTTATTTGAAGAAGCAACCACAGATAGTGAGTACCTCATGGCTATTGAAAAAGCCAATGAAATGATGGAATCAGCTTATAATGATGCTGATTTTGATAGTGCTTCTCATCATTTATTTGGAGAAATTAAAAGAACGCAAAGCAAACTTGACCTGATTTTGGAAAGTTTGAAAGGTGCCAATCCAAATGTGCGCAACCAGCAAATGTATCAAACTGTTTTGGAAGAAATTCAGCAGCAACTGAATGAACAAAATACGGCTATCAATTTGCGTAATGAAAAACTGGAGAAAATAAAAGGCCGATTTATCGAACTGCGTAAAGATAAAAATCTGATGACGCTTTTAAAAGATACGATCCGTCGAAAACAATTCAAAAAAGAATTTGCTAACCTTAGAAAAAAATACCTCAGCACAGATAGCCTGATGACGAAAAATCAGGGAATCTTAAACAAGAAAAAAAGAATTACAGTTCAACGAAAAATTGCCGTTTCGAATGCATTACTGCTTGTTGAAAGCAAGCTGGAAAAGTCCGGAATTAGCATGCTCCATAAAGAATATCCCTTTTTATGGAGTATTAATGACTCTGTTCCTAAAAAAACAGTGGCACAAAATATTAGCGCAAAAATAGTAATTGAAGAAAAAGTCGCAGCTTATTATTTAAGTTACCGTACAGGCGGACTTATTACTTTAATACTTTTTATGGGACTTCTGGCTTGGTATATTTCACGGAATTTAAAGTATCTCAAAACAAATGGACATTCTGATAAATTAGCCCTTTTTAATTTTAAATATTTAAACAGAGGATTTCTAATTCCGGTTGCTGTAATAGGTCTTAACATTGCCGTTGTCAGTAATTTGTTTGCTCCGGCTTTGTTTTTAGAATTGCTACAACTGATTTTACTGGGAATTCTGACTATTCTTTTCAGGAATAAATGGTCCAAAGTGGCGATGAAAAATTGGTTATTCCTCTTAGGTTTATTCTTCACACTTTGTTTTCTGGATCTTTTTATTGAAGTTGGATTCTTGCAACGCTGCGCTTTCATTGCTATAAATGTTTTAGGAATACGATATGGTTTAGTACAAATTAAAAGCCTTAAAGAGCAATTGTACATTCAGGGATTTTTCAAATGGGCCAGTATAATTTTCATTGGTTTTAATGGTTTATCTATACTTTATAATCTTTTTGGGAGGGTTTCGCTTTCGAATATGTTAAGTCTGACGGCTTTTATTTCGCTTACGCAGATAGTAGCACTTAGTGTTCTGTTGAAAATAATCTTAGAGATTATTATTCTGCAAATTTATACCACCCGAATCAAACGCGGTATTGAAAAGATTTTTGATCACGAAAGCTTATCCGATACACTAAAAAAACCTTTCGTTTTAGTAATTGGTTATATGTGGTTGGTTGTAATTGCTTCGAATTTAAACGTTTGGCAATCATTACGAACGTCTTTAGGAGCGTTGCTAAGTCATCCTAACAATATTGGAAGCATCACCTTTACTTTAGGAAACATTGTTTTGTTTTTTATTATTATCTGGATTGCCCATTTATTACAAAAATATGTCGCTTATTTCTTTGGTGAAATTGATGATGAAAACGAAGAAAACGTCAACAAAAGACAACATTCTAAGTTGCTTATTACAAGACTTATCGTACTGATTGGTGGTTATCTTTTAGCCGTTGCCGCTTCCGGAATGCCTTTAGATAAATTAAGTATTTTATTGGGAGCTTTAGGTGTCGGTGTTGGACTTGGACTTCAGAATGTGGTTAATAATTTTGTTTCCGGTATTATTTTAATTTTTGACAAACCGATTCAGATTGGAGATGTTATTGAAATTAGTTCTGAATCTGGTCGTGTGAAATCGATGGGATTGCGTACTACAAAAATCAATGCTCCAAACGGTGCCGAAATCATTATTCCGAATGGAAATTTATTATCTCAAAACATCACCAACTGGACGTATACAGATAATTTTAAATTAGTTGAAGTTTTAATAGAAATTAATGGTGATACAACTCCCGAAGATATTAATGAAACTATTATGAAAGCGTTAGAAAGTTTGTCTTTGGTAAATACCACTAAAACACCGCAAATTTTCTATAATGCTATTTCTGAAGGAAAATATAAAGTTCTGGTAAAATTCTGGTGCAGTATTTACCGTACTGAGGAAAGTATTAGTTCTGCACGTCAGGTTTTGTTTAGTAGTTTCAAAGCTAAAGGATTGACTTTTTCCAGCTAAAATTAAATAATTTATACTTATCGGGTATAATTAAAATAAAAAAACGCCTCAATTGCTGAGGCGTTTTTTTATTTTAATTAATGATGATCATGATTATGATCTTTATTGGAATTCCCTTTAGAATTTTTCGGTTTTTCATTTCCATGTTTGTGATCTGACTTGTTTTTCTCCGGTTTACTACCTCTGTTTTTCTGAGGTTTTCCATGATATCCTTTTGGATAATTTTCTCTGTGTTTCTTATGATACGCATAAGGAGCATCTCCTCTATAATCATTCAAAACTACTTTATAACCGGAGTACAAATCATATCGTCTGTATTGTGCCGGAAGTCTTTTATCACGAATCCATCTACCATTATTATCATAGATATACTCACTTTGAGCAACGTCATAATAAGTATCGATATCCGGTAAATAATAATATCTGCTGTTGTCATTTCCTTCCGGTCCCCAGCTTGGAGGAGTTCCAATATTTACATTGATTGAAACTTGTGCCTGAGTAAAAAATACACTCATAAAAAGCACTAAGGCGAATACTAATTTTTTCATCGTTTTTATTTTTAAGTATTAATTACATTTAATACTAATCGAAAGTAGTGCCAATAATTACGTTTATCGCATCCATTATACAGAACCACGAAACCAATCGACGGAGAGCACTTTTTAACCGACATAGAGGTAAAAAAAAAAACGCCTCAATTTCTTGAAGCGTTTTTCCATTAGTCATATTTTTAATAATAGAGATCGTTGTGTGGAACTTCAGATCTTTTTCTTTGACTGGAATTATTTATCTAAAATAATAACAAAGTTTAACTTCAGAATTATTCTTTATACCGATCAGCTAATTTTATCGACCAATAATGCTTTTCGGCATAAAGAATCTATTTCCAGCCTCCGCCTAAAGCGCGGTACAAATCAACCACCGCTTGTAATTTTTGTAAATTATCGTTAACTCCGCTCAATTGTGCTGCCAAAAGGTTTTGTTCCGATGTCAATACATCTGTATAGTTTGTAGCTGAACTGTATTCTAAAAGCTGTTGTGTATAATCAACTGCTTTTTCTAAAGCCGCAATTTGTTTTTCTCTTGAATCTTCTTTGTCAGCCGCCATTTGATAAGCATACAAAGCATTTGAAACTTCCTGACCAGCAACTAAAAGACTTTGCTGAAAATTATTATAAGCCTGCACTTGTTGTGATTGCGCCGTTGTCAATCTCATTTTGTTGATTCCCTGATTGAATAAAGGCTGCGTCAATCCGCCAATTAACGAATAGAAAACCGAGTTGGTAAAAAAGTCTGTCAATTGCAAATTCGAAAATCCACCGCTCGCTGTTAATGTCAAACTTGGATAAAAATATGTTTTCGCCATATTCGTCATTTCAAAAGCCGTCCTCAAATTAAATTCCGCCTGACGCACATCCGGACGATTTTGCAATAATTGAGACGGTAAACCTGTCGCCAGATTCTCCGGAATTGTCTGAGTTCCTAAAACACCCCTATCAATTGGTCCTGGAGCTTCTCCTAACAAAATATGAATCGCATTTTCTATTTCGCGAATATTACGTTTTAAATCCGGAATTAAGACTTCAGCCGCATGTTGGTTGGCTTCACTTTGTACAACCGCTGCGCCTGTAACAATCGCACCTTCTTTTAAATCTTTTATGGTTTGTACATTTTTAATTCGGCTTTCTAAGGTTTCTTCTGTGATAACCAATTGTTTATCATAGGCTAATAATAAGAAATAATTATTAGCAATATCAGCTATCAGTTGGGTTTGAACCGCTTGTCTGGCAGCATCTGTACCTAAATAAGTTGCCAAAGCTGCTCTTTTGGAACTGCTTAATTTCCCCCAAATATCTGCTTCCCACGAAGTACTTAAACCTAATTTATAGGTTGTAGTCAACGTGTTGATGTTTATTCCGGCGGGAAAATTTAATCCCGCTTGTGACTGTTTGTTACGAGTTACATTAGCATCTACATTCAGCGTCGGATAATAGGCTAGTTTACTTTGAACTAAAGAGGCATTAGCTTGTACAATATTTTCAATTGCATTCTTCAAATTTAGATTCTGATCTAATCCTTTTTGAATTAAAGCATTTAGTTTTTCATCTTTAAAAACAGTTTGCCAGGGCATATTCGCAATCGTAGTCGAATCGGCGAAAGCCTGATCACGATACAGTTTATCTGTCGAAATAGTTTCCGGGCGTTCGTACTTTTTAGTAATCGAGCACGCACTTAAAAGTGCGGCTGTCACTACCAGTACAATATATTTATTTGAACTATGAGTCATTTCTTCTGAATTAAATTATTTACTCTTTATGAGCTTCGATCAATTGTATTTCCTCTTCATCATCATCGTCATCATAACCATCTTTGGCTGGGCCACTTAATTTTTCCTGTAACGTCTGGAAAATGATAAACAATATCGGAATTACAAATACTCCCAAAATGGTTCCAATTAACATACCTCCAACAGCTCCGGTTCCGATCGATTTATTTCCGACAGCTCCCGCTCCTGTAGCAAACATCAACGGAACAAGTCCGAGAATAAAGGCAAACGAAGTCATCAAAATTGGTCGTAAACGGGCAACGGCTCCTTCAATAGCGGCTTGAACAATTGGCAATCCTTTTCGTCTTCTGTCCAATGCAAATTCGACAATCAAAATTCCGTTCTTCGCTAAAAGTCCAATCAACATGATTAAGGAAATCTGCAGATAAATATTACTATTCAATTTGAAAATAATCGAGAATAAATATGCTCCTGCCAATCCAAACGGAATCGAAAATAATACGGCAAAAGGCAAAATATAACTTTCGTATTGTGCACTTAATAAAAAGTAAACAAATACTAAACAAAGGATAAAAATGAAAATCGTTTCACTTCCAGAAGCCAATTCCTCACGCGTTAATCCTGAGAATTCATATCCATAACCTGCTGGTAAATTTTCTGCTGCTACTTCCTGAATTGCTTTAATGGCATCTCCTGAACTGTAGCCAGGATTTGGCGCTCCGGTAATGGAGATAGACGTAAATAAGTTAAACCTTGAGATCGACTCTGGTCCAAAAACTCTGGTCATTTTTATAAACTCCGTAATTGGCGCCATGGTTCCCGCACTGTTGCGGACAAATATTTTATTCAGACCTTCTGTATTGGCACGAAATTCCGGAGAAGCTTGTATCATAACACGGTATTGTTTTCCGAATTTATTGAAATTCGAAGCGTACAATCCACCATAATATCCTTGCATCGTTGACAAAATCGAATTTACCGGAACACCTGCATCTTTGGCTTTAGCCAAATTAATTTCCATCATATATTGTGGAAAACCAGGATTAAATGGTGTTGTTGCATATTGTATTTCCGGACGTTTAGCCAGTTTTTCTAAAAAGTCAGTATTCACTTTATAGAACTCTGCTGTCGAGTGACCTCCTTTATCCTGCAATTGAAATTCGAATCCACCACTTTGTCCAAATCCCTGAATGGTTGGCGGTGAAATGAAGAAAATATTAGCTTCGCGAATGCCGCTTGTTTTAGCAAAAAGCTGACCAATTACATCATTAACACTTAAATCACGCTGATCCCATGGCACCAGTTTTACAATAACCATACTGTAGGCACTTCCCGCTCCGGCTGTAAAGTTTTGTCCCACAATACGAAGCGTATTTTTAACTCCCGGAATCGTTTTGGCAATGCTGTCTACTTGCTTGGCGATTACATCAGAACGTTCCATAGAAGCTGATGGCGGTAAACTGATGTTAGCAAAAACTGTCCCTTGATCCTCAGAAGGAACGAAAGCCGATGGCGTAGTTTTCATCATATAAAACAATGCTGCACTGGCAATAAGAATAGCCGCCAATACAATCCATTTTTTAACAGAAAGAAAACTCACTGAACGTTTGTATCGATTCGTTACATTATCGAATGCAACGTTAAACGAGGTATAAAATCTCTGAATAAAACTTTTATGTTTATGATCGTCAGCATGCGGTTTTAAAAGCAACGCACACAATGCCGGACTCAAAGTCAAGGCATTAATTGCCGAAAGAATAATCGCAACGGCTAACGTAATACCAAATTGTTTGTAGAAAACTCCTGTAGATCCGTTAATAAAAGTTACCGGAATAAATACCGCTGCCATTACAAGCGTAATCGAAATAATCGCCCCGGAAATTTCATCCATCGCATCGATTGTTGCTTTCTTAGATGATTTATAACCATGATCCAGCTTGGCATGTACCGCCTCGACGACGACAATTGCATCATCGACCACAATACCAATCGCCAAAACCATTGCAAATAATGTCAGCAAGTTAATCGTAAATCCGAATAAGCTCAGGAAGAAGAACGTTCCTACAATCGCAACCGGAACAGCAATCGCCGGAATTAAAGTCGATCTAAAATCCTGAAGAAAGATAAATACAACAATAAAAACCAATATAAACGCTTCAATCAACGTATGAATTACTTTTTCAATAGAAGCATCCAAATTTTCGTTGACATCAACAAGAATAGTATATTTCACTCCTTTTGGGAAATTCTTCGCCGCATCTTCAATCAGTTTTTTAGAATTGTTGATTACGTCACGGGCATTAGATCCCGGAGTCTGGCTAATTGCCATCGCTGCAGATTCTACACCGTTTGTTTTAATTGTTGACGCATAACTTAAAGAGCCCAGTTCGACTTTGGCTACATCTTTCAATCGTAACATTTGTCCGTTTCCGACAGATTTTACAATGATTTCTCCAAATTCTTTCTGACTTGTTAAACGTCCTTTGTATTTAATTACATATTGAAACGCCTGATCGCCATTCTCTCCAAATTTACCTGGAGCAGCTTCGATATTTTGTTCTGCCAAAGCAGCCGAAATATCACTCGGAATAAGTTTGTACTGCTGCATGATATCCGGTCTTAACCAGATTCTCATCGAATAATCTTTGGCACCAAAAACGGTTACATCTCCTACTCCAACTACACGCTGAATTTGAGGCACAAGGTTAATCTTAGCATAATTTTGAAGGAAAGTCTGATCATACGCTTTGTCTTCACTATACAAAGAGAATATCAACAAGTTACTACTCTGACTCTTTGTTACCGTTACACCAGCCTGAGTTACCTCTACCGGTAATAAACTCGTAGCTCTCGAAACCCTGTTCTGAACGTTTACCGCTGCTAAATCTGGATTTGTTCCTACTTTAAAGAAAATTTTGATAGATGCATTTCCGTCGTTTGTTGCTGAAGAGGTCATGTAAGTCATGTTCTCCACACCATTAATTTGCTCTTCTAACGGAATTACGATACTTTTTAATACCACATCTGCATTAGCTCCCGTATAACTAGCTGAAACGTTTACAGTTGGCGGAGCAATATCAGGATATTGAGAAATAGGCAGCTCAACAAGACCTAAAACACCCAGAATTACGATGATGACCGATATTACTGTAGAAAGTACTGGTCTTTGTATGAATATTTTAAACATTTTTTTCTATTTTAAGTCGGCGTATACCGTTTCTGGATTCTGATTTTGAGGTTTAATTTCGCTTCCGTCTTTTAATGAAGCAACTCCTTCTAATACAATTTGATCTCCTGCTTGTAAACCGCTTGTAACCACATAATAATTACCTGCTGTATTTTCTAAAACTGTAATATTGACGTTTTTAGTTTTTCCATCTTTTCCAACTGTAACTGCAAAAATCTTATCCTGCAGTTCGAATGTGGCACTTTGCGGAATTAATATTTTTTCTACAACTTCATTCGGAATCCTAACTGTAGTGCTGCTTCCGCTTCTGATGATGCTTTTTGGATTTCCGAAACGCGCTCTAAAAGTAACAGAACCAGTTTCTGTATTAATTAAGCCGTTTACCGTTTCAACTCTTCCTTTCTCTGGATAGGTTGTACCATCTGAAAGAAGCAATGAGACTTCAGGCATGTTTTTTATTTTTTGAGCCAAAGTAGTTCCTGGAGATGCTGTACTTTGAGTAAAATCCAAAAGCTTTTTCTCATTTAAAGCAAAATACGCGTAAACGTTGCCAATACTTGAAACTGTCGTTAATGGATCAGCTGTATTTGAACTTACCAAACTTCCTAAACGAAACGGAATTGAACCCACTACTCCGTTAACCGGACTTGTTACGGTTGTATATCCTAAATTGGTTTTAGCATTTACCAAAGCAGCATTTGCCTGCGCTAAAGTAGCCATAGCCGATTCATAAGTATATTGAGCCGATTCTAAATCGTATTTGCTGATGATTCCTTTTTCAACTAAAGGCTTTACTTTGTTAACAGCTAATTTTGCAGCGCTTACAGAAGCCTGAGCACTTTTAATGCTTGCCGATGCGGTTCGAACTTCTTGCTCATATTCAGGCGCACTGATTTTAAACAAAGGCTGTCCTGTCTTTACTACTGCGCCTTCGTCTACAAATATCTTGTCAATATAACCTTCAACCCTTGGACGGATTTCGATATTTTGTTGTCCCTGAATAGTTGCCGGGAAATCCGTGTATAAAGTGGCTGTTTTAGGTTCTAAGGTCAGCGTTTTATATTCTTTAACTTGTGGTGCACCGCCCGCCTGAGCTGATTTATCATTTTTATTTCCGCAAGAAGCGATGATAACTGAAGCAGCAAGAATGCTTAAAAAAGATTGCTTATTCATTTTGATGAAATATGAGATTATCTATTTACTAAGGTACAAAAGAACTAAAACTATTCATGCAAAAACTTTCCACTAGACGTATAGTAAGATATAATCGATAAACATGCAGTGAGAACCGATAAAAGTTGTTTCGTCAAAAAACCGTAATTTTGAGTAAAGCTCGTCGGCTGTAAAATGGTTTTTATGGATTGTGATTCCATTTTGAGCGATTGGTTTTATATTATATCAGAATAAAAAGTAATATTGTCCTTAAAATCAGAAATTATAATGACATTTAATTTTTTCAAACCTTATATGTTTCCTGTAATCCATATCCTGACCTGGATATTATTGGGATACATTCAGCTGTTTTACATACCACTTACTTGGAATATTGCACTTCCTGGCATTTTTTGGTTTTGGCAATCGCTTGTCTTATTTCTGTTGATTGTTGTTTTTTATTATAATGCTTTAATCATAGTTCCAAAAACGATCATAAAAGACAAAGTAACCCCGTTTTTACTATGGGCACTCTGGATTGTTTTTGCCATGCAGCTTGTCGCTTATTTATATAATACGAATACCGATTTGCACAACAAATTAGCCGCTCTTTTAGGATTCAAAAAATATAGAAACGATTATTTTGACAACTATGTTTTCAGCTTAACATTATTGGTTTTAGGAATCAGTACCAGTTTCGCTATGTTACAGCATTGGCAGAAAGCCGCTCAGCACAAACAAAAATTAGAACAGGATAAAACCATGGCCGAATTGGCGATGCTAAAAGCACAGATTAATCCGCACTTTTTTTTCAATTCGCTTAACAGTATTTATTCGCTTACTTATACAGACATCGAAGATTCCAGAAATGCACTTCATACTTTAAGCCGAATGATGCGCTACCTGCTTTACAGCACAGAAGAAAGAACTACATTACTAAAAGAAGCAGATTTTATGAAGGATTTTATTGCCCTGATGAAACTTCGTGCCAATAGTAAATTAACGATTACAACAGACATTCCTGAAAAAATACACGATTATCCGATTGTTCCGATGTTGTTGCTTCCTTTGGTAGAAAATGCCTTTAAACACGGCGTTCACGCCACAGATAAAAGTGTAATACATATTTCGCTTTCGCAGAAGGGAAGCGATCTTACTTTTGAAGTAGAAAATACTTATTTCGAAAAATCTTCAACAACAAATGAAGGCGGTATTGGACTGACCAATACAAAACGCAGGCTTCATTTAATTTATCCAAACAAACATTCCCTAAAAGCCGGAATTGGCGAAAATGGTATGTATAACGTAAAACTGCAAATAACTTTAGACTAATGATAACATTAAAATGTATAGCAGTTGACGACGAGCCTCTCGCATTAAAATTGGTCGAAACTTTCATCGAGCAAACGCCTTTTTTGGAGTTAGTTTCCAGTTGTGACAATGCAGTTGAAGCCATGAGTGTTATTCGTGAAAAACAACCGGATTTAGTTTTTTTAGATATCAATATGCCCAATTTAACCGGAATGGAATTGGCCAGACTTTTACAGGAACAGCCGGGATCATTGCCGAAAATTGTTTTTACAACGGCTTATAATCATTACGCTATCGAAGGCTATCGGGTTAATGCCGTTGATTATCTTTTAAAGCCGTTCAGCTACGAAGAATTTTTGCGTGCAGCCAACAAAGTATTGAAATTGGCTGAAGAAACTTCTAATGAAAATCCGCAAGCAAATCCTGAAGATGATTTTATCTTTTTGAAAGTAGAATATCAATGGGTAAAAGTGAATTTGAAAGACATTTTATATATCGAAAGTTTGAAAGATTATGTAAAAGTGCATCTCGAAAACTCTGATAAAGCTTTAATGTCCTTGATTTCATTGAAAGCTTTGGAAGAAAAATTGCCTTCTTCAAAATTTATGAGAATGAATCGTTCGTTTATTGTTTCACTAGAAAAAATAAGTGCAATAAGCAAAAATTCAATCTTCATTAATAAAATAGAAATTACCGTTGGCGAACAATACAAAGAGACGTTTAAGGTAATTGTGGATAAATGGATTAAATAATTTAGCCCCTTATAAAATGGAAAAAAGATCAAACAAATATTACTTAACATTAAGTCTAAAAGAATATGCGAACGGTGAAACAAGGCCTGCAAAAGAACTCGGAATAGAATTTGGCAATCATGATGAAATATTTGATATCATTGAAAAAATAAAAGCAAAAGACTTATTTGATAATGAATCTGAAGCGATACAATTTGCACTGGGATTGAAATTATTTGGTGAGATCAAATTGAAACATCGCAAAAATCCTCTATTTGATGAATTGAATGACGTTTTCCCTGTCTTCATGAAGAAATTGAAAAGTTTGTAAACCCATTATTGTCATTTCGACGAAAGAAATGACTAAACAAAAAAGCGCTCCAGATATCTGGAGCGCTTTTCTATATAAATAAAAAACAACTAAGCTTTTGCTTTTCTCTTAACCGTACAACCAATTTCTTTTGTTTGTGTAATAGCTGGTTTTTGATTGCTTTTTAATGCTGCAATCACATCCTCTGCATATTTCGTTTTTTGTGCATTGTTTCCTTCCGGATCATTATCGATGGCACCTACATATTCTACAACATTTCCTTTAGCCGTTTTTGATACGATAAAAAGATGCGGAGTACGCTTTGCACCATATTGATCCGTTATTTTTTGCCCTGCATCAAATAAATATGGGAAAGGATATTTTTTACTTTTTGCCAATTCCTGCATTTTCTCAAAAGTATCTGCTGTAGAAGCTTCAGGATCATTCGGATTAATAGCAATTACCGGATAACCTTGCGGTCTGAATTTATTATCCAAATCAATAATTCTTTGTTCATAACCTATAGCATACGGACATGTATTGCAGGTAAAAACTACTATATAACCTTTTGCTTTTGGAAAACTGGCAAATGAAACTTCTTTGCCATCAACATTTTTTAATTTAAAATCTGGAGCAGTATCTCCAGCTTTAAGAGTTGCATTTTGCGCTTGCGAAAGAAAGGCAGAAAATGCCAGCATTACTAAAAGGATTATTTTTTTCATGGTTTAAGGATTTACAGTTTTTTATATTCAGTTAATAATTGTTCATAGGTAAATTCACTTTCGGCAAATTTTCGTTTATCTCCTTTGATAAAAAGTGTTGCCGGAATACTGCCAGACCAGGATGGATCTATACGGTCAATATATTCCTGTGGACTGCTTTCATTCAATAGAAAAATTTCATTTTTCAAATTCTTTCTTTTCACAAATGGTACAACAGCTGAACTCAATTTTGATTTAAAATCGACACTTACCAGCAAAACTTTCACTTTCTCCGATTTATAATCGGCCTGAAGTTTTTCAAAATGTGGCAGTTCCTTAATACATGGAGCGCACCAGGTTGCCCAAAAGTTAACAACATAAGTACTGTCTTTTCCGTTTTTCACTCTTTCATTTAACTGGTCAATGTTAATCAACTTTACATTTTGGCTGTATGCCGAAAAAGAAAAAGCCAGGAATAAAAAGACATAAACTGCATTTTTTTGAATTTTCATCATACCATTAAAGGATTTGTTTCTGAATTGATCCTTACAAATATAAACTATAAGTTTTTTCGTAGTTGTTAATAAAAGTTTAATGATAAGAAATTGAAACAAAATATGTTCCATCGGAACATTTCATAGGTAGAAAAAATATGTTTCATCGGAACATATCATCAGTAAAAATTGCGATAAATAAAATCGTTTTCGCTTTTTTAAGGACTTTTTAAGTGCCTAAACCCTTTCTTACCAAATTTCAATTCGTAAATTAGCAAAAACAAAATTGATCCGAATGACAGTACTTACATTTACCCTGATTATGATTCTTGGCGCTTTTTTAGCAGGTTTTATTGGTTCATTATCAGGTTTAGGAGGCGGTATCATTATTATTCCGCTTTTAACTGTTATTTTGGGAGTTGATATTCATTATGCCATTGGTGCGGCTTTGGTTTCTGTTATTGCCACCTCTTCAGGCTCTGCTGCGGCTTATGTTCGGGAAGGGATTACCAATATGCGTTTGGGGATTTTTCTCGAAATCGCTACCACAATTGGCGCCGTTTGTGGTGCTTTACTTTCCACTATTGCTCCTACTTCATTTATTGCCGTTTTATTCGGTATGACTTTAATATTTTCTGCTATTAATTCTCTTCGAAAAAAAGAGGAACATATTGTATTAGAATCAAGTCCGTTAGCAAAAAAACTAAAACTTCAGGGAACCTATCCTTCTCATAACGGCGAAGTCATTAGCTATGGAACCAAAAATGTAATTGGCGGATTTAGTATGATGGGAATTGCCGGAATGATGTCAGGATTACTCGGAATTGGTTCTGGAGCTTTCAAAGTAATTGCGATGGATAATATTATGAAAATTCCGTTTAAGGTTTCAACCACAACGAGCAATTTTATGATGGGTGTTACCGCGATGGCGAGTTCTGTAATTTATATTCAGAAAGGTTATATCGAACCCGGAATTTGTATGCCGGTGGTTGTTGGCGTTTTATTCGGCGCTATGGCCGGAGCGAAAGTATTAGTGAAAACAAATCCTAAAAAACTCAGAATATTTTTTGCCTGCCTGATTTTTGTTTTGGCAGTAAATATGATTTATAACGGACTAAATGGAAAAATCTAACAGTATGCAGCAAGAAAAATTTGGAGAAAAAGAGTTTCAAACTATTATAGGCAATTTATTGCGTTATGGTGTTTGGACTTCATTAGCGGTCGCTTTTATTGGCGGAATTGTTTATTTGATGGGACATAGTACAGATATTGAAAATTATTCGGTATTTCATGAAAATGACAGAAACATATTTGAAGTTATTTCAGATATTTATAATGGCGTTATTCAGGGAAAAGGGGAATCGCTGATCTTTTTCGGAATCATTTTACTTTTTCTGACACCTGTTTTTCGCGTTTTGCTTTCTTTATTTTCTTTCCTTCTGGAGAAAGATTATCTTTATGTTGTTATTACGCTAATTGTGATTCTGATTATTTTGATCAGTGTTTCATTTGGCTTCTCTCATTGATAGCTATAAGCTTTAAGCTATAAGCTGTAGGCTTTTTGAAAAGCTTAAAGCGTATTGCCTAAAGCCTAAACCCAAAAAAAATAATTGCTATAAGCATTAAGCTGTAGGTTCTCTAAAAAAGCCTAAAGCCTAAAGCTTACAGCCTAAAGCTTAAAAGAATGGAAATAGGAATAGACAGTTTTGCCTCGGCAATGTACGGCGATAACAATACTTTGAGTAGTGTTGATGCAATGGAGCAATTGCTTCAAAGAATTGAATTAGCAGATCAGGTTGGTCTGGATGTTTTTGGAATTGGAGAACACCATAAAAAAGAGTTTTTAGATTCGGCTACAGTAGTAATATTAAGCGCTGCAGCTGCAAGAACAAAAAATATCCGGTTAGCTAGTGCTGTTTCGGTTCTAAGCGCTGCCGATCCTGTAAGAGTTTATCAAAGCTTTGCTACTTTGGATTTAATATCTAAAGGCCGTGCTGAAATTGTAGTAGGCCGTGGTTCTTCTATTGAAGCCTATCCTCTTTTCGGATTTAATTTGAATGACTATGATGCTCTTTTTAAAGAAAAATTAGAATTATTTCTACAAATTCGGGATAATGAATTTATAACCTGGTCAGGAAAATTCCGTCCTGCAATAAATAATCTTCCCATTTATCCGAGAGCATTGCAGGAAAAACTACCAATTTGGTTAGGTGTTGGAGGAACTCCTGAATCTTTTGTAAGAGCAGGAAGCTTAGGCTTACCTTTAATGGTGGCCATTATTGGAGGTCAGACACATCGTTTTCGCCCGTTGATTGATTTATACCGACAAGCAGGAGCAGCTGCAGGATATAAACCTGAAGAATTAAAAGTGGGTATACATTCGCCGGGTTATGTTGGGACAACGACAGAGAAAGCAATTGAAGAATATTATCCCGGATATGCTGAACTCTGGACAAAATTAGGAAGAGAAAGAGGATGGCCTCCGGTAACTAAAGATAAATTTGACGGACTTATTGATGATTTGGGCGTTTTAATTGTTGGAGGACCTGAACGCGCTGCCGAGAAAATTTTAAAACACAGCGAAGCACTTGGGGGTATCTCAAGATTCACATTCCAAATGGATAATGCAGGGCTTACTCATACACAATTAATGAACGCGATAGAACTTATTGGTTCAAAATTGATTCCTCTCATTAAAAAGAGTTAGATTTTTTTGCCACAGATTAAAAAGATTTTATTAAGACTAACCTTTGAACCTTTGTCACTCTGACCCTTTGAACCTATTAAATAAAAAAGACATCCGCCAATTGCCGGATGTCTTTTTTATTATTTAATCTTCTAAAAATTAGAATTTATAAGTTACACCAACTCTAAAGTTTCTAGGTGCTTCAGTTTGCCAGTAATAAGCATTAAGATAAGAATAATAAGAACCGCTATAAAGATATTTATCCAAAATATTAAACACATTAGCAGTAACTTTTACTTTTCCTGTTTCATAAGATAAACCTCCATCTAATTTAAAGTAAGAAGGCAATTTTTGAAGACCTACGCTCCAGGTATCTGTTTGGCGACCGTCAAGGAAAGTACCTCCAATAGAAGCTCCAAATCCTTTAAATGTACCATATTGAACGGTATAGTTTAACCATGCATTCGCTGTGTGTTTTGAGTATCCGGGAACAATATCTCCTTCTTTGATTCCAGTTGCAGCAGAAACTGCAGGATCAACTTTATTTACGATAGACTCTGTAAAGGCATAATTCGCAATTAAATTAAGCCCGTCGAATAGTTTTCCTCTTAAATCAAGCTCAATTCCTTGTGCTCTTTTTTCTCCCAATACTACACTGTATTGCTCTCCAGGTGTATTTGCAGGATCAGATGTAAGTTCGTTTTTCTTTAAAATACTATAAGCTGCTAAAGTAGTGCTCCATGAACCGTCAAACCAGTCTTTTTTAATACCGAATTCAATATTATTACCTGTTAGAGGTTTTACATCATCACCATTTTTAATAATACCTGACTGTGGTGTAAAAGCCTGATCATACAATCCGTAAACTGCTAAACTTTCGGTTACAGAATAACTAATACCGATACGCGGTGTAATATGGCTATCAGCAATTGGAGCTCCGCCCCAGCTTGCCTGACTAATCCAGGTATATCTTCCTGCAAGAGTTAATCTCAATTTATTTTCAAAAAAACCAATTTCATCCTGAATATATCCTGCAGCATATTCTGAACTCATTAAACCACCAGCATTTTTAGCTCTGATAGAAAGCGGAGTTGTATGATCGAAAGCAGGCAAACCGTTAGATGGTGTTCCATAATTTGGATTATTTACATTGAATGGCGCATCAACAGTATCAAGATCATGAGATTGTCCCCAATCTGCTGCATAATCTTTGCTTCCTAAATCTACTCCTCCTAATATTTTGTGACTAACAGATCCGGTATTAAATTTTCCGTTAACAAATATTTGTCCTAAATACATATTACTTTCTGCATCCCAAATACCTACATTACGAATAATTTCACCTGCTGCAAGAGTTCCTTCCGGCACTCCATCAAAATCTGTATCTACAGGACCTGGACCAACAACACTTGGCCATGAACTATACCCTTGTTGAATGTATTTAAAATAAGAAGTTTGAGCTGTCAGTTTCCAGTTGTCATCGAATTTATGTTCGAACATCAAATAACCACTATGATCTTGTATATTGGTATCTGGCAATCCAGGTTGTGTCATTGTAAATCCTACTGGCAATGTTCCATACCCACCTGCTTCAGGTCCAAAAACATAATAAGAACCAACTTCAGTCATATTAGCATATTGAAAATTATACTCAGCCGTAATTTTTGTTTTATCATCAATTTGATACGAAATTACCGGAGCAAGTACGTAACGATTATTGTGCTCAAATGCACGGTGTGAACCTTTATTTTGTGCAGCTCCATTGAATCTGTACAATAATTTTCCTTTTTTATCCAATTTACCGTCAAGATCAAGACTAACTCTGTAAAAGTCGTAGCTTCCACCAAGAACAGAAACTTCTCCTTTTGTAATTCCGGTTGGTTTTTTAGTTACCACATTATAAAGTCCGCTTGGATCTCCACTTGAAAGCATGAAACCAGCAGGTCCTTTTACGAATTCAATATGATCTACAAAACTCATATCTTCTGTTAAGGGGCCCCAAAAAGAAGAAACTACATTAAATCCGTTACGGAAAGCCTGAATTTGAGAACCACGCATAGTAATATTGGTATATAAATCTCCCCAATGCTCTAAACGTACAGCACCACTCACGTTACGAATTACTCCGTCGCTCATACTTGTAATTTGTTGATCTTTTAAAGTCTGACCACTTACAATCTGGATGTTCTGTGGAATCTCCAAAACTGGTGTTTGAAGACGCAGCGACAAAGAAGGCTTATCTTGCTTGTATTTGTTTTTTGTAATAACAACTTCTTCAAGATCTTCCTGACTTTCAGAAAGTGAAAAGTTTTTTGTTGTAGTTTGTTTGGCTTTAACAACAATATTATCTTCAATGGAATGAATTCCGACAGCACGAATGTTAATTACATAACTGCCCGGTTTTACGCTTTTAATTTCGTAAATCCCATTTGAATTGGTAACGGCTGTATATTTCGTACCTTTAAGCGTAACTGCAATATTCTCTGCCGGGATATTTCCACTTAACGCAACTTTTCCGCTAACTTTTCCTAACTCCTGACTCATCATGTTTAATGACGTCAAAAGCAGCATAAAAAAGAAAACTTTTTTGGTAATATTTATGTTCATTTTAGTAAGGTGTTAAATTTCGTTGGCAAAAGTAATCTCTAATATTGTGTTTTCCAAATTATTTTTAATCATTCTAAATAAAAATAATGATTATTTGTTAAAACCACACTTGTACTTATCTGAATACCAATAAAAAAACCTGTTTCAAAATGAAACAGGTTTCGCGAAAATATTTTCAATTCTAAATAACAACCAAACTTATTGCTACTAAAACTAACATTTATTCTTTCAGAAAGACAAAGCTATTGGAATCTGCCTTTAATGTTTTTCCATCAAAATCAATCGAAATAATCCCTGTTTTTCTAGGAGAAACACCGCTTTCGCTAAAATGAATATGCAAAACATAATGCATTTTATTGTTTTTATCCCAAAAAATATCGCCATGTCCTATACCATTCTGCTTCACATTTTTTCTGCTAATTATTGGACTGTCAGCAGATTTTTCCCAAGGCCCAAGTGGACTTTTGCTTGTCGCATAACCTACTGCATAATCTGGATTTCTAAAATCATTTGCTGAATAAATCAAATAATATAAACCATTGTGTTTTAAAACCGTTGGCCCTTCTGTAACCGGCCAGGATACATTTTGAGTATTTTCCCATAGCAAAGTTCCGGAAATACATTCAGTCAAAGTTTCTGGTTTTATGCTTTGAAGGTCATCGTTTATTTCGGCAACAAAAATTCGGTTTCCGTTAGTTAATCTTACGTGATACAAGTATTTTTTTCCATCTTCATCGATAAAAATAAACGGATCTATTTGATTTCCTGTTTCGATAATAGGTTTATTTGATGCGTTTTTAAATGGTCCAAGCGGACTGTTACTGCTTGCAATTGCAATATTTTCATTAGCCGTATAAACCATGTAAAAGGCATTATTGTATTTTAGGATTTGTGGTGCCCAAAATCCTTTATCGCCAAAAGCGTCACCTTTTTTTAAAGCCAGTCCGTTTTGAGCGCCTTTCGGGCCTTCCCATTTTTTTAAATCGGAAGAAGTATAAACCATAAATCCCTGACCGTTCAATGGTGTGTCGCCTCCGGTAGTTCCATATAAATAATATATTCCATTATCATAAAATATAGTTGGATCGGCTAAAAGAATATTTTTTTGCTGAGATTCTGCCGGTTTATCTGTGTTTTTTTCCTGCGAACAGGCTAGAAAAATACACAGCGAACTTATAATGGTTAATATTTTTTTCATTTTTGTTGATTTAAGCCTTTTAATCGATATGTTTTTTTTACCACAAAGAATACTAAGAATTTCACTAAGTGCGCGAAGCTTTTTTTCTAGAGTGCAGAAAGAATGCAAAGCAGTAAAACCTTAGTATTCTTTGTGTAATTCTTAGTGCCCTCTGTGGTTAAACTATTTTCATTTCACAGAAAACTGATAATAAGAAACCGTATGATATTTTTGTCCAGGTTTCAATACAATTGGAGCAAATTTTGGCTGATTTGGTGCGTCCGGAAAATGTTGTGTTTCTAAAGCAAAAGCCGTTCTAAAATCATCTTTCGCACCCGATTTAAAGGTGTTTTTAGATTGCATAAAATTCCCGCTGTAAAACTGTAATCCAGGTTCTTGTGTATAAATATCCAATGTAATTCCGGATTTATCGCCGGAAATTGTTGCGGCATGATTTAGTCCGTTTTTCTTTGTTCCGTTTAAAACGTAATTGTGATCGTAACCTTTTCCGAATTTTAACTGCTGGTCTTTTGTTTCAATTCTTTCGCCAATAGTGTGTTTTGAAGTAAAATCGAAAACTGTATTTTTAACCGATTTCAATTCTCCACTCGGAATCAAACCTTCATCAACCGGCGTAAATTCATTCGCATAAATTTGTAATTCATGATTTAAAATTGTGCCGCTTCCTTCTCCGTTTAAATTAAAAAAAGCATGATTGGTTAAATTAACTAAAGTTGTTTTATCAGTTGTTGCTTCATATTCCATTTTTACAGTTTGATCAGCTTCAAGCGTATAGGTAACTTTTACAGTTAAATTTCCAGGAAAACCTTGTTCTCCGTCTGGCGAAACATAACTAAAAACCAAAGTGTTTTCATTAGTTTTTTTAACATCCCAAACCACATCCTGAAAACCTTTTATTCCGCCGTGCAAAGCATTTTTTCCATTATTTAAAGGAACCTGATATTTTTTTCCTTCTAAGGTAAACTGCCCTTTTGCAATACGGTTTCCAACTCTTCCGATTGTTGCTCCAAAATACGGTTCTGTGGAAGTTTTAAAACCTTTTGCGCTATTCATTCCAACAACAACATCGGTTTGTTTTCCGCTTTTATCTGCAACCCAAAGACCAATTAATCTTCCGCCGTAATTGGTGAACGCTGCTTTGATTCCTTTGTTTTCTATCCAATACAAATTGACTTTTTTACCGTCAATTATCGTATCGAAATTTTTAGTTTCCAAAACTGGTTTAATAGAATCTGTTGCAATTGCAGCGG
Source organism: Flavobacterium sp. GW821-FHT11G01 (assembly GCF_058808175.1). Classification (NCBI taxonomy): domain Bacteria; kingdom Pseudomonadati; phylum Bacteroidota; class Flavobacteriia; order Flavobacteriales; family Flavobacteriaceae; genus Flavobacterium; species Flavobacterium sp. GW821-FHT11G01. The sequence continues at coordinate 771,082 of NZ_JBXARK010000001.1, read as the reverse complement.
ATTCTTTTACAGCTGAATCTTCTTTTTTATTGTCTTTACAATTAAATTGAAAAAGTGCCAGCAATACAACTGCTGCGATTTGAATGTTTTTCATTTTTATATCTTTTTAAGAGGATCTTTTCTTTTTTATTTTGATGGAATTGCCAATTTGGTTTCTTCGCTTACAGGTTCACCTAAAACAGGAAATCCGTTTGCATCCCAGCTGATTTTTTGCATTCTTGGAGATCTTTTATTTCCACAACCTTCTCCCGGATTTGAATTGGCGTGATATAAAATCCAATCTTCTTTTCCGTCAGGAGACTTAAAGAATGAATTATGACCCGGTGCATAAACCTTATTTTTACCTGATTGCTTGAAGATTGGTTCTGATGATTTTTTCCATGCAGTTGCATCCAATAAATTATCGCCGCCGTTAAAGCTTAATAATCCTAAAGAATAAAAATCGGTCCAACATCCGCTTGCAGAAAATACTATAAAGATTTTATCGTTTCTTTCTAAAAACTGTGGGCCTTCGTTTACATTTACTTGTGCAGGATTTACGTCATCATGCAATGTACCATGCGTTTCCCAATCGTTTGTTGGTGCAGAAATCATAACTCTGTCACCTTCAATTTCAAGCGGACTTTTCATCTTCGCTATGTAAATATTTTGCTGTCCGTTGGTATCACCTTCCCATCCGGCCCAAATCATGTACAGTTGTTTTTTATGTTCGAAGATGTTTCCGTCAATTGCCCATTTATCTGTTTTTGCAGCGATTTTTCCTTTAAATTCGAAATTCCCTTTAAACGGATCTGATGCTTTATTTTCTAAAACATACATTCTGTGATTGTTGTTATCGCCATTATCTGCAGCAAAATAGCAATACCATTTTCCGTTTATAATATGAAATTCCGGCGCCCAGATTTCTGCCGAATAATTTGTGCTTTTTGGGGGTGTCCAAATCACTTTACTGACAGCATTTTTAATATCTGATAAGTCTTTCGTTTTCCATAAAACCAGTTTATTGCCAAGAGTATTTGTGTAATAATAATATCCTTTGTAATAAGTGCTGTAAGGATCTGCGCCTGATGGAAGGATTGGATTTGTGAATGTTTTTTGCTGCGCAAAACTCATTGTCGCAAACAGAAAAAGAATTAGGTATTTTTTCATTTTAGTTTTTTTATTATATGCCTTTGAATTTTCTCCCGCAGATTTAGCAGATTAAGCCGATAAAAAATCTTTACAATCTGCTAAATCTGCGAGAGAAAAAATTACTTCTAATTCAAAGCATTTATAACCTCTTTATTGATTTTATTAATCTTTTTAAAATCCATTTTATCTACTTTTCTGTCGTAGGTCATAAAACCGTTTACTTCGCCTTCAACATCTGTTGTTTGTGTATAAACTGCTGCCGAAAATCCGGATTTTACGTAATTTTTTAGAATTTGAGCGTATTTGATATATTCAGCCGTAACTTCATTTTCGTTTTTAAACTTAACGTAACCCCAGTTGTCATTGGCTCTCCATAAATGTCCTTCAAGAGGAAGACCAATTCCACCATATTCTCCTAAAACAGTTACTCTTCTGGCATCGTACAAATACATTTCCGGTCCAGGATAATTGTGTAAATCTAAAATATCACCCGTCTGGAAATGATTTCCTCCGCTTGACGAATTGGTTAATCGGCTTGGATCGTGATTTTTTGTCCATTCTGTGATTTCGACCGTTTTAAATTGTCCCCAGGCTTCGTTAAACGGAACCCAAACCACAATACTTGGATACGAATACAAATGATCCATTATTTCACGCCACTCTTTTTTATAGATTTCTTCTGATTTTGCAGAGCGTTGTAATTCTGTTCCGTCAAAATACTTTTTGTTTTGCCAAATCGGCTGATCATCCCCGCTCGGCATATCTTGCCAAACTAAAATCCCCAATTGATCACAATGCGTGTACCAACGTTCCGGCTCCACTTTTACGTGCTTACGAATCATATTAAAACCTAATTCTTTTGTTTTAATAATATCATATTTCAAAGCTTCGTCTGTTGGTGCCGTATACAATCCATCAGGCCACCAACCTTGATCTAATGGGCCGTACTGAAAATAATCTTTGTTATTCAGCTGCATTCTCACAATACCATTTTCATCTCTTTTTGATGAAATTTTTCGCATTGCAAAATAACTTTTCACTTCATCAACTACTTTATCTTTACTGATTAAAGCAACTTTCGTTTGATATAAAAACGGACTTTCCGGCGACCATAATTTTGGATTATCCAAAGTAATGTCTAAACTTTCTCCAACAACGGCTTTTTCTTTAGCAATTTCTTTTCCGCCATCAAAAACCGAAATTTCGATTACATCACCTGCTTCTGCACCAGCAATTTGTGCTTTAATATTGATGCTGTTTTGATCAATATTTGGAGTTGTTCTTAAATCTGAAATATTTTTAGCGTTTACAGGTTCAATCCAAACCGTTTGCCAGATTCCTGTTACCGGCGTATACCAAATTCCTTCCGGATTTTTAACTTGTTTTCCTCTTGGTTGTGGTCCGTCGTTTGAAGGATCCCAAACTTTTACCACTAATTTTTGTGCAGTTCCTTTTTTGATAAAAGGTGTAATATCAAATGAAAACGGAGTATATCCGCCAGTATGTGAACCTACTTTTATATCATTGATGAAAATTTCAGTTTTCCAGTCAACTGCACCAAAATGCAAGAGAATGTTCTGGCCTTCCCAATTTGATTCAATATTAAAATTGGTTTCATACCAAAGTTCTTTCTGTGCTCCTACTTGTTTCATAACACCGGACAAACTCGATTCTACAGCAAACGGAACCAGAATTTGCCCATCAAATTTTAAAGGCGCTGTTTTGCCAAGATCCTGAATGGCATAATTCCATAATCCGTTCAGGTTTTTCCATTGGCTGCGCTCCATAATCGGACGGGGATATTCAGGTAATGTTTTGGCAGGATCGACCTGCGCTGCCCATTTTGTTTTGATTTTGTCTCCTTGTGGTTTCCACTGTGCGTTCACTATAAAACTTAAAAAAAGCGCTGAGAGAACTATTATTTTTTTCTTCATTCTGTATCGTTTTATGCAATTAAAATTACTGCAAATTCGTTTTCGTTAAAACATTAAAATGAATTACCAGACTGCAAATCAGGGCAGTCTGGTAATTCCCAAACTAAACTTAACTAACCAATTCTTTATAATTGTGAATTGTAAATTGTAAATTATACAAAACTTTAAAAGGCTTCAAAATGAAATTCACAAATAATTCACCATTAACAATTTACAATTCACCATTATTTTCCAAATTTCTTCACTAAACTGTCGTATTCATTTCTTGAGATGGTTATCATGCAGCCGTGACGTACTTTTTCAGGCAAACTGTATTTATCCCAATCCGAATAAAAAGTATAACCCGAAGCCTGAAACCAAGGTCCGTTTAGGTTGTCTGCGATTGATAATCCGTAAGAAACTCCCGGATATTGTTCGTAATACATGTACCATATTTTATCATCCGGAGAAGGAACCAACATTGGAGCTTCCCTAAAGTTGGGACTGATAGATTGCTGGGGCAAAGAATAAGGTCCTAAAAGCGATTTTGATTTTGCAATTCGCACCGTTTTTCCTGTTGTCCAATATAAAGTTGGGTAGGTTTCATCTTTAAGCACGGCATAGTAGGAATCGCCCACTTTACGAATGAAAACATCAATCGTTCCCATATCCCAATCGAATAAACGCTTTGGAGTTCCTTCGAAAGTTTTTAAATCTTTAGACAAAACATACAACGTTCTCTGACTTGCCCAATAACGTTCACCATCTTCTTTCGTTCCTTCCAAATGTGGCGTATGCCAGGTCATAATGAACTTTTCAGAAGCTGCATCGTAATACAATTTTGGCGCACCAATTCGCTGTAAAGCGTTTGAATAATCGGGCGTACTTTTTAAATCCGGCGTGTAATCAGAATGTTTTTTCCAGGTAATTAAATCATCCGAAACCCAAATATTAATGCTTTTTGCGTCGTCTCCGGTATTTCCTGCGATATAATATTTTCCGTCCGGACCTTTGCAGATATCGGGATGCCCTTTATATTCTTCGAAAACTCGTTTTCCGTTATTTAAATTTTCCCAATGCAAACCATCCAAACTCACAGAATAGTACAATCTGCCGTAATCGTTGTGCGTCATGTGCGCAAAAAGATAGGCTTCGTTTTTAGGTTTTTCATTTCCCTTAACTTGTCCCGGCGGGTCTGGCTGTTGCGCTTTCGCGGAAAATCCAATCAGAATTGTTGTTAAGAAAAGGAATTGTTTTATTGTTTTCATAAGCTGTTTTTTTTAATGTGTCAATTAGTCAATTTGATAATTAGATAATTTCTTAGAATGCATTAATTGACTAATTTTCTAATTGTCTCATTTTCTCATTTTCTCATTATCAAATTGACACATTATCTAATTAACCCTATTCGCTTCAGACGTCATCTTTTTAATCAAATCAGTTTCGGCTTTAATATATGGAGTTCCGTCTGTATGAAATACTTCATGAAACCAAACTTCTGGTTCTGCGGTGTATTCTTTCGTCCAGCTGTCCCATGCGTATTTTGTTTGTGTTTTTCCGTCAACAAATCCCCAATTGATCATACCAACATTGTATTTTCTGGCAATTGGTAAAAAACCTTCGAACGTACTTCCGTTTGGTCTTGCCATGTATTCGGTACATAACAAAGGTTTTCCGTAACGCTGTAATTGTTTGATAACTTTTTCGAAATCAGCTGGTGTATTGTAATTGTGGAAAGAAACAATATCAGATTGTTCGATTTGCAATTTGTGCATTGGTTTCATTTTAGCTTCATCGCTCCAATCGCCAACCCAAACTCCAGAAGTTAATGGTTGTGATGGCTTGCTTTCTCTTGCCCAAACAAAAACGTTTTTTAGAAGCGGTAAAATTAAATCGGCCTTATTTTTAATTTCCACTTTTTCATAAGATGGTCCTGTCATATTATCGGGTTCGTTCCAGACATCCCAACCTAAAATACGTTTGTCATCTTTAAATTTCGAAACCGTTTCTTTTACATATTTTTCCAGACGAGGATATTGAGTTGCATCCTGTAAAACCTTTTGTCCCGGACTTTGTACCCATCCTGAGTTATGCGTATGCGGTTTTGGAGCACGTTGTTTTCCTAAAACCGGAAACGGATCCCAGCACGAATCAAACAAAACAAATAGTATTTTGATATGATGTTTATCTGCAATTTCTAAAAAAGTATCCATGCGTTTGTAAAGACCTTCAGCATCTTGTTTGTGCAGTAAATCGTGCAGATAAACACGCATTACATTCATGCCAATTCCTTCGGCCCAGCCTAATTCCTGATCAATCCTTTTTGGGTCGAAACTATCAGCCTGCCACATTTCTAATTGATTGATGGCTGTACTCGGATAATAATTTGCTCCCACTAACCAAGGCTGTTCGGCATACCAATTATTTGCTTGCTCTTTTGTCCAGATTTCTCTTTTTTTGTCACAACTGAACAATACTAGTCCAGCCAACATTAATGTTAGATACAGTTTTATCTTTCTCATTATAAATTTTTCTTAAGTAAGGAACAATCGTTCTTTAAGTAAGGGAATCAGATTTGATTTCTGATTCCCTTAATAAACAGTTTAATATTCAGGGTTTTGATCTAAGTTTGGATTATTATCCACGTCAACTTGCGGAATTGGCATTCTTACGTTTTTACCTACTTTAAAGTTTTTAAAATCAGGGTCACGAAGTGAGATTTTATCAACAGCAGCCTGAGTATTTAAATCTCCCCAACGTTTTAGATCTTCCCAGCGAACACTTTCACCGGCTAATTCTAAAACTCTTTCCGTTTTTAGTCTTTCTAAAAACTTATCATGATCATTACCAATTTCAGGATGAGCAGCCGCTAAAGTATTCATGTTTACACGTGCTCTGACCATATCAACATATTGATATGCCTGAGCTGTATTTCCAGTTTCATTCAGGACTTCTGCATAACGTAGTAAAATATCAGCGTAGCGAATTAATCTGTAATTTACCTGGCTGTAATAATCTTCATTATTTCTGTAGTAATCACGGCTTCCTTTTCTAAACCACGCTTCATCATTGTTCCATTCCCAGTTTTTGCCGTATGTTTTATCTCCAAAATCAGCCAATAAATCCGGATAATATAACGTCCATCTTAAACGCGTATCAAGATTACCGTCTTTATTTTTTTCTTGTTTAAAAGCATTGATCAACCAAAAACGAGCTTGTCCGTCTGACCATCCAATTCCTCTTGGTGCAAAAAACTGACTACGGTTACTTGATACAGCAGCATTTTGATCTTCTCCAGTTCCTCCTTTTCTCTGATCACCAAACTGGATTTCAAAAACAGATTCGCTATTATTTTCACGTAAATCTGTAAAGTTATCTCTGTAGTTTGGCACTAAACTGTATTTTGCTCCAGAACCAGAAATTAAATATTCAAGAGCTGTTTTTGCCTGAGGCCATTTATGTTGTTGCATATATACTTTTGCAAGAAAAGCCTGAGCGGCACCTTTATCAGGTCTTCCCGTCTGCTCTCCTGGCCATGCAGCTGGCAAATCAGCATAAGCTTCATTTAAATCCTTTTCAATTTGCGTCCAAACTTCAGCGAGTGTATTTTGTTTTGGTAAATCTGCCGGCGTAGATGGCTCTAAAACCAATGGGATATTTTCCCAAAGAATTGCTGCATAATAATAATGCAGGGCTCTAAAAAATTTAGCCTGTGCCAATATTTTCTTTTTATCGTCTTCATTTTGGAAGGTAATATTCGGAACATTTGCTAAAACCTGATTACATCTAAAAACGGCTTTGTAAGTATCTCTCCATGTTACGGCATTTCCTTCCCAAAAATTATAATTGATATAATTAAATCTTGTCCAGTCTGCTAATTCTGTCCACGGACTTACGCTATAACCTTCATCAGAAGTTAAGTCTAAACGGAAATAAATCCATCTTGCCCACAATCCATCTTTATAAAACATGGCGTAAATAGAATTAACACCAGCTTGTGCATCACTTTCTGTTTTCCAGTATTGATCTACTGTTATATCATTTGGGCTATTCAGATCCAATTCATTTTCACAAGATGATGCAAAAAAGAGACCTAGAAAAACTACGGTTGTTATTATTATTTTTTTCATTATCCTATTTTTTTAATTAAAAGCTAAATTCAACACCAAAAGAATATGTTTTAAGATTCGGGAAAGAACCATTATCAACACCTCGTTCAAAAATTCTATTATCGCCAGTATTACTAAACTCAGGATCTAAACCTTTGTATTTAGTAATGGTAATAATATTTTGTGCTGACAACGTTAATCTTGCTCTCGAAATACCTGCTTTTTTCAAAATACTACTTGGTAAATTATACCCAAACCCTATGTATTTAAGTCTCACAAAATCACCGCTTTCTAAGAAACGGTCACTGTCTCCTCTTGAGTTTAGAGTTGAGCCTTTTGTAATTCTAGGAAAATCGGTATTCGGATTTTCCGGCGTCCAGGGCTGAATGCCTGTTCTGTAATTACTATTGTCATCAAAACGGTCTACAACACTTCTAAATCCATTATAAACAGTGGCTCCGTGCGAAGCGATCCAGTTCATAGAAAAATCAAAACCTTTGTATTCAGCTCCGGCGTTTAAACCCATTTCAAATTCTGGCCACGGACTTCCTACAATAGCTTTATCTCCGTTAGTAATTTGTCCGTCTCCATTATTATCTTTAAAGCGGATATCTCCAGGAACAGCATTTGGCATAATAACTTTTCCATCTGCGGTTTTGTAGTTTTGAATTTCCTGCTGAGACTGGAATAATCCATCTGTTTCTAATACGTACCACATTCCTACCGGATTTCCGCTACGAGTCATGGTATTTCCGATAATGCTTTCATTTTGACCGTTACCCAATGAAACCAGTTTGTTATTTACTTTTGTGAAGTTGACAGAAGCATTAAACGAGAATTCATTGATTTTTTTACTGTAAGCCAATTCAAATTCAAAACCTTTGTTTTCAACTGTGGCGGCATTTGAAATTGGATTTCCACCATCGTTTCCTGTTGTTAATAAAATTGGAAAACCAAACAATACATCTTCTGTACGGGCAATAAAATAATCTGCTGTAAGACGTAAATCATTGTTTAAAACGCCAAGATCTAATCCAAAATTGGTTTGTTTTAGTTTTTCCCAACGCAATTCAGAGTTCGATAATTTTACCTGTGTTGCAGAAGGATATAAACCTTGTGAATTTCCTAATACCACTTGTCCAAAATTATTGACGAAGCTTTTGTATTCGTAATTTCCAATGTTACCCGAACCCAATTCTCCATAACTTGCTCTTAATTTCAAGTCTTTGATAAATTCTGATTTAAAGAAAGATTCATTGCTTATTCTCCATCCTGCAGAAACAGAAGGGAAATTTCCCCATTTGTTTGCATCACTAAATTTAGATGATCCGTCACGTCTTAAAACAGCGTTAAATAAATAACGGTTATCATAATTGTACTCTAATCTTCCTAAGTATGATGCCAGAGCAGCTTCATTAATAAAACCTCCTACAACAGGCGAATCTCCTTGATTTAAAACCTCATAGTATTGTCCTGTTCCTGAGTTTAATGGAAGGTTTCTCTTTGTTCCGTAAATTTGATCATAAGTATCTTTTTGAAAAGTCTGACCAACTAAAAGAGATATATCATGTTTTCCAAAGGTCTTTTTGAAAGTCAATGTGTTTTCAAATAACATTGTTTCTGATCTGCCTTTATTTTGATCTGTCTGAGACGGATCTTCTGGTTGATTTAATGTCCAGTTTCCTTTTTTTCTCATGAATTTATAAGAATCAAAACTAGTTTCGTATCCAAAATTAAAACGGTATTTTAACCAGGGAACAAACTTTAATTCGGACCACACATTCCCTCTAATTCTAAAATTTTGATTTATTACGTTAGAAAAATCAGCAAGTGCTAAAGGGTTTGTACCAAAAGTATCGGCAACACCTTGTTTTCCGTAACCATATCCTCCAGGGTTAGAAGGATCATAAAGAGGAATTGTCGGTGTCATTCTGTAAACATCAATAATTGGATTTCCAGACATTTCATCTGTTTTAAAATTACTGATTGCCAAATTTTCTCCAATGCTAAAAATTCCTTTTGTACCGCTTGAATTTACACGGAATGAAATTCTGTCGAAATCAGTTCCGATAACGGTTCCTTCATTTCCAAAATAATTTCCAGACATAAAGAAGGTAGAATTTTCATTTCCGCCAGAAAAACTAGCATTATAATCCTGCATCATTCCGGTTTGAAAAACAGCATCCTGCCAGTCTGTATTTACAGCCATATTCAGATTTTGTCTTGTAAATCCGGCATTGTCGTAAGCCATGTTATTGTATTTTGCAAACTCTTCTGTACCCATTAAATCATAACGAGGCATAATCTGAAAGCTAGTTTTTGCCGAAACTTCTACCTGAAGCGGTCCTTTTTTACCTTTTTTAGTAGTAATAATGATTACACCATTTGCTGCTCTTGAACCGTAAATTGCTGCTGCCGATGCATCTTTTAAAACCTGAATGCTCTCAATGTCATTTGGGTTAAAATCTCTGTTGGCAGATGTTACTAAACCATCAATTACATAAAGCGGATTTGTGTTTTGAAGATTCTTTAAACCACGAATTTCAACATTGGCTTCCTGTCCAGGGCGCCCGCCACCACGAACTTTAACTCCGGTAACTAAACCTTGAAGTCCGTCAGCAACTGTTGTAATTTGTCTTTTCTGAATTTCATCGGGCTTTACTAATGAAACTGCACCTGTAAGATCTTTTTTCTGTTGCGAGCCATAACCTACAACCACTATCTCATCGAGTTTCATGGCGTCTTCTTCTAAAGTAACATTTATAGAAGTCCTGCTGTTGATTGCAATTTCTGTTGTTTTGTAGCCTTGTGAACTAAAAATTAATGTTTGATTGCCGTTTGCCGTAATTTTATAGGCTCCGTCAAAATCAGTTACAGCGCCATTTGCTGTGCCTTTAATTAAAACGTTTGCAAACGGAACTGGTTCTCCCGTCGCTGCCAAAACTTTACCACTAATGGTAATTTGCTGCTGTGCATACGTTTGTTGTAATAATAAACTAAAGAAAAACAAGAGGTAATATCTCTGCTTTAAAATTTGAGTGAACTTTGTTTTCATTGATTTTTCATTTTAGATAGTTTCATTTTTTTTGGTTGGTTTACTTTTCATTATTAAAAATTTTAGTCATCCGGTATTCGAACAAAAAAATAATTAATATTGTTCTTTAATAAGAATGGGTTCATTGTTCTTTTAAATTATTAATGATGTATTTTTTTAAACATTATTTTATTGATGCTGTATTTTTTTTGCTTAAAAATTATCAATATGATTTATTTGAAAATTCAAAGTAGATGATTTTAATTCAAAATAAAATGATTCATTTGTGTCAATATCTCTCTCAAATGATTCAAATTGTATCAATTTTGACTAAAAATAAAATTATTGCAACATTTGGAATAAGATTGAGACGATTTGCAGAAGCCCATTTTTTAAATAAAAATTATAACAATGCGTAAATTCTTTCTTTTTATATTTTTTTCATTTTTTTTGACAAATTTTATTCACGCACAAGAATATTATTTTAAACATTTTCAGGTTGAAGAAGGGCTGTCTAACAACACTGTAATTACTTCTATTCAGGATGAAGATGGTTTTATGTGGTTTGGAACTAAAGATGGTTTAAACAGATTTGACGGATACCATTTTAAAACGTATAGAAGTCAAAATGATCCAATTCACAGTCTGGGAAGCAATTATATACAATCGTTGCACGCCTATCAGGGGACTATTTGGGTAGGAACTGATAAAGGATTGTATCAATATGATAAAAAAACAGATCAGTTTACAGTTTTGAACGAAGCTATAAATGACCGAATCAACGATATTAATCATGATAAAAATGGAAATGTCTGGTTTATTTCAGGCAATATATTGTACAAATACGCGCCATCCAAAAAAGAAACCAAAACTTTTAATCCTAACAAATATTTTATTGCAACGTCTATCGCCAGGGATGCAAAAGGTGAAATTTGGGCTTCTTCATTAAACAAAATTTATCATTATTCTGAGGAAAGTTTATCTTTTGAAAATATCGTTTTAACGCCGCCTTCCAATAAAACTAATTTCAGGATCACCACCATTTATGCCTTAGATCAGGATAACATTCTTATTGGAACACAGGATCATGGTATATTGCTTTATAATTGCAAAAACAAAACTACTTCTGATTTAAAATTCACCACCAAAGAACCTGTTTTTGTACGTCAGTTCAGAAAAAAAGGAAACGAAGAACTTTGGATTGCCAGCGAATCCGGTGTTAATGTTTATAATCTTAAAACAAAAACGAGCGTTAATCTCAAGAAAAATTATAACGATCCGTATGCGATTTCAGATAATGCGGCCTACTCTATTACTATTGATAAAGAAAACGGAATCTGGATTGGCACTTATTTTGGCGGAATCAATTACCATCAGAAACAATACACGCAATTCAAGAAATATTTTCCGCAGAAAAACCAGAATGCTATCAGCGGAAGCGCAGTTAGGGAAATTCACAAAGATGACGCCGGTGATTTTTGGATTGGTACCGAAGATGCCGGTTTAAATCGCTTTAATCCTAAAACAGGAAAATTTACATCTTATTTGCCTAACGGAAGCAAAAGTGGGGTTTCTTATTATAACATTCACGGTTTATTGCCTCGAAAAGACAAAATTTGGGTTGGAACTTTTGAGCACGGTTTAGATGTTTTAGACCGAAAATCTGGCTCAGTTATCAAACATTATAGTGCTAATGATCCTTCAACAGGTTTGAGAAGTAACTTTATTTTTTCTTTTGCCGAAACAAAAAATAAAGATTTAATGGTTGTGACCACGATGGGAATTTACCGTTATAATGAACAAAATAACAATTTTGATATCCTGAAGATGTTTCCCGAAACTACTCATTATACTATTTTTAAAGAAGATAGCGATGGTAATTATTGGGCAGGAAGTTACAGGGATGGTTTGTTTTTCTACAATTCTAAAACACATAAAAAAGAGGTTTTCATTTATGATTATAAAAATCCGGATGGCATCAGCAATAATTCTATCAATTCTATTTTTGAAGACAGCCACAAAAACTTATGGTTTGCTACCGAAAATGGTTTGAATTTATTTGATAAGAAAACGAGAACTTTTAAAAAATTCACTACTAAAAATGGCCTTCCGAGCAGTGTGGTTTATTCTATTTTAGAAGATGAAGCCCGAAATTTATGGCTGACAACTTCTAAAGGTCTGGTGAAGTTTAATCCGAATCATAAAAATATTAAAATCTACACAACCGCTAATGGTTTATTGAGCGATCAGTTTAATTATAGCTCGGCTTTTAGAGATACGAATGGGGATATGTATTTTGGTAATTTAAACGGAATGATCAGTTTCAATCCGAAGAATTTTACCAAAAATAAATATACGCCATCCATGTTCATCACCAATCTTCAAATCAATAATAAAGACATTGGCGTTAACGAAAATGATTCTCCTATAAAACAATCTATTTCACATCTTGACGAACTCGAACTTAATAACGATCAATCGTCATTCAATCTTGAATTTGCGTCTTTAAATTATACTGCTCCGGAACTTACAGAATATTGGTATAAACTCGAAAACGTAAACAATGACTGGGTTTATTTGGAAAGAAACAATAAAGTTTTCTTTACGGAACTGGCGCCGGGAGATTATGTATTTAAAGTAAAATCGCTTAACAGTTTTGGCGTTTGGAGTAAGGAAGTAAAACTGAAAATTGTAATTCTGCCTCCATTCTGGGCAAGTTCTTATGCTTATTTTTTCTATTTTCTTTTGATTTGCGGTTCGTTTTATTACATCATTCGTTATTCTCAAAATCTGACACAGATTAAAAATAATCGCAAAATAAAGCATCTGAACGACGAAAAAGAAAAGGAAATCTATCAGGCTAAAATTGACTTTTTTACCAACGTAGCACACGAAATCAGAACGCCTTTAACGCTTATAAAAGGGCCTTTGGAGAAACTTTTGGTTATGGAACATCAATCGCCGGAAGTGCCTCAGAATCTTTCAATAATGAAGAAAAACACTTCGAGATTATTGAAATTGGTGAATGAATTATTAGACTTCAGAAAATCGGAAATTGGCGGATTAAAACTCACTTTCGTGGAAGCCAATATTTCGTCTCAGGTCCGAAATTTACATTTGAGATTTAGCCCTTTAATTGAAGAAAAAGGAATTGATTTTGAACTCGAATTGGGCGAAAAAGACATTTTTGCTTTTGTTGACAAAGAAGCTTTCAAAAAAATCCTTAGTAATTTAATTAGCAATGCTATTAAATATTCTAAAGACAAGGTTTCTATATCTTTATTCAGAGATGATAAAAAACTGACTTTGGTGGTGAAAAATGATGGAAATTTGATTCCGTTTCAACTAAAAGATAAGATTTTTGAGCCGTTTTTCAGAGTTGATAATATGGATTCGACTTCCGGAACCGGAATAGGGCTTTCCTTGGCGCATTCACTCACGCAATTGCATAATGGAAATCTGCAGTTGATTCCGGATTCGGAACTAAACGTTTTTGAGCTGATTGTTCCTTTACATCAAAAAGAAGAATTTATGTTTTATACTGATTCTGAAAAAGAGCAGGTTCAGACAAAAATTGAAAAGATTGAAACCGAAAGCAAAAATGAAAAAGCACAAATTTTAGTAGTGGAAGACAATGAAGATTTGCTGAATTTTATTACTACCGAATTAGCTTCAACCTACACTATTTTAAAAGCTGATAATGGCGAAAATGCGCTTAAAATCATTCATAATGAAAACATTCAGCTTGTTATCAGCGATGTTTCAATGCCGGTTATGGACGGAATTGAAATGTGCAAAGAGATTAAAACGAATCTGGAAACGAGTCATATTCCGGTAATTTTATTGACGGCCAAAAACTCGCTGAAATCACAAATTGATGGTCTTGAAGTTGGTGCTGATGCCTATATCGCAAAACCTTTTTCGATGGATTATTTAAAAGTTCAAACCAATAATTTAATTGAAAACAGAAAGCAGATTATGAATTATTATGCAAGTTCTCCGCTTTCGCACATTAAAAGTATCGCGCACAATAAAACAGATGAAAAATTCCTGAAAAAACTGGACGACGAAATCTTAAAAAACATTACGGATCCGGACTTAAGTGTCGAATCTTTGGCGGAAATCATGAACATGAGCCGATCAACTTTATATAGAAAAATTAAAGATATTTCGAATTTGAGTCCGAATGAATTAATCAATATTGTACGTTTAAAACGAGCGGCAGAATTGCTTTTGAACGAAAATTACAAAATGTATGAAATTGCAGAAATGGTAGGTTATAAATCGCAGACAAGCTTCGGCAGAAACTTTCAAAAGCATTTTTCGATGTCGCCTTCTGATTATATTACGATGAATAAGTAAATGTGTTAATTAGAAAATTAGATAATGAGATAATTACTTGACTGGAGATTGAAATGGTTTTTAAACACATAGAAACATAGATTTTCTTTGTCTATAAAGGCGTTTCACTTATTACAATACACATAGTGCTATGTGTGAAAGCGTGCTTTTTTTGTAATCTTAATAGAAACAAAAATCTATGTTTCTATGTGTTTAAATATAGTCACAGATTAAATAAAAAAATCATTCTTAATCTGTATAATCTTGCAAAAAAATCTCCTTATCTTTAATCTTCAAAACAAATCTAATTCTAAAGATGAATAATAGTAATAGCATCAGAAAAGTCGCCATTGTAGGTTATAACCGAATTCCTTTCGCAAGGGCAAATACCGCTTACGCCAATGTTGGAAATCAGGAAATGATGACCGCAGCCTTAAACGGACTTATCGATAAATACAATTTAAAAGGACAATTATTAGGAGAAGTAGTTGGCGGTGCCGTTATCAAACATACTTATGACAACAATTTGATTCGGGAATGCGTGATGAAAACGTCTCTCGATCCTGCAACTCCTGCCTGCGATTTACAACAAGCCTGCGATACGGGAATTGAAAGCGCTATTTACATCGCCAACAAAATTGCCCTCGGACAAATTGAATCCGGAATTGCCGGTGGAGTTGATTCGATTAGCGATATGCCAATTGCGGTAAGTGAAAAACTGAGAAAAATTCTGCTTAATGCAAGACAAGCTAAGTCATTGGGAGAAAAAATCAAAACGTTTTTAAAACTTCGCCCGGCAGATTTAACGCCTTTGGTTCCGCGAAATGAAGAATCACAAACCGGACTTTCGATGGGCGGGCATACTGAAATTACGGCAAAACATTATAAAATATCGAGAGAAGATCAGGATAATCTGGCGCTTAAAAGTCATTTGAATATGACAAAAGCGTATGACGAAGGCTTTTTTGATGATATGATTACGCCTTTCAACGGATTGGATAAGGACAACAATCTTAGAAAAGACAGTTCGATTGAAAAATTAGCCAAATTAAAACCAGCCTTTGATAAAATAAATGGAACATTAACCGCTGGAAATTCAACACCGCTTACAGATGGCGCATCTTGTGTACTTTTAGCGAGTGAAGAATGGGCAAAAGAACGTGGACTTCCCATTTTGGCTTATATTACTTTTGCTGAAGTTGCTGCTATTGAATATGTCAAAAATCAACAGAATCTTTTATTGGCACCTTTGTTTGCTGCAAGCAGAATGTTGGAAAAAGCAAACTTAAATTTACAGGATTTCGATTATTATGAAATTCATGAAGCTTTTGCCGCACAGGTTTTAGCAACCTTAAAAATTTGGGAAAGCCCAGAATTAAGTGCACAAATAGGCTTAAAAAAACCACTTGGAGCAATAGACAGAGAAAAACTGAATGTAAAAGGAAGCAGTCTAGCAGCCGCGCATCCTTTTGCCGCAACAGGTGGAAGAATAATTGGCGTTATGGCAAAACTACTAAATGAAAAAGGTTCCGGAAGAGGATTGATTTCGATTTGTGCCGCTGGCGGACAAGGAATTACAATGATTATTGAGAAATAATATTTGAACCATTTTTTGAGTTTCATTATAAAAATCTGCTGAATCTGCTAAATCTGCGAGAGTATTTTTTTCACGCAGATTTAGCAGATTTTTTT
Source organism: Flavobacterium sp. GW821-FHT11G01 (assembly GCF_058808175.1). NCBI lineage: Bacteria > Pseudomonadati > Bacteroidota > Flavobacteriia > Flavobacteriales > Flavobacteriaceae > Flavobacterium > Flavobacterium sp. GW821-FHT11G01. The sequence continues at coordinate 754,862 of NZ_JBXARK010000001.1, read as the reverse complement.
TGATTTTTTTTAAAAAGCAAATTCTTCAACACTTGCCAAAGCCTTCGGCAAAGCATTCTCAGCAAAATCTGGAATCGCAGTTCCTTCTACACGGAAAGTAGTGACATCGGTAATTCCTAAAAATCCTAATACCGTGCGCAAATATGATTCTGAAAAGTCATAACTTTTATAAGGTCCTTCAGAAAATATGGCTCCCGAAGCAATAGATAAAAATACTTTCTTGTCTGTTAATAATCCTTTTGGTCCGTTTTCATCATAACTAAAAGTCTTTCCTGCTCTTGCTACCTGATCAATCCAGCCTTTTAGTACTGCCGGAATTCCAAAATTATAAAGTGGTACACCAATTACAATAATATCGGCTTCTAAAACATCTTTTATTGCTGCATCTGAATACTTAAGAGCTTCTTTTTGTGCTTCGGTATGAAGTTCCTCAGGAGTATAAAAGGCGCTGATCCCCAATTCACTCAAATAAGGTAAAGGTGTTTTTGAAAGATCAAGCGTTTGTACCTGAATTTCATTATGTTCTGCTTTCAATTTTTCCAGAATTGCATTAGATAATTTATTACTAAACGAAGCATCTCCTTTGATGCTTGTTACTATTTTAAGAATTCTTTTACTCATGATTCTATTTATTTTGTTTTACGATACAAACTTATCTACATTTGCTATCTCTTTTATAGTACTATACTAAAGGATAGCGCTATCATTGGGGATAGTAACCATATAACTATGAAAACAAATAGCGAAACAACAAAAGAATTAGGCCATCAAACAGAAGAATGCCTTGCAGCTTTATTGCCTGTGAGAGACGCATTAGAAGTTTTAAGCGGCAGATGGAAATTGCCTATTCTGATATCATTATCAAACAGACCAAAACGATTCAAGGAAATTTCTAAGGATATAAACGGAATTACAGATAAAATGCTTTCTAAAGAGCTTAAAGATCTGGAAATAAACAAACTGGTTACCAGAACTGTTTACGATACTTTTCCACCAACTGTTGAATATGCAAGAACAGAACACAGCCATACGTTAACGGATGTTATTATGGCTTTGAAAGATTGGGGAACCTTACATAGGAAAGAAATCATTGGAAATTAAATAATTAGGAAGAAAAAGATTAAATTTGGTTGCCCAAATTATTAATCTTTCTGAATAGTTATGAAAAAAAACCTACATTCCGCGCTTATAAGGCGACCATTACTCTTTTTACTGCATGTATTCATTTTAATAAATGCGTCGCAGGCTTACTGTCAATATATTACACAAAACCTTGCTCCTACAGCAGTCATCAAAGAAGGACTTTCGTTAGAACAATCAGCAGACGGAAGAATCTTTATTGCAGAAAGAGGTGGTATTGTAAAAGTATTTCAAAACAATACCGTTTCACAAGTTTTTACAGTCGCAACCGTGACAGATGCCGAGCAAGGATTACTTGGATTAACTCTGCATCCCAATTTTGCTACAAACGGTTATATTTATGTCTTTTATTCGATCCTTGAAGGAACGGTTGTCAGACATCGTATTGAAAGAGTGAAAATAGACAATGCCAACCAAGTTGTCAGCAGACAAGAAATTTTGCTATTAGAACCTATCGGTGGCGGATTTCATAATGGTGGTGACTTAAAATTCTTTAATGGCTTTTTGTATGTTACTGTTGGTGATAGTCAGCAAAACACTAATTCTCAGGACTTAGATACTTACAAAGGAAAAATTCTTCGACTTACCGAAGACGGACAACCGGCACCTGGAAACCCTTTTTATGGAAGCGGTTCTGTACAAAGACAAAGCATCTGGGTTTATGGGTTTAGAAATCCATGGCGATTAGTCCCGAATATCGCTGCCAATAAATTATTTGTATTGGATGTTGGAACTTCCTGGGAAGAAATAAATGAAATTAGCAATCCGACCATCCGTAATTACGCCTGGGGACATCCACAGGGAGGTGATGGAAAACAAACCGAAATCAATTTATTTACCAATCCAATATTTACTTACGCCACCGGAAGTATAGGAAATGCTTTAACCAACGGTGTACTTTATAATCCGACTGTTTCTCGCTATCCAAATCTTCAGGGGAAATTTATCATTAAAGATTTCGTGCGAAATGCTATCCGATCTTTTGACCCTACCATTATTGATCCGGTCTCAACCGAATTTTACACCGCACCACATCAACAAGCATTAGGAATGATGCTAGGAAATGATGGCTACATTTATTATTGCGCTTACGGAAATAATGGTTCCTTAATCAAGCTTGACTATATTGAAACTGCAGCTCCAACGATTGTTAATCATCCGATATCACAAGCAATTATGGAAACTTCTCCGGTAACTTTTACTGTTTCTGCAAGTGGTACAGGACTTACCTATCAATGGCAGTTTAATAATGTAAATATAAATGGCGCAACCGGAGCAAGTTATACTATTCCAAACGTTACAACTGCGAATGCAGGATCTTATAAGGTTATTGTTACCAATACAGCCGGAAGTGTAACCAGCAATTCTGCCACATTAACAGTAACACCATTTACAAATCCCCCAACAGTTACATTAATTTCTCCATTGCCTTCATTAAAATGGAATGCAGATGATGTGGTTCATTTTGAGGCAACTGCCACAGATATTGAAGATGGAACTTTACCGGCAAGTGCTTTTTCATGGAGTATTGACCTTTTTCACGAAGATGTGCCGGGAGCTGGACATTCGCACCCGGGAGCAAGTCCTCAGGGTGTTAAAATTGGAGACTTTACTGCTTCTAATCAAGGAGAAAAAACGCCGAATGTCTGGTATCGCTTTACAGTGAAAGTTACAGATAGTAATGGTTTAACAGCTTCGACTTTTGTTGATATCAAACCTAATCTGGTTGATGTTACTGTAACAAGCTCTCCAGCATTGCTTAATCTGGAATTCAATCAAAAAGCGGTTACCGCACCTTCAACCAAACAAGTGGTGGCTAATGCTGCATTACAGACCTTAAATGCGCCTACTCCGCAATATGTTGGTAATATCCGTTACGATTTTGACCATTGGAGTCAGGGTGGAATGGCAAATCAGACCTTTAAAGCACAAGCAACCGGAACCATTACTTATACTGCGTTTTATACTCCCACTACTCTTCCTAATGCGCCGTATCAGGGTACGATAGCTCAAATTCCAGGGACAATTGAAGCTGAAAATTACGATGTAGGTCCAAGTGCTTTTCTGGATAAAAATGGTGGTGGAGATACAGCTTACAGAGCTGGTGACGGCGTAGGAACCGAAGCCTGCAATGAAGGTGGTTTCAATTTGGCTTATGTGGCCAAAGACGAATGGCTAAAATATACTGCTAAAGTAAATACGACCGGAAATTATACTATTAATTTAAGAATTTCATCACCTTATAATACTAGAAAATTACATCTTGAGGTAGATGGTGTAAATGCAACCGGAACTGTTAATATTCCAAATACAGGCGGATTTCAGGCATGGCAGACTGTTGCTATACCTGCTGTAGCATTAACGCAAGGAGTACATGTGATTACATTATATTTTGAAGAAAATGACATCAATATAAATAAAATGGAATTTGTATTGACAGGAAATACTGCAGCACCAATCGCAGATTTTGAAGTTAATCCTCAAATGGGATGTATCAACACTGCTGTTACTTTTACGTCAGTTTCAGTAGGAACAGTAGATAGTTATCTGTGGAATTTTGGAGATGGTGCACAACCTGCAACAGCTACCGGAATTGGCCCGCATTCGGTAGTTTTTTCTACAGAAGGAACAAAAGAAGTTTCCCTGACCGTTACTAATGCAAATGGAAGTAATACCAAAGATATTTCGTATATGGTTCACGACTGCCATCTTGGAGTTGAAATTCCGAATGAAGAATTAAACAAAATCAGCGTATTTCCAAATCCGTCAACAGGAATATTTCATTTATCAAAAGAGCTGGAATGGACTGTGTTTTCTCCTTTAGGAATAAAAATAAAACAAGGTTCCGGGAATTTGATTTCCATCTCTGAACATGCCAGTGGTATTTATTTTATAAAAACAAATGAAACTAGCAAATCAATACCAATCAGCAAACAATAATTACTTTATAACTCTTAAAATCAATATTTTATAGTAAATTAGTGTACCCAAAAAAACTGAAATAGTTTTTAGAACTTTTGTATGAATTCATTTTAAATCCAATAAAAATGATTGACTCAAAAATACCTGAAGGTCCACTAGCAGAAAAATGGAACAATTACAAGGCAAAAGCAAAACTTGTAAATCCGGCAAATCGAAAAAAACTAAATATTATAGTAGTTGGAACAGGGCTTGCCGGAGCTTCCTGTGCTGCTTCTCTGGCTGAACAAGGTTACAATATCAAATCATTTTGTTTTCAGGATTCTGCCAGAAGAGCACATTCTGTAGCTGCACAAGGTGGCGTTAATGCCGCTAAAAACTACAAAAATGACGGAGACAGTACGTTCCGAATGTTTTATGACACCATAAAAGGTGGCGATTTTAGATCCCGAGAAGCTAATGTTTACCGTTTGGCAGAATGTTCTGCACATCTTATCGATCATGCCGTCGCGCAAGGCGTTCCCTTTGCCAGAGAATATGCCGGATATCTGAATAACAGATCTTTTGGAGGTGTTCAGGTTTCGAGAACATTTTATGCCCGCGGACAAACGGGTCAACAGCTTTTACTTGGCGCTTATCAGGCATTATTACGTCAGGTTTCACTGGGAAAAGTAGATTTGAATACGCGTCACGAGATGCTTGAATTAGTCGTAATTGACGGAAAAGCAAAAGGAATAATTGCGAGAAATCTGGAAACCGGTGCCATTGAACGCCATGCTGCAGATGCGGTTGTTTTGGCTTCCGGAGGTTACGGAAAAGTATATTATCTTTCTACATTGGCGATGGGCTGCAACAGTTCGGCAATATGGCGCGCGCATAAAAAAGGTGCTTTTATGGCTGGTGTGAGCTGGATTCAATTCCACCCTACTTCACTTCCTCAACATGGAGAAAATCAGTCTAAATTGACTTTAATGTCAGAATCACTTCGAAATGACGGCCGAATCTGGGTTCCAAAAACAGCAGCAGACGATCGAAATCCCAATACGATTCCGGAAGGAGAACGTGATTATTACCTGGAACGCAAATATCCATCTTTTGGAAATTTAGCTCCCAGAGATATTTCTTCCAGAGCTGCCAAAGAAAGAATTGATGCCGGACATGGTGTTGGACCAATGAAAAATGCTATTTATCTTGATTTTTCAGATGCTATTAAAGCGCAGGGGAAAGATAAAATTGAAGCCAAATACAGCAATCTTTTTGCGATGTATGAAAAAATTACCGGAATTAATGCTTACAAAGAACCAATGCTTATTTCACCATCTGCACATTTTACGATGGGCGGACTTTGGGTAGATTATGAATTGATGACTACGATTCCCGGATTATTTGCTTTAGGAGAAGCCAATTTTGCTGATCACGGAGCAAATCGTCTTGGAGCAAACTCCTTACTTCAGGCTTGTGTTGACGGCTATTTTATTGCACCATACACCATTCCCAATTATTTATCGGGAGAATTAAACGTTCCAAAAATTGATACTTCTCATCCTGCTTTTGATGAAGCTGAAAAAACAGTACAATCACAATTAAATCGGTTTTTAAGCAGCAAAGGAACACTTTCAACCGATTATTTTCATAAAAAAATTGGTCGATTATTATATGAAAAATGTGGTCTTTCGAGAAGTAAGGAAAAACTCGAAGAAGCACTTGAAGAAATTAAAATATTGAAAGCTTCTTTTGAAAAAGACTTATTAATTACCGGTGATGACAAACTCAACAGCGAATTAGAAAAAGCCGGACGAATTGCCGATTATATTGAATTAGCCGAGTTAATGTGTCATGATGCCCTGCAACGTGAAGAATCCTGCGGCGCACATTTTAGAGAGGAATATCAAACAGCTGATGGAGAAGCCGTTAGAAATGATGCCGATTTCTGTTATGTCTCTGCCTGGGAATGGAAAGGAAAGGAACAACCTCCGGAACTACATAAAGAACCTCTTGTATTTGAATCAGTAGAACTTGCCGTTCGAAGCTATAAATAAGTTATGAATTATGAATTGTGAATTGTGAGTTGTCAATCTTGGGTTGTGAGTTGTGAAATGAAACTTAAGCCAATGATTTAAAACTTAAATTATAAACGCATTAACTATCAACCATCAACCACCAACTATAAACTATAAAAATCATGAAACTATATCTAAAAATATGGCGTCAATTTGATACTTCTTCCAAAGGAGAAATGGTAGATTATGAAATAGACAACGTTTCAGAACATATGTCTTTCCTTGAAATGCTTGATCTTTTGAACGAATCGCTGATTCATAAAAAAGAACGTGTCATTGAATTTGATCATGATTGCAGAGAAGGAATTTGCGGACAATGCGGTGTTATGATTGACGGAAGAGCACACGGACCACTTAAAAATACCACAACCTGCCAGCTTCATATGAGAAGTTTTAAAGACGGTGATACGATATATATTGAGCCTTTTCGTGCCAAAGCTTTTCCTGTTTTAAGAGATTTAAAAATCGACAGAAGTGCTTTTGACAAAATTATTACGGCTGGTGGATTTATAGGAGCTTCAACGGGCCAGGCACCAGAAGCTAACAGCATTCCGATATCTTACGAAACTGCAGAAGCATCTTTTGACGCTGCTGCCTGTATTGGTTGTGGAGCGTGTGTTGCGACCTGCAAAAATGCAAGCGCTGCTTTATTTGTCGGAGCTAAAATTACACATTTGGCTTTGCTTCCTCAGGGAAAAATTGAAGCTTCAAAAAGGGTTTTAACAATGGTTCAGCAAATGGATGCTGAAGGTTTTGGAAATTGTTCTGATACGAGAGCTTGTGAAATAGAATGTCCGCAGAGTATTTCAGTTCTTTCTATCGCAAGAATGAATTATGAATATAGCAAAGCAATAATTCTTAAGAAATAAGCCACCAAAATAAAAAACGTCAATTGAAATTCTCAAAAATTGGGATTTTTTCATGCATTTTATTCTAAAGAAAGCCTTCATTTTTTTCTATTCTCTATTTCTAAAAAAATACCAATAAAAAAACATACGGAAATAGACAACTAAACAAATTTTAAGTAGTTTTATGATCTGATTGTCCCAAACAAAATCAGTACATAATGGCTTACAACAACAATGGATTAATGCGTTTTTTAGACGCGCAGAATAAATTATATCTTTCAGCTCTTTCTGAAATTAAAAAAGGCAAAAAAGAATCTCCGTGGATGTGGTTTATTTTTCCTCAGATAAAAGGATTAGGATCATGTGATACTTCAAAATTCTACGAAATTAAAAATGCAGACGAAGCCATAGCTTTTCTGGAACATCCAATTTTAGGGAAACATTTGATTCAAATTACAGAGGAATTAATCAAAACAGAGGAAAAAACAGCAACAGAAATATTCGGAAATCCTGATGATGAAAAATTACAATCCTGCCTGACTTTATTTGCCAGTATTCAAAATACAGAACCGATTTTTCAGGAAGCCTTGCATAAATATTTTGATGGATCGTCTGATTTTCATACACTGCAGTTGTTGTATAGTAATCTTTAATTTTGAATCAGAATAGTTATGTAAATTCCTATCAGGGATTTTGATTATCTGTTTCAATTTATTCGATATTTCAAAACTAAAAACTATGAAAATAAGTACGTTCTTTCTATCATTTCTCTTAATGATTGGCTCAACAACTTTTGCACAAAACAAGACTACAAACTCAAAACCCAATATCGTTATTATCAATATGGATGATATGGGTTATGGTGATACGGAACCGTACGGAATGACAGGTGTTGCAACGCCACATTTTAATCAGATTGCGCAGGAAGGTATGCGATTTACGAATTTTAATGCCGGACAAGCCATTTGTACGGCATCCAGAGCGGCATTATTAACAGGATGTTATCCAAACCGAATTGGAATGTCAGGCGTGCTTCTTCCAGGAATGAAACACGCGCTTAATCCGAATGAAGAAACCATAGCGTCTCTTTTGAAAAAAGCAGGTTATAAAACAGCTAATTATGGAAAATGGCATTTAGGTAATGTATTACCATACTGGCCTACAAATTATGGTTTTGACGAGTTTTTAGGAATTCCATATTCGCATGATGTCTGGCCCATTGATTATGATGGTTATTCCTTAGTTACAGATCCTAAAGATTTGCGATCTAGCTTCCCTCCGCTTCCTTTAATTAGCAATACAACTGTTATTGATACTATTAAAAACATCAAAGAAGCTTCTAACTTAACGACACTTTTTACTGAAAAAGCAATTGGTTTTATTAAGAAAAACAAAAAAGATCCTTTCTTTTTATATCTCACGCATCCATTGCCCCATGCGCCTTTGGCCGTTTCAGACAAATTTAAAGGCAAAAGCGATTTAGGCCTTTTTGGTGATGTAATTATGGAATTGGATTGGTCTATTGGCGAAATAATGAAAACTTTAGATACGGAAGGAATTTCAAAAAATACCGTTTTAATTATTACAAGTGATAATGGTCCCTGGTTGGTTTTTGGAGATAATGCCGGTTCTTCGGGAGGTTTCAGAGAAGGAAAATCAACTACCTGGGAAGGTGGCACCAGAGTTCCGTTTCTAATTCGCTGGCCAGGAAAAATTAAGGCCGGAATGGTGAACAGTTCCCTGATGACCAATATGGATTTATTACCAACAATTGCTGCCATTACCGGAGCTTCATTACCCAAAAATCAAATTGACGGATTGAATTTTCTGCCACTTCTTACTGGAAAAAATGAAAAAGGACCGAGAGATACTTTTTATTATTATTTTGGAGTTGGAAGCAATAATCTGGAAGCCATTCGATACAAGCATTGGAAATTAGTTTTCCCGCATAAAGGCACAACTTACAATAAAGAACTTCAAGGTATAGGAGGTTTGCGTGGTAAAGGCGCTTCCGCAGAATTTCCAATGGCACTTTACGATTTAGCCCATGATCCGGGAGAAGTTCGCGATGTTCAGGCATTATATCCTGAAATTGTCGCACAAATTCAAAAAATAGCAGACACAGCTCGTGAAGATTTGGGTGATGACCTGAATAATAAAGTGGGGAGAAATATCAGAAAACCGGCTTTGTATTAATAAAAACAAAAATAGTATTACAGAGAAGCTTTGCTATTTAAAAAGCTTCTCCAATTCTGAAATAAATTCCCCAGTCGCCTTTTCCGACAGCTCCGTCAAGTCCAACATTAAATTTTTCGTTTTTAAAAGCTCTATACCGATAACCTACGCCCGCTCCCGGATATATTTTCCAGTTAAAGCTTTCGGTGTCAGACCCGTAAATTGTGGCTATACCTGCAAAACCAACAACTCCCATTTTTTTACCAAAGTTGTATCTGTATTCTCCCTGTAAATCTATAAGTCCATCACCGCGATATTTCCCTTCAGAATATCCTCTTATATCTTCGCCACCAATCGTGACCTGCTGTTCAAAGGCAATATTTCCTAACCCAAATTTGCCTGCAAAACGAGCAGCTAATACATCGGTTCCATTTCGCATTGGGAAATATTTATTGCATTCTGAGAAAATTTTGTTTGCACTGACATCATTTCCAAACCATGTTGGATATGTAAGCCATCGCAATCGTATTTTATCCCCTTTTGTTGGATAATAAACAGCATCCCGGGTATCATACAATGTTACTAATTGTAAACCATTTGTATGCATAACAGATGATGGCTGAATATCGTCCTGATAATTTGTATCATAATGGGAATAAGAATACCCTAAACCAGCATACAAACCTTTTATTATTTTTCGTTGCACACTAAAGTTTACTATAGTCATTTTGGTTCCGTAATCATAAAAATCTGATACGTTAAGATCGTCTACATAAAATTGGGCATTTTTATTACCTGTCATTAAAAAAGCTTGTATTCGCCATCTGTCTTCATCAAAATACCATTTATTGAATGAAGAAATAAAATAAGATTTATTGGTAGTGTAGATTGCGGATATTCCGGATAATGATTTGGGAGAAATAGTATCAGCTTTATTCAGCTTATACATCATCATTGGAATCGCTCCAAACATAAAATCCAGCGTTCGGTTGTAGCTGACATAAGGCATCACGTTAAAATCAATATTCTTCGTATTTGGTTTTACTGTGATACTGTCAATAGGTTTTGTCTGTGTCCACGCCAAGGAATTGCATAAAAACAGTGACACAAAAAAGATGAAAGCTTTCGTCATAAATTTGGATTTTATGTAAAAAACAAAACTAGTGCTTCAATCAGAAACAATGATTTAATTTTACATATCTAATGTTCCATCTTATAAAATGAAACCAGCTTTATCCTTTTATGACATAAAAAATAATAATGCGCCAAAATTTGCGACGATTATTTAAAACCTCATCTTCTGAATTCTAACTGCATTTAATATCGCCAATAACGCCACGCCAACATCAGCAAAAACCGCTTCCCACATTGTGGCTAGTCCGCCGGCGCCTAAAATCAGCACAAAAGCTTTTACGACAAAAGCCAATGTAATATTTTGCCAGACAATCTTTTTAGTTTGTTTCCCGATGTTAATTGCCATCGGAATTTTACTTGGCTTATCATCCTGAATAACAATATCAGCCGTTTCAATTGTGGCGTCGCTTCCTAAACCGCCCATTGCAATTCCCACTGTACTTAAAGCAATAACCGGCGCATCATTTACACCGTCGCCAACAAAAGCTACGGTTTCATTTTTGGCTTTAATTTCGTTTAATTTATTGACTTTATCTTCTGGTAATAAATCTCCAAAAGCATTCGCAATTCCGAGTTTATCCGCTACGAATTGTACAACATTGGTTTTATCACCGCTCAGCATTGTGACTTTAACGCCTAATGCTTTTAGTTTTTTAACGGTTTCCTGAGCATCTTCCTTAATTTCATCGGCAATAGTTAAATAGCCTGCAAACTTTTTGTCATATGCAATTGCAATCGTGGTATAAACCACTGAATTGGGATCCAAATCATAATTAATCCCAAACTTATCCATCAATTTGAAATTCCCAACGTGAAGTTCTTTTCCGTTAATCTCCGCTTTTAATCCGTGACCGGAAATTTCTTCTACGTTTTTCAATTCAACGGAGGAATCGATTTGACCAACATGATTATGAATTGCCGTCGCCACAGGATGTGTACTCTTACTTTCTAAAGCATTGACCAGTTTCAGGATTTCTTCTCTATCAAAATCATCTAAAATTATAACTTCCTGCACTTTAAAAACACCCTCTGTCATAGTTCCGGTTTTATCCATCACCACATTTTGGATTGTCGAAATACTGTCTAGAAAATTACTTCCTTTAAAGAGAATTCCATTTTTGCTTGCAGCGCCAATTCCACCAAAATAACCTAGCGGAATACTAATTACCAAAGCGCATGGACACGAAATTACCAGGAAAACCAAAGCTCTGTAAAGCCAATCACTAAAAACGTAATTATCGACAAAAAGCATTGGCAACAAGCAAATCGCAATCGCAAGATACACTACAATTGGCGTATAGATTTTAGCAAATTTTCGAATAAACAATTCGGCCGGCGCTTTTTTGGCCGTAGCATTCTGAACCATTTCAAGAATTCTGGACAATTTACTGTCTTTATAATCTGTGGTAACTTTTACCTGTGCAATGGTATTTCCGTTGATCATTCCAGCCAAAACGGTTTCGCCTTTTACTTTCGTTGCTGGTTTGCTTTCGCCGGTAAGAGCTGCCGTATTAAAAGAAGCGTTATCCGACAATAACTCTCCATCTAAACCTAATTTTTCTCCCGCCTTAAGCTGAATAACAGATCCAATTTTAACATCAAATGCTTTTACTTTTATAGCCTGATTGTCGTCTAAAATGGTGACTTCATCCGGGCGCTGATCCAATAAACTTTTAATATTTGATTTTGCTCTGCTTACCGCTAAACCCTGAAAATTTTCTCCAATAGTATAAAACAACATTACGGCAACTCCTTCAGGATATTCTCCAATAGCAAAAGCACCAATTGTGGCAATACACATCAATAAAAATTCTGAAAATACATCGCCTTTGGTAATACTTTCATAAGCTTCTTTCAAAACCGGAAGTCCAACAGGCAAATAAGCTACAATATACCAGCCAATTCTAACATAACCGGAAAACCAACTTTGCGGAAAATAATTATCAAACCCAATTCCGATAAGCAATAAAATAAAAGAAATTATCGCAGGAAGAAACATTTGAAACAAACTGCCGTCAGCATTATGTTCATGGTCGTGTCCGTCGTGGTCATGTCCATCATGTTCGGAATGTACAGGCTCATCATGCGAACAGCAACAGGAAGTTTTAGGTTTATTTTTTATACTTTTTAATTCTTTATCTTGATGTATCATTTTAGAGTTTCAGGTTTAAAGTTTCGGATTTTAAGTTCCTGAAACTTTGTTTAAAATTATCTTCTAAATTTAATCATTTTGTAGTAAAGTTTATTGCCACAAAGGCACTATGACACAAATTTTTTTTGAATTGCCTCCAGCTTTAGCTGGAGGTTATATAAGTTTAAGTTGAAGGGCTTTAGCCAAAACTCTCGCATTTTTTTGGCTAAAGCCTATTTCCATTTCTTTTATTATCTCCAGCTAAAGCTGGAGGCAATTTAAAAGAAACTTTACAATTCCGGAAGGTATCAAGATCGCAGTATTATTATTATTATTATTATTATTATTATTATTATTATTATTATTATTATTATTATTATTATTATTATTATTATTATTA
>NZ_JBXARK010000001.1:600667-741961 GCF_058808175.1 Flavobacterium sp. GW821-FHT11G01 | reverse complement strand
TATTATTATTATTATTATTATTATTATTATTATTATTATTATTATTATTATTATTATTATTATTATTATTATTATTATTAAACCACCAAAAAAAACTCAGTCCCTTAGAGCCTCAGAATTTTAGAAGCTCAAAAAAAATCAATGCTCATGTTCCCCGTCGCCTTTCATCGCCGAAAGCAAATAAAATGCTCCTTCCGTAACAATCTTAGCGTTTGGTGCAATTTCATCTACAAACTTCACTTCCGTAAATCCTAAATCGGTTGTTCCCGGAATTACTTCTATGGCTTTAAAATGAATTTCTTTCTCGTGATTTTCTTTGTTTTCGGATTTCTTTTGATGTTCTTCTTCTTCAACAAAAACAAAATACTTATCTGCATTTCGAACCACAGCGTCTTTTGGCAGAGCCGGAACAGTGGCATTTGTGATATTGATATTGGCCGAAACATACATTCCGGGAATCAATCCTTTAGCATCAGCTGATTCAATTTTGGCGTGAACAGCAACGGTTTTGCTTTCATTTGAAAAAGATTTATTAATTCCGAATATCTTTCCTTTGATTGATTTATTGGATTGATTGGTTAAAACAAAATCAATTACCTGCCCTACCGAAATAGATCCCAAATCTTTCTCGTAAACATTTAAATCCAAATGCATTTGGCTGTTATCAACTACTTCAAACAAAGAAATTCCCATTTGGGCATAAGCACCTTTTGCAATGCTTATTTTGCCTACATACCCGTTTATTGGTGCTACAATGGGCACTAGCGAACTACTGCCTTTTGTACTAACATGCAAGGCTTCTAATTTGTTTTTTGCTGCCTGTGCGCGAGCTCTTTCTGCCGCTAATTTTGCTTTCACTTCCTGAAATGTTTTCCTCGGATTTACATTTTCGTCACTTAATGTTTTCTGACGATTGTATTCTAATTGTAAATATTCGATATTGGCTGTAGCCGAATGATATTCTTCCTGCATTTCAATCACTTCCAGATTTTGAATCGTAGCCAGGACTTTTCCTTTATTGACAAAAGTGCCTTCCAAAACAAAAATATCTTTTACGGTTCCGCCTATTAAAGTCGAAACTTCTGCAGAATTTTGAGGCGGAACGGTTGTGTATCCATTGGCTTTAATGACTTTATTAAGGTTTCTGTTTTCTACAAAACCCGTTTCAATGCCAATGGTTTTATATTGAGAAGCGGTTAGAGCAACTTCTGTCTGCGATTTTTCTTCTTCGTGTGTTTCTTCTGTTTTTTTCTCGTTACAGCTTAGTAATATGCTATAGGCTATAAGCAATAGGCAATAAGCAGCTATCCTTTGCGAACTTTGCGAAAAAATCCTTGTTGTCTTTGCGGTTAAATTTATCTTCATTTTAATTGTTTTTGATGGATGGAAATTGAAGTTCGATGGCACTTTGATTGTAATTATGCGTCGCTTCTGCATATTGTTTTTTAATATCAATGGCCTGATTTAAAAAACTGATATACGACCAATAACTCATGTCGCCATTGGCATAACTTTTTTGTGCGGTACTGATAATTTGATCTGCATATTGCAAACCTTCATTCTGATAGTAATCGAGTGCTTTTTGTTGTTTTGCAAAGTTGTTTTGCAATTCCTGCTGTTGAAGGTTTAAGGTTAATTTGCTTTTATCCAATGCCAATTGCGATTGCGAAATACTGATTTCAGAAGCTTTGGCTTTCGCCGAATTTACGCCTCCAAATAACGGAATCTGTAAACCGGCCGTAAAACCCTGAAATAACGATTCGGTGTTGATCGTTTGAGCAAAATAACCTAAACCTAATTTAGGTGTTCGGAAGGCTTTGTAAGTATTGGTTTCCTTCTGATAAACCGAAATTTGTTGCTGATAATAATCCGTTAACAAATCTTCTGCTTTTGAATTTCCTTCTTCTTCTTTTATAATAGAATATTGCAAGGCTGTTTTTTCGTCGGGAATAATATTTTCATCTGTCTGAACAAAAAACTGTAACTGCTTTTGGTAAATCGCCAGATCGTATTCTAATTGCGCTTTCTGCGTTTCAATCTCTTTTACTTTCGCTTTAGCACTGATAACTTCAATGTTTCCGCTTTCTCCGGTTTTAAAACGCAATTCGGCATTCTTTAGAAACTTGGTGTAAATATCATTTAATTCCGAGTTTAATTTCTGAATGGAAACGCCGTACAAATATTGATAATACGCCAATGTAACCGCTTTTTCAATTTCATAAGACGATAAAGCTTTACGTTTTTCAGCTAGTTTTACCAATTCTTCCTGCAGTTGTCGATTGGCTTTTGTAATATTTCCGATTGGAAAATATTGCTGTACAGAAACATTATGGTCAAAATCGACACTGTTGAATTGTCCGCCCTGATATTGCACCTGAAGCGGATCTGCCTGAAAAGCGGTCTTTTTTAAGACAGTTTGTTTTTCGATTTCTTTATCGGCTATTTTTAAGTCGATGTTGTTAGATTTGGCGAGTTCTATGGCTTTTTCTAAAGATATTTTGGCTTGCGCCGATGATATTGTACTTGTCAATAGAAGTGCAATTAACCACAGAGAACGCAAAGGAGATTTCACAGAGTTCACGAAGGTTTTTGAGCTAAAATTATATATTGTTTCTTTCATTATCTTAATTTTTATTTTTCTCAGTATTCTCTGTGAAAATCTTAGTGTTCTCTGTGGTAAAACTTTTTTTGCGGTTAAGTCCACGCTCCAATAATAAATACAAAATCGGTAAAACGATTAAGGTCAATAATGTTGCTGAAACCAAACCGCCAATAACAACAGTTGCCAAAGGTTTTTGTACTTCTGCCCCGCCGCTTGTTGATAATGCCATTGGCAAAAATCCTAAAGAAGCCACGGCGGCGGTCATTAAAACCGGACGCAATCTGGTTTTGGTTCCGATTAAAACTCTTTGCAATGGATCTTGAATTCCTTCTGCTTTTAATTGATTGAAATACGAAATCAGAACAATTCCGTTAAGAACAGCAATTCCGAACAAAGCAATAAATCCAATTCCGGCCGAAATACTAAAAGGCATGCCACGCAATAAAAGCGCAAAAACACCACCAATTGCCGATAACGGAATTGCGGTAAAAATTAAACCCGCTTGTTTGATACTGTCGAATGTCAAATACAGCAATATCAATATCAATCCCAAAGCAATGGGAAGCGCAACAGAAAGTCGTTTTGTTGCTTCGATTAAATTCTCAAACTGTCCGCCATAGGTGACATAATATCCCACTGGAAGTTTAAAATCCTGATCTAGCTTTTGCTGAATTTCTTCTACTACACTTTTAATATCGCGTCCGCGGACATTTAATCCGACAGAGATTCGGCGTTTTCCATCTTCCCGGGTTACCTGAACTGGGCCTTGCTCGTAATCGACGGCAGCAACCTGTGAAAGCGGAACCTGCTGACCGTTTGGAAGCGGAATAAACAAATTGCTGACATCGGTAATATCACCACGATTGTCCTGATTCATTCGGACAACAACATCAAACCTTTTGCTCTCTTCATAGATTTTTCCGGCACTTTCTCCGGCAAAAGAGGAACGGATAATTTGGTTGATATCGGAAATATTCAATCCGTATAAAGCGATTTTATTGTAATCGTATTTAATTGTAATTTGCGGCAAACCGGTTACTTTATCAGCTTTTAAATCGCCTATCCCTTCAATATTTTTAATTTTTGAAATTAGCTCGGCCGCTTTGGCGTCCAGAATCTCTAAATCATCTCCAAAGATTTTGATGGCAATATCACTTCTGCTTCCCGTCATTAGTTCGTTAAAACGCATCTGAATAGGCTGAGAAATCTCAATGTTGGCTCCCGGAATAATTTCCATTTCTTCTTTCATGGCATTGGCCAAATCTTCCCAATTATGATATTTACCTTTCCATTCTTTTTTGTCTTTCAAAACAATAATCAAATCGCCGCTTTCAATTGGCATGGGATCAGTTGGAATTTCTCCGCTTCCAATTTTGGTTACAATCGTTTTGATTTCCGGAAATTTCTCTTTTAATAATTTCTCATATTTCGTAGTCGTTTCTACCATCTGCGTAAGCGAACTTCCTGTCATAATACTAGCGTTTATAGCCAAATCGCCTTCTTCAATTGTGGGAATAAATTCGCCTCCCATATTTTGAAAAATGATAAAAGCTAAAGCAAAAAGTCCGAGAGAAATTCCTAAAACTATTTTTTTAAACTGCAACGCTTTATTTAAGAAGGGTGTATAAACAGATTCGAGCCACAGCATCATTCGGTCGCTGAAGTTTTTTTTATGTTCTGTTTTTTTAGACAAAAACATAGCACTCATCATTGGTACGTAGGTTAGCGAAAGTATAAATGCTCCTGCAATCGCAAAACCAACTGTCATTGCCATTGGTTTGAACATTTTTCCTTCTGTCCCGATTAAAGCCAGAATTGGGAGGTAAACAATTAAAATTATGATTTCTCCAAAGGCTGCACTATTTCTGATTTTCGAAGCAGAATTATAGACTTCAATGTCCATTTCTTCCTGTGAAAGCGCAGTTTTATTTTTGATTTTTTGCAGATGATGCATCGTGGCTTCCACAATAATAACGGCTCCGTCGACAATAATTCCGAAGTCGATCGCACCCAGACTCATTAAGTTTCCGCTTACACCAAAGGCATTCATCAAAATCACGGCAAAAAGCATGGCCAACGGAATAACCGAAGCGACAATTAATCCGGCGCGTAAATTCCCAAGAAATAATATCAGGACAAAAATGACAATTAAAGCTCCTTCTAAAAGGTTTTTTGTAACCGTTCCGATGGCATTGTCAACCAATTTCCCTCTATCAATAAAAGCTTCGGCCACAACACCTTCCGGCAAACTTTTATTAATCTGAATCATTCTTTCATGAATTCGGTTGACTACAGCACTGGAATTTTCTCCTTTTAACATCAAAACCAACCCGGAAACGATTTCCCCTTTTCCATCTTTGGTTGAAGCGCCGTAACGCAAAGCGATTCCTTCGCGAACTTCGGCAACGTCACGGACTAAAACGGGCGAACCGTTTCGGTTTTTGACTACCACATTTCCAAGATCTTTTACGCCTTTTGCCATTCCAACACCACGGATAAAAAACGCATATTGATCTTTTTCAATATAAGCACCTCCGGTATTTTGATTGTTCTTTTCTAAAGCATCAAAAATCTCGGTAATCGTAACTCCAAGACTATTTAATGTATTTGGATTTACGGCAATTTCGTATTGTTTTAATTTTCCTCCCCAGGTACTAATGTCGGCAACTCCTTTAATTCCTTGTAACTGTGGAATAATAATCCAATCCTGAATTGTTCTTAATTTTATGGCATCGTATTGATTTTCATAGCCCTTTTTGGCATAAACATCATATTGATAAATCTCGCCTAAACCAGTTGTAATTGGGGCTAACTCTGGTGAACCGGCATATGCAGGAATATTTTCTTCGGCTTGTTTTAAACGCTGAAATATTTGTTCTCTCGCCCAATAAATATCGACATCGTCTTCAAAAACAACGGTTACGACTGATAATCCGAAACGGGAAATACTACGGAGTTCAATAACATCCGGAACTGTTTTTACAGCCTGCTCTAACGGATACGTAATTAATTGTTCGACTTCCTGACTGGCCAAAGTGGGTGCCGTTGTAATGATTTGCACCTGATTGTTAGTGACATCAGGTAAAGCATCTAACGGTAAGTTTTTAAGTGAATAACTTCCCCAGGCGATTAATACAAGGGTAAATAGCAGTATAAAGAACTTATTTCTTATACTGAACTGAATAATTTTATCTAACATTTGAATATATAATGACGTGAGAAATCAGACAAGATTTGTCTGTTCATTTTGTGGAAATCCACAACTCTCTAAGCCTGTTATTTAGGCTATCATTATGCTATTTGAGGAGGTTGCCAAATACTTCCGTAGAAATTAGAAGCAAAAACAGAATTATAATTTGGTAAAGCTTTTGAAATAATGGTAAAAGCTACAGGAAATTCAATATTTTCAGAAAGCTGGTAACTCAAAACCTGAGCTCCACAGCAATTACAAGCACAAAATGGAGAACATAAATCATTGTCTTTATCGTGCGAATGATTGGTTTCTGAAGAAAATTGAGCAGTTTTATGAACGGCGCTATCCACTTCCATATCTGCACAGGGCATATTTGAAAGTGCCATCAAATAAATTGATAATAGTATTGCGATCCATTTCATGATGGTAAAAATAATATTTATTCTGTTACAAAAAATTTAAAATATTGAAAATGATGTTAGTAAACATCATCTCTTTTTTGATAAATGCGAAAAATATATTTTTTATTTGAATTGTACTTTCTTAAAAAAGATTGCAAATAGTAAGAAAATTTATTTAACTTTAACAATAATTAACACACACTTCCCAATTCTAATTTTAAAACACAAAATCCTATTCGATTACAGTACAGACTATAAGCATACATTTCCCTTAAGAATACATTAGTTACCTATTTATTTTTCGCAGTTCTATTAATTAATTTTATAACACTACAATCAATGAAATGTAATACACTAATATCAGCCTCCTTATTATTCTTTAGCATGCAAATTTCTGCTCAGGTTTATACTGATAAAATTGTCGGAAAGAAAAATGAAGAATTAAAAGACAGTCTTAAAGTTGAAAAATATCCTTATGCTCTGCCAATCTGGGGCGAGAAAGTTGCCCAAAAAGGATATAAATTACCCTATTCTGCGGGAGTATCTGTAAACTGGTTTTGGCAAGAATCTGAAATTGTTATAAATGATTTAAATATTGGTTTCAATCATGGTCCCCAATATAACTTAGATGAAATCGTTCGTTTTGACAAATCAACTGTTGAAGCATCAGCATTGACCGTTCGTCCAGATGTCTGGCTTCTTCCCTTTTTAAATGTATATGGGATTTTTGGCAAGGCCAATACCTCAACAAAAATTAATGCCGGAATTTATGTTCCGGATGCAGATAATAACTGGTCTCAAATAGCAAATTTCAGTACAAGAGCTAATTTTAATGCTACTACATTTGGTATTGGTATGACACCGACAATTGGTATTGGAGGCGGATGGTTTGCACTGGATATGAATATGGCGTGGACAGATATTAGTTCTCTTGATAAACCTGCTTTTTCGTATGTTTTTGGTCCCAGATTAGGTAAAACTTTTAAATTCAACAAACCGGAGCAAAATATTGCGGTTTGGGTTGGAGGCTTTAGAGTTCATATTTCCGGCGATACTAACGGAGATTTGCCTCTGTCTGATTTTATAGATTTATCTGATGCGCAGGTAAAAGTAGACAACGGTCTTGCAAAAGTTTCTGAAAATCAAACAAAAGTAGATAACTGGTGGGATGGTCTGACGCCGGCTGAGCAAAAAAATCCTGTGAATGTTGCCAAACATAATACCGCAAATCGTGCGCTTGAAAGAGCCGGAACATTTTTAAGCACATTAGATGGAGCTTTGAGTACAGCTTCGGATTCATCTGTTCAGTATTCGCTTCAAAAAAGACCAAAAGATATGTGGAATTTTATTATTGGATCACAATATCAATATAATAAACATTTAATGTTTCGTGCAGAATGCGGCTTTTTAGGTTCTCGTACACAAGTGCTGGCAAGTTTACAATACCGTTTTGGACTTTAATTCATTAATTCTATGAAAAAAGGTTTATTATTACTTATCGCTTTCTTTTGTATCACATCGGCACAATCACAAGTTTTAATTTCCTTACTTTTTGGAGACAAACTGAATTCTCCTTTTTTAGAATTTGGTTTGGATGGCGGCGTCAATTTTTCGACGATTTCCAATATGGAAACCTCAGGTACAGAAGTCGGTTTTAATCTTGGTTTTTATTTTGACATAAGATCTAAAAAAAATCCAGCCTGGATGATTAATACTGGCGTAATTGTAAAATCGCCAATGGGAGCCCATGGTATGCCGGTGTATTCTTTAGGCGATGTTAATCTTGACAATACATTTGCCGGAGGACGTGTTGATCGTGAGATCCGTTATTTTAATGTTCCCATTTTGATTAAATATCAATTCAAAAATAATATCTATCTAAAAACAGGACCACAGTTTGGATTACTGGCTAAAGCTTTTGACAAATTCCGTAAAGATTATGATGGTGATGAAGTGGTGTACAAACACAATATTCGAGATCAGATTCATGTAATAGATGCAGGTATTGCACTTGGCGCGGGTTATCATATGAATGTTGGAAATGGGTTGAATATGACCGTTCAATATTATTACGGATTGGTTCCTGTTATGAAGGGAGACGGTCCGGAACAATTCAACAGAGTTTTGTATGTAACAGCAGGATTGCCAATTGGCCGCGGAAAAGCAGCCAGAAAAAAAGCTGAAAAAGAAGCCGAATTGAATCGGGTAATTCTTCCTGAAGAAGAAGCTCCAAAACCTAAAAATTAATTATTTGCGCTATTGATAGAAACAATTAATCTTAAGATTTCATGATTTTGTAAAATGAAATTAGGTTCTGTATATAAAATAGCATTATTGGGCATAAAAGGCATTTCGGCAGCCAGTGGACTCTGAACTACAATAGTTCCTCCATGAGCCTGAATAGCCTGCAATCCACGGGTACCATCAGTATTTGAACCGGATAATAAAATACCCATTAAAGATTCTCCATAAATTTCTGCAGCAGATTCGAATGAAACATCAATACTTGGCCTGCTAAAATTTATTTTTTCAGAAGTGTCCAATGCAAGCAACTCATTTTTCTCGAATAACAAATGATAATTTGATGGCGCAACATAAACAAAACCAGGTGTTAATGGTGTTTTATCTTCAACAAGCTTTAAAGGTACACTTGATTTTAAACTAATTAAATCTTCCAACGTCTGATCATCTGTACTTTTTCGATGCACTACAATTACGATTGCAAAACCATTTAATTTGGGCAATTCGGGTAAAATTTGCATTAAAGCATTCAAACTTCCTGCAGATCCGCCAATTATTACCACTTTACAGCCTGATATTACTTCACTTTTCTCCATATCTTTTCTTTTTCATACTGTTTATATTTTGTTGGAGAAATAGAGTATTTTATGGTTTCTTTTGTTCCTAAAGCAAGAAAACCTAAAACAGCCAAACTTTCATCGAATAAATTAATGACTCTTTTTTGAAGGTCATTGTCAAAATAAATTAAAACATTGCGGCATAAGATTATGTCAAATTCATTAAAAGAAGTATCAGACACTAAATTATGTTGAGAAAAAACCATCTTTTCGGCGAGTTCTTCATTGAATTTTGCAATGCCATAATTAGCAGTATAATAACTTGAAAAATCTTCCAGGCCACCCGCATCACGATAGTTTTCTGAATATTCTTTCATCATTCGTAGCGGGAAAATTCCTTTTTTTGCTGTTTCTAAAACTGAAGCATTAATATCAGTTGCATAAATTAGCGATTTATGAAGTAAACCGGCTTCCTTAAGCATAATAGCCATCGAATATACTTCTTCGCCTGTAGAACAGCCTGCATGCCACAATCTGATGAAAGGTTTGGTTCCTAATAATGGTAAAATTTCTTTTCGCAAAACGGTGTAAAAAGCAGGATCACGAAACATTTCTGTGACATTTACCGTGATTTCGTCTACCATTCTTTTGTAATATTCCGGATCATATCGAACTCTGGAAAGAAACTCATGAAAATGCGTAAATCCATCTAAATGAAAAATTCTGTTCACACGTCTTTTCAGTGAAGCTCTTGAATAACTTCCAAAATCAAAACCATAATATTCGTAAACATCATTTATAAGCGTTTCTAATTCAATATCCTCAATCATAATTCATTTCATATTTCCTTCAGCACCTGAAGCAATTTATCTACATCAACTGGTTTCGAAACATAGGCATCTGCACCAGCTTCCAAACATTTTTCTCTGTCGCCCGTCATTGCCTGAGCTGTTACCGCTATAACGAAAGTTGATTTTCTTGACGGAATAGCTTTTATTAATGGAATAGCTTCATAACCATCCATTTCAGGCATCATCATATCGATTAAAACAGCATCAATAAGCTCTTCTGATTCTAATAATTTCAAAGCTTCCTCTGCACTTAAACAAGACAAACAATCGAATGATTTGGCACGTAAAGTGTGCGTTAAAGCAAAAATGTTTCGAGAATCATCATCAACAATTAAGAGTCTTTTTTTATTCATTTTTGACCTGCTTTTTAATTTATTTTTGCCACAGATTAAAAGATTTAACCGATTTTTAATCTATACGAATCTGTGAAATCTGTGGTAACTTTTCTTTATTAATTAATTATTATATTTTGTCATAAAGCCACACTCTTAATAAAGAAAGCAACTGATCGATATCTACTGGTTTTGTTATATAATCTGATGCTCCGGCCTTGATACATTTTTCCCTGTCACCTGTCATAGCTTTTGCTGTTACGGCAATTAGCGGTAAATTCAGGAATTTAGGCATGCTGCGTATTTTTTCAGCTGTTTCGTAACCATCCATATTTGGCATCATCATATCTAATAAAACGATATCTGTATCCGGATGTTCTCCTAAAATTTTGATTGCTTCTTTTCCGTCAAAAGCGGTAATAACATTCATTTTGAAAACTTCTAAAGCTTTTGTCAACGAATAAATATTACGAACGTCATCATCTACAATTAATACCTTTTTCTCAAACAGGATATTATTAAGTAAATTTAGCTTTTTATGACTTTCCTTTTTTTCTTTTGGATCTTTTTTATCTTCAACCAAATGAAGGAAAAGAGAAACTTCATCCAGCATTCTTTGATAAGAATGTGCGGTTTTTACAATGATTGAATCAGCATATTTCTTAATTTTAACTTCTTCTTTAATAGACAAACTTTTTCCTGTAAAGACAATTACAGGCAGATTTTCTAAACCTGGATTCTTCTTTACACTTTCTAAAATTTCATAAGCTTGTTTGTCCGGAATTCCCATATCCAGAATAACACAGTCTATTTCTTCTTTATTCAATGCTTGTAACCCTTCTGAAACTTCACTTTTTATTTCTGAATTGATATTATATGTTTCTAAGAAATAAGCTAACGCTTTTGCATGTTGTGGATTATCTTCTATAATAAGTACTTTCTGTGATTCCCTGTTAATAATACTTTCTATTCTAAGAAAAACTTCCGGAATTTTATCAAATGCCACCGGTTTATCTAAGAAATCTACCGCTCCTTTTAATAAACTTTCCTGTTTGAGTTTATGAGAAGACATAATGTGTACCGGAACATGTTTTGTTTGAGAATTGTTTTTCAATTCCTCCAAAACTTCCCAGCCGCTTTTTATTGGAAGTTCAATATCCAATAAAACACCAACAGGTTTATAGACCAAAGCAAAGTTTAAGGCATAATCTCCTCTAACGGAAACAACTCCTTTATAACCTTTTTTACGGGTGAAATTTAAAAGCGATTTTGCAAAATTAATATCGTCTTCAACGATCAAAATCACTTTATCTCCTTCAAAAATTGAATTTCTGTCGTCTTCAATCTCTTCCGGGATTACGGCACTTAAATATTTGTTTTTAGGTTGTTCTTCTGCTTCCTCTTCTGATGCTGCAATTTCTAATGGTGGTGCTTTTTCTATCTCTACCTTTTTGATGCTGGATCCAAAAACAGGAATACACAATGTAAACGTACTTCCTTCATTTTCTTTACTATGCAAAATAATTTCTCCTCTTAGCAATTTGGCCAGTTCACGGCTGATTGACAATCCTAAACCAGTTCCGCCGTATTTACGTTTTGTTGAGCCATCAGCTTGTTGGAATGCCTCGAAAATTAAAGGTTGTTTCCCTAATGGGATTCCGATTCCGGTATCTTTTACGATAAAACAAATAATTTTATCATCATCTGTATTGATCTTGATTTCTAAACTTACCGATCCTTTATCAGTGAATTTTATTGCATTTGAAATCAGGTTTTTCAGAATCTGCTCCAAACGCATTTTATCTGTTTTAATGACAATTGGTGCTTCTTTGGCAATGATTTCAAACTTAATGTTTTTCTCTTTTGCTACATGGCTAAACAGATTCCACAGATTATCTGTAATTTCTTTGGTCGAAACATCTAAAAATTCAAGATCCATTTTTCCGGCTTCAATTTTAGATAAATCCAGAATTTCATCAATTAAACCTAACAAACTATTTCCTGAACTCTGAATCACTTGAGCAAATTCAATTTCCTCAGGAACCATGCTTTTATTATTATTTTCAGATAACAATCGACTCAAAAGTAAAATTGAATTCAGCGGCGTTCTCAATTCATGAGACATATTGGCAAGGAACTCCGATTTATAACGAGTCGTCAATTCTAATGCTTCCGATTTCTTCTGAATTTCATTGTTTTTTTCTTCCAATAAAACACTTCTTTCAGACAATTCTTCATTGGTTTGCTCCAATTCTTCTTGTTGAACGCGTAATTCTTCTTCAGATGCCTGAAGTTTTTCAGTTTGCGCCTCAAGCTCTGCATTTATTGCTTCTAATTCTGTATGTTGTGCTTGTAATTCTTCTGATTGTGATTTTGTTTCTTCCAGCAACTCCATCACTCTTCTTCTGTTTTGAGTCGATTTAATGGCAATTCCGATGTTGTTCGCAATTGTCTTTAAAAATTCTATTTGAAGATTCGAAAATCCATAAATACTAGCTAACTCGATTGCGCCTTCAACCTTGGTATCCAGCAAAGGAAACGCTATAATATGTGTTGGTTTTATTTGTCCCAAAGCATAATTAATCTGAATATCTTCTGGAGATAAAACTTTTAATTCTAATAATTCTTTTGAAATAACTGACTGTCCGATCAAACCTTCCCCTTTTTGAATATGTTCGCGATTTTTACCCGGAATATAACTGTAACCGCCAGAAAAATGAAGCTCATCTCCTTCTAGTACATACAAAACTCCAGCGCTGCTGTTGGTATAATTACATAAAAACTCAATAACATCTTTTGATAATTTTTGAAGTGTTTTATCACCTAACATTACATTATTAAGATTCGCAACTCCACTTTGCATCCATTCTTTTTGCGATAGTAAATCGAAAGAGCTTTTTAAAGAAACTCCCATATTATTTAATGATTCTCCTACACTGCCCAATGCATCGGCCTGAGTATCATCGACTCTTACATCATAATTTCCATTTGAAATATTACTGGCAATCATACTGATAGCAACGATTCTTTCTGCCGTTTCCTTGTCTTTCTTTTCTAATTCATTCTGAAGAAACAGACGTTCGCTATAATCTTTCAGAATTCGGAATAAAAAGACAATTGAAATAACAAAAGCAATAATAAATGCCACAACAATCAGAACCAGACTATAAGTTCCGTATCGTTCTGAGTTTTCACCTCGTTCCTTTAACAAACCTTGTTCAATATTTTCAATGCTTTTAATTTTTGCTCTTAAATCGTTCATCATTACTCGACCGGCATTAAGATCAAATACAACAGCATCTTTCCCCAAACGTTTTTTTACAATTTGATTATTGAGATACTTAAAAAAACTATCTCTAAGCACTTTTAACTCCCGTAACTGTTTTTGCTGCGTTGGATTATCAATAGTAAGTTCCTGTACTTTTTCAAAATAATTATTAGATCTTGTCTCAGCATCATTATATCTTTCAACAAATTGCTCGTCGCCAGTAATTAAATAACCGCGCATACTAGTTTGAGCTTCAGTTACAATAGCTGATCCTTCATTTAAATTGTAAATAACTTCCTGAGTATGGTTCACCCAAAAATTACTATTTAACAAACTCTTTATACTGAAAAAAGAGGCTGTAGAAGAGATCATTAATACCAGTAATGAAACTAATGAACTGATTAATAAATTTCGTTTAAAGTTGTTCTTCATGTTTTAAATTATAATTATTCGTATTTTAAAGGTAAGATGATAATAAAGCTTGCACCCTCTCCTATCTGACTTTTTGCTGTAATTAACCCGTTGTGTTTTTCAATGATTTTTTTGGCAATTGCCAGTCCAATTCCGGTTCCTTCATACTTTTGTCGGTCATTCAGACTCTGAAAAATAATAAAGATACGATCAAGGTAAATTTCATCAAAACCAATTCCGTTATCTTTTACTGTAATCCTGCAAAATTTTCCATTGGGAGAAACAGGGCTTTCAAAAGATTTTTCGGCAATTATTTCAGAAATAATTTCGATTACCGGATGGTCTGTATTTCCAGAGAATTTAAGGGCATTTCCAATTAAATTCTGAAAAACCTGTCGCAACTGACTCGGAATACTATCGATTGTTGGAAGTTCGCTGGTTTTGATAGTAGCGTTTTTTCGTTCGATCATATAATCGAAATCTGAAAGAACTTCCTGAAGTACCACATTTAAATCGGTAGTTTCTGGTTTTACCTGCGATGACAATCTTGAATATGCCAGCAAATCGGTAATTAAAGTCTGCATTCTTTCTGCCGATTTAATCGTACGATCTACATAATCAATAGCTTTTTCATCAGCAGTTAAATAAAGTTCTTTAATGATTTTAATGAAGATTTGAATTTTTCGGATGGGTTCATTCAAATCATGCGAAACAACCCATGAAAATTGTTGAAGTTCATGGTTTCTAAGTTCCAGTTCCTCATTTTTCAGAACCAATTCTCTCGTTCTTTCGGCAATCTTAATTTCAAGGTTATCCTGAGCTTCTTTCCTGATTTTTATCTCTTTAGAAAGAAGGTCTTTCATTCCCTTTAATTCATTTTGTTGCTCGTAAATTTTTATGAATGTTTTTACTTTAAGAATAAGTAAATCAGAATCCACAGGTTTCGTAATGTATTCTACGGCACCGGTTTCGTATCCTTTAAAAATGTATTTTTTTTCGATATTTAATGCCGAAAGAAAAATAACAGGAATGTCTTTTGTGCGTTTGTTTCCGGAAAGAATCTTAACTACTTCAAAACCGTCAAGTCCAGGCATCTGAACATCCATTATGATAAGACAATAGTTGGTCTTAAGGATTTTCTTCAGGGCTTCCTCTCCAGATTCAGCTGTGTCAACATCGATATCGTGCAATTCTAATGTCTTTTTTAAGGCAATTATATTTGCTCTTATATCGTCTACAATTAATACCATGCTGTTGGGGTAAAGCGTTATGAATTAAAATTGTTAGTTTAAAATTCGATTCAGATAAATATTTGTTTTTTTTTGAAATCTAAAACGTTGATTAGTCATCTTAGTGTAACTCCCAAATTTATAAAAAAATTAATGCTGGGTATTTTATTGAAAAAGAAATTAGTTACATAATTCCCATGTCAATTTTATAGAATATTCATGTTTGGTTTTTTATTTTTTTTATTGAGATAAACTTAAAATCTATTCAGTCAACTCTTAATCAGGTCTTTTTATATTTTAGAGTCTGATAATTGTGCTAAAATTATTGATTATGAAAAAGACAAAAACATTTCCAGAACAAAAACAAAAACTTCCGGGTAACGAACATATGATGCATCCTGAACCAGAAATTATTAGAGAAAACTATGTCGGGAGCGGTAAATTGCTCGGAAAAGTTGCTTTTATAACCGGTGGTGACAGCGGTATTGGCCGAAGTGTCGCTGTTCATTTTGCCAGAGAAGGTGCCAATATTGCTATTGTTTATCTCAAAGAAGATAAAGATGCCGTTGAAACAAAAGCTCTAATCGAAAAAGAAGGACAAGAATGTTTGTTAATCAGCGGCGATTTAAAAGACGAGAAATTCTGTAAAAGCGCTGTCAAAAAATGCCACACGCATTTCAAAAAAATAAATATTGTAGTCAATAATGCTGCAACACAATTCCCTCAAAACGAATTAGAAAAAATAACCGCTTCTCAACTTCACAAAACTTTTGAAACTAATATTTATCCGTATTTCTATATCACAAAAGCAGTATTGCCTTTTTTGAATGAAGGTGACACTATTGTAAATACAAGCTCGGTTACAGCCTATCGCGGCAGCGAACATTTAGTTGATTATTCGAGTACAAAAGGTGCAATCGTTAGTTTTACAAGATCATTATCGACCATGTTAGCTAAAAAGAAAATACGTGTAAATGGTGTTGCACCCGGACCAATCTGGACTCCGTTGATAGTAGCCAGTTTCGATAAACTAGCCGATTTCGGAAAAGACAATCCTATGGAAAGAGCCGGACAACCTTCAGAAGTTGCGCCTGCGTATGTATTTTTAGCCTGCGAAGACAGCAGTTATATTACCGGCCAGTTTATTCATATTAATGGCGGAGAATTGGTTGGAGGGTAAAAAATGTTTCAAGTTGCCTTACTTGAACTTATACTAAAACCTTAGAACCTCAGAACCTTAAAATCTTAAACCTTAAAAAAATGAACTATATAGACATTATTGGGCTTTTTGCTGGAACTTGTGTTACTATATCTGTAATTCCTCAAATTTTGAAGGTTTGGAGAACGAAAAAAGTTAAGGCAATTTCCCTGAAAACTTTTAGTATTCTTACTTTCGGAATTGGAGTTTGGATTGTTTATGGCATCCTCAAAAATGATCTTCCGATAATAATTACTAATGGTGTTTCTTTTTGCCTCAACCTCCTTATGGTTTATTTTATTATTTATTATGAGAAGGAATCTTAGTCTGAGGGACTAAGATGCTAAGGTTCTAAGATTCCAGATGCTAGCTGTTAAGTTTTTTGTTTGGTTTGTCATCCTGAACGAGGGATCACAAAAAACATTATAAAAAACAAAATAAAAAAACAGCTCGTTATAAAGCTGTTTTTTTGTAGTAGTAGTTAAGAATATGTGATGCTTATTAGCTAGCTAATTTTTGATTGTATGGTTTAAATGATAAATGGTATTTTTCTTTAAAAATACGTGGCATATAGTTTCTGTTTGCTGCAGCGCTAATTACATCTGCAAAATTAATATTCGAAATTCTCTTAATTTCGTTGATTTGTCTCGTGGCTAAATGTAATATTGGCTCAAAAGTTTTAATGTAGTTATAACTATGTTGGGCTATCTCCATTTCTAAAACACTGTTCAAAATACTTCTTTGAAGCAAATTTCTAACGATACCTTTTTGAGTTATCTTATTAAATTCCTGCAATTTCTCCGTAATTCTATGATTTTTAGTTCCTACATATAAATATTGTCCGGAATCTGTAGTGAACCTTTTTTTAAGTTGAGACACCATTTCAATATTCTCTTCTTTAGCAGATGCAACTGTTGGCATTCCTACTAATGAAAACTGAATTGGTTTATGGCTTTCAAAAAACAATACACTATTTATAACAGATGTATTATTTAAAATCGCTGTCTGATTCTCTTTTATTTTTGTTTGCGCTCCATTCGCGCCAAAACTGTGCGTTAAAGTTCCTTTTTCACAATAAGCAAAAAACACAGGAGCTGTTTGAAGCGATTCTATACTTAAGGTTACATCGTGATTAAATACAAGGTCAAAATTTACAAACGACATTTCTTTTTCAAAGCGAACTGCTTTAACAGTTCCTCTCGCCCATTTTGATTTTATATTTAGTGTATATTCATTGTCGTTTATTACTAATTCACCATCAAAACTATCTTTAAGATCATTAAAAATAGTATTGAATCCTCCAGTATTTAAGTATAGTTTTTTCATCTTAGTTTGGTTTAAATAAAGTGGTTTGTGTTTATTTACGCACAAAACCTATTATTGGTTTTTACTTTGCTATTTTGATAATTCAAAGTTCGTACATATTGCAAATCAATTTATTACACAATTTAAGAGAGAATTTTCATAATTATTAGAAGAAGGTTCAAAGGTTCAGAGATGCAAAGGTTCAAAGATTAGTAGTGTTCTATATTTAGATCAATAATTATGAACTTGTGAAATTCTTCAATTGAATTTGACATAAATAAATACCTTTAAACCTTTGCATCTCTGAACCTCTGAGCCTTAAAAAAAAACAGCTGCCTTCAGAAAAAATCCGAAAACAGCTGCTTCTCAGCAAAATAAAAATACCTACTTAAATTATCTTATGTAAGTTTATGGATATCTGCATTTACAGAATAATTTTCCTCTGGAATATCTTTAAAGAATTCTGCTTCTTCTAAATCTGCCGTTGGACCGTATCCTATTAAATGAGTTCCTTTTTTTTGATCACCCGTTTCTATTATATATAAAATAGACATATCATCAGGATCGCTCATACCTTCATAGCGATGATGCGCAACTATAAAAATTTCTTCTGGTTTATAAGCATATTTGGTTTCAGAATCTATCAAACAGCCATTTTCAAACAAAAAATTTGATATGTATCCTTCATTCTGATATTTCTTTATATAATCGGTCTCGTGTTTTTGTTCTTTTTTCATGACTTGAGTTTTAAGCAAGATTGTTTATTTAATCTTTGTTTCATCAAATTTCATTATTGATAACAAATAAAATTAACTCAATAGATTTAAATCTTACCTCAATTGAAAAAAGCGAAATCAAACCAATTATTATTTTATTAATTTTAACAATTCTCTAATCATTTTAGAAATTAGCATTTAATAACATACTTATTCTTTTACAATAAAACCAAAATTTTAATGACCAAGGTAAATCAGGATTTTCTGGCGAAAGGTGGCGAAATGGGTGCGTTAACTCGTGCCAAAGACTGGAGCAAAACTGCAGTTGGCCCAATCGAATCGTGGCCACAAAGCTTACGAACTACTTTAGGAATTCTTTTAAACTCAAAATTTCCCATGTTTTTATTTTGGGGACCGGAACATATTTGTTTTTATAATGATGCTTATCGCCCAAGTCTTGGAAAGGATGGAAAACATCCTTTTATTTTAGGTGAAAAAGGAGCCGATTTCTGGCCGGAAATCTGGGATTTTATTAAACCTTTAATCGATCAGGTACTTACCGAAGGCGAAGCAACCTGGCATGAAGATCAATTTCTGCCTATATATCGCAATGGAAAAATGGAAGATGTTTACTGGACTTTTAGTTATAGTCCTGTAAATAATGACTCAGGAAAGATTGATGGCGTTCTCGTAATTTGTAATGAGACAACAGATAAGGTAAAAATGTTTAAGAAACTTGAAGAAAGTAATACCCGATATCTGGATAACATTTTACAAACTCCAAGTGCCATGTGCATTTTTAGAGGACCAGAATTTGTCATTGAAATTGCGAATGATCTAATGCTGGAATTATGGGGAAGAAAAAATAATGACGTACAAAACAAGCCTGTTTTTGAAGCGCTTCCTGAAGCAAAAGGTCAGGGCTTAGAAACTATTCTCGAGAATGTATTTAAAACAGGAGAAAAGTTTGAAGCCCACGAAAGACTTGTAAAATTGCACCGTGAAGGTAAGATTAAAGATGTATACATTAATTTTGTTTATGAAGCTTTAAAAGAACCAGATGGTACTATTTCTGGTATTGTTGCTGTTGCCAATGATGTTACGGCACAAGTTACAGCACGAAATACTATTGAAGAAAGCGAGAAAAGATTTAGAAATATAGTAAAACAGGCACCACTCGGAATCGCCATTTTAAAAGGCAAAGAACTGATTGTAGAAATGGTTAACTCTACTTATTTGCAAATTATTGACAAACAAGAAAGTGACATTCTGGGCCATCCTATATTTAAGACTGTACCAGAAGCTAAAGATACCGTTTATCCGTTGCTCTTACCTGTTTATGAAACCGGAATCGCTTATCATACTGATGAACTTTCGGTAACGCTGAACCGCTACGGAAAAGAAGAATTGTGTTATTTTAATCTCGTTTTTCATCCTTTAAGAGATGAAAACAATGAGGTTTCTGGAATTATAATCGTTTCATATGAAGTTACCGAAGCCGTAAAAGCAAGACATCTTTTGGCCGAAAGCGAAAAAGCTTTCCGTCAGATTGTAGTGGAATCTCCTATTGCAATGGCTATTTTTAGAGGAGAAAATCATGTGATTGAAATGGCCAATAATACGATGATGAAAATCATTTGGCAAAAAGAAGAAAGCGAAACTATTGGTAAACCTATCCTTGAGGTATTTCCTGAACTTTTAGAACAAAAATATCCTCAATTGCTTGATGATGTTATAACAAATGGCAAAATTATTCGTGAAAATGAAGCTGTAGCTTATGTTGACATCAGAGGTGAACTTATTAAGTTTTATCTTGACTATCAGTACACACCTTTGTTTGAGCAGGACGGAAAACCATCTGGTATTATGGTGACTGTTAATGATGTAACCTCAAAAGTAGATGTCAGAAAAAAACTTGAAGATGCGGAACAAAGAGCCAGATTAGCTGCTGAAATTGCCCAAATTGTGACGTGGGAGTTAAATGTTTCTACGCAGGAATTAATTTATTCTGAAAATTTGCCGGCTCTGTTTGGTCATAAAAAAAATAAAAAATTAACTCGGCCTGATATATTACATCAGATTCATCCTGACGATATTTCAATTTTAGAAAAAGCCTACAAAGTTGCTCTTAAAACCAGTATTTATAAGTACGAAGCCCGAATTATAAAACCCGATAATTCAATTGCCTGGATTAAAGCACACGGAAAAATATTTTTTGATGATAAAGGCGAACCAATACAAATGATTGGTACTATCATAGATATTACAGATGAAAAAAATAGTCAGCAGATTTTAATGAAAAGCGAAGAAAAATTCAGGCTTCTTGCGGATTCTATGCCTCAATTTATCTGGACTGGTGATGAGATGGGAAATCTAAATTATTTCAATAAATCAGTGTATACTTTTTCTGGTTTGTCTAAAGAAGAAATTGATAAAGATGGCTGGTTGCAAATTGTACATCCGGATGATCGTGAGCTAAACATAATTAAATGGATGAATGCTATAAGCACTGGAAATGACTTTTTATTAGAGCATCGTTTTCGTCGTTATGATGGTCAATACAGATGGCAGTTAAGTCGTGCAATCGCTCAAAAAGACGAAGAAGGAAATACACAAATGTGGGTAGGAACGAGTACTGATATTCATGATCAGAAAAACTTTACCGATAAACTCGAAAAAGAAGTTTATGAAAGAACAGAACAATTAGAGCTTAAAAACAAAGATCTGATAAACATGAATATCGAGTTGCAGTCTTTCGCCTATATTTCGAGTCATGACTTGCAGGAACCTCTTCGCAAAATTCAGACGTTTGCCAGTCGTTTAGGCGATTTGGACGAGCAAAGTATTTCGGCGAAAGCCAAAACTTATTTAAACAGAATCGAGGTTTCGGCCAAAAGAATGCAAACGTTGATACAAGATCTCCTTGCTTACTCCCGAACCAATTCTGCCGACAGGGTTTTTGTGAAAACAAATCTGGACGAAATTGCCGAAGAAATACAAAGTGATTTCTCGGAACGAATCGAAGAAACAAATGCAGTAATCGATTTTGATCCTTTGGGAGAAGCGACTGTTATTCCGTTTCAATTTAGGCAATTACTCCACAATCTGATTGGAAATTCTCTAAAGTTTTCTAAAAAAGGAGAAACTCCTTATATTGAGGTTCGAGCTAATAGAATTAAAGGTAAAGAGATTGAAATCCCGGTTACTTTTCCCGAAAAAATATATTATCATTTGACTATATCCGACAACGGAATTGGTTTTGATGATGAATATAAAGAAAGAATATTTGAAGTTTTTCAGAGATTAAATACCGAAAGCGAATTTTCAGGCACCGGAATTGGTTTAGCAATCGTAAAAAAGATTGTTGAAAATCATAAAGGCTTTATTACGGCTCATAGCGAAAAAGACAAAGGCGCAACTTTCGAAATTTATTTACCCGAATTATAAAAAATAAAAAACACATAAGACAAATGCGCTTATGTGTTTCTATTGAAGTTTAAATTCTTATTATATTATGATTTGTACACGAAGTTTTTAATATCAGGAACAAATTCTTTCCAATTAATTCTTACTGCGTGTTCTATTGATTTTATAATGTCCTTCATTAAAACAGGCTTCGTTATAAATAAGTTAGCCCCTAACAAACGACATTTTTCAATAATTCCAGGTTCATTGGAAGTCGAAAAAATAATAATCGGAATATCTTTTTTATCTGAATTTCTTAATTCTGTCAAAACATCAAAACCGTTTTTCCCTGGCATATTCAAATCCAAAAAAACGACGTGTGGTGTTGGTGGCGGATTATAAATTGCGGTTAACAATTTATCTCCTCCATTGTACGTTTTAAGTTGTATTTTTTCTGGTAATGATTCGATTGCATCTACAAAAATGCTCAAATCGTCTTCATCATCATCCGTGTAAAATATTGTTAAATCTGTCATGGTATTTAGTGAAACAATTTAATTTGTGTTCAAATATACTTCAAATTTATCGATTTATTACCTTATCGACAGATCAGTAAATAAAAAATTAATAGTTGTAATCTCATAAGTAATAATACAAATTATGTAACCCAAAATAATTTAGAAAAAGCAATTTTACTTTGATGAAATCAGAGCTAAAAAAAATTGCCGTAACTCCTGTTAAATAAGAGTTTTAGTATTTTTTTTTTAGCATTAAATAACTAAATAATAAAAAGTCATGGGAGATCATAAAGACCTTACAAACGAATTTGCTGTAGATAAAATAAAAGATCTTGCAGAAAATATAAAAACATGTATGTTTTGTACTTACAACGAATACAGATTACAATCGCGTCCAATGTCTGTTCAGAAAATTGACGATTTAGGCCAGCTTTGGTTTTTATCAGACAGAAACAGCAGTCAGAATGCAGAAATCACGCTGAACCCACAAGTCGAAATTTTCTTTTCTGAACCGCATGATAAATTCCTTACTTTACATGGAACTGCGACTATTTCATACGATCGTGAAACGATTAAAGAATTGTGGAATCCGATTGTTAAAGTCTGGATGCCAGGAGGCGAAGATGATCCCAATCTTAGCGTCATAAAAGTAGTTCCTGAAGATGGTTACTATTGGAATAACAAAAATGGTAAAATGGTTGCTATTGCAAAAATGGCAGCGGCATTTGTAACCGGAAAAACGATGGATGACGGTATTGAAGGGAATTTAACACTGGAATAAGTTAAAGCTTATTTAACCGCAAAGTTCGCAAAGGGTTTACGCAATGGACACAAAGAAAAATACTAAAAATCTTTGCGAACCTTGCGTAAACCCTTTGCGAACTTTGCGGTTAAACTAATCCCTTAAGCTCCAAAGCATTCAAAATTCCAGCTTCGCTGGCAGTATTATTAAAATATACAAAACCTTGTTTTAAAGCTATTTCATTTTTTATCTGAATTAATTCAGGAGTATCATAACTGGAATAAAACAATTTTGGAATTCCGTGAAATCTCACATAAACCAAAGGAAAATTAGTAAAAATAGTTTTGGGTAAGTTAGGATAACTCACACTGCAAAATGTAATGTTGTTCGCTAAAAAAGCATCCCAAACTTCTGGAATCCACCAGCTTTCATGTCTAAATTCAATTACATTTTTAAATTCCGGATTTAAGTTTTGAATAATTAACTGCAAATTTTCAGGACTAAACTTATAACTTGGCGGAAACTGAAATAAAACAGCACCAAGTTTTTCCTTAAAACCCAATTTGCAAATCTGATAGAAATCGGCAAGTAAATCTTCGCAATTAATAAACTTTTTAATATGTGTAATTTCTTTGTGCGCCTTGACAGAAAACATAAAATTTTCCGGTGCTTTATTGTACCAATTTTCGAAAACTTTTATTGTTGGAAATCTATAAAAACTTCCATTAAACTCATAAGTATTAAAGTGCTGGCAATAAAAGTCAAACCATTTTGAAGTAGGCAGATTTTCCGGATAAAAAATCCCTTTCCAAAATCGGTTATTAAAGCTGGAGCATCCTATTTGAATTTCATTTTTCATGTGTGCAGGTTTTGACAATTGGTACAGAAAAAACTTCGCCTGTTTCTACGGCCAGTATTTTTTTTCATCATGGGTAAATTGCATCGCAGACAAACCGTTTTCGTATACGCTTCCCAATGTTTTTTCAATTCATACTTTTTCTTCCAGTACAGGAATTCAAAACTATAAATTGAACATTCTGAAATAATTTCGTTGAGATTATCAAATGGAATTTTACCAACCAAAGATTCAGGATGGATATGACATCGGTACAAAACTTCATTTTTAATGATATTCCCTACTCCGGCAAATATATTTTGATCTAATATCGCATCGCAAATCATTTCATTTGGTAATTTTTCCAGACTTTCCTTTGCTTTTTTCGGATTCCAGTCGTCATTCATTACATCTTCACTCCAATCATAATACAGATTAAT
The DNA here is from genome assembly GCF_058808175.1 of Flavobacterium sp. GW821-FHT11G01. Taxonomy (NCBI): domain Bacteria; kingdom Pseudomonadati; phylum Bacteroidota; class Flavobacteriia; order Flavobacteriales; family Flavobacteriaceae; genus Flavobacterium; species Flavobacterium sp. GW821-FHT11G01. The sequence goes on along the minus strand of NZ_JBXARK010000001.1, from coordinate 717,717 downwards.
ATCTCCTTCCAGAATTTTAATTGAGCAGGTATAAAAATTAAGTTCTCCATCAGAAAATACCATGCTTAATCTCGGTTTGGTTTCCTTACGTTCATTGACACGATAAGTTCCAAACATTAGCAAATGAATCTTTACGGTAAATCCTTCAAAACAAATTAAAAAATGTTTTCCCCAGGTTTTAAACTCCTGTATTGTTTGATCTTTAAGACGCTGAATATCAATAGCACTATTTCCGGAAACGTCGACTATCTTTTTTCCTGTAAATTGTTGTACTTCTTCTTTTAATATCACTATAGACGGACCTTCGGGCATAATATGGCTTTTAAATTATAAACTAAAAAGTGCAGCTTTTAAACTGCACTTTTACTGTCTTATCAAAATAAAATTAGTTTGCTTCTGCAGCTTCAAAATTCACGGCATTTACAGCCACGATTGTTAATGCTTTATCAGCACCTTTTTCTTCTTCAAGCGTTTGCTCTAATAAAGAAGCAGCTTCCGACATTCCTAATGTTTCTGCAAATTGTCTTAACGTACCATACGTAGCGATTTCATAATGTTCGATTTTCTGACAAGCGGCAATGATTCCGGCATCACGTACAACGCCAATCTCAGTTTCTTCCAGAATTCCGTTTCCTTCTTCAATTAAGCCCGCCATTGCATCGCATTTTTTAGCTGTAGCTTTTTGACCTGCAAGCTCAAAAACTTGCTCTAAACGGCTAATTTGTCCTTCTGTTTCTTTTAAATGGTTGTTTAGAGCATCAATAAGTTCTGGTGAAGTAGCGTTTTTAGCCATTTTAGGGAGTGCTTTAGTTAAAGCTTTCTCTGCCCAATAGATATCTTTAAGCCCATCTTCAAATAATTCAGTCAATCCTGAAGCTGCGTCAGACTTTGGTTTTGTAACTCCTGTTTTTGAAGTCGGTTTTGCAGTTGCTTTAGACTTTGTAGTTGTTTCCTTTTTATTCGTTGCGGTTTTCATAATAATATTTTTATATGGATTAATATGAGATAAAATTACTTATCGCAGTTTCGGTTTAGTTATATCATTATTTTATTTCTTTCCATTCTAAACACCTGTTAATTATACAATTACAATTTACAATCCTATAAAATAATCAATGGTCTTACTGATTAGATTTGTATAATACTAATATTCTAAAAATATATATCATGAATACTACAGAACAAAAAAACAGTACAACCAGTAATAGAGATCCAAGAAATCAAAACCTAAATACTGCCGATAAAAACAGACTTATGAATGAAGAACTGTACGATATCGATGACATGAAAGAAACTGATGATGATAATGCAGCAATCGCAGAACGCGGATATACTGTTAGAAATGGTCATAATCCTGATGGGATAAATCCTGATGAAATGTTTTACAATAAGGAGGATGTAGAGAACTTAGAGGATGATTTTCATTCTAAAAAAGATCTAATACACAATAGTGATGATTTATATGACGATGCAGTAGATAATGATCTTGATCCTGCTGTAGATGAATTAGATAATCCGTCAGATGTTCGTGAACGCGAAGATGGTGACTTTAATGAAGTTGATGATCTGGAAGATATTGATCCGGATGATGAAGATGAGGATGACGAATTTGAAGAGGATGAAATTGAAGAAGAAGATTCTGAAGAAGATTATCCTTCAAATGATCCCAGAAAATTTTAAAACGAATTAAAATTAAACATAAAAAAACCGTTAAGTAGTTAACGGTTTTTTTTTATGTATTTAAATGCTATATTAGGTTATCTTGTCATTTCGACGAAGGAGAAATCACACTAGAAACTCCGCAAAGTAATGTGATAATCCTTGTCGAGTAACGTGTGTGATTTCTCCTTCGTCGAAATGACAAAACAAGAAGAAATATTCATTAATCCCCAATTTTTTCTAAAGCAGGAATATCATCCATTTTTTCCAGGCGTTCTGCGAGCCCAGCTCTGGCTTCGTTCAATTCCTGTTCGGCTTTGCCTAATTCTTTATACCACTCTTCTTTTCCGGTACTTGAAGATTCTATTTTACGCATGATTTCATAAATTTCGCCTTCAGCCTCCATCACTTTTAATCTTTTATAATACGTCAGAGTTTCGGTCATATGTGCCAATGCAATCATGGCGGTCAAAAACGGATGGTTATTAGTAACATTTACATCTTTGATTTTTCCATGTTCGAGTTCAACTTTCAAAGCAAAAGCGAATTCTTCCATATTAAATTCTTCATATTTACTATCCGGATTCAAATAGGCTTCAATTGCTTTCACATTATTCATTGTCGAAAGATCAACATCTGTTTCTTTATTTTTCAAATCATTATAAACCACATTCCCTATTGCTCTCGCTTCTTCTATTGTTGGGTCGTTTTCCGGATTTTCAAAATCACGAACCGACCAATCCCAATTTTCAGGATGAACAGGTTTGATGTATTTTTCACAAAAATCTGTTACATCATTTTTTAAGCTTACCATTTCGTCATCTCTTTTGATATAAACATCCTGATAAGCACCGCTTTTTGTTCCCATAGTATTTCTTTATTTTAAAATATAAACGACACATTTACCGAAGTATATGTGTCGTTTCAAGTTCGTTATTTATTTACTGAGCTATTATAGACTAAATACTTCTACGTCCGCTAATAAGCGAAAGAATAAATAATACTATGAATATAAAGAATAAAACTTTAGCTATTCCTGCTGCTCCGGCGGCGATTCCACCAAAACCGAATATTCCTGCCACTATGGCTAGAATAATAAAAATGACTGTCCAACGTAACATAAGCGTGATTTTTAAATTAATATGATTTTTGTTTGTTACTCAAATTTCATGTTTTTAAAAGATAAACATTAACTCTAAACATTATATTTATAGCTCAATAAGCACTGACTTACAGTAAATTGAGTTGATAATTTTGTATTAACTCAGAAAAAGCAATTTCGGTTCTTGAAAAGTATTTCTGATTGCTTCGGCTTTTTTTAACCCTGTCAAAATATTTCTGGATTGATCCGTCTTCATAAGTCGAAACTAATAAAGGATGAACGTAATAATTCTTGCAGACATTTCTTGTATTTCCCAACGCTTCTGCCGTGATATCATAGGCTTCCAGAATATTCTTTTTTATTTCTTTTTCATCTGATGTTGTTCCCATTTCCATTAGACTTTCAAAAAATATAATCGATGCTGCCCAGGTTCTAAAGTCCTTTGCACTGAAATATTCGCCAGAAATACTGTGCAAATATTCATTGACCATATGGCTGTCTAAAACCTTCTTTTCGCCATTTCGATCGTAATATTTAAAAACTTCCCAACCCGGAATTTCTTCACATCGGCTTACTAACTTTATAAGTTGTTTGTTTTTGGTTGTAATGGTATGCTGAATTCCCTTTTTTCCGACAAATTCAAATCGGAGTGAATTTTTATCAATGTTAATATGGCGTTTTCGCAAAGTCGAAAGTCCGTAAGATTTATTGTCTTTGGCGTATTTTTCATTTCCAATTCTAATATGGGTTTCTTCCATCAATCGAATGACCAAAGCCACTACTTTCTCTCTTCCCCACTCTTTTCTTTCTAAATCTGTATCAACTTGTTTTCTGATAGCGGGTAATTTAGATCCAAATTCTGCTATTTTATAGAATTTAGTCTGATTTCTGATTAAATTCCACTTCGGATGATATCTGTATTGTTTTCTGTTTCTATCGTCTAAACCAACCGCTTGTAAATGTCCGTTTGGTAAATTTGAAATTTGTACGTTTTGCCAGGCTGGTGGTAAAACCAAACTATTAATACGTTTCAATTCGCTTTTTTGTTTAATGCAACGTCCATTTTTTTTATAAATGAAACCTTCTTCACATTTGCATCTTTCAATCGTCAATTCCTGATGGCTTATATATACTAAATCTAATTTTTCGAGCACCAAATGCGGCGTTTTAATTAACTGATTCACTAATTTTTCAGCTTTGGCTGTTGCTGTTGCATTCATGGTTTATTAGATTTGTTTATTGCCACAGATTGCACAGATTAAAAGATTTTTCTAAAACCATTTTCACTTTCATAATCTGTAAAAATCTGTACAATCTGTGGCAGTATTTTTTAATTTTTTTTCAAAGAATAAATCAAATTCTTTTTACTCATGTAAGAACGTCCCGGGATACCAGCTTTTATTGCTTCCTGATATAATTCCTCTTTTGTCCATTCTTCATAAGGTTTTGTTTTTTCACCCTTTGTATCTCGTGTATTTGCAACCCGAGCTGATCCTTCTTTGCTATATCCTTCCTTCAAAAGTCCGTGATAGTCGCTTTTAGTTCCTGCATGCATGATTTAAAATTTTAGGTTGAATGATTATATGTTTGGTATACTCAAAATTCGTCTATTAGAAACCTTTTGTTGTTATACAATTCTTGTAATAATTTTCATAATTAACTTTTAAATCTTATGCATAAAAAAATCCCAATTCAGATGAATTGGGATTTTGTATTATATCGTTAAAATTGTAGTTCGTTATTTTTGAAAGTATAAATCAATTTCCAGATATTTTTCTTTCATCAAACTCAAAGCAAAAGCTGCCGCAGCAGAAGTAAAAACAGAATAATCTAGTGGCGCTTTAATTCCGACCGAAAAAATCATTGAAAAACCGAAAAGCAATAATAAACAACCGCTAAGTTTTGCAAACAATTCTGTTTTGAAACCAATTAGTAAAAAAATTGGAAAAATAATTTCGGCCGCTGTGGCAATTATTCCAACTGGCTCAATTAAGCTTTCCGGAATTAACGGATTTAAAACTTTAGTATAAGCGATAAAATTTGCCCAATTTCCCCAAGCTGAAACATCTGCATTCCACAATCCGAACCGATCTGCAACTGCAGAGAGAAATCCGATTGAGATGGCAAGACGTAAAAATATTTTAACTGATTTTTGATTGACCATAGAAGTTATTTTTTAGTTTTTTCTAATCTGGATTTTGTTCCGAGTAAAAACCAGCTATCATTGTAGTGACTTACGATATAAACATCATAAAGCTTATTAATTTCGAAAGTTACTTTTTTTCCGGAATTTTTCAAAGCAATAATAATCTGATTTTTTGATTTCCTTTTAAGAAAAATGGTTTTCGCTTCAGCCTTTGGAGATTCATCATGAATTATATATTCTTCACCATTTTCATCATAATGAAAATCGTTTTTATAAAAACTTTCCATTTTATCATTATTCAGATAAATAGCAATACTATCTTTAAATTGCTTTAGAAAAACTAGTGTTATGTTTCGGGATTTTGAAGATTTTGTAATCCAAATTGTAGAAAGAGAATCTGCGTAATTCGTTATTTTTTGTTCTTCTTTAAAATTTGGTAATACATTTATTGTTGTATTACATGCTGAAAAAATTACCAATAAAATGAAAAACGCAATAATTTTATTCATAGTGTGATTTCCTAATTATTGTAAAATGGTTATTTCAAAAATACTTCTAGATTTTTAATTTCTCCACATTGATTGGTATTCTTTCATTTTCAACATTTCTTCCTGCATGAAATGCGGATCGTTATTTTGAGTTCTCATTTGCTGAATAACATCCATATTTGACAACACTCCTTTTTCAAACCATGGAAATTCATTAGCTAATGAATTTAGCTTTGCTAATGCTCGCAATCCTTCTCCATTTTGACTTAAAAAAACCGCATGCTCGTGCCTGAAATTTGGGCACCAATAATATTCCTCTGCTAATTTATCCCAAGTTTCTAAATCACATTTACCCATATGAAGAAATGAGGCGGCAAATACAGAAGAATCAATATAATCTTTAGAAAAAACGAAATAATTCAATAAGGGAATTTCTTTTGAAGTATCGTTTTTAATTTTATTCTCAATAACTTCATTCATTAAATCATGTGCCATTTTTTTGTCTTCTTCCTTGTCTGACAAATGTAAAACAGAAGCATATTCTACTTTTACTATATCCAAATCAGGTCTTAATTTATATCCTCTTTCAGCATAAAATAATGCATTTTCATAAGAATTCATGACACGATAAAGCTTTGACACTGCGATAATCAAACGAATATCACGAAAATCTTCTTTAGTTATATTAGCTTTTTCAAATTCAATAGCTTTAAGTCCATATCTATCTTTTACATATCTTTCAACAATTTGCCATTTTTCATTAGCAGCTAATTCTGATTCATCCCAAAATGCAAATAACACACTTCTTCTATCCCAAATAGATCTTATTTCTTTCCATTCGGCAAAAGTACCTTCAAATGCTTCATGTTCTTTATAAGTTACACCGTTTCCATCTGTTAAATTCAGTGAGAAATCTAAACCTGGAGTTCCACTATATCTATTTAGAGAATCGTACAGTTCGCTCTTAAATAATTCTGGCGTATTTGCTGTGGTATTAACTGTTGTCAAATATTGATTAAGCGATTCTTTTAATTTCGATGGCGCTTCCTGAGTTGTATTGTTTTGATTTTCATTCCAAACTGTTTCTTTTTCAGTTTTTCCAAATATTCTTTTAAATAAGCTCATATATTTAATTAGTCGATTTAAAGTTTTTAAAGATAAAATTATATTCTCTCATATTTGAAATCTTATTAAGATCATCAAAATTATTTGACGTAATAAAGCTTTAAATGTTCCCCAAAGCACTAATTATTATGGTCATCAGCCATAAAACAACATTAACCATTTGTTATAATTTAAGTTAAAAATCTATTTTTCAAATATTATCATTTAATAATTTAACTTCCTTACGGAAAGCCACAATTTGCTTAAAAACAAATAAAAAATCAGCTCTGTTAAAGCCTGTCAGGAGAAAATAGCTATAAAAAATAATCATCTTTAAATCCTGTAACATTATTTAATAATGCTGTAAGAGATTCGTCAGGCATCTGAATAATTTTACATCATAACATTTAAACTATAAAATCATGAAAAAGATACTATTAGCCGGAAAAATAATTTTAGGAGCGGGATTAATCATTATTTTTTTGAATTCTTGTAAAAATGAAACCAAACAAGAAGATCCAAAAGAAGTTGCTGAAGATGCAAATGAAGCAAAATTCGACTCAATAGATAGTAAAGAAGATGATTCTGAGTTTTTAGTAGATCAGGCTGAAATTAATTTAGCTGAAATCGAAATCGGAAAATTGGCACAAACTAAAAGTACCAATCCTGAAGTGAAAAAATTCGGAAAAATGTTAGTTGACGAACATACTAAATCGGCTTCTGAAGTGAGTGCTTTGGCTAAAACCAAAAACTTTACATTACCAACTTCTCTTACTGAAGACGGACAAGAAGAATACAAAAAACTAAACGAAAAATCAGGTGTTGATTTCGATAAAAAATTCGCTGACATGATGATCGACGGTCACGAAAAAGCAATCAAAAAACTTGAAGAAGCATCTAAGGATGCAAAAGATCCAGACGTTAGAACATGGGCATCTAATAATATTGCCGGATTGACCGCGCATTTAGAACACGCCAAAATGCTAAAACAAAATTTGGATAAAAAATAAAATAAATTTAATTGGTTATTATTTATTTTAAAAACCCCTTAAGAGTTGAATTGCTTAAGGGGTTTTCTTTTTTTTTAGGTTCAAAGTTGCAAAGGCTCAAAGGTACAAAGCCCCCACACTTTGCTCCTTTGAGTCTTTACTCCTTTTCAATGAAAAATTCCAAACCTTTGCAACTTTGAACCTTTGTACCTTTGCCCCTTTTACAAGACTCCTGCAATCATTTTTCCATTATAAAAAACACCTTCTCTTTTCGGTAAACGGGCTACGGCTTCGGCTGAGCAACTTGCTTTTACCAAAATGAAATTAGCATCGTTATCTATCGCCGGCCATACTCTGTTTCCGGAATCATTAAGTGGTAATACTTCATCTTTTGTTGCAATATGCAAGGCTCGGCTTAAACTGTATTCATCTGTCCAACCGTAAAGTTGTGCACATATTTTTGCTTTTTCGAGCATATCACACGTTCCAAAAGGTTGCCAATGATCTACAATACTATCTGTACCAGTCATTAATTTTACCCCATATTTCTTCAAGGTCGGAATTGGCATTATTGTCTTTCCAAACGGAACCGTAGAAACCACGCCTATACCCAGATTTCCCATTTGCTCTGCGATTTTCTCCATATCTTTCGGATCCATTCTTGCGAGGGCAAAACCATGACTTATGTATGTTTTTCCTTGTAACTGTTTATTTTCTTCTACTTTTTTGATCATATATTCAATAGCCGCTTTTCCCGAAGGAGGCGATTCATGCAAGTGAATATCCACTCCTTTATTGGTATCGAGTGCAATTTGAAACATCGTATCAAGTGATTTTTCCATATTTCCGTCAACATTTGTAGGATCTAATCCACCAATAAAATCTACTCCCATACTTGCCGCCTCTCTCAACAATGGTTCCGACTGTGAAAATAAAATTCCGTGTTGTGGAAAAGCGACAATTTCCCATCCAAAACTATCTTTATTTTTTTCTAAAGCTGCCTGCAAATGTTCCAGGCTTTTCAATCCGCTTACCAGGTCTATATTACATTGACAACGGGCAAAATAACTTCCCTGACTTTGCATCAATTTTATTGCTTCTTCTGCCTTGCGTTGAGAATTCGGCAATAATTGCGGAATCAATTTCTGCTCCAACGTGATCATATCTTTTACAGTATATCCTTTTCTTGGCGCTGCGTTCCAGGTTCCGCCATAATACGTTTTATCAATATGAATGTGCATATCACGTAAACCGGGAAGCATCAAAAATCCTTTTGCATCAACCGTTTTCAATTTTAAAGGCGATTTTCCTGAAGTAATACTTTTAATTTTTCCATTAGCAATATGTATGTTGTACAAAGCTGTTTTGGTAGCAATGACTTCCTTTTTTTCATTGTACTCAAAGCCATCTTCCAATCTTACATTAATTAAAAGATATTCGTTTAAAAAAGATTTTTTTTTGTCTTCAGGTTTTGAATTTCCAATTGCGTTCGCGCCCATTCCTGAAAACAAAGCTGCTCCGGTTGCTGCTGCCCCTAATCCGAGAAATTTTTTTCTGCTTATTTTATTGTCTTCCATAACGACTATTTATTGTTTTACAAAAATCGTTTAGAAATCAAAATGACAACGGTAATATTACGGATAAGGATGGTAAAAATTATAACTTTCCTTAAAATCGCCTGGCGTTTTTCCGGTATATTTTTTAAATACTTTAGTGAAATAACCGTTGTCATTAAAACCAAGTTGGTAGGCAATTTCTTTAATAGACAAATCAGTACTGGTAAGTAAACGTTTCGCTTCGAGAATTGTTCTTTCTTTTATAACATCTCCTGCCGGTGTTTTTAAGTATTTCTGAGAAAGAATGTTGAGATAATTGGGTGTAATATTCAACTTATCAGCATAAAAATGAACTGATGATTCTGCATTAAAATGGATATCAATTAATGCATTAAAAGATTTTATTATTTTTTCAGGTTTAGTAGAGGATTCATGTTCCGGAAATTGCGTTAAATATTCTTTCTGTAATAACTTAAGCAATAAATGCAAACGAAGTAAAACGATTTCTTTGGTAAGTAAATCATCGTGAGGTAAAACCAATTCGATTTCGTGTAGCTGGTTTTTAAATTCTTCAAATTCTTTTCCATTTAAAGAAAGACAAGAAGGTACACTTTGCTCAAAGAAAGGAAACTGCGATAAATTAGAAAAAATAGATACAATTTCTGATGAAAGCATTAACTGAAAACCGATTGTATCAACATCTAATGACCAGTTATGCACCTGACCTGGTCTGATAAAATAAACCTGATTATCGTTTACCTGATATTGTGTAAAATCGACATTGTGAACTCCGGATCCTTTCTCTACAAAAAAGACAAGGTAAAAATCATGTTTATGAGGTTGCTCAAAGCTATTTCGTCCCTTTACGCTATGGCGAAACAAAGTAATGCCCAGAGCTTCTTCTCCAAGTATAGTATCAACCGATAAAGTAGGAATCAAATTTTTATTCAAAAGATTTTGCCTTAGTGAATTTCAAAATTAGGAAATAGTTTTTATAAAGGTGCAAAGTTGCATAGGGACAAAGGCTCAAAGGTTTTACCTTCTATATAAATTCTTTTGCAAGTCCAACAAGAACCGCAGTTAAGAAAACCTTTGAACCTTTGCTACTTTGAGCCTTTGAACCTTATTTCAAAGAAGCCATATCAATCACAAAACGATACTTAATATCTCCTTTTAATAATCTTTCGTAAGCGTCATTTACTTCGTTTACGCCAATCAATTCGATATCAGCAGTAATATTGTGTTCTGCGCAGAAATCAAGCATTTCCTGAGTTTCTTTAATTCCTCCAATGGCAGATCCTGCAAAACTTCTTCTTCCTAAAATCAAACTGAATGAGGTTACAGGAAGCGGATCCATAGGAGCACCAACTAACACAAGATTTCCATCTACTTTTAGTAAATTTAGGTACGAATCGATGTTATGCTCGGCAGATACGCAATCTAAAATAAAGTGTAATGTTTTAGCATATTTCGCCATTTGTTCCGGATCTGTAGATAAAACTACTTCATCAGCTCCTAAACGTTTTGCATCTTCGGTTTTTGATAGTGAAGTCGTGAAAACTGTTACATGAGCGCCCATTGCTTTCGCCAATTTGATGCCCATATGGCCTAAACCTCCAATACCAACAATTCCCACTTTTTGACCAGGACCAACTTTCCAGTGTTTTAAAGGCGAATAAGTTGTGATTCCTGCACATAACAACGGAGCAACTCCGGCAAGATCTAATTTATCTGAAATATGCAATACATAATTTTCATCAACTACTATACTTTGAGAATATCCTCCAAAAGTTTGTCCGCCTAAATGGGCGTCTGGTGAATTAAATGTTAATATATTTCCTTCATCACAAAATTGCTCTAAATCATTTTTACAATGCTCACATTCTCTGCAAGAATCAACCATGCAGCCTACTCCAGCCAATTGACCTACTTTGAAATTCTTTACGTGATCACCTACTTTTACCACTCTTCCCACAATTTCATGTCCGGGAACAATTGGATAAACAGTACCACGCCATTCATTTCTTGCAGAATGCAAATCAGAATGACAAATTCCGCAATACAAAATTTCTATTTCTACATCATGCGCCAGTACGGCTCTGCGCTTGATATCTAATGGTTGCAATGGTGCTTCAGCCGCTTCTGTACCAAAAGCTTTTACGTTTTTTGTTTCCATACTATTTTTTGTTTCAGGTTTTCTTAGTTTCAGGTTTCAAGTTTCACGTTGCAACTCGACATCTTATCATTTCAAGGAATGAGAAATAACAAGATTGTGGTCAGGTAAGTCCAGAATTATCTAATTATCTAATTATCTAATTATCTAATTGACTAATTCCTCTAACTTCCAAAACTGTGGTATTCCTGATCTGTGACACTGTCAAGCCAGATTCCGTGACCTTTATCAATTTCCGTAATAATTGCGATGTAAGAAAATTTTCTAAACGGAGTTGCTCCGTACCAATGCTCAATTCCTGGCAGAATTGTAATCACTTCATCTTTATGAATCAGGCGGACTCCGCTTCCTTTTTCCTGATAATAGCCCACGCCATCTTTTACAATAAGCATATGCAGACTTGAATTAATATGCCAGTTACTTCTTGCTGAAGGCTCAAAAGTAACTTCTTTAATCATTGTATTTTCGGGGTGAATATTACTGGTTTGTTTTTTATAAGATACTTTGCCCGTCATATACGTATTCGGGACTTTTCCTTCTTCGATAACAGTTGTATAATTTGCTGACATAACTTATTTGTTTTTTGAGTTAGTATTTATTTAAAGCTATTGTATTGGGCATCGGTTACAGGTTCTAACCAATCTACAATTCCGGTTTGGGTATTGGTGCTGATGGCGATATGGGTAAATTCACTATCAGGAGAAGCGCCGTGCCAGTGTTTAAGTTCAGGTGGAATATTGACTACATCGCCCACTTGTAGCAATTGAATTAGTTTTCCAACTTCCTGATAATATCCTGTTCCATGCGTTACAATCAGAATTTGACCGCCAGGATGTGTGTGCCAGTTGTTTCTTGCGCCAGGTTCGAAAACGACATTACCAACTGCAGTATTTAAAACCGGGTCGTTTGGCACTAACATTTTAACCCAGGCTTTTCCTGTAAAGTAATCTGCCGAAGCTAAATCGCCTTTGGGAAAAATTTCGTTTAATTGATTTTCTGAAGTTTTCATAATTATTTGTTTTTACTATCGGAACAACCAAATCAGAAAGCAAGAATGCGCTTTGAGAAGTTAGATTTAGTTTATAAAAAACCGATAAATGATTAATACTAATTATTTCGATGCAAATTTACTTTAGTAAAACCGACCTCAGATAATGATAATCAAACAAAAAATTAAGAATATGAAACAATTTTACATTCTTAACGATTTCGGAATCGTTCCGGTGAGTCTTTTAAAGTAATTATTAAAATAGCTTGGATATTCGAATCCGAGTGAGTAACCAATATCTGCAATGCTCCAGTCTGTATGTTGTAATAAAGCTTTGGCTTCGCCGATGATTCGTTCTGTAATATGTGCTGTAGTAGGTTTTCCGGTAACTTCTTTCACCGAACGATTGAGGTGATTAACATGTACTGCAAGACTTTGCGCGTAATCCTGCGGTGTTTTCAAAATTAGCGGCTGGTCTTTTGTCTCTACCGGAAATTGTCTTTCTAAAAGTTCCAGAAATAATGACGTAATTCTTGATGAAGCATTTTTGTGTTTAAAGAAGTTTTCAGAAGGTTGCATTTTCATCGATTCATGCAGAATCAAATTGATGTAATTGCGAATTAAATCATCTTTAAAAACATAATCTGTTTCCTGTTCTTCGATCATTTTTTGAAACAAAGAATCTATAAACAACTTTTGTTCAGCAGTTAACGAAAAAATGGGTGTTCCTCCTATTTTAAACAAAGGTGATTCATGAAGGCTTTCTGAACGATCTTTTACCTTCAGGAAATCCTCGGTAAAAACACAGGCATAACCTTCATAAGCAGGCGAAATAATATCCCATGAATAAGGGATATGCGGATTTCCGAAAAACAAAATGGTGCCGTCAACTTCTATTCCGCGATCAGCGTAATGTATGAGGCTTTTACTGGTGTTGATGCAAATTTTATAGTAATCCCTACGGTTATAGGTCGGAATTTTACTTACATCGCCATTTACCTCGTATACTTTAAAACCTTTCAGCTTTAAATCGTTTATTCCAAGTTCTGTTGCCTGACATTCTATTTGCTCTTTCATTTTGCAAAGTTATGAAAATCAAATAAAAAAAAGTTTGTTTCAAGTTTGTTTTGTTTCAGGTTTCAGGTTTAGGACGAACTTTGCGGTTAGACAACTTGAAACCTGAAACCTAAAACCTGAAACAAAAATTTTATCTTTGTTACATGAAAGACTTACAGCCCGTTATAGATTATGTCTCCAGATATGTTGATTTGACAGATGATGAAAAAACGCATCTGGCTTCTTTTTTAAAAATTACCAAGGTCAAAAAAAGACAGTTTATTGTACAGCCAGGATTTGTTTGCCAGCATAAGAGTTATGTTGTAAAAGGTGCTTTCAGAGGATACTTAGTCGATAATGACGGAAAAGAACACACTTTATCATTTGCTATTGAAGATTGGTGGATTTCTGATTACAGTAGTTTAATTTATCAGGAACCTGCAACTTTATTTGTTGAAGCGTTGGAAGATTCTGTTCTTATTCAGATTGCTTATGAAGACGAACAAAAATTTCTTCAGGAAATCCCGAAGCTCGAAAAATTCGAACGCATTATTACGCAACGCTCTCTTGCTTTTCAACAAAAAAGACTTTTATCCAATTTTACTAAAACCGCTGAAGAACGCTATGACGAATTCATAAGCAAATATTCAGCAATTGCGAAACGTGTTCCGCAGTACGCATTGGCTTCGTATTTGGGTTTTAGTACTGAATATTTAAGCAAAATTCGAAATCGGAAATCTTCAAAAAGTTAAACTAGTTCAACCTTATTTTCTAAACCAGTTCATTTTTATTTTTAGTATTCTGTCCCAGATTTGCATTGTCAATAAGGACACAAAATTTTAATTTATAAAAATGAAAAATACTATTTTAATTACTGCACTTTCAATTCTTTTCGTGGCGTGTGACAGCGAAAAAAAATCTGGAACCACTTCTGCTTCTTTTCAAAGCAAATACACAATAACTGATATTAGCCTTTATCCTGAAGGGATTGATTACGATTCTAAGAATGAAAAATTTCTTTTTAGTTCTTTGTATAAAGGAGCCGTTTATGTAATGAATGCACAAGGCGGAGCTACAATTTTTGCTACAAGCAACAAACTTTTTTTACCAACCGGAATTTATACTGATGAAGTCCGAAACCGATTAATAGTCGCTAACGCCGATTTAGGGATTTCTCAAAAAAGTACAGCCAACAGCGCAGGAAGTATTGCGACAGTGAGTATTTTTAATCTTACATCAGGTGACTTAATCAAAGAAATTGATTTGAAAAATTTCACACCAAATGCCGGATCTTGCTTAAATGATGTCGCTGTAGATGCTAAAGGAAATATCTATATTACCGATTCGTTTTCTCCAAATATTTATAAAATTGACAACAATTACACTGCATCCTTATTTTTAACGAATCCTTTATTTCAACCCGCTCCTAATCAGTTTGGTCTAAATGGAATCGTTTTTCATCCAGATGGTTATTTATTGGCTGTAAAAACCGATGATTCAAAGCTGTTTAAAATATCGCTTTCGAATCCTGCTGTTATTACTGAAGTTACCAGAACAACATTTACTGCTCCTGATGGTATTGAATTAGACAAAAATAATAACTTGATTGTGGTTGAAAATGGCCTTGGATTGGGTAAAACGTACACTTTTTCAAGTACGAACAACTGGACGAGTGCTTCAAAAATTAGTGAAACCAATATTGGAAAAGAGGAGTTTCCGACAACTGCAGCTTTGGCTTCTGATGGAAATGTTTATGTCGTGAATTCTAAATTGGGCAAGTTATTAGCAGGAGACAAAACGCAGTCTAGTTATACTATTCAAAGAATAAACTAGTTTTGTTGAAGGTTAATTTAACCGCAAAGTTCACTAAGTTTTCCCTTGCGAACTTTGCGTAAAATCATTGCGAACCTTGCGGTTAAATAACTTCAAACTATTTTTTCAAAACTAAACTTCCAGTTCGTAACCTTTTTGCAGAAGCTGTTAAAATAACTTCTTTTCCATTTTCATCTTTTTGAATGATAATTTGTGCATATCCGTTAAATAGTTTTCTTTTCCAGGATTCTGCCGGAGCTACTACTTGGATAATTCCGGGATCGGTATTCATTACATCCCAGTCTTTTATTTTTTGCAATGGCGTTGTTGCAATATAAATCGTGTTTTTGCCTTCTTTTAAAATGGCATTATTTAAAATGTATTTTTGAGAATCTTCTTTAGTAGGTTCAACTTTATTTCCGTTTACAAAAACTGACGTTTCCTTGCCTATCTTCTTGTAAAAGAAACTAACAGTATTCGTGTCAGAATTATTTTTCAACTCAAATTCTCCTCTATAAACATATGCAGGAGCTTGATTTTTATAATCTCTGTTTTTAAAAGCCTCACTCCAATCCGTATCCGAATCATCCTGAAGTTTATCCGGAAAATTCGGTGAAGATAATTTCTTCTCCTTAAAATTATTTATAGCAAGAAGAGCAATGTTATCAATAAATTTA
This sequence comes from Flavobacterium sp. GW821-FHT11G01, assembly GCF_058808175.1. Lineage (NCBI taxonomy): Bacteria > Pseudomonadati > Bacteroidota > Flavobacteriia > Flavobacteriales > Flavobacteriaceae > Flavobacterium > Flavobacterium sp. GW821-FHT11G01. The sequence goes on along the minus strand of NZ_JBXARK010000001.1, from coordinate 701,967 downwards.
TCACTCTCTAGTGAAGTTGGATCTCCATTTCCTACTCCAAGAATTTTTCCGCCTTTTATTGAAAAGGTAATTTCGTCGTTTGCAATTGGGACATGTAAACCATTTTTATCAGTCAATTCGGCCGTTACAACCACAATATTTGAGTTTGAAAGATTTTCTTTATCTACTGAAAGTTTTATACTTTCCGAATTTCCGGTTGTTTTTTGAACTTCTGTCAGCACCTTTTTACCATTTTTAAAACCGACTGCTTCCAAAGTTCCGGGTTGATATTTTACCTTCCATTCTAAATGACCATTTTGCTCCATTTTCTTCTTGCCGAGGCTTTTTTTGTTAAGAAAAAGCTCGACCTCATCACAATTCGAATACGCCCAAACGTCAACTTCTTTTCCTTCCATTCCACTCCAGTTCCAATGTGGCAGAATATGCAGAACAGGTTCATTTCCCCACCACGATTTCAAATAGAAAACATTGTCTTTCGGGAAACCGCAAACATCCATCATTCCAAAATAAGAGGTTACTGACGGCCAGCCATAAGGCGTTGGTTCACCGCGATAATCAAAACCGGTCCAAATGAACATTCCTGCCAAATAGGGTCTTTTAGCATAAAACTTCCAGCCTTCTTCGATGCTGTAAAATGTTGGGCGTGGTTTTTTATCGTAAGCACTTTGGTAATGTTTGGCATCTGTAAAATAAATACCTCGTGTTGCAAAAGTTGAACCTTCTTCCGTTCCCATTCCGGGTTGATTTTTAAACGCATTTCGATGTGCGTCGATATCGCCGTTTCCTAAATAATTATAACCCATTATTTCGACTACAGACGATATTCCGCTTTTAAAACCGCTGCTGATTCCAACTGTAATTGGTCTCGTCGAATCAATACTTTTTGCAAATCCCTGCATCACATTTGTAACACGTTCACCAACGATATTTCCTTCAATATTCCATTCTTCATTTCCAACTGACCAGCAAAAAATACTCGGATGATTGCGGTCGCGTTCGATCATTCGCTTTAAATCATTAAGATGATAATCGTTAATTCCCATCAATCTAGTTTCATCAATTACAAGCATTCCTAATTCATCACAGGCTTTCAGTAATTCCGGAGTTGGCGGATGATGCGAGCAGCGATAGGCATTCGAACCCATTTCTTTGAGTTTTTTAATTCGGTAATACTGCAATTCATCTGGCAAAGCAGTTCCAATTCCGGCATGATCCTGATGATTGTTGGTTCCTTTTAGTTTTACCGATTTTCCATTCAGAAAGAAACCTTTTTCAGCATCAAATCGAATTGTTCTTATTCCGAAAGGCGTTTCATAACTATCAATTACTTTCCCATTTTGCTTAATTTCAGTTCGTAATCGATATAAATTCGGATTTTCAATATCCCATAATAATGGATTTTTTACTTCAAAATTTGAAATGAAATTGGTTGTTTTGTAAAATTTAGGAGCTTCACCATTTTCAGAAACAGAAGTAATTTCTTTTCCTGTTGCATCAAAAATTGTCTGAATTATTTCAATTGAACCACTATAATTTCCTTTATTCTCTACTGTAACTTCTGCCCTGATTTCAGCACTATTGTTTTTTATTTCTGATGTTATATAAGTCCCGTTTTCAACAACACAAATCGGGTTTGTTTTTTGAAGATAAACATGTCGATAAATTCCGGCACCTTCATAAAACCAGCCTTCTTCCATTGAAGCATCAACACGAACAGCAATTGTATTTTCTCCGCCATAATTTACGTAAGCAGAAACATCATATTCAAAACCATTGTAACCGCTTTCTTCTGTTCCGAGAAAATAACCATTAAAAAATACTTTTGAGTTTCTGAAAACGCCATCAAATTTTAAGGAAATAATTCGGCCTTTATCGCTTTCCGGAATGCTTATTTTCTTTCTATACCAACCAATGCTTTTTTCAGGAAAACCTTTTCCTGCCGTTTTAAACCCGTGGCTATAACTTGCTTTTTCGCTAAATGGCTGCTCCACGGCCCAATCGTGAGGAAGATCTAATTTTCGCCAGGCACGGTCATCAAAACCTGACGCTGCAGGTCCGTCACCAAATCCGGTTTTTGTCAAATAAGAGAAGTAACCTTCAGCATGTCCAAAATCTTTTTGAGTATCATATAAATGTCCAAATGAGAAATGCCAGTCTTTATCAATTAAAGTCAATTCTCTTTCTGATTTATTTTGTGAAGAAGTACAAAACGAAATCAAAAAAATAAAACAGGATAATATTTCCTTTGAAAAAATAGTTTTCATGAATAATGCGGTTTACAGAAATGATTTGGAAATAGCTCTAAAATTAAAGTTTTAAAATGGTATAAATTAATAGTATTTTATCAAAATCTGATCTTTATCTCAAACAATAATACCTGAAAATTAGACGTTAAAAATTTAGAATCATTCTATCAGCGGTTCTTTACCAAATCTTATTGTTTTGACGTATTTTTATATTGAAATTTAACAAAACCAAAATTAATCATGAGTGTTATAAAAGACGAAAATACGCTTCTTAGCACCATTAAGCGTATTGATGAAAAAATAGATAAATTAAATGATCAAAAAATAATTGCTTTTTTTGATCATCTTGGATTAACCGAAAGACCAGATATTCCAAAGGATTTTCTAAAGTGGGAAACCATACTTATTGTGGTGCCAAACCGACATATATCCCACGAATTAAAATATTTTAAATATTCCATTTCCCGACTTTCTTTCGTGACCAATCCGTATGCGAAACAAATTCATGTTTATGATTTTAAAGAATGGAATGCTATTACCCGAAATAAAACACAATTTCAGGTAAGAGAATTGCTAAAAACCAGTTTTGGAGGCGTGAGAGATATTACTGAAGGAATGAACTAACTGTTGTCAAATGAAATGGATCACCAGAGAAAGACCTAAAATTGACAGAATTGCATGCCCATGGCTAATCAAAAAGTTTGTTGATCAGGATGCCGAATTCATTTATGTTCCTTTTGATGATGTTCTGGCTAAAGCCGAAGTATTAAATGCGATTCCGTTTGACATTCCTAATGTAGAATATACACATTACAACGAAGAATGCACTTTTGATTATATTGTAAAAAAACATCAAATTAAAGATCCAGCCGTTTTAATAATGGCTAAAATAGTTCGCGGGGCCGATACGGATCAACATGATCTTGCAAAAGAATCAGCCGGGCTTTGGGCGATTTCTGCCGGACTTTCGCATAATATTACCAATGACGCTGAGTTATTGACAAATGGAATGGTTATATATGACGCGCTTTACAGTTGGGCAACCTATTTGTACAAACAAAATCATTTGCAAAATAGTCCGTTTGAAAATTTACTTCATGAGGTTTATAATAAGTTTTTAACCGATCAAAAATCAAACAAAAAAACACCTTCGTGGGTTAAAGATTTAAAAGAAATTATTCAGGATCAGATTGATACTCAGTTTGCTTTTGATCTCAAAAAAATTTCAAATGATCTTGAACTTAATCCATCTTACTTATCCAGAGAATTTTCTAAATATTTTGAGGATTTGAATTTTGGAGAATATGTTCGAAAATTGCGAATTGAAAAAGCGATACAACTCATTCAAAATTCTACTTATACTCTTACTGAAATTGCTTATATGACAGGCTTTTCAGACCAAAGTCATTTCACCCGAATTTTTAAACTACATACTGGGAAAAATCCTTCTTCATACAGAAAAAATACACTAAAAAGTAAACCAGATACAAAAGGTAAATAAGATTCTATTTATATCTACTAAGTCTATATAGTTTTGTTTTACAAACAAAAACTATCATGATTTCATTTAAACAAATTACTTTTATAGCTGTATTTATAAGCACTATTACTGCATTTTCTCAAACAACATATCCTAAAATAACAGGTTATTTTGGTATTCTTCATCCCATTGTAACGATAAGCAATGAGCAAACGAATTTAAATTTCAGGGATTATTACGCCATTGGTTTTCCAACCGGAATCAACATCTGGAAAAATCAAAAAATAGGATTTTCTTTTGAAGTTGTTCCCAACATAAAAGTACAGGGAGGAAGTGACAAAGTAACTAATTTACTCTTTCATCCCGGCGTTTTAGTCGCTCTCGGAAACGGCTATACTTTTGCCGGAAGAGCAGCATTTGAAAGCAGCGGCCGATACGGTTTTACTCCGGTCATTAATAAAACAGTAATAAAAAGCGAGAATTGCAGTTATTTTGTTGCGGTTCCGCTTCCGGTGAGATTTGGAAATGATCATCCGGCAACATTTACTGTAGGTTTTCAATTTGGAATTGCTTTCTAAAAAACGATACCAATGGCAGATTTAAAATATTCATTAAAAGAATTAACCTTATATTTTTTAAAACTAGGCACAATAGGTTTTGGAGGCCCGGTTGCTCTTGTTGGTTACATGCACAAAGATTTAGTAGAAAATCGCAAATGGATTTCCGAAGAAGAATACAAACAAGGCTTAGCTTTAGCACAATTAGCTCCTGGTCCCTTAGCTGCTCAATTAGGCATCTATATTGGTTTTGTACATTATCGATTATTAGGCGCCACTTTAATAGGATTTGCATTTATATTACCTTCTTTTTTAATGGTTGTTCTTTTAGGAATCATATACAAATTATATGGAGGATTATCCTGGATTCAGGCTGTGTTTTATGGCATTGGCGCAGCTGTAATTGGTCTTATACTGGTAAGTTCATATAAGCTTACTGTAAAATCTATTGGCAAATTCAACATAGAATCTTTTAAACTAAATTGGTTATTGTGGTTGTTTTTTCTCATTGCTCTTGGCGTAACTTTTACTACACAACAAGAACCCGTTTTATTATTTATTACTGCAGGATTTTTATATATGATTATAAAGTCACCGCCAAAATGGTGGAACCCAAAATCTATAAATTCGATATTGCTTCTGCAAATTCCTTTTTGGAATTATGAAAACGATACATTACTAAAAATCGCGATCTTCTTTGCGCAAGCAGGAACATTTGTATTTGGAAGTGGATTAGCTATTGTACCCTTTTTACATTCAGGTGTTGTAATCGAAAATCATTGGCTGACAGAGCAACAATTTCTGGATTCTGTTGCAGTTGCCATGATTACACCCGGGCCAGTAGTGATTACAGTCGGATTCATTGGTTATTTGGTTGACGGCTTTCTTGGGGCTCTGGTTGCTGCTTTAGCAACATTTTTACCTTGCTATTTATTTACCGTTGCAATGGCACCTTCTTTTCATAAAATTGCCAAAAATACATCGGTTAAATCATTTGTTGATGGCATTACGGCAGCCGTTATTGGAGCGTTAGTAGGCTCTGTTTTTGTAATTGCCTCGCGAACTATAGTTGATATTCCAACTGCTTTTATAGCCATTGCCACAATTGCGACTTTACTATATGTTAAGAATATTGCTGAACCTTACATCATACTTATTGCTGCTGCTGTTGGTTTAATTATAAAATTTATATAAATGGCGAGGTTACAGGTTTTGGATCGTTTAGTCTAACCGCAATGTTCGCAAAGGGGTTACGCAATGTTTGCAAAGTTAATCACATACAGCTTTGCGAACTTAATAAAGTCAATTACAAAAAAATACTTTGCGTGCTTTGCGGTAAAATTAATTCGCTAAGCTTACCATACCAATCTTATCTAATTTCAAAAATTTGAATAAACCTTTGTTCTAATTTTTTTCTTTTTCTCTCTTCATTCCATCTCGAATAAAAAGCCATAAAAAGTAAAAACAAGTTAACGATTGTAGACGCTCGTCTGAGTCCTCTTGCGAAAAAGAGGAAAAATATATTGATTACCACGATAAGAATTATTGGAGAATAGTACGTCCAAAATTGCTTGTATTTATTACCTGGTTCAACAATACAATCAACTTTAAGTCTATCATTAATACTCTTATATTTTCCTCTTATGATAAAATTTGTTGATGACTTTGTTGAATTTACAGTTAAACAAAAACTGTTATCATCAAAAAATCCATAAAAGGGCTTTATTGTACCGGATATTGGAAATATTCTAACCCTTCCTAATTGTGAAGTTGTAGAACCAATTTCAGTATTATTTTTTAATCTGATTCTGAATTCAGATATACTGAGTTTTGATTCCATCTAATATAATACCTTTTTTAGTTTTGCTGTGGAGCCAATATACTCTTCACCATTTCATTCAAAGCATTTCCATGAATGTTTTTAGCTAAAATAATTCCGTTTTTGTCTATTAAAAAATTTAATGGTACAGATTGAAGCATATAATCTGTAGCAGCTGGAGATTTCCAATATTTAAGATCACTTACTTGTATCCATGGAAGTTTTTGTTTGGCAATAGCTCCCAGCCAAAGTGGTTTCTTAGTATCCATTGAAACGCTGTAAATGGATAATTTACCCGGATAAGTATTATATAATTTTATCAATTCCGGATGTTCCTTTGTACATGGTCCGCACCAGGATGCCCAAAAGTCAATTAAAACTAAATCCCCCCTTAAAGAAGTTAGTGCTACATTATTTCCTTTTGTATCCGGAAGGTCAATTTCTGGTGCTATATCTCCTACTTCAAGACCAACAACTTGTGCTTTTGAGCTGGTTATTACAAAGCATAAGAATCCTAAAACGAGTAAAGTTTTTTTCATAAAATGGTTAAGTTTTTTTGATAATTTGGGTTATCTGATTTAAATCTCACGCAAAGTCGCAGAGTAGCGAAGTATTTTGCTTTAAAAACTTTACGCCTCTGCGACTTTGCGTGATTATTACACCAACAAATATAAATACTTCTTTCAATATATTTTAATCCTCAAATACATTTTATGTCCAGCTCCTACATCATAAAATTTTCCTAAATATTTTTCTCTAAATTGATATATCGGGAAAAGTCGATATATTTGCAGCATGGAACATATAGAAATCTTTAAGGCGCTGTCAAACAAATCCAGACTACAAATGCTGGAATGGCTAAAAGAACCCGAAATACACTTTCCGGATCAATTAAAACATGCAGGATTTGAACACGGAGTTTGCGTGGGACAAATTCAGGCCAAAGCCGGACTGACACAATCTACAGTTTCTGAATACTTGTCTATTTTACAACGTGCCGGTTTTATTGAAGCTACACGCGTTGGACAATGGACTTACTACAAACGCAACGAAGGTGCCTTTGAAGCACTCAGTAAATTAATTCAAACAAATTTGTAAATTACTATGAGTACAAACAACCTGTTTTCACCGTTTAACTTAAAATCGTTAAACCTGAAAAACCGAATCGTAATGGCGCCAATGACGCGTTCCTTTTCTCCAAACGGAATTCCAACTGATGAAGTAGCTTCTTACTACCAAAAAAGAGCTGAAGGTGAAGTTGGATTAATATTATCTGAAGGAACTGTAATTAACAGACCTTCATCATCAAATGATGCCAATGTCCCTCATTTTCACGGTGATAAATCTCTAAAAGGATGGAAAAAAGTGATTGATGAAGTTCACGCTGCCGGTGGAAAAATGGGACCACAAATCTGGCATATGGGAATTATGGACAATCATCATTCCGGGTGGATTCCACCTGTTCCTTTTGAAGGTCCTTCAGGATTAAACCGACCTGATTTTAGAAATGGAATTAGCATGTCTGAAAAAGATATTGAAGATACTATACTTGCCTTTGGTCAAGCCGCTGCTGATGCCAAAAGACTAGGTTTTGATACTATTGAAATTCACGGTGCACACGGTTATTTAATTGATCAGTTCTTTAGAGCCGAAACTAATTTACGTACCGATATTTATGGCGGAAAAACATTACCGGAACGTAACCGTTTTGCTATTGAAGTTGTAAAAGAAATCAGAAAACAAGTTGGAAATGATTTCGCTGTTATCATGCGTTTTTCTCAATTTAAACCTTCTGATTACAATTATAAACTGGCTAAAAACCCAGAAGAATTAGAAGCATGGCTTACACCTCTTGTTGATGCCGGAGTTGATATTATACACGCTTCACAACGCAGATTCTGGGAACCTGAGTTTGAAGGTTCTGATTTGAACTTCGCCGGTTGGGCTAAAAAAGTAACCGGAGCGCCAACTATTACGGTAGGTTCTGTTGGACTTTCCAGTGATTTCTTTGGAGCTTTTGCAGGAGAAAGCTCTGAACCAACTTCTTTAGATGAATTGAACAGACGTTTCGACAGAGGCGATTTTGATCTAGTTGCCGTTGGAAGACCTCTTTTATCTGATCCAAATTGGGTTGCGAAAATCAAAGCCGGAAAAACAGATGAGTTGAAAGGTTTTAGTAAAGAAGCTTTAGGTCAATTGGTTTTAGAATAATTTTTAAGATTCTAAGGTACTGAGATTCTAAGATTCTAAGTTTTTGTTTCTCTTTATTAATGCAAATGTTTAAAATATCTTTAATACAAAAGGGATGAAACATAATTTGTTTCATCCCTTTTTTGAATAGCTAATAACTAACAAAATTAGAAATTCAATATTTTTAATTTTAGGTACAAAGTTGCAGAGGTACAAAGGGGCAAAGGTTTCCTTTTTACTTTGTTCCTTTGGAACTTTGGAACTTTGAACCTTGCATCTTATTTTGAAGCCAATTTCTAACGGGCTCATCGTATAATTTCAAGCATAAATAAGCGATCACAATACTGGCAACTAAAACGCCAATTCCTATACCATAGCCGTCTTTTAATGCTACTTTATTATCAACAACCCAGGCAGTATACCAATAAATTAACGGATAATGCGTGATATAAATTGGATAGGATATATCGCCTAAAAGTTTGCATATTTTAGCCGAAAAAGCACTTTTAATTTCACCGCCGGCACCAATCGCAACAATAAGAGGAAATACTAAAATAATACAGAAAGATTCGTATAAACCGTTCATCCATAAGCTGTTTTCATCTCCAATTCTTGGTATGATCAAAACTGCTGAAATCATTAAACTACAAATCCAGAAAGCGCCTTTTATGTGAATTAATTTTCCTAAACGACAAAGTAAAACACCTGCAAAAAACGGATACAACAAACGAGTAAAACCAACATTCATTTGTTCCAGATTTAATGACCAACCTCCAATCACATCTCCTTTTGATCCAAAAACAGTGTAATTAATTAACATTCCGGCGAATATCAATACAAATACTGTCATTACCTTATTCGAAAATTTACGAAATAAAACAGCATATAAAATATTGGCAATATATTCGAAAAAAAGTGACCATGCGGGCCCGTCAAGCGGATGCATTTCGCCCCAGCCTCTGATTTCCAATGAGGGCGGAATTGGTAATAATGTAAATCCGATAACCATAGTTACAATTACCTTCCATACTTCCATTCCCGCAATTTGTGGAAATAAAATATCTGAAGCCTGAAAATAATAGAAAATAGCACCAATGATCATTCCCATAATTACCATGGGTTGCAGACGAATCAAACGTCTTTTATAAAACTCCCATTGTGTCATTTTTGCCCAGCGGTCGTCGTAAGCATATGCCACCACAAAACCGGATAAAAGGAAAAAAAAATCGACTGCTAAATAACCGTGGTTAATAATTTGTTTAAATCTGCTTCCTCCGTTATGCGCTTCGAAAATATGAAAAGCTACGACTAAAATAGCCGCTACTCCACGCAAACCATCCAGAATTTCGTAATGTTTTTTTGGTTTAAAATCGGTAGAAATTGAACTCATAAAAAATGGTTAATGGTTAATTATTATTGAATTTATTTAACCGCAAAGTGCGCAATGGCTTTATTAAGATCGCAAAGCTTTGCGATCTTAATAAAGCCAATTGCAAGCAAACTATAAAAATACTTTGCGCACTTTGCGGTTAAATTAACTTTACAACATATTATTTTGCAAAGCTTTACGCAAACATAATTTTCTAATTATCTAATTATCTAATTTATCTAATTTATCTAATTTATCTAATTTATCTAATTCTTTTATTCCTGATGATTCTTAAGCCATTCCAATCTTCTTTGGTCTGGCAAATGTGTTACTTTAAAATTTTCGAATTTAGCTTCAAAACCTTTTCCGTCTGGTGATGCAGCCATCAAACCCACCATAACTGGCGTATTATCTTGTAAAGGTGCATTTCTCGTCAAGATGTAATTTTTGTCATCATAAGAGAAAAACACTTCAACAGCATCTAATCTTCTTATTACTTTTATCCAGACAAATGGTGGCGCTTTATCCAAAGTTGTTACACTCCAATCACTTTTATCATGCGTTACAACAGTGCTGATATTGAATTTTCCGTCAACAAATTCAACTCCGGTTTTAATGTAGTTTTTTTCGTCAATACGAATCATTAATCCCATTTGGTCAAAACGGGCGATGTAATTACCTGTTATTTTCACTTTGGCTTCAAATTCTCCGCCGTAAGTTGCGTAATAAAAAGGCGCATCATCAACGGTAAATCCATAGTGGGAAATACGCCAATAATCACTGCTCGCTGTAACATTCATAATCAAAGCATTGTTTTTAATTTCCCATTTTTCAGGTTCATTAAACCATTGCATTTTGTTCAGGCTTTGCGCCGAAAGGTTTTGAACCAAAAATAAAACCAAAGCACTTAGTATAATTTTTTTCATGTCATTTATTTTTTCAAACATTTATTCATTTTTTGAACCATTAAGAGATTGAGAAAAATTAAGTTTAAGTTCTTTTGAACTTAACTTTCTTAATGTTTTTTTTTTAAACACAAAGCTTAATTTTCTTAATGTCTTAATGGTAAAAAACTTTTTTAATTGGTAAAAAATTAAAAAGCAAAGCTGCAACTTTTTACAATTGCAGCTTTACAACCAACCAATTTAGAAAATTAATGAAATTATTGAAGTGAAAAATTCACTTTAGATTTTATATCTGTAGATGATGCACCAATGATTGCTTCAAAAGCTCCCGGTTCAGCAACCCAGTCGTGTTTTTTATCATCAAAAAAGCTTAATGCAGTTTTATCAACAGTAAAAGTTACTGTTTTCTCTTCTCCCGCTTTTAGTGAAACTTTCTCAAAGCCTTTTAATTCTTTAACTGGACGAACCAAAGAAGATTTTAAATCACTGATATAAAGCTGAACTACTTCAGATCCTTCTCTGCTTCCTGTATTTTTTACTTTTACAGAAAATGTAATCTGATCTCCCGCTGACATTTGTTTTTTGTCTGCCGTTACTTTTCCGTATTCAAAAGTGGTATAACTTAATCCGTGACCAAAAGAAAATAAAGGTTTTATTTTTTGTTTGTCAGCCCAACGGTATCCAACAAAAATACTTTCCTTGTATGTTACTTCTTCTCCACCAGGAAAATCTCCTAAAGCGTGTGCTCCGTTATCAGATAATTTTACAGGAAAAGTGAAAGTTAATTTTCCAGAAGGATTTACATCTCCAACTAAAACTGCAGCTAAGGCATTTCCTGCTTCAGTACCTAAAAACCATCCTTGAACAATTCCCGGAACTTCTTTTACCCACGGCATTGCTACCGCATTTCCTGAAATATTTATATAAACTATGTTTTTATTTACTTTAGCTAATTCAGAAATTAATTTATCCTGACCATAAGAAAGTTCTAAACCTTTACGATCGTGCCCTTCATCGTCCTGATTTGGACTTTTGTTCAAACCTCCAATAAACAGCACAATATCAGCATCTTTTGCTACTTTCAAAGCTTCAGCAGTCAATTCTGCCGGAGAACGTTTTTCTTCTAAACTTACTTTTGCAATAACGCCATTATAATTACTTGTAGGATCTCCCACATAACCACGAGCGTAAACAATTTCTGCCTGATTTCCAATTCTTTTCTTTAAACCTTCAAGAGGTGTAATTTCATATCTTGCTTTTAATGAAGAACTTCCTCCACCAACAGTCATCATTTTAATGGCATTTTCACCAATAACAGCGATTTTTTTAGTTTTAGAAAGATTGATTGGCAGAATGTTATTGTTGTTTTGAAGTAATACGATTCCTTCTTCTGCAATTTTTAAACCTGCTTTAGCGTGTTCTTCCGTTCCAAAAGAACCAAAAGGTCTGTTTTTGTTCATTGTCGTTAAGAAAGACAAACGTAAAATACGACGTACTTTTTCGTCTAATTCTTTAGTTCCAATTTCTCCTTTTCTAATCATTTCTGAATAAGGTTTTGCCAAATAATAGTTGTCATACGCATTACTTGTTCCCCAGGAAAGTCCATTTGTCCAAGAACCAAATTCCATATCCAAACCATTATGAATCGCTTGTTTTGTATCATGAACACCACCCCAATCTGAGATTACAACACCTTTAAAACCCCATTCTCCACGAAGAATATCGTTTAACAAAAATTCATTGTGGCAACATTGTTGTCCCTTGTATTTATTGTAAGATCCCATAATTGCCCATGCATCACCCTCTTGTACAGCTGCTTTAAAAGCTGGCAAATAAATTTCGTATAATGCACGATCATCAACAATTACGTTTACCGTGTTACGGTTTGTTTCCTGATTGTTTAAGGCAAAATGTTTTACACAGGCAGCAACTCCATTAGATTGCACTCCTTTAATATAAGGAACTACCATTTTTGAAGTTAGGAAAGGATCCTCACCCATATATTCGAAATTACGACCGTTTAATGGTGTTCTGTAAATATTTACTCCAGGTCCTAATAGTACATTTTTGTTACGGTAACGTGCTTCTTCTCCTATTGATTTACCATATAATGAAGCCAATTCTTTATTCCATGTTGCAGAAAGTGCGGTAAGCGCAGGAAAAGCGATACAAGAATCGTTTGTCCATCCTGCCTGATCCCATTCATCCCATTTTACTTCGGTACGAATTCCGTGTGGTCCGTCAGTCATCCAGTTTTCAGGAATTCCCAGACGTTGAACACCCGGCGAACTAAATTTTGATTGCGCATGAATCATGGCAATTTTTTCAGCAGTTGTCATTTTCGAAAGTGCATCTTCTACACGCTCATTAATTGGCTTTTTATCATCAAGATAAACCGGAACTTTATTTTGGGCATTAATCCCAAACGAACTCAACACAAGTAGCACAAGAAGAGTTTTAACGTTTTTAAACATAACTATTAATTTATTAAAGCATTTAATTTACAGGAAAAATACTTTTAGTCAAAAGTACCTTATAATAATATTGTAAAGCTAAAACGTTATAGTTCGTGTTAGAATTTTAAATGAAAAAAAGTAGTAAAATAAAAAATCAAATATTTGATTTTCAAATATTTAACAATAAAAAAGAAGTAAAAAAAGTAGTGAATTTAAAATAAATTGTTACATTTTCAATGAAATTAAACCGATTTTCATGACCATTTCTTCAAAATCATTTCGCGAAACTGCCGCTTTATTTCTCGCTCTGGTACGATAGTTATAAATTGTACTTAAAGAATAACGAAGAAAGGCTGCAATTTTTACACTGTCGGTAATCCCAAGTCGGATGAGTGCAAAAATGCGAAGTTCTGTATTTAGTAATTCTCCTTGTTTTAAAATGATCTGTTCTTCTTTAATAAGTAAGTCGTTAAAATCTTTTACAAAGGTTGGATACAAATTCAAAAAGATAATATCGAAATTCTTGTACAATTCTTCCAGCTCATTATCAACCAGCGTTGTTGATTTTAGCATTTTGTAGATTTCATCAAACTGTTTCGCTGTCGCTTTTTTATTTAAGATGATGCGATAATTTTCTAACTTATTAATGTAAGCCGAGCAAAGACTGAAGAAATGCGCAATATATTCTTCTTTAATATGATTTGATTCTGACAGCTGTGCATTACGTTCTTGTAGCTGATTGTTGGTTTCGGTAATATCTTTGTTTAATTCGGCTAATTTTTGACTGGTTACATAAAGTTCTCCACGAATTCTGGATACTTTTTTCATTTGTTTGTAAACGTAAATGACAGCCACAATCAAAAATGCCGATAACAAACTAATACATAAAAGATAAAGTTGAAGCTCATTTTTTCGCTTGGCTTCTCTTTCTAAATAAACCGTATTGATAATCGAATAAACCTCAGACATTAAAAGCGTACGAAACTGAACATTACAATAAAGCGCATCTTCAATTGCCGATTGCGTTAATTTATAAGCCATATCTACATCTCCTATTTCATAGAAAACCAAAGCTAATTCCTGAAGGGAAGCATTATCTTTATTGGCATTTTTTAAATCGGCAGTAGCAGAAAGTGCATAATATTTTTTTCGTAATTCTAATTGATGAGACCTTTCGTATATACTTCCTAAAAGATAAGTAATCATCGCATATTGCGGATTATCTTCTTTAGTATTTTCCAGTAAAGCTTTTAATTGCCTTTGCGCTGCATCCATTTTAAAATACATGCCCTGCTGAATTTTATTGATCTTATAATTCAAAGAATTAGGATCTAATACCATCAGTAAAGAATCGCGGTATTTTTGAATTTGCTGCATATATTGAACGCTATAACTATTAGCTGCGTAATGTTCAAAAAACTCACGATAAGCCACGTAATAATTAGGAAGCAATGAAGTTGACAATGATTTTTTGTCAATGCTCTTTATAAGTGCTTCCGATTCCCGATATTTTCCTGAAGAAGAATAAAGCGTGACTAATTGTATTTTTGCTAAATTCGATAAATCCTTATTTTGAAGTTCTTCGGCAATTTTTAAATTTTTTTTGACATAAAAGATAGCCGAATCTGAATTGAATTTTTGATATTCTGTATATAATGTCTTATTGTAATTGTACTCCTGCTCTTTCGTTAAATCGTCTGATTTAATCTTTTTGAAGTTTAAAATGCGTTCTTCTTTGAGCTGAACATATCGCTGTTTATTTCTCAATGCATCGTTTAGCTTATCCAAAATAGTATCTGTACTATCTGATGCATGAACGGGGTTACTTAAAAGAACCAATAAAAGAAATAACAAACAATTTTTCAAACTAAATAAAGATAAATGATACCTACAAATATAGTAAAGTGATGCAATTAATTTGAATTATTTAATTTTGGGCAAACATCAAATTTCATAGCAAAAAAATCAGAAAAAGTGTCTTATAAAAAATCGATTTTAAAGAAATTTCCGCATTGTTTTCCTAATTTTGTTAGAACAACATTTCCTCTTAATTAAACTAACACAACATGCCACATTTTGTTATTGATTGCTCAGAAAACGTCATCCGGTTAAAATCTGCCGAAGAAATAATGCAAGAAGTTTTTAACGCAGCTTTATCAACCGATCTTTTTATTGCTTCTGAAATTAAGGTTCGCATCAATTCATTTTCTTATTATAATAATGGAAATACTTCAGACGATTTTATTCATGTATTCGGATATATTATGGAAGGTCGAAATACAGATCAAAAAACAAAATTATCAAAAGCGATTGTAACTTCATTAAACAATATTCTGGCTGAAGTTCCAGTAATATCAATCAATATCAAAGATTTTGAGAAGGCGAGTTATTTTAATAAAACGATGATTTAATAGTTTTGTGATATAATAAAATTTATATCATTTGCTTTTTGTTATAAAAAATAGCCACGAATTCACGAATGATTGTGCATAAGCTTTTCAAAAATTCGTGAATTCGTGGCTAAATAAACTTTCGCAAAGCTAACATCTATTTTCCTTACTCTATATTCTATATTCTATATTCTCAATTAACAGCAATTGGCGCCGCTAAACAACTTTCCGGAATATCAAAAGCATTTACCAACGCGACGGCATCCGGGCGAATATCCCAACAAAGCTGATTAACCATTTTACGGATTGCTTTAGTTTTCACTGCTTCCATATAACCATCTTCAAGATACCAGCCTTTGTTTTTTTCTAACTGCGAAAGCGCATATAACTGATTTAATTTCGTTAATATCTCTTTTGATTTTTCATCCTGAACGGTTTTAATCGCTGCCTGAAATTGTTCTAAAACTACTCGTTCCAGATAAGCCTGAGCAACATCTATCATTTGGTGTTGCACCACATTAAAAGCATCATAAGGTTCTAAACCATTATCTACCAATTTTTTAATACGTTGTGCTGCTGATGCCAAAATTGTTTTTTCCCTGTGAATAAAAGCTTGCAAATGAAATTGATCGTCAAGCAAATGTTCATCATCTGTTCTTCGGGTTGCTATCGGGTTTTTCTCGGTAATAGCAACTTTGGCATTTTCATAGACATAATTAATAATACCTAAAGAACCCATTTCTCCAAATGATTTTCTGAATTCTGACAAACGATTTTTCGCTACTAATTGCATCAAAACTGTGTTATCACCTTCAAAAGTGGTATAAATTTCGGTGTCATTTTTTAAGGCATCGATTCTGTTTTCAGATAAATACCCTTTTCCGCCACAAGCTTCACGGCATTCCTGCAAAATATCTCTGGTACTCCAAGTTGAGTAGGATTTCATTCCGGCAGCCAAAGCTTCAATTTCCTGCATTTCATCTTCTGTTCTGTTCAAAAATCTATTGGTCAGATATTGTAAAGCAAAATGAACGGCATATGTTTTTGCTAATGGTGGAATCAGGCGACGTTGGTGCATTCTGTAATTTAGAATAGGCACTTCAGAACCACCTTCGGGACCAAATTGTCGTCTTTGATCGCTGTAACGAATGGCAATTGTCAATCCTGATTTGGCTGCCGCCAACGCAGAACGCGGAATCCCAATTCGGCCGCCAACTAAAGTTCCAAGCATGGTAAAAAAGCGTCTGTTATCACTTGGAATCGGACTTTCAAATTCGCCTTTATCATTTACAGAAGCAAAACGATCGAGCATATTTTCTTTTGGAATAACAACATTATTAAATGAAATCGTTCCGTTATCAACACCATTTAAGCCCATTTTATGACCACAATCGCCAATGGTAACTCCATTTAATGTATTTCCGTTTGTATCTCGCAACGGAACCACAAAAGCATTTACGCCATAATCATGATCATCGATAATTAATTTGGCGAAAACGGTTGCCATTTGTCCATGAACTGCAGCGTTGCCAATATATTCCTTCTGTGCATTTTTATTTGGCGTATGAATCGTAAAAGTCTGATCACTATGATTGTAAGTTGCTGTAGTTTCTAATCCTTTTACGTTTGAACCGTGATGTGTTTCGGTCATGGCAAAACAACCAGGAATTTTTAGAGAACCAATATCTTTTAAATATTTAGCATAATGTTTCTCCGTTCCTAACGATTGAACACTCATTCCCCAAAGACCAAACTGAACACCAAATTTGATTACCAAACTCAAATCGTGATAACTCAAAGTCTCCATAATGGCGAAATAATCTTCTACGTTTCCGCCGCCGCCATATTCCTTCGGATAGGCCATACTTCCTAAGTTTTCATCAGCTAAAATTTTACACCAATTGTAAACGGTCTGGCGATAAACATCAATATCTGTGGAAGTTTCATAAGCGAATTCAGGTCTTGAAATAACCGATTTTACTCTTTTGATAATGGCAGCTTCTTTTCCATCTAAAAGTTCAGTTATTTTCTGAATATCAAAATTGGAAGTCGTTTGAGAATTAGCAGTAAACGAATTTGCTTTTGTTTTGAAATTCTGAATTACATCCTCACCTAAAATTCCGAGATCATTTTCAAGCTTTATAAATTCAGGTTTTACTGTCGAAATATCTACATCTTTTTCAGAAAGTGCCTCGGCAATATCAAAAATAGATTTTATAGATGATTTATCCTGAATGCTTTTTTCAATATCTGATTTCCATTGCGTGAGTTCATTTCGCGAAGGCGGATTTGAAATATCAACTTTAGAAAGCAGCTGTTGTTTTTCTTCGGGCGAAAGCCAAACCAAATCATTGATAAACTGCTGAATCGTTGCAAACTCTTTTTGAGTTAACAAATCATCAGACCACACTAAATAAAACAACGGTATAAAAGCCTGGAGTTTGGTATTTTTCATAAAATATAGAATCGGTTTAGAAATAGAGTTTTAAATTTTGCTCAATAAAAAAGCAGGAATGAAAATACTCATTCCTGCTTTAACATCCTGTTAAGATTCTGGTAATTTATTTTTAAACCAATAAAAAGTATGCAAATTACATTTAAATCGAATCTTTAGACGACAGGCTGTATTTTTGTTTTAAGGCAAAAATATGGTGCGAATTAAAAACGATAACCGCTATAAAGATAATACTGTATGCTAAAATTTGTAAAGCACTAATATGTTCGTGAAAAACGAAACTTGCCAAACAAAAAGCAATCATTGGATTGATATTTAAAAGCATTCCGACTGTTGATGAATTAATGCCTGAAAGTGCATAAAGATTCAGAAACAAAGGAAATATGGTAAACAAAATTGCAATAGTTTCGATACAGAAATAAAACTTAAATTCGGTTGGAACCGGTCCGCTGTATGCCGGATAAAAAGGCAATAAAAACAAGGCGGCCAGTGTAATATGGAAAGTCAGAATAATAAACTTATCAAAACCTTTATTGACACGCTGACTTACTAAATAACAAGCATATGTAAAACCTATAATAATACTGAAAAACATATCCATAATTGCCGTGTACGACAATAACAGACAACCTGAAACACTTAATCCAACAGAAATCCATTGTGTTTTACTCAGTTTTTCTTTTAAAATGAAATAAGCCAATAAAGTGGTCAAAATTGGACAAACCAAATAAGCCAGTGAAGTTGCTTTTACGCTAATATGATTCATCACATAAATAAAGGTAAACCAATTTAACATGAGAAAAGCGCTTCCGCCAAAATTCAGCATAATAGCTTTTCGTTTTTCTGTTGTTGATAATGCCTTAAAAATCGTAACTGTTTCTGCTAATTTTTTTCTCTTAAAAGCAAATACAATTAGCAACATTAAAATACTGCAACTAAAGACACGATAAAATAAAATATCTAAAGAAGGATATTCATGAATTGGCTTTAGAGCTAAGCTAAAAAATCCCCAGATTGAAAAACAAGTTATGGCTGCTATATAATATTTAGTAGTTTTCATGGAATCTTTTTTTTGATTGATTTCTGATAGAGCAAATTTCTTAAAAATAAAACAGCAATACAGATACAGTTTTTGTAAATTGCACCATAACAGTTTTTTTTATGAAAAATTCGAATTACTTATATCTGCAGTTTGCTGACCGTATTGAAAAGCAAATAAAATCGGGTGTTTTGAATGTGGGCGATAAATTACCTTCAATTCGTGAAGTCTGTGCCGAAACAGGTTACAGCATGAGTACAGTAAGCAAAGCATATTATGAAATAGAAAGCCGTTCGCTGATTGAAGCAAGACCACAATCTGGTTATTATGTGAGTAATATTTCAGCAAGAACTATTCCCCAACCCTCATCGAGCACGCCAACTTTAAGCGTTAAAAACATTGAACGGGAAGATTTAATCGATTTGGTTTATGGCGATATGAACGTGAAAGATGTTACAATGCTTTCGTTGGGTTTTCCTTCAAACGAACTTCTGCCTATTGCAAAATTGAATAAAGGGATGATTCAGGCAATGCGACAACTGCCAAACAGCGGAACAAGCTATGAAGAAATGCAGGGAAATAGTAATCTCCGAAAAGAAATTGCCCGTTGGTCTTTTACCTGGGGCGGTGCTCTGACAGAAGATGATATTATCACAACTCCTGGCTGTATAAGTGCTATTTCGCATTGTTTAATGACTCTGACAAAACCTGGAGATACCATTATTACAGAAAGTCCGGTTTATTTTGGTGTTTTACAATTGGCAAAATCATTAGGTTTATATGTAATGGAATTGCCCACAAACATGATTACCGGAATTGAATTAGAAGCCTTAAAAAAAGCGCTTTCAACCAAAAAAGTAAAAGCTTGTGTATTAATAAGTAATTTTAGTAATCCGTCTGGAAGCATGATGCCTGTTGAACATAAAAAAGAAGTTGTTCAATTAATGGAATTTTATAATATTCCTTTAATTGAAGATGATATTTATGGTGATCTATACTTTGGCTCGAGCCGACCGACAAATTGCAAAACGTATGATGAAAGTGGTATTGTGTTGTGTTGCAGTTCTGTATCTAAAACACTAGCGCCAGGATATCGTGTTGGTTGGGTTTCACCGGGGAAATTTAAAAAAGAAATTCTGAGAAACAAATTATACCATACACTCTCCTCGCCTACTATTACACATGAAGTTGTGGGAGATTTTCTGAAAAATGGTCGTTATGAAAATCATCTTAGAAAAATCCGTCAGATTCTAAATCATAACTGCAATAATTATATCAATACTGTTTTAGAATCTTTTCCGACTGGAACTAAAGTAAGTCAGCCACAAGGCGGTTTTTTTCTTTGGGTTGAATTAGACAAAAGTATAGACACGGCTGCTTTTTATCATCTGGCCATGAAACACAATATCAGTATCGCGCCGGGAAGAATTTTCTCTTTTCAGGATCAATTTTCAAACTGCATGCGTTTGAGTTTTGGTTTACCCTGGAGCAATGAACTGAGAGAATCTATCAAAACATTAGGAAGGTTGCTGCATTCTTAATAAAAAAACCAGACAACAATTATGCTGTCTGGTTCCAACTAATCTAATTCCAACATTTAATTACAAAACAAAATAAGCATCGGCTGTCGCTTTTTTGGTTTCCGGTTTAAGATCAAATTCTTTAATGATGTCAAATTCACTTTGATATTCATTAAGCATTTGCATTATATTTTTTTCAATTGTATTTGCAATAGCGGTAACAGGTGTATCTGTTGGTCTGTTTTCAAACGGATCCTGCAAATGAATTGCCATTCTTTCAATCAAAAAGAAAGCTGCGGCAATCGCTGTAATCAACGGAATAGCAAACCAGCTCAATACACTGGTCAATCCAAATGGTAATAATAAAATAAACAAACACAATGTTAATCTGATATACATACTGTATGTTGTTGGGAAAATAGTGTTTTTAATTCTTTCACATTTACCCATGTGATCGCATAATCTCGATAAAGTATTATCGATTTCTACTTGCTGATACATATTGATGCTTTTGTCATTTTTAGCATTTCTAAGATCTCTTGCGTGTAACATTAAAATCGCATTTGGAATATTTTGATGGTTTTTAATAAATTGCAATTCTTCATCACTTACCAAACCTTTAAGCGGTTTTATAGCATCCTTGTTTCGAAGTGACTGACCTAAACTATAACACCAGGCAATCTGCCTTTTTGCAAAGTTTTCTTTGAATTCACTTGCTTCAACAGAAAAATTAGGGTCTTTATAAAATGTTAGTACCTGACGAATTAAGCTTCTTGAATCATTTACAATTGCGCCCCAAACAATGCGGGCTTCCCACCATCTGTCATAAGCCTGATTTGATTTAAAGGCCAATAATAAGGATATAATGGTTCCAATCATTGTTGGAATAGCAATTGGAATATCAACTGGCAGATTTATAAAATAGTAGTGAAAAATTTCGAATAAAATCGTGTATGTAATTACGAGCGCTAATTCTACTTTAATTTTTCCGAGAATGTACCTCATTGGAATTCTTTTCTTTAATAACATATTTTCGGTTTTAATTAAATTTATATATTTTTTGAAACAATGTAGCTTATGCCAGTTCTTCGTATAGTGACAAAACAGGAAGTCCTAATCTATCATTGCTATTTTCTTTTTTATTTTTTTTGAATTTGATTTTTTCACTTTTACGTGTTTCGACTAACAAATCGATATCGTATTTTGTAATGGCTTCTGACAAATAAGGAGCAAATGCTTCATAGTTATCATCAAAATTGGAAGTTTGACTTACGATCTCAAATGAAAAATTTTCGCTTAAATATTGCTGAACATCTTTAACATGCATGTTCGCACTGGTATTTTCTATATAAAGCGCTTTATTGAAATCTTCTTTAAATTGCTCATTACCTAAATGTAAAATTGGGCATTTTTGATTTCCTGCCAATTGCATTAAATATTGATGAATTCGTTTTGTTTCTTGTTTATAAGATTGTGTCAGAACAATCAATTTCACATCAAATGCTTCAATGATACCTTTAAAAATTGGAGCAGAAAGTCCATATTGATTGTGGATTTTAATTTTGCAATTTGCAGTATGCTCTATAATATATCTGCAAGTTTCAAGAACCAATTCCTGACTTGAAGTAAGGCTAACCCTCATTTCACGTAAAAATTGTGAAGATGAAAAAGTATCAGGCGTATCTGAAACCATCATTAAAATAATCTCGCAATTGGTATTTTTTGCCTGATTAACAGCTGATTTTACAGCGTTGATAGTATCTTCTTCTAAAGTGGTTGGTATAAGGAAATTTTTCATATGTATAATTGTTTAGTTTATACATACAAAATAACTGCTCGTATATTAGAAGGTTCTTAATCTAAAATTAGAATTTCCTAAGATTCAACATTAGAATTTCTAATGTTGACTTTTTTGGTATTGTCTTTCTTAAAAACAATTGTTACGATAGTTCCCTTGTTTTGTTCGGATTGCACTTGTATTTCCCCATCGTGCATGCGGATAATCTTAGAAGCCAAAGGAAGTCCTAAACCATAACCAATATATTTGGCTGCGATTTTCCCTCTAAAGAAAGGCTCATATAAATGTGGAATATCTTCAGGCGGAATACCAATTCCGATATCGTTAATCGAAATTTTAATCCAGTCTTTATTGGCAGAAAGCGTAACAAACACTTCATTATTGTCGGAATATTTTACTCCATTTGTGATAATATTATTGATCGCCAATTCTAAAAGAGGTTTATTGCACGGAATTAAAAGCAAATTAGAATCTTTTGGAGCAAAATTAAGTTTAATGCTAACGCGGTTATCCGGATAAATTTTATCCAAATCTGATTTTACATCCATTAACAGTTCGTCAATTCTGGCAATATCCAGAACTTGTTTTTTCCCATCATAACCAGTCTGAGTCAGTTTTAACAAACTTTCGGTTAAGTTTCCTAATCTTGAAGCCTGACTATAGATATTTTCTAAAGACTGAACATATTCCGGAACTGCTCTTTCTTTCAAAAGCATAATTTCAGACTCTGCAATAATCGTCGTTATAGGTGTTTTTAATTCGTGCGAAGCATTGTTAATGAAGTTCGCCTGAATTTCGAAAGAAGTTTCCAGTCGGTCCAGCATATCATTAAAAGTATGTGTAAGATCTGAGATTTCATCGGAATTCTTAACATCTGGCAATCTGTTATGAAGATTAGAAGCACTTATTCGATTTACTTCTTTTGTAATTCTTGCTACAGGATTAATAACTCGTTTAGCCAGAAAACGGCCTAAGAAGAAAGCCAAAATCACAAATCCGATTCCGCCAAAAAGCAATATTTTTACAATATAAATTGTTGTGGTTTTTCCTCTTCGGTCACGCGCACCAACTATAACAATATATTTTTGATTGTTTTCTGTAAAAATCTGACCTAAATAATACTTGCTATTAACTTCAAAATAGTCTTTTCCTGTTTCCAGAATGTTCGAGTAAAATTGATTTGGTAAATTTAGCTTGGTATTATAATCAAAACTATTGGCACTGTTTATTTTAAGAACATATTCTTCTTCTTCAATAAGTTCTTCCAGTCCGTTTTTTTTAAGATTACTATAGTATTTAATTTTTTCAGGATCCTTCTGAAAATGAATAGACGCCACAATTTTTGCTCTGTCTTCTAAACGTTTTAAAAAATGATATCGGTTATTTTCACGAAACAATACAAAAACTAAAACACACAATAGTAATGTACTAAAGGTAGAAAGAGCAACATAAGTAAAAGTAATTTTTTTTCTTATATCCATTTTATGGCTGTATAACATAACCTAAACCTTTCATGGTATGAATCAGTTTGGTAGTGTAAGGTTTGTCTATTTTTTTTCTTAAGTAATTGATATAAACATCAACAACATTGGTATTCATATCAAAATTAATATCCCAAACGTTATCTAAAATCTGATCGCGAGATACAATTCTACCAGTATTTTTAGCTAAATAATATAGTAATTTAAATTCCTTGGCAGTTAAAACAATTGATTCTCCGTTTCTTTTAACGGTTTTCGATTTACTGTTTATTTCTAAATCACTAATTATTATGGAATCTACTTTCTCTGTTTCCTGATTCGCTCTTCGATTAAGTGCATTTACCCTTGCATCGAGTTCACCAAATTTAAAAGGTTTCACCACATAATCATCTGCGCCGGCATTTAATCCCGTAACAATATTTTCAGAGGTTCCAAGTGCCGTCAAAAGCAAAACAGGAACGAAATTTTTACTGGCACGTAATCTTCTGCAAATTTCGATACCGTTGATATCCGGAAGCATTACATCTAAAATTACCACATCAAAAGTATAATTCTGAATCATTTCTAAAGCCGTTTTACCATCAAGTGCAACGCTGACATCATTGTTGTTTTCAGCGAATCCTTTACGTAAAATAGATAAGAGATTTGGTTCGTCTTCGACTATAAGTAATTTCATGTAAATACGGGTATTATTAACAAAAATAACAATTGAGATTAAAATAGAAACTACAATAATTTATAATTATGAATTAATTATGAAGAAATCAATTTTGAGGTGATAAAAATGAAGTTCTCGCTATTAATGGGTATAATAGCAATCAAATAGTATTTTAAAAAGTTTCACCGGCATTTAAATAAAAGCCTTTTGAACTATTTCCCCACGCCTGATCAACAATCAAATTGGTTCGGGTTGCTTTATCTATTAAAATTCGCAAACCTAAACCTGCAGCAGGTTGAATAGAATGAAAAAGATTTGTATTAGTCTCGGGATTGCTTGTAGTTACAAAATTCGTAAATACAACTCCGCTGAACATTTGATTACAGGTAATTGGAAACCTGAATTCTGCCGCAAGATAAACTAAATTTGTTCCTCTAAATAATCCTTGCGTATAGCCTTCTCCGCTTCTACTACGCTGATCCCAACCAATTGCGGGTAAATTTAGATAAGGTACTTTACCTCTGGTTACAAATTGTCCATACGTCCAAAGGGCTAAAATATAACGCTCATTTTTCTGCGAAAGCGGAATAAAATTGCGGTATTCTGCATACAAAACATTGCTATTATCCTGATTTTTAAACAATACAGGATTAAAACGATAATTTAAGTTTGCAAACCATCCGCGACTTGCATTAACCTGATTATCCCTGGAATCATAAACTAAATTTAGACTCACACCAGTTAAAAAATACTCCAGATTATTAAAACCATACTTTTGACTGTATTCATAATGATAAGTGGTTTTTCCGTTTGCCAAATCCAGTTCTTTATCGACTATACTTGAGTACCAATCGATATTGATTCCTCCGCCAACATAAAAATTCTTCCTTACTTCAAAAGAAGCTGCCTGGTGAAATTTAAAATAATTATAATCCATCGCCTGGGCAATAGAATCAATACTAAAGCCTGGCTCTTTATCCCGTGCTGGTGGAATAATATTGGTTCCTAAGCCATAATTGGGTTGCGAAAATATATATATTCGATAATCGCCACTCAAGAATATCTTATTGTTTTTTAATAAAATATTGTTTTTGACATTCACCAGCCATTGTTTTTTTGTGGTGTAGGTTATTCCGAGATTTGCTATTGAATATTTATCTGCTTTTTCTTTTCCTTTAAAGGTGTATTGCGCTACTGCTCCATAAAAGAAACCTGTTGCTGGTTGAGAACCAATTGCCGGAATGATTAAAAAGAAACTGTTTTTTATCGGTTTGACCACATAAACAGAATCTTTCTTTTTAAAAATTTCTAATATTGTTTTTGGAGGACAAAGTTCTGGATTGATAGAATCATTTTGAGCGATGGAAACAAAATGTATAAAAAATAATAACACTAAGATTTTATATTTCTTCTGAAAGCAATTATTTTTAAAAAAATTTACCATCTGAAAGTTTTATTTTTTGGAAATAATAATTCAACCTTACCGTAAATATAAGCCTTATTTTCAACATTTTACACGAATATTCTTTTAAATTAAAAGGAAAACTTCTATAACATTTTAAAAATAGATGACTTAAAAGACGTCAATTATTGGGGTAATTATTATCTTTTCGGTCTCAAATAATCATCAAAAAACAACATTGAAAAAAGAGTCTGAATATTTTCTTGATAAAGAATATGATACTATTGTATATGGTAGAGATGATCTAAATTTCAAGGATTTTGAATGTTGTGTTTTTAATAATTGTAATTTTTCTGCCTGTACATTTTTAGCGGTAACTTTTATCGATTGTACTTTTAATGATTGCATCTTTAATGAAGCCAAAATCAATTATGTTGCTTTTAGAACCGCTACTTTTAATCGTTGCGAAATTAAAGAAGTAAATTTTGCGATGTGCGACAAATTGATTTTCGAAATTCATTTTTATGATTGTATTCTTGATTTTTCGAAGTTTTATACCTTAAAAATAAAAGGCACAACATTTACCAATTGCAGTTTAATAGCGGTAGATTTTATGGCAACAGATCTCACAAGTGTTCTTTTTGACAATTGCGATTTATATCGTTCTGAATTTGATAAAGCCATCGCCAACAAAGCCGATTTTAAAACCAGTTACAATTACACCATTGATCCATCAAAAACAAAATTAAAGAAAGCTGTTTTTGCTTTGAAAGAAGTAAAAGGTTTATTGTTTAATCATGATGTGATTATTAGCTAATACAAATAAAAAAAGCCAGTATAAAACTGGCTATTGATTAATATATTTTCTTGGGAAATTACCCTACTATAACATCTCTTTTCATGATAAATAATTTTAAATTAATTATATAACAATATTATTGAATAAATAAGCAATATACAAGTTTAATGTGTTAAAACTTACACAACATCCAAAGCATCACCAGCCTTAAATTTTTTGGTCGTAATTACATCTTTTGAATAAAAATCTTTTACAAATATATCAGTAAAGCCAGATAAAGAATGTTTAGCAATTACCGTGAGCCTTATATAAGATGATTTATCACTCCAATTTGATTCAATATCTTCTGTAGTTCGCACCCTCATAGCGTGAAGGCTATTTGTATCCGTTCTTTTTTTACAGGGAATGTATGAAATGAAATTATCTTTTAAAATAATATCTTTCCCTTGAATGTTCATTCCTCCGACACCACCAACCTGTTTATAAAAAGTAGGCTCAATTCTAATATCAAATATTTCAGAATTTGTTTTATTAATAAATTTAAAAAAGTAGTTCGTTTGTCCCTCAAAAGTTACTTTACTAATGTAGGATGAAATCTCAATTTTTACTCTTTTCCTGTTTAGGAAATACATCAAAAATAAATAGGATGAAATTACCCCTGTAATAATACTGATTACTATTCCTAGAATTATCTCTTTCATTTTAAATCAATCATTTTTTGACAAATTTAAAACAAATATTAACAAGTAAAAAATTACTTTTAAACTATTAGTTCAATTGTTTTTCCATCACATAATCCTCCATTAAATAACCGTTTCCTATTTCGATATCAATTTCTTCTTTGATTTCGAAGCCTAGTTTTTTGTAGAAATTTAATGCCGTATTAAATCGGTTCACATTCAATAAAAGATTTTTTGAATTGTTTTCTAAAGCGAGTTTTTCTATAAAATCAAAAACTTTTTTTCCATATCCTTTTCCTTGTGTTTCTGGCAAAAGATAAATTTTATGGATTTTTGTTATAGGCTCATTTTTATAATTATGCTCAATTCCGATAAATCCGATTGTTGATTCTGAATCTGAAATTAGATAAAATAATTGTTCTTTATTCTGCATTTGCTTCGTTAGCGCTTCATCAGAATAAATCAAATCTAACATATAATCTAACTGCGTTTGAGATAAAATTTCGCCATAAGTAATTGGCCAGGTTATATGCGTAATTTCCTGAATTGTTTTGATAGCATTTAAACCTGCTTCTGAAATTGTAATCATTTTGTATTCTGAAATATTTAATTGGTAAAAACCTGATTTTCCTGTTCGCTTACGCGGATGAATGTTGTTCTTTTAGTAAGCTCTTTCAATCGCGACGCGCCAACGTAAGTGCAAGTACTTCGTAAGCCTCCTAAAATATCTAATATTGTATTGATAACTTTCCCTTTAAAAGGAACCTGAACTGTTTTTCCTTCGCTAGCTCTGTATTCTGCCACACCGCCAACATGTTTGTCCATGGCAGTTGTGGAACTCATTCCGTAAAATTGTTTGAATTTTTCACCGTTAATTTCGATTAATTCTCCACCGCTTTCTGTATGTCCGGCTAACATTCCGCCCAACATTACAAAATCTGATCCGGCACCAAAAGCTTTTGCTACATCTCCGGGAGTACTGCAACCACCATCACTGATAATATGCCCCCCTAATCCGTGAGCGGCATCTGCGCATTCTATTATGGCCGAAAGTTGTGGATAACCAACACCTGTTTTTACTCGGGTTGTACAAACAGATCCGGGTCCAATTCCTACTTTTACAATATCGGCACCAACCAAAAGCAATTCTTCGACCATTTCTCCGGTTACTACATTTCCGGCAATAATTACCTTATCAGGATATTGTTTACGGGTTTGTTTTAAGAACTGCACAAAATGTTCTGAATAACCGTTTGCGACATCAATACAAATGAATTTCAAAAGTGGATTTGCTGTTATAACTTGTCCTATTTTAGAAAAATCTTCCTTTCCCGTTCCGGTACTTATTGCAATATAATTGTAGAAATCTTCTGGCTGATCTTTTAAAAACTCATTCCATTCCTGAGGTGAATAGTGTTTGTGAATAGCCGTAAAGAGCTTTTCTTCAGCTAAAACTTTAGCCATTTCAAAAGTTCCGACCGTATCCATATTCGCAGCCATAATCGGAATTCCTGTCCAGATTGTAGTGCTATGCAAAAATTTAAAATTTCGTTCGAGAGAGACTTCAGACCGGCTTTTAAGCGTCGATCTTTTTGGTCGAATCATTACATCTTTAAATCCTAATTTTAAATCAGTTTCTATTCTCATGATTGTACATTTTGGTTACTTTCAAATATACAATTTTAGATTGTTGATTTTAGATTTTAGATTATTAAAACTTGTGATTAATTGACCGCGGATTATACGGATTTTTTATTTTTAGTTTCGCAGAGATTCACAAAGTTTTCACTGAGGTTCGCAAAGTTTTTTTAAATGAAACGCGTTTCGATTTCAATCAACGTTAAAAACCTGGAAACTGATCACTAAAAACTGAATACTGAACACTAAAAAACTATCCGTGAATCGTTTCTCCTTTTCCGTAATTAGAAATAATAGATTCTTCATAGGCAAGCCATTCTCTCCAGCGTTTTTCAACGTCAATTCCAACTCCATATTTTCTTGCGTAGGTAATGAAAGTGGTATAATGTCCGGCTTCGCTTTCCATCAATTCTCTGTAAAAAACAGCTAATTCTTCATCCTGAATATTTTCAGATAAAACTTTAAAACGTTCGCAGCTTCTCGCTTCGATCATTGCTGAGAAAAGTAATCTTTCAACTAAACCAGAAACACGGCTTCCATCGCCGCTTTTCTTCATATACAAATACAATTCATTTACATAATCGTCTTTGCGTTCGCGTCCTAATTTTAATCCTCTTTTGATGATTAGATTGTGAACTTGTTCAAAATGATCGATTTCTTCTTTGGCCAAAGCCAATAAATCCTTCACTAAATCCTGATGTTCAGAGTTATTGGTGATAATGGTGATCGCGTTTGTTGCTGCTTTTTGCTCGCACCAAGCGTGATCTGTCAAGATTTCTTCGATATTTTTCTCAACGATATTTACCCATCTTGGGTCTGTTGGCAATTGTAGTCTTAGTACGCCCATTCTTTTTAAGTCTTAAAGTTTGAAAGTTAAAAGTCGGAAAGTCTTAAAAAAAAAGTCGAAGATCAAAACTAAAATAGAATTTACATTCCATTTAAAGACTTTCGACCTTCGACTTTAAAACTTTATGACTGATTTTAGTATACGAAAATCGGTCTTTCGCTCATCATTTCGTTTACTTCGTTTGCTACTTCTTCGATAACTGCTTCATTTGTATGATCAGCCAATACTTTATCGATTAAAGCTACGATAGTTTCCATATCTTCTTCAACTAAACCACGAGTTGTGATTGCAGCTGTTCCAACACGAATTCCAGACGTGATAAAAGGTGATTTATCATCAAACGGAACCATATTTTTATTTACTGTGATTTCAGCTTTTACTAATGCGTTTTCTGCTTCTTTACCAGAAATATTTTTATTTCTTAAGTCAATAAGCATCATATGATTATCAGTTCCGCCAGAAATAATTTGATATCCTCTTTTTACAAAAGCATCAGCCATAGCGTTTGCATTTTTTTGCAATTGCATAGCGTAAGTAAAGAATTCATCTTTAAGTGCTTCACCAAAAGCAACTGCTTTAGCTGCAATAATGTGCATTAAAGGTCCACCTTGATTTCCTGGGAAAACAGCAAGATCTAATAAAGATGACATCATTCTGATTTCTCCTTTTGGAGTTTTCAAACCTTGTGGGTTTTCGAAATCTTTCCCCATCAAAATCAAACCTCCACGCGGTCCACGTAATGTTTTATGTGTTGTTGTAGAAACAATATGACAATGTGGAATTGGGTCATTCATTAATCCTTTAGCAATTAAACCTGCAGGATGAGAAATATCAGCAAATAAGATTGCTCCTACACTATCAGCGATTTGTCTGAAACGTGCAAAATCCATATCACGAGAATAAGCCGAAGCTCCAGCGATGATTAATTTTGGTTGCTCTTTAGTTGCAATTTCCTGAATTTTATCATAATCTAAACGACCAGTTTCAGCATCTACTCCGTAAAAAACCGGACGATATAAACGACCTGAGAAGTTTACAGGAGAACCGTGAGTCAAGTGACCACCGTGAGATAAATCAAAACCTAAAATAGTATCACCAGGATTCAAACATGCGTGGTAAACAGCAGTATTTGCCTGAGAACCTGAGTGAGGCTGTACGTTTGCGTATTCAGCACCAAATAATTCTTTAGCTCTGTCAATTGCAATTTGCTCAATAACGTCAACTACTTCGCAACCGCCGTAGTATCTTTTGCCAGGATATCCCTCAGCGTATTTGTTAGTTAAAACAGAACCAGCTGCTTCCATTACTTCGTCACTTACAAAGTTCTCAGAAGCGATAAGTTCTAATCCGTGAATTTGTCTGTCTTGTTCCTCTAGTATAAGGTCAAAAATTTGTTCGTCGCGTTGCATTTTTTCGTTTTTCGTTAATTTGATGCAAAAATACAAAAAAACGTTTGTGATACTGTTAGATTATGATATATTTGACATAGAATTTTTCAACAAATAATTAACATACACATGCCAATAACCGCCAACGATACCAAAAGAAAATCATGGTTAGAAGTACCAGAAAATAGTGACTTCCCTATACAGAATATTCCTTTCGGTGTATTTCTTACCAAAGAAAATGTCGTTACAGTAGGAACAAGAATTGGCGATTACGCTATAGATTTAGGGGCTTTACAACAATTAAACTATTTTGAAGGAATAGATTTAACTGATGATATGTTTATGCAGGATACGCTAAATGATTTTATTTCTGACGGAAAAAAAACATGGCGATTAGTCCGAAACCGTATCGCTGACATATTCGATGCTACCAATCCACAATTAAGAGATTCAACAAAAGACCGCGATATTGTTATTTTTGAAATTGATGATGTAGAGATGCAATTACCGGTTTTAATTGGTGATTATACTGATTTTTATTCCAGTAAAGAGCACGCTACAAACGTTGGAAAAATGTTCCGTGATCCTGAAAATGCCTTATTACCTAACTGGTTGCATATTCCGGTGGGTTACCACGGAAGAAGTTCTACTATTGTTCCGTCCGGAATTCCGGTTCACAGACCAATGGGACAAACATTGCCAGCCGGAGAAAAATATCCTGTTTTTGGACCATCTCGTTTAGTCGATTTTGAACTAGAAACTGCTTTTATTACAACGGATGTGAATGTAATGGGAGAAAACATTCCGACTTATGAAGCTGAAGATTATATTTTCGGAATGGTTTTATTGAATGACTGGAGCGCGCGTGATATCCAGAAATGGGAATATGTGCCACTTGGACCATTCCTGGCAAAAAACTTTGCAACCTCAATTTCTCCCTGGATTGTAACTATGGATGCGTTGGAACCTTTTAGAACTAAAGGACCTAAACAAGACCCGTCTCCGCTTCCTTATTTACAAACAAAAGGAAAAAAAGCTTTTGATATTCATTTAGAAGTTTCTATACAACCTGAAGATCAGGAAGAAACGATTGTTTCTAAGTCCAATTTCAAATACTTATATTGGTCTATGGCACAGCAATTAGCGCATCATACTTCTAATGGATGTCGTGTTAATTCTGGCGATATGATGGGTTCAGGAACTATTTCTGGTCCAACTCCTGACAGTTTTGGTTCTATGTTAGAATTGACTTGGGGAGGAAAAAATCCGATAAAATTAAAAGACGGAAGTGAGCGTAAATTTATCGAAGATAATGATACGGTAATCATAAGAGGTTACTGCGAAAATGCTGAAGTAAGACTTGGTTTTGGAGAAGTTTGCAGTCAATTATTGCCGCCTTTTATCAGACCATGAAAAGCAGATAAAATACATTAATTGTTATTACACAAATTAAAAAAGCTTGTTAGTTTCGTTCTAACAAGCTTTTTTTTATGATTTGATTTTTGCAAAGTCGCGAAGTCGCAAAGCTTAAATTTTATAAAACTTAAAGAAGAAAAACTTTGCGGCTTCGCGTCTTTGCGAGATTATTTTTAAACTTATGCTGGAATCTGCTGGCTCAAACAATGCAATGTTCCAAATCCCCAGATAAAATCAATACAGCTTATTCCGATCACTTCTCTGTCTGGGAAACATTCTGATAAAATATTTAAGGCAACTCTGTCATTACTATCATTAAAAGTTGGCATTAAAACGCAATTATTCAGGATTAAGAAATTAGCATAACTTGCTGGTAATCTTAAATCTTCAAAATCTACACGTTTTGGCATTGGTAATGCTACAATTGTTGGCGATTTTCCGTCTTCTAATTTTGCATTTTGTAAACGTTTTAGATTATCCTGCAACGGTTTATAATTTGAATCGTTTTTATCTGTTTCTACAATCGTTACAATTGTATCTTCGTTTACAAATCGGCATAAATCGTCGATATGCCCGTGTGTATCATCCCCTTCTATTCCGTCTCCAAGCCAAATTACGTTTGTAACACCTAGATATTCTTTAAAAACAGCTTCGTAATCTTCTTTAGTAAAACCTTGATTTCGAACCTGAATTGTTGGATGCATCAAACATTCTTCAGAAGTTAGCAAGGTTCCTTTTCCGTTTACATCAATCGCTCCTCCTTCAACAATTACTGGTTTTCCTTTATACATCACCTGTGTTAACGGAACATCAATAAAATCAGCAACCTTACCCGGAACAAATTTATCTAACTGATAGTTTTTATATTTTGCCCAACCATTAAAATTGAAATTTAATGCTTCTCTTTTAGAACCATTTTTCACAATAATTGGTCCAGAATCGCGCATCCAGCTTCTGTTTGTTTTATGAATAATAAAAGAAACATTCGCAAGATTTACTCGTGCTCTTTCTAACATTTCGTTTACCTTTTCTTTCCCTTTTTCATCGGCTACGACCAAAAAAACAGTTTCAAAAGTGGCTACTTTTTTAATAAATTCTACAAAAGCCCATTGAACAGCTTCGTATTTTCCTGGCCAGTCATTGCCATTATGCGGAAAACACAAAACAATTCCTTGTTGTTTTTCCCATTCTGCTGGAAATCTTCTATTATTTGTTGACATAAAGAGGTTCTAAATTTGAAAGAGTACAAAGATAATCATTCGGAAGGATTATAAAACATTCAACAGGAAATCCATAAGGATTAAGCCAAAATATCTGATAAAAATTAAGTTAAAGATTAAATAATGAAGGCTTAATATTCACCCAAGTTCTGCTAATTACTTTTGGCGCAACTAAAAACTAATAAAATGAAAAAATTAACTATCTCATTATTAACAGCTCTTTTAATTATGACAAGCTGTAATAACGACGAAAATTCAAACAACGAACCAGAAGTTGTCGTAAACGAAAATCCTGCTACTTTTAAAGAAATTGGCTCTATTACAATTGGTGGAGAAGCTGCAGCAGAAATTTCTACTTATGATGAAAAAACAAAAAGACTTTTCACGGTAAACAATAGCGGAACCAATCAAATTGATGTAATTGATATTTCAGACCCTACAAAACCAACTAAAATTGGTAAAATCGATCTTACTCCTTATGAAGGAGCTTCAAATAGTGTTGATGTTTATGACGGAAAATTAGCTGTTGCCTTAGAATCAACCACAAACAAACAAGGAAACGGAAAAGTAGTAATTTTTAATACGTCTGATTATAGTTTAATTAAACAAGTAACTGTTGGTGCATTGCCGGATATGATTACTTTTTCGCCTGACGGGAAATATATTATGACCGCAAATGAGGGAGAACCAAATACAGATTATTCTCAGGATCCAAACGGTACAATATCCATTATTGAAACTAGTACTTATGCAGTTACAACATTAGATTTTGCTTCTTTTAGCTCTCAGGCGGCGACTTTGAAAAAAGATGGATTCAGAGTTTCATCCTTTGCAAAAAGTTTTGCTCAGGATATTGAACCAGAATACGTTACTATATCAGATGATTCTAAAACGGCTTGGGTAACATTACAGGAAAATAATGGTGTTGCAAAAGTAGATTTAGCTTCAAAAACTATTACGGCAATTTATCCTTTAGGATTTAAAGATTTCAATACAGCTGAAAACGCTATTGATGTAAGTGATAGTGACGATAAAGTAGCTTTTAATCCATGGAAAGTAAAAGGAATGTTTATGCCGGATGCTATCAGCCATTTTTCTTCTAATAATGTTACTTATTTTGTTACCGCTAACGAAGGTGATGCGAGAGAATATACTGCTTATACAGATATTAAACGTATGAAAAGTGTGAAGCTAGACGCAACCGTTTTTCCTGATGCTGCTACAAAACTGGATCCTAATTTAGGAAGACTTAATCTTATTGCTGATATGGGAGATACTGATGGTGATGGCGATTTAGACGAAATGGTTAGTTTTGGAGCACGCTCATTCTCTATTTGGAATGGAAACACTGGAAAGATCGTTTATGACAGCAAAAATGATGTAGACAAAAAAACACAAGAATTAGGTACTTATGACGATAAACGTAGTGACGATAAAGGTTCTGAGCCAGAAGCAGTAAAAGTTGTTAAAATGGGAAATCAGAATATTTTGTTTGTAGGATTAGAAAGATCTGATGCTTTTATGACTTATGATGTGACAAATCCTACATCTCCACAATATTTACAGACTGTAAAAACCGGAGATGCACCGGAAGGCGTTTTATTTATTCCTGCCTCTAAAAGCCCAACAAAAAGAAGTCTTTTAGTGGTGAGCAGTGAAGGTGACGGAACCGTAAAGATCTATCAGCCAGATTTAAAATAGGTTTCAATCATCAATTTGAAAAAAGGGTAAAATAAATATTTTATCCTTTTTTTATGCCTAAAATTTAGATTTTATTAACAATAATATACAAATAAAACCCAAAACGTGGGAATTATGTAAGAGTACATACAACAGAATCTAAAAGTCGAAGTATAATTTTGTCATGAGTTTAAAATAAAAACCAAACTAAAAATGATTATCATGAAAAAGAAATTAGCTTCCGTATCTTTATTACTATTATCACTAGCGGCAGGCGCGCAAAATATGGCTACGACTTCAGCACAACCTTCTGTTGACAAACCTGCATACGATAAATGGTCTATAGAACTAAATGGTGGTGTAAATAAACCAACCAGAACAATGACTCCAGGATACCAAACTGCAACACTTAATCCGTTTCATGCTGATTTAGGTGTAAGATATATGTTTAGCCCAACATTTGGTGCAAAATTAGATTTTGGATATGATAAATTCCAAGAGCGTGATGACACTGCTCCATTCGAGAGCCAAATTATCAGAACAAGTTTACAAGGGGTTATTAATGTTGGTAGAGCTTTAAACTTTGAAACCTGGACAAAAACCATTGGTATTTTGGTACATGGGGGTGTTGGAGTTTCTCAATTAACTTCTGATAGTGGTTTTGATGGAGAAGATTATGTAGGACATGGAATTCTTGGTTTAACAGGTCAGCTTAGATTAAGCAACAGTGTTGCTCTTACCGGAGACCTTACGGGAATTGTGAATGGAAAACAAAATTGGAACTTTGATGGAATGGGAAGAACCACTAGTGGTGCATTTGATGGTGTTTTATTAAACGCTTCTGTTGGTTTAACATTTTATCTTGGTAAAAATGAAAAACATGCTGACTGGTATGCAGAAGAAAATGACAGGTTAGATAAATTAGAAGGAAGAGTTGACTTAATCGAAACTGGTCTTTTAGACACAGACAAAGATGGTGTAGCTGATTTATATGATTTAGAACCAAATTCAATTACAGGTGTTGCTGTAAATACAAAAGGACAATCTATTGACACAAATCAAAATGGTGTTCCGGATGAATTAGAAAGCTATTTAGAAAAAACTTATGGCCAAAATGGTAAAGGTGCTACTAATAGTACAGTAGAAGAATTAATTAACGGTGGATATGTAAATGTATATTTCGACTTTAACTCTTCTAAACCAACAAATGCTTCTTTATCAGGTGTTGATTTCTTAGTGAAATATTTGAAAAACAACCCAGGGAAAACTGCAGATATCATAGGATATGCTGACGAAATTGGAAATTCAAGTTATAACACTGAGTTATCAAGAAAAAGAGCCGAAGCTGTGAAAAAAGTAGCTATAAATGCTGGAATTGATGCTTCAAGATTGAATGTGATTGCTAATGGAGAAGATACTTCTGTTAACAAAAACTCTAAAGAAGCTCGTCAAATCGTGAGAAGAGTTACTTTCCAAGTGAAATAATTTCTTTAAATAAATTCAAAAAAGCCGGTTTCAAATATTTGAAACCGGCTTTTTATTTATGTTATTTTTTCGACTTATTAGTCAATTGCTCTTTTTGTAATATCACCAAAGGCATCTATTCTTCTGTCTCTGAAGAATGGCCAGTTCTGACGCACATTTTCTTGTAAATCCAAATCAACCTCAGCAATTAAGATTTCTTCCTGGTCGTGAGAAGCCTGTGCTAAAATTTCACCTTGCGGTCCTGCAATAAACGATGCACCCCAAAATTGAATTCCCTCAGTTCCCTCAATATATTGTTCTAAACCAATTCGATTAGCAGCGGCAACAAAAACGCCATTTGCAACAGCGTGACCTTTCATTACATTCATCCAAGCGCCATATTGATTTTCTCCGTATTGTTCTTTTTCTTTTGGATGCCATCCAATTGCTGTTGGATAAAACAACACTTCAGCTCCTTTTAAAGCTGTAATACGAGCTGCTTCGGGATACCATTGATCCCAACAAATAAGTGTTCCAATTTTTCCTTTTTTCGTTTCAATAGCCTGAAAACCTAAATCACCCGGAGTAAAATAGAATTTTTCATAGAAATGTGGATCGTCCGGAATGTGCATTTTACGGTATAAACCAGCTTCAGTTCCGTCTGTATCGATAATGTAAGCACTGTTGTGGTAAATTCCAGCCATTCTTTTCTCGAAGAAAGGAACAATAATAACCACTCCTAATTCTTTTGCCAATTCGCTAAAAGCAATAAAAGAAGTGCTGTACAATGGTTCTGCTAAAGCAAAATTATCTACATCTTCACTTTGGCAAAAATAATGACTGCTATATAATTCTGGCAATAAGATTACTTCTGCACCTTTATTGGCAGCATCTCTTACCCAACTGATACATTTTTTAAGATTATTTTCGGCAACATCGTTTAGGTTTAACTGAACAACTGCTATTTTATATTTTCTTTTCGGCATGACATAAAATTTAGAGTGCAAAAATAGTAATTTTTAAAGGAATGACAAAGTCGATTTAACCACAAAGAGCGCAAAGAGTTACAGAGTTCGCGAAGATTATATACGGTTCATTTGCACAATGAATGTGAGAACACGAAGTTTATTTACTGAATTATTATTTTAAAAAAGAAAACCATTTTACAATTATTCGATTCTATTTAAAAGAATCAAACATTTGTAAAATGGCTTCAAACCTAAATTTTAGTTCCTAAAAACGTATTATTCAATAACCACTTTTGTTGTTATAAACTCCGTTTCTGATTTTTTGAATTTGATGTCAAAAGTTCCTTTTGCAGTTGCTTTGAATTTGTATACTGCTTTTTGAGGTGCAGGAACTTGTAATGTGCAAACTTCAGATGGATATTTAACTTCAACTTGCAATCCTTTTTCTGTACCAATTGTTGCTTCTGTAAATTTGTTAAATACTCCGCAAGCATTGTCTGCTGTAAAAGTTACATCATAGGTCAATTCGTCGTTTACTTTTCCGGTTGCCGGACCTTTTACTTCTGTTGCAAAAGCATTTTTTGTAGTTCCGTTATCTACAACTTTATCGTCATCGTTGTTGCATGAAAATAATACATTTGATAAAAATAATACTACTAAAACTGATTTAATTTTAAAACTTTTCATATAAAATAATAATTAATTGTTAATTACTATGAAGATGCTGATGCGTAGTATTGGTTGCTTTGGTAAAATGTTAAATGTTTTCTGCAATACTTTAAACAATTGTAAGTCAGATTTTTGCTTTTTGAAAAAAGTTTACGCAACTACCGTTATTTCTTATGAAAACTAAAATTTCTATTCTAGCCCCGATAGAAGCGGTATCCTTTTTCTGGCTTCTTTAGCCAGGAAAAGATACAAGTGGATAGCGGGACAAGTCGTTTTATGAAAACGATTCTTCTGCTTCAAAAAAAAACACCAGCCTTTCGACTGGTGTTTAAATATCTTTATTCAAATTTATTTATTATACTGAAGCTTTTTTTGGAAGTATCTTTTTTACCAAATTTACAATT
The DNA here is from genome assembly GCF_058808175.1 of Flavobacterium sp. GW821-FHT11G01. Taxonomy (NCBI): domain Bacteria; kingdom Pseudomonadati; phylum Bacteroidota; class Flavobacteriia; order Flavobacteriales; family Flavobacteriaceae; genus Flavobacterium; species Flavobacterium sp. GW821-FHT11G01. Next base: position 663,029 of record NZ_JBXARK010000001.1, on the reverse strand, counting down.
GCTAAAACTACAAGTCCTAATGCTAAACCGACTACAAATTCTTTTATAATATCAGGAAGATTAATTTTAGGTGATAAATGATGGAAAAATGGAATATAATGAACAAAGATTCCACCAGCAACTAATAATAACGCAATTGTACCAATTACGGTTAAAGCTTTTATCACTAACGGAAGGGCTTTTACCAGAATATTACCAATAAATTTGGATATACTTTTTTCTTTTTTGCTGAATTTAATAAGCTTATAACCTGCTTCATCCATACGGACAATTAACGCTACAATTCCGTAAACACCAATTGTTGCAATTACTGCAATAATTGATACTACTATAATTTGCTGTGAAATAGGTTTACCGATAACGGTTCCTAAAGCAATAATTACAATTTCTACAGAAAGAATAAAATCGGTTACTATGGCTGATTTTATCTTGCCTTTTTCCATTGCCAAAATTTCTTCTTCGGTAAAATTTTCTTCTGTTATTCCTTCAGATTCTTCATGTGAATGCGGAAATATAAATTCGTATATTTTTTCGGCGCCTTCATAGGCTAAAAACAACCCGCCCAGAACTAAAACAACAATAATAGCAACTGGAAAAAAAGCACTTAATAAAAAGGCAATTGGTAAAATGATTATTTTATTAAGTAATGATCCCTTACTGATTGCCCATAATACAGGAAGTTCTCTTGAAGAAGCGAATCCGGAAGCTTTTTCGGCATTAACAGCTAAATCGTCTCCTAAAATACCTGCAGTTTTTTTTGCTGCAACTTTACTCATTACTGCAACATCGTCCATGATTGCTGCAATATCATCTAATAGTACGAAAAAACCTGATGCCATTTTTTATAATTTTATGCGAATTTAATACTTTTTATTTAATTCGTTTCTGCAATTTAACGACTGCATTGCCCTAAAAGTACCCAAATAATTATAAAAACGAAGATGGTTCCAAAACATCCACCACCTAATTTTTTTGCTCCGTAACCTGCGATTAATCCTCTAAAAATGTTATTCATGTTATTGATTTTATGTTAGTTATTTATGATTTTATTAATGTAAAGTTGAGAATTTAAAATTTATTTTTTTTTATATGACTTTAAAAAAAAGTTTCATTATTCACGGTTTTAAATTATTTCAAAAAAAAAACACCAGCCTAAAGACTGGTGTTTTCCTCAAAAAAATAAAAAACCAAATTATAATGCGGGCTGTGTTTGATTCCTAAAAACCAATTTTCCGTCGAAAGCATCAATTAAGATAATGCTGTCTGTTGTAATATTTCCAGCTAAAATTTCTTTAGACAATTGATTCAAAACTTCTCTTTGAATGACACGTTTTACCGGTCTTGCACCAAATTCAGGATCGTAACCTTTGTCTGAAAGATATTTGATTCCTTCTGGCGTTGCATCCATTGTAATGCCTTGCAATGCCAGCATTTTACTAACGCTCTTCAATTGTAAACTCACAATTCTGGAAATGTTATCGACTGTCAATGGCGTAAACATTACGATTTCGTCAATACGATTTATAAATTCGGGACGAACGGTTTGTTTCAATAATCCTAAAACTTCCACTTTTGCAGCTTCGGTTGCAGAATCGATACTTCCTTTTAAATTCTCAAATTTATCTTGTATTATCTGACTTCCCATATTGGATGTCATAATGATAATTGTGTTTTTAAAATCGGCTAAACGACCTTTGTTATCTGTCAATCGGCCTTCATCTAAAACCTGCAATAAAATATTGAAAGTGTCCGGATGTGCTTTTTCGATCTCATCTAACAAAATCACAGAATATGGTTTTCTACGAACGGCTTCAGTCAATTGCCCACCTTCATCATAACCTACATATCCCGGAGGCGCGCCCACTAAACGGCTTACACTGTGACGTTCCTGATACTCACTCATATCGATACGCGTCATAGCATTTTCATCATCAAAAAGATATTCTGCCAAAGCTTTTGCTAACTCCGTTTTACCAACTCCGGTTGTTCCTAAAAATAAGAACGTTCCAACAGGTTTTTTCATATCCTGCAAACCGGCGCGGCTTCTTCTAACAGCATCACTTACAGCTTCGATCGCTTCTTCCTGACCTACTACTCTTCTGTGTAATTCTTCTTCCAGATGAAGCAGTTTTTCTCTTTCTGTCTGAAGCATTTTCATTACCGGAATTCCAGTCCATTTTGCTACAACTTCAGCAATATCTTCACGCGTAACTTCTTCTTTAATTAAGGAAGTTCCAGATTGGTATTCCTGCAATTGTTTTAATAAAACATCCAGGCGTTCTTGTGCTTCTTTGATTTTTCCGTAACGAATTTCGGCTACTTTTCCGTAATCACCATCACGTTCTGCGCGTTCTGCTTCGTATTTAAAATCTTCTATTTCTTGTTTTACGGATTGAATTCCATCCACAACATCTTTTTCCGATTTCCATTTGGTGTAGATTTCGTTGCGCTCTTCTTTCAGATTCGCCAAATCCATTCCTAAAATTTTCAGTTTACTCTCTTCTTTTTCGCGTTTGATGGCTTCAATTTCGATTTCCAACTGCATGATTTTACGATCCAAAACATCTAATTCTTCTGGTTTTGAATTGATTTCCATACGTAATTTAGAAGCTGCTTCATCCATCAAATCGATAGCTTTATCCGGTAAAAAACGATTCGTAATATAACGTTGCGAAAGTTCAACAGCTGCAATAATCGCTTCATCTTTAATTTGAACTTTGTGATGTGTTTCGTATTTTTCTTTGATTCCACGCAAAATCGAAATCGCACTTTCGGTATCTGGTTCATCCACCAAAACCTTTTGAAAACGACGTTCTAACGCTTTATCTTTTTCAAAATATTTTTGATATTCATCTAAAGTTGTTGCTCCAATTGCTCTTAATTCCCCGCGAGCCAAAGCTGGTTTCAGGATATTAGCTGCATCCATAGCACCTTCTCCTCCACCCGCACCAACAAGTGTGTGAATCTCATCGATAAACAAAACAATATCACCTTCGGCAGCGGTAACTTCTTTTACTACCGATTTTAATCTTTCTTCAAATTCTCCCTTGTATTTTGCACCGGCAATCAATGCTCCCATATCTAAAGAGAAAACGATTTTATCTTTTAGGTTTTCGGGTACATCGCCGTCTACAATTCTATGTGCCAAACCTTCAGCAATAGCAGTTTTACCAACTCCAGGTTCTCCCACTAACATTGGGTTATTTTTGGTTCTTCGGGTAAGAATTTGCAGCACACGACGAATTTCTTCATCGCGCCCAATAACCGGATCCAGTTTTCCTGTGCTTGCTAATTCATTTAAGTTTTTAGCGTATTTATTTAAGGCATTATAAGTTTCTTCTGCGGAAGCTGAAGTTACTCTTTCTCCTTTTCTAAGTTCTTCAATAGTTGCTTTAAGGGCTTTTCCGGTTACTCCCTGATCTTTTAAAATTTGAGCAACCTTGCTTTTTGAGTCGAAAATGGCCAAAATTAAATGCTCAATCGAAACATATTCATCGTTCATTTTTTGAGCAATAATTTCTGCTTCATTCAAAGCTTTATTTGCATCTCTTGAAAGCATAATATCGCCTCCAGAAACTTTTGGAAAACTCTGAATAGTTGAATCTAATATTTGTAAAAACAGCGGCACATTTACGTTCAGTTTTTTCAAGATAAAAGGTGCTACATTTTCATCAACTTCAAAAATAGCTTTAAAAATGTGTTCGTTTTCTATTTGTTGTTGTCCGTATCGTTGTGCCAATTGCTGTGAAAGCTGAATGGCTTCCTGCGATTTAGTTGTAAATTTATTTATGTTCATATTTTTATAATTATTTAGGTTTGATTTTCTATTTTAATAATCGATACCATTAAAATTCGAATTTATTGAATCCCTTTTTTAATTTTAAATGGTGTAATTTTGCTAATGAACTTTCAAATTATATTCCATTCTAAAAATACAGACAAAAAGTCATTAAAATCGGAGTTTTAGCCAATTTTTAACGACAAAAAGTCATAAATACAGTCAAAATATGAGTTTTTTAAATTCTATCTTCGGAAATTCAGACAATTCTGAGTCACAAAAAAGTAATGTGAACTGGATTCCTCTTACAAATTTAGCACAGTTAAACGACATAGAGAATATGTCGAATGTTAAGCCTATTGTAATTTTTAAGCATAGCACGAGATGCAGCATTAGCCGTTTTGCTCTAAAACAATTCGAAAGAGAATATGATTTAGACGAAACTGTCGATGCTTTCTTTTTGGATTTAATCGAACATCGTGATGTTTCAAATGAGATTGCTAGTAAATTTGGTGTCTATCATGAATCACCACAGCTTATCTTAATTAAGAATGGTAAAGCTGTTTATGATGTTTCGCATAGATATTAATGCTGAGGCTTTGAAAAGTAAAATTTAGTTTTTTTTGTAAATGATTTTTGTAAAATGTAAAATGTGAATCGTTAGATGTTTCTACACATTTTACAAAAATCAATTCACAATTCTAAAAACTTCCTTCTGAACCTCCACCGCTATAGCCTCCTCCTCCAAATTCCATTGGAGAACTCTCTGGTTTTACTGCTGGTTTCATTCCAAAAGTTGAAGCTACAATTAAGGCTTCAGCGTTTAAAAATGCATTTGAGTTATTAATTCTGTCCGGTTTAAAAGTTAAACCACTTTCTTTCTCTTTCAATTTTTTTATCGAAAAATAAGCTATTGCAAATAAAACGACTCCGCCTAAAGTTAAAGCGACTTCTATCGGTAAAACCGAATAATAAAATCGGATGGTATAAATTGAAAAACCAATGGCTAAGAAACTTATCCAAAGCATTATTCTGTCTTTTGTTTTTAAAGCTTGTACCAAATAAATAATCGGTACAATTAGGGTAAAAGCATAAAAGAAATAAGCAAACGGAATATCTTTCCCCGGAAGAATTTCATTCCCCAAAAGCATTACGGAAAGCTCTCTTACAACCAAATAATTACACGAAAGATAGAACAGAATCAAACAAAAACTATTGGCTAACAAAAGACCGTTATAATAATAACTTTCAGAAAGATTATGGATTGATTTTTTAGTAAAAAAGTAAAACCCTGCCGAAAATAACATCGCTACAAAAGGCAAAATAGTTTTTCCGATTGCTCCAAATTCAAATAAACCATAAAATAAAACTGCTGATGAAGCTAAACAAAAAACCAATAATGATGGTAAATGCAAATATCGTCTGTACATTATAAAAGCTGCAATTGCCATGAAAATAGCAATTATTAATTCATACCCTTCTGTTGTAATTCCTATAGCAAAACCTACGTTTAAAATGGCTCCTAAAATAAAAGCATCATCTAAACCGTGTCCGTAATATTTTTGACGGGCTAAAAATTCTGATGCGACAAAACCTACTCCAGCGAAAATGTAGCAACAAATTTTGAAAAAGAATTCTTCGCCACTCAACCCTAATAGCGAAATTGCTCCGCAAATTGATGAGTACAAAAATGATCCTAACAGAAAGAATCCTAATCGCACCAAAATATTCTTTTGGTTTTTAAAATCTGGTAATTGGTTTTTTATTAGATCTTTTTGTTCTTTACTAATAAAACCTGCATTTTGCAAAGAATTTGCTTCTTCTAATAAAGCCAAATCATTTAATAATTGTTTATCGTGTGCTATCATTCGGCGGTTTCTTTATTGAATTTTTTAATTAGTTTAATAAACAATATTATTGACCCAATGAAATAGGCCGGTAATGCAAGAACAAATAATATCCAAACATCTGAAAAATCAATAAATTGAAAAAATCTGAATATAAATATATTAAATCCAATGTAAGCATAGATTATCATAAAAACATAAAGGGAAATTGCCTTAATGTCGTAGCTGGTTTTATAAAAATAATAAGATGAACCTGCTAAAACTAACCCGAAAAGCATCCAGATACTATCATTATTATAATCATCTACAAGATTACTGATAGCGGCAATACTTATTAAATGCAATGCAAAAGTTAGATAGATAATATTAAAATGAGTTTTTAGATTTATTCTTGATCTATATATCGTATACAAAATAAGCAAGCCTCCTAATATAATAGCAGAATAACTAAGATTTGGGTTTGAATAAAAATCATTATGCAACAAATCCTGAGGCGTTACTGAAAATCCGATATATGCTGCCAAACCAGTAATTGCAATGGTTAATACACTTTTATTATCAAAATAATAAGCACAAAAGAAACTTACTACAGTTGGAATTAAAGTTGCCAGATCGTAATGTGTTCCGAAAGGTTTATACTGAAATTGCAAATAACCAATAAAAATGCAGGTCAGAATATTGGCTGCTAAAACCAAATATTCTAAAATTGGACTCTCAAATACAGTTTCTGTTTTTTGAAATCCTTTTGAATTTTTAAAACAATAGAAAAAGCAAACCGCGATAACAATAAGTAATATCGAAAGAATTGCGATATGCCCAATACTATCAATATTTTCATAAATTAAAATTCCAATTCCGGAAGTAAAAAGTAAAACTGATAAATACAGAAAAAGTTTCAGTTCTGCATTCAATGAGAAAATATTCAGATTTCGATAAGAAGTAATTTCCTGATATTGATTTTCAGTAATTAGACTCTTATCCAAAAGCGATTTAGTCGCCTGGTCATCAAACTTATTCATGTTTTGGTTTTATAAATAGCAAATCAAAAATAGTCTTTTTTTGATTCAATGAAACTTTATTATTGTAAATAAAATCTCTCTGTTTTTAATTGATTTAAAGAAGCTATTAAACTACAAAACCATAATATTTTACAAAAAAATAATAACATTTCATTTTTATTATTACATTCGTGTAATCGATTACATTAAACCGCTTTACTTTATCACGAACCAAACATTATTTAAAATGAAAAAACTATTAGTAATTATTTTTGCGCTGGGTCTGACCAATCTATCCGCACAAAATTATGTCATGTCGGCACCAGAAGGTTTTGGAGCTGCTGCAACCGGAGGCGGAAATGCAACTCCGGTAACTGTTTCGACTTATGCGGATTTAACGGCAAAATTAAAATTAACTACACCTCAGGTTATTTTGGTTTCCGGAACCATTGCATGCTCATACACAAGTGTTCTGGTCAATGACAAAACGATTATTGGATTACCAGGCGCAAGATTAGTCAATACAGACCAAACTGCAGCCGGATCTGGAATTCTGAGTTTAAAACCAGGTTCAAATAATATTATTATCCGAAATCTAGTATTTGAAGGCCCTGGTGCTTATGATGTTGACGGACGCGATAACCTAACTTCAGAAGCAACCAATATTTGGGTAGATCACTGTGAATTTCAGGACGGAATGGACGGTAATTTTGACAATAAAGGAGCCGCAGATAATGTGACTATTTCATGGTGTAAATTTACTTATCTAAAAGCTCCAAAAGCAGGAGGTTCTGGAGGTGCAGATGATCATCGATTTTCAGATTTAGTAGGTTCCGGAAAAAGTGATGCCCCAGCTGACGGACATTATAGCATTACCTTTAAAAACTGTTATTGGGCTGATGGCTGCAGAGAACGTATGCCACGTGCCCGAAATGCTGAACTTCATATTCTGAATTGTTATTATAATACTTCTGTGACAAGTTCTCTGGCTATTGGTTTGGGAGGTGGCGATAAAAATTCGACCTGTTATGTTGAAGGAACTGATTTTGCTAAAATTGGAACAACATTCAAAAATTATATTAGTACTGACGGAGGAACAGTTGGAATCGTATTTTTAAACAGTTTAAAAGCTCCTGCTGATTATGGAGAAGCTGTTACAAAACCTTCTTACGCTTATACCACCCTGCCTGTAGCTGATATTGCAGGATATATTACCAATACTTCTTGCGGTGCCGGAGCAACACTTCAGGTTTCTGCTGCTGGCACAATTTCTACCTCTTGCACTAATTTAGGAATTGCCGAAAACACGAATAATTTAGAATTAAAATATTATCCAACAGTTATAGATAGTTTATTGAATGTTCAGTTTTCTAATAAAGAAAATGGAACAGCTAATATCAGTATATTTTCTGCAAATGGTTCTAAAGTATATTCAAATTCTAAAAATATTACTGCCGATGAAAAAATAGAATTAAATATGGGGAATTTGGCAAAAGGAAACTATATCTGTAAAATTCAAATTGATAACAGAATAAAAACTTTCAAGTTTATAAAAAACTAAAATTCAACTTCATAAAAAAAACCGATTTGCATTTTAAAATACAAATCGGTTTTATTTTTTTATAAAGGAAAGCTTTTAGAAAGCAGCTTTCATTTTATCTTTAATAGCATCCAGGCATAAATTATTGATACTGCCTTCGTGTGTATGTTTAGTTTCTTTTGGAGATTTGTATGTTCCAGCTTCTAATTGTTCTGCAACAGCTTTGTACGCGTCTCTAAATGGCATTCCTGCTACAACCATCTCATTTAAAGTATCAACCGTAAACAAATAATCGTATTTTTTATCTTTTAAAATATTGTCTTTTACGGTAATGTCTTTTACAGAGAAAATGGCAATATCTAAACAAGATTTTAAGGTTTGAATTGCCGGAAATAATCCTTCTTTTAAAAGCTGTAAGTCTCTATGATAACCACTTGGAAGATTATTCGTAATTAAAGTGATTTCGTAAGGAAGCGCCTGAATCTTGTTGCATTTCCCTCTGATCAATTCGAAAACATCTGGATTCTTTTTATGAGGCATAATACTAGAACCAGTTGTGAGATGCGCCGGCAAACCAATAAAATCAAAGTTCTGGCTCATATACAAACAAACATCCATGGCAAATTTTGATAAAGTTCCCGCAACACTTGTCATCGCAAAAGCAACTGTTTTCTCTGCTTTTCCTCTACTCATTTGGGCTGCAACAGCATTATATTTTAAGGTTTCAAAGCCTAATTCTTTTGTCGTAAATGTTCTATTGATTGGAAATGAACTTCCGTAACCTGCCGCAGAACCTAACGGATTCTGATCTACAATTTTTGAAGCTGCGTTCAGCATTGTAACATCATCAATTAAACTTTCGGCGTAAGCAGAAAACCACATTCCGAATGACGATGGCATAGCGATTTGTAAATGCGTATAACCTGGCAATAATACATTTTGATGTTTTTCTGCCGATTCCATTAACAAGTCAAACAATGTTTTTACCTGTTCTTTTATCGCCTTTAATTCATCTTTTAAATACAAATGAACATCAACCAAAACCTGATCGTTACGAGAACGTGCAGTGTGGATTTTCTTTCCGGCATCGCCTAGTTTTATCGTAAGAAGATATTCGATTTTAGAATGTACGTCTTCGAAACTATCTTCGATTTCAAAATTTCCAACTACGATATCAGCGATGATTTCGTTTAATGCATCAACTAAAGAGGTTGTTTCTTCCTGAGTTAATAAACCAATTTGCCCTAACATTTTAGCGTGCGCAATTGAACCTAAAGCATCGTATTTTGCTAAAACCAAATCCAGTTCACGGTCGTTTCCAACAGTGAAATGTTCGATTTGTTTATCTGTTGGTATTCCTTTTTCCCAAAGTTTCATAAGATGTATGTTTTTTGTTTCACAGAGATCCGCAAAGTCACTCGAAGATTCGCAAAGTTTCTTTTTAAACTTATGCTTCTTATTTCATGATTGCCCTAGCCCCGATAGTAGTGAAAATCCTTTTGTGCCGGGGTTCGGCACAAAAGATTGTAACGGATAGCGGGATTAGCTCCTAAAAAATATTATAATTTAAAGAAATCGGTTAGTATTTTGATATACAAATCGACTCCTTCTTCAATTTCGTTTACAAAAATAAATTCGTCTGCTGAATGCGAACGTAATGTTTCTCCTGGTCCTAACTTTAAAGACTGACAGCTTAAAACTGATTGATCTGAAAGCGTTGGCGATCCATAAGTTGTTCTTCCTAAAGCGATTCCAGCCTGAACCAAACCGTGTTCAACCGGAATAGACGATGCATTTAAATGCATGGATCTTGGTGTAACTTCGGCATTTACATTGGCTTTCACCACTTCTAAAATTTCAGCATTTGTATAACGATCTGTTACACGAATATCTACAACCAAATCACATTCTGATGGCACAACATTATGCTGTTTTCCTGCACTGATTTGCGTTACGGTCATTTTTACGGGGCCTAAAACGTCTGAGATTTTATCGAATTTATAGTTTTTAAACCATTCCATTACCGGAATTGATTTATATAATGAATTATCATCATTTTGATGTGCAGCGTGACTTGCAGTACCTTTTACTTTTACATCAAGAACTAACAAACCTTTCTCTGCAACAGCTAATTGCATTAATGTTGGTTCGCCTACAATCGCGCAATCTAATTCTGGTAAATGTTTTAAAACACTGTTTAAACCATTTTTCCCGCTGCTTTCTTCTTCGGCGGAAGCCACAATTACTAAATTATGTGACAAATTTTGATTTTCATAAAAATGAACAAAAGTTGCCAAAAGTGAAACCAGACAACCACCTGCATCATTGCTTCCTAAACCAAATAATTTTCCGTCTTTTTCAATCGCTTTAAAAGGATGGTTTGTATAAGCCTGATTGGGTCTTACTGTATCGTGATGTGAATTGAGTAAAAGTGTTGGTTTATTTTCGTCAAAATATTTGTTGAAAGCCCAAACATTATTGTTTTCTCTTTTAAAAGGAATTTCGTTTTGATTGAACCAATTTTCTATCAAAAGCGCCGTCTGATCTTCTTCACTTGAAAATGAAGGGGTTTCAATAAGGCTTTTTAATAAACTAATTGCTTCTTGGGTAAGCGTATCTATACTTTTCATAAGTTTGGTTTCTTTGCCACAAAGGCGCGAAGTCACAAAGTTTTTTAATTTAAATCTGTGACATTTTTGATTGGCGCTAATTTCTAAAATTAAATTCTAAAAGCACTGCGCAGCTCCGTTTTTTTGCCACTAATTGCACGATTTTTTACGAATTATTTTTTTGTAAGAGATTTAAAATCAAAATAAACTTTTTAATGTATTTCCAAAATTATTTTCTCTGTTAAAACATAAAATTAGCGTCAATTCGTGGCAACATTTTTTATAATGTAATCGTTGTATGCGGAATATCTGAGTTTTGAAGCATTTTATGATGCCCAATTTTGATTTTCTGTACACCTCGTGATAAACTATTGAAACAGTTATCCAGTTTTGGAATCATTCCGGAATGGATTACTTTTTCTTCTTTTAGTTTATTGTATAATGCTTCGTTGATTTCTGTTATTACAGATGAATCATCTTCTGAATCTTGTAAAACACCTTGTTTTTCAAAACAATATGTCAATGTAACATCAAAAACTTCAGATAATGCAATTGATAATTCGCTTGCAATAGTGTCTGCATTTGTGTTTAACAATTGTCCGTTTTTGTCATGTGTAATGGCGCAGAAAACAGGAACAACCCCAGCTTCCAATAAAGTTGCAAGTAATTTGGTATTGACTTGTTTTACATCGCCTACAAATCCGTAATCAATTGTTGGGTGATTTCTTTTAGTTGACTGAATTAAATTTCCGTCAGCTCCCGAAAATCCCATTGCATTGTTTTCTTTGGCTTGCAATTGCGCAACTATATCTTTGTTGATTTGCCCGGCGTAAATCATTACCACAACATCCAGCATTGGAGCATCTGTAATTCGGCGTCCATCAATCATTTGCGGAACCAAACCAATACTCTGCGCCATTTTCGTAGCCGATTTTCCACCGCCGTGAACTAAAACTTTACATCCTTCGATTTTAGAAAAATCGGTTAAGAATTGTTCTAATTCTGCTGGATTATCGATGATGTTTCCACCTATTTTTATTACTGATACGTTCATTATCTTTAAGGTTCAGAGGCTCAGAGGTACAAAGGTGCAAAGGTTTTTCGCAAGGTTTTTAAACCTCTGTCCCTTTGAACCTTTGTAACTTTGCACCTTACATTTATATCTTCTTAAGAATCTTTTGTAAAACTAATTGTGCCGAATACGTTCTGTTATTCGCCTGCTGAATTACTATAGAATTCTCGCTGTCGATAACTTCGTCGCTTACAATTACGTTACGACGAACCGGAAGACAGTGCATGAATTTTCCGTTGTTGGTTAAAGCCATTTTTTCAGCAGTAACAGTCCAATTTGGGTCGCTGTTGGTTACTTTTCCGTAATCGTTGAAATTACTCCAGTTTTTAACATAAACGAAATCAGCATTTTCGAAAGCTTTGTTTTGATCGTATTCGATTTTACAATCTTTTGTGATTTCCGAACTTAATTCATAACCTTCTGGGTGTGTGATTACAAAATCCATTTCTTTTTGCATCTGCATCATTTCTACAAATGAATTCGCAACTGCCTGAGGTAAAGCTTTTGGATGCGGCGCCCATGAAAGTACCACTTTTGGTTTGTGCTTTGTTTTGTATTCTTCTATTGTAATCGCATCAGCCAAAGACTGTAACGGATGACGAACGGCACTTTCCATATTTACAATTGGCACTGTAGCATGTTTCAGAAATCCTGAAATTACAGTTTCTTGATAATCTTTTTCTTTGTCAACCAAACCTGCAAAAGCACGAATTGCGATAATATCACAATATTGAGAAACTACTTCTGCCGCTTCTTTGATATGTTCTGAAGCACCAGAATTCATAACGGCTCCGTCTTCGAACTCTAATGTCCAGCCTTCGTTGGTAAAATTCATTACCATAACGTTCATTCCTAAATTTAAAGCCGCTTTTTGTGTACTCAAACGCGTTCTTAAACTTGGATTAAAGAATAACATTCCTAAGGTCTTATTCTTGCCTAAACTTTGATTTTTAAGCGGATTCTTTTTGATTTTTAATGCGCTTTTTACCCATTTTGATAATGAGTTGATATCTTGAATTGAAATATAGTTCATTTGTTTTTTATTAATTTAGATAATGTGATAATTAGAAAATTGGACAATTGTGCATTATCTAATTAACTAATTGACTCATTAGATTATTTTAGTAAAAGGAATTTCATTCTTCAATGCTTTTAAAATAAAATTATCATTTAATCCGTTTACGATCCAGGTTTCTATATTGGCTGCTTTTGCTATTCCGGCTGCTTCTATTTTAGATTGCATTCCTCCTGTTCCGTGAGATGATTTTGATTCGCCGATTTCTTTTTCTAATGATTTTAAATCATTTACCAGTTTGATCGTTTCCGGAATTTCGTCATGAATAGAATTCTTTGTATAAATTCCGTTTGTATTGGTTGCAATTATCAGAATATCAACATTTAGCAGCACTGCGGTTAACGCTGCTAATTTATCATTATCTCCAAACCTAATCTCATCTGTGGCAACAGTATCATTTTCATTGATAATCGGAATGTAATTGTTTTTAACCAATACATTAATTGTATTTACAATATTCTTTTTAGTCTGCTCTTTTTCGAAATCAGAATAAGAAAGTAAACACTGGGAAGTATTCAATCCTAAATCCTTAAAATTTTCATTGTAAATCCGCATTAAATGAGGCTGTCCAATAGAAGCCAAAGCCTGCTTCACAAAAACATCTTTATCCTGATTATCCAGCTTCACAAATTGCTTTGCCGCCGCAATTGCTCCTGAACTGACTATTATAAACTCATATTCGTCGTTTAAAGCCGCAATCTGTATTCCCAGATCCTCAATCTTTCCCCGCGAAATATGATTGGTTTCTTTGGTTAAAGTATTACTTCCTATTTTTAATAAAATCCGTTTCTTACTCATTTTCTAAGGTGCTAAGGTTCTGAGATACTAAGATTCTAAGTCTTTCTTTTCTCAAAATCAAAAATTTTCTAATTATCTAATTGACTAATTATCTCAATTACCTGACTTGTCCTTCTCCGTAAACGTACCATTTGTTCGTTACAAGATGTTGCAAACCAATTGGTCCTCTTTGATGCAATTTGTCTGTGCTTATGGCCAATTCTCCGCCTAAACCAAATTGTCCTCCATCTGTAAATCTTGTCGAAGCATTCTGATAAACTGCCGCAGCATCAACTGCTTCCATGAATTTTTGTGCTGCTTTATCATCCTTGGTAATAATTACAGCAGAATGTCCTCCACAATATTTATTGATTTTATCAATTGCATTTTCCTGAGAATCAATTGTTCCAATGACAATTTTATAATCTAAAAACTCTTCATACCAAATATCTTCGTTTTGAAGTGTTTCGGTATTTTCGAAATTCTCTAATGATTTATCGACGATAACTTCAACTTTCGACTCAATTAAAGCTTCGATTAAAATAGCTGCAAAACCTTCGAAATTGGGTAATCTTGAATCAATTAAAACTTTATCAACTGCATTACAGGCAGAAATTTTAGAAGTTTTGGCATTTAAAATTACTTTTAAGGCCAAATCTGTATCGGCATTTTCATGAACATACACAAAATTGTTTCCTCGTCCGCTTACAATAACTGGGCAAGTTGCGTGCTGTTTCACAAACTCGATTAATTTTTCTCCTCCTCTTGGAACAATTAAATCTACTTTTTGAGTTGGTTTTTCTAAAAATGTTTGAGTCTCTGTTCTGTTGTAATTCAGATATTCTACCCAGTCTTTTGAAACTCCGTTTTCTTCTAAAGCTTTATGCCAAAGGCTTACGATTTTCAAATTTGATTTTAAAGACTCTTTTCCTCCTTTTAATAAAATCTTATTTCCGGATTTAAAAGCGATTCCCCCAGCTTCGATTGTAACATCAGGACGGGATTCGTAAATAATTAAAATCGTTCCGAAAGCAGCTGTTTTATTTATGACTTTAATTCCATTATCATGAACAAAATGAAAACGCTCCACTCCAACCGGATCTTCCTGAGAAGCCAATTGGTTTAATGATAAAATCATTTCGTCGACTTTTTTATCATCTACTTTTAAGCGTTCTTCCATTGCTAAATCTGAGCCGTCGTAATCAGCAAGATCTTCCTGATTAGTTAGGATTATCTGATTCCGCTCCTGCTCGACCAGCTTTGCCATAAACCGCAAAACCGCATTGCGTTTTTCAATTGATAATGGATTCATAATTTATAGTTGGTTGGTTGTTTAACTTATTTTATAGCATCTATTTCCAGCTTCATTTTTTCTCTCCAATTTTTTCCATTTCTTTTTTCAAGATAAGGATCTGTAATTTTTCTATATTCTGCCTTTGAAATTTCCAGACTCTCAGAAATTGAGCAATAGCTCACACTAATTATCCCGTATTTCTTTTTAATTGAATCCTTCTTTAAAAATTTACTATACTCTTTTTTATCTCTCGGAGGTAAAATTAAGCCACCACCAAATTCTCTTATTTTATCCTTTTTAATGTCATTTCTTGCTTCGTTTTGAAAAGACAATATAGATTCATTTAAATCTTGTTTATTTTTATAGAATCTATATGAACCATAAGAAAAACTCAAAATAGTGCATAGGACATTAATGTAAATGATAGAAGAAACTATTTTTTTTGAAAAACTTATTTTCTTATAAAAAACAAGACAAAAAAGAGCCGCAATTAAAATTATTACTCCATAAATAAGTAATAACGGTTTCCACTCAACATGCTGTGTTATAATATCAAATAGTGAAAAATACTCTGGATAATTAAACGAATAGTAAATTAAGACATTAACTATCCAAAGTATTATCGTACTGATAAATAACTTTATTTTCATAGATTTTTAGTTCTTCAACTCTTCCAAACTTTCTTTTAAAGCTTTTACAAACGTATCGATATCCGCTTTTTTTACTGTAAGCGGTGGTAAAATTCTTAATAGATTTTTATTGTTTGCACTTCCAGTAAAAATATGTTTCTCGATAATTAGTTTTTTTCTTAAAGCAGCTACATCAAAATCAAATTCTACTCCAAGCATTAAACCTTTTCCTTTTACTTGTTTGATACCATCAACTTCTTTGATTTTTTCTAAGAAATATTCATAAACTTCGTTTACATTTTTTTGTAAATCGAGTTTTTCAATTACATCTAAAACGGCAATTCCTGCAGCACAAGATAAATGGCTTCCGCCGAAAGTTGTTCCCAATAATCCGAAACTTGCTTCAAATTTTGGGGAAATTAAAATGGCTCCAACCGGAAATCCGTTCCCCATTCCTTTTGCAACTGAAATAATATCAGCATTGATTCCGTGATGTTGGAAAGCGAAGAATTTTCCGCTTCTTCCATATCCTGATTGTACTTCGTCTAAAATCAAAACAACATCATGTTTTTTACAAGCTTTTTCTAAAGCCTGAAAAAATTCTGTTGTTCCCTGATCTAAACCTCCAACTCCCTGAATTCCTTCGATAATTACTGCTGTAACATCTCCTTTAGCTAATTCAGCTTCAACTAGTTCAATTTGGTTTAAAGGTAAAAAAGTAACTACTTGCTGCGCGTTAATTGGTGCAACAATCTTTTTATTATCTGTAACGGCAACCGCTGCAGAAGTTCTTCCATGGAAAGAATTATCAAAAGCTACAACTCTTGATTTTCCATTGTGGAAAGAAGCTAATTTTAAAGCATTCTCATTCGCTTCAGCTCCAGAACTGCATAAAAACAATTCGTAATCTTCTAAACCAGAAAGCTTTCCTAATTTCTGAGCTAATTCAACCTGTAAAGGATTCTGAATCGCATTCGAATAAAATCCTAAATGGTCTAATTGATTTTTAAGTTTTGCTACATAATCCGGCTGTGTGTGTCCGATAGAAATCACACCATGTCCGCTATATAAGTCTAAATATTCTACTCCTTTGTCATCAGTAATGGTACAATCTATTGCTTTTACAGGAGTTATGTCATATAATGGGTAAACGTTGAATAAGTTCATCTTTTTTTAGTTTTTGGTTGATGGTTGATGGTTGTTGGTTTAAGTTCGATATTCTATTAACTCTAAACCAACAACTATCAACTAAAATTAAAATCCGCTTGGTTTCAAATGCAAACCGGTGGTTTCTTCTAATCCAAACATTAAATTCATGTTTTGAATTGCTTGTCCCGAAGCGCCTTTGGTTAAGTTATCAATGATTGAGGTAACCAAAATCCGGTTTCCTTTTTTCATTAAACTAATGATACATTTGTTTGTTTGAACGACTTGTTTCATATTGATATTTGTCGTCGTAACGGTTACAAACGGTTCGTTTTTATAGAAATCTTCATATTTCGCAACGGTTTGTTCCAAACTTTCATCTGAAGTTGTATATAAGGTTGCGAAAATTCCCCTTGGAAAATCTCCTCTATTCGGAATAAAAAGCAATTCACTTTCAAAATCATCCTGCAATTGAACCAGGCTTTCTGAGATTTCTCCCAAATGTTGGTGCTCAAAAGCTTTATAATGCGACATATTATTGTTTCTCCAGCTAAAATGTGACGTTTCTGAAAGTCCAACTCCTGCACCAGTACTTCCTGTGGTTGCATTAATATGGACGTCATTATTCAATAAATTATGTTTCGCTAATGGCAATAAAGCCAATTGAATAGCAGTTGCAAAACAACCAGGATTTGCAATATAATTTGCTTTTTTAATTTCGGCTTTATTGATTTCAGGCAATCCGTAAATAAAATCTTTTCCTTCAAAATGAGCGTCTTTATTCAATCTGAAATCATTTCCTAAATCAATGATTTTAGTGTGGCTAGCAAATTGATTTTCCTGCAAAAATGAAATTGATTTTCCGTGTCCTAAACATAAAAACACAACATTTACATCTGGATTGATGGTATCAGTAAAATTCATTTCAATATCTCCCATCAAGTCGTGGTGCGCCACAGAAAGCGGTTTACCCGAATTGGTTGTACTGTAAACAAAATCGATGTTTACATTGGGATGATACATTAATATTCTGATAAGTTCTCCGGCCGTATAGCCCGAACCACCAATTATTCCGACATTAATCATGATCTAAATGATTTACAGATGAAAATATATTTTGAGCATTTCCTAAAATCTTGATAAATCCTTTTGCATCGTCAGAAGTCCAGGCATTGTTCATTTCTCCATATTGGCCAAAACCTGTATTCATTAAATCATTATCAGATTCGATTCCGTCAAGCGAAAAATGATATGGTTTTAAAGAAACCGTTACAACACCATTTACAGTCTTTTGAGTGTCCTGCAAAAACGTTTCGATGTTACGCATAACCGGATCTAAAAACTGACCTTCGTGAAATAACATTCCGTACCAGTTTCCTAACTGCTCTTTCCAGTATTGCTGCCATTTTCCTAGCGTATGTTTTTCTAATAAATGGTGCGCTTTGATGATAATTAAGGGTGCAGCAGCTTCAAAACCAACTCTTCCTTTAATTCCGATAATAGTATCTCCAACGTGAATATCTCTACCTATTGCAAAAGCGTTTGCTAATTTTTCAAGAGCTACAATATTGTTTGAAGGTTTATCAAACTGTCCGTTTAGACCAACTAATTCTCCTTTTTCGAAATGAAGTCTTACTTTTTCTTCACCTTCTTTTTTCAATTGAGAAGGATAAGCTTCACTTGGCAACGGTTGACTTGAAGTTAACGTTTCTTTTCCTCCAACACTGGTTCCCCAAAGTCCTTTATTGATCGAATATTGTGCTTTTTCCCAAGAATAGTGAACTCCATTTTGAGCTAGATAATCAACTTCTTCTTGTCTAGAAAGTTTTAAATCTCTAATTGGTGTAATAATTTCGATTTCCGGAGCAATAGTTTGGAAAATCAAATCAAAACGAATTTGGTCATTTCCTGCACCAGTACTTCCGTGTGCGATGGCGCTTGCTCCTACTTTTTTAGCATATTTTATAGCTTCGATAGCCTGAAAAACACGCTCTGCACTAACTGATAACGGATAAGTATTATTTTTTAATACATTTCCAAAAATCAAATATTTTATAGCTTTATCATAATATTTATCTACGATTGTAAGGTTTGCATGTTGTGCACTTCCTAATTCGTAGGCTCTTTTTTCAATTGCTGATAATTCTTCAGCATCAAATCCTCCTGTATCTACAAGTACGGTGTGAACTTCGTATCCTTTTTCATTTTTTAAATATTTCAAACAATACGAGGTATCTAATCCTCCACTATAAGCTAATACAACTTTTTTCATTTTATATAATTTAGGCTAATACTTTCGTATTTAGCAAGTTTGAGATTTCTTTTTTAGGGTATTCTTATGGTAAAAAAATAAAAGACAGAATTTTGTTTAAGAATAAAGCTTGTTTTATTTTTTTTAATCTGTTCAAAACAGCCTCATTAAAAGGATGTCTTGGAGGATCTTTTTGTTTTTCTTTTGGATCATACAACATTCCTGTGCAAAGACACATTTTGTTTTCTTTGCTTTTTAGAATTTCGTAATTGGTACAGGTTTTACATCCTGACCAAAAACTTGGATCAGTCGTTAATTCAGAGAAAGGCACCGGTTTGTACCCCAAATCAGAGTTGATTTTCATTACGGCTAAACCAGTTGTGATTCCAAATATTTTAGCATCTGGGTATCTTTTCAGCGAATAATCAAAAACTTTAGATTTGATTTTTTTGGCTAAACCTAAACTTCTGTAATCGGGATGTACAATTAAACCAGAATGCGCGACGAATTTTCCGTGCTGCCAACTTTCGATATAACAAAAACCTGCAAATTTTCCATCTGCCAGAGCAATCATCGCATCACCGTTCGACATTTTTTTCTGAATGTACTCAGGAGTTCTTTTAGCTATCCCCGTGCCTCTTAATAAGGCAGATGATTCTATCGTATCGCAAATTTCCTGTGCGAATTTGAAGTGTTCTTCTTGAGTTACAACAATAGAGATTTTCATTTCAATAGTTGAAGTTAGAGTTAAAAATTAAAACGTATTGTTTAGTTTGAAATCTGGAAATCAATCCAATAAAATTAGACAAAATAGCAGTAACATTCTCAAAATCAAAAACTTGATTAAGAAAATTTACAAAATAATATATACTTTTAGGATATGTTTGTCCAATGGACAAATTGTGTGATTTCAAAATGAAAAATGAATATAAATAAATACGCGGCGAAAAACTCTGTGAATACTATAGAGATAGCATCCGTACTTCGGGAGAAGTTACAGGAGAGTTTGTCCGTGACAAAGAAGTTATATGTAAACTTATTTTATTCATCGGTTGCAAAAGTACACTATTTTTTTATTTACAAAACAAAAAAATAAAATTCTAACATTTTTTTAGCGTAATGTTATTTTTAAACAAAAGAAAACCCGATAGTTAATAATAACTATCGGGTTTTAAATGATTTATATTTTTTATTCCTTAATTTTTAGTAAAAGGAATTACTTTTCCATCACCCAAAATCATATCAACAGCTGTTTTAGCATCGTTGAATTTAAATTTAACTCCTGCTCTCTTTGACTCAAAAGTATCATTTTCTCCAGCAACCGGTTCAACAGAAAATTTTGGATAATTTGTTATCTCGGCACTAAGAACACTGCTTTTCTCTGTAAATTCAATTTTCAAAGGTGCCTTTGAAGTAGAATAAGTTCCTACATAACCATCTAAGATAATATCTTTCTCTACCTTACCGTTTCCCGCTCTCCATACGTTGTTGCTTTCATTATAATCCGGAAAAACATGATCAGGATCTAATGTAATACTTTCAATTTCTTCAATAGAATTGTGTTTGAAAGACCAGTCATTGTTACGCTGCCAAATTTCAACAGGTAATTTTACTCTCGTTACTTTTCCACTTTTTGTTTTTACATCCAAGATAATTGGCATTGGCATCTTATCGAAATTTTCAACAGTAATTACAACTCCTTTAGATGGATCGTTTTTCACATATTTAATAGAATTAATTCCTTGATCAAATCTCCAATTGTTTACGAACCAGCTTCTCCAGAACCAACTTAGATCTTCTCCTGCAACGTTTTCAATTGTTCTGAAAAAATCATCAGGAGTTGGATGTTTATATGCCCAACGTTCTACATATGTACGCAATGCTTTATCAAAACGCTCTTCTCCTAAAACCTGTTCTCTCAAAATTGTTAATCCTGCACTTGGTTTTACATAACATAAAACACCAATATTTGCTTCCTTCATATTATCAGGAGAACTCATAATGGTTTCTAATTTTGGGCTAGTTAAATACTCCACATCCTCATGAAGATCTGCAGGTTTTTGTTTGTATTCTCCATTATTAAAATCAAATGAACTTACAGAGTTAATAAAAGTATTAAAACCTTCATCCATCCATGCAAATAAACGTTCGTTTGATCCTACAATCATAGGAAACCAGATATGTCCAAATTCGTGATCTGTAACACCCCACAAATCATCTCCCTTCGATTTCCATCCACAAAAAACAATACCCGGGTATTCCATTCCGCCTTCATTTCCTGCCACGTTTGTTGCAGCTGGATAAGGATATTCAAACCATCTTTTTGAGTAATTTTCGATTGATGATTTTACGTATTCAGTAGAACGACCATAAGCATCGTTTCCAGCACTTTCAACAGGGTATGCTGATAAAGCCAATGATTTTTTACCACTTGGTAAATTTATTTTTGCTCCGTCTAAGATAAATGCCGCAGATGACGCCCATGAAAAGTCACGAGCATTTTTTATTTGATAATGCCATGTTTTCTCCGATGCCGCATTTGTATTTGCTGTAGCTGCAACTTCTTCTGCAGTACGAATCATAACCGTTTTGTCACTCTGAGACGCTTCTTTATATCTTTTAAATTGTTCCGCAGGTAAAACTTCTGCTCCATTTAATAATTCTCCAGAACCTACAACATAGTGATTTGCAGGAACGGTAATCTTTACGTCAAAATTACCATACTCCAAATAAAATTCAGAAGCTCCTAAATATGGTGCAGTATTCCAGCCTCTTACATCATCATACACACACATACGTGGATACCATTGTGCGATCGTAAAGATTTTTCCATTTTTAGTTTCTAAAACTCCCATTCTGTCCGATCCTTCAAAAGGAGCAATAAATGAAAAATCAATTTTAATTTTTACAGATCCTCCTTTTGAAGCCAATTCTTGTGGAAGAAAAATTTGCATTCTGGTATCTGTCACAATGAATTTTGCATCAGTTTCAATCTTAGTTTTTCCGCCAGAAATTATTTTTACTGATTTAATTTTATTACCACCATCAAAGACCTGACCCTGAGCTCCATTACGGCTTCCTGATAAAGGCACAACAGCATTCCCTCTTGAATCTTCTTTGAATAAATTCTGATCTAAATTCAACCAAACAAATGACAATTTATCCGGACTATTATTAGTATAAGTAATTTCATCAGTAGCAATAATTTCATTTTTTACAGCATTTAATTTTGTTGTTATTTGATAATCAGCTCGATTTTGCCAATATTCAACTCCAGGCTGACCACTTGCAGAACGGGTTGATGTACCGTTTTTTGTATAAAAATGAGGTGCAAAAGCATCATGATAATTGTAGTTATTTACCGGGTTTGCTGCTGTTGTTGCTGGGGTTTGTGCCCAAACAGAAGTAATCCCTACAAACAAAGCCATGGTTAATATGGCTTTCGAGGATTGTTTTTTCATATTTTTTAGCTGTTTATGTAGCAAATTAATGAAAAAAAAAGCTATCCACAGAGGAAAGTTTAAGCTTAAATTTAATTTTAGCAAAATTTTATCAAAAAAATAATTTAAGCAATTTCTTTCAAAAACTAAAATTTATAAAATATATTTACAGCTAGATAAAAACTAATTTCTTTCAATCTATATCATTTTGAATACAACTATTTTAAATTCAACACTTAAAGCTTCGATCAAACATGCAGGAGCAGAATTATGTTCATTAAAGAACAGTCAGAATAAGGAATTTATCTGGGAAGGGAACCCGGATTTTTGGGGAAAACACTCTCCTGTCCTGTTCCCTATTGTAGGCACTTTAAAAAACAATACTTACACTATTGATCAAAAAGAATATCAACTGCCAAGGCATGGTTTTGCGCGTGATATGGAATTTCAATTGATTAGTAAAACAGAAAATTGCGCTACTTTTTCTTTGCAGTCAAATGTAGAAACACTCAAAAAATATCCTTTTGAATTTGAACTACAACTTATTTATACACTTCAGGAAAGCACTTTAGATATTGAATACAAAGTAATTAATAATAGTAAAACTAAAATGCCCTTTTCTATTGGTGCACATCCGGCTATTGCTTTGCCTGATAATTTTAAAAATTATGCTTTGAAATTTGAAAAGGAAGAAATTCTGAAATACTATCTACTTGAAAATGATTTAATTTCAAATAAAACTAAAATTTTAGAAACGACGAATAATTTAATTCCGTTAAATTATAAATTGTTTGAAAATGATGCTTTAATTTTCAAAACACTGGAATCAAATTCTCTTACAATTCTTGAAAATTCAAAACCATATATAAAAGTTGACTTTGCAGATTTTCCTAGTTTAGGAATATGGACAAAAGAACAAGCTCCTTTTATATGTATTGAACCATGGCTGGGATATTCTGATACCGATGACAATTCAGGTGATTTATTCGAAAAAGAAGGGATTTTAATTTTAGATGCAAATCATACATTTTCTTCAAAATTTAGTATCCAAATATTATAAAATCTAAAAAATGTTAGAATTCAACTTTTCTCCATTTCCAATAATAGAAACTGAACGTTTACTTTTAAGGAGAATTACCAACGATGATGTAAACGAGGTTTTTGAACTTCGCTCGAATCCTGAAACCATGAAATATATTCCAAGACCTTTAGTAAAAACCACTGAAGATGCATTGGAGCATATTGCTATGATTGAAGAGAAAATTATTACCAATGTTGGAATCAACTGGGGAATAGCTTTAAAAGATAATCCAAAATTGCTTGGAATTATTGGATATTACAGAATGCAGCCTGAAAATTATCGCGCTGAAATTGGCTATATGCTTTCACCTGAATTTCACGGAAAAGGAATTATTCCTGAAGCTGTAAAAAGACTAATCAGATATGGTTTTGATGATCTGAAATTACATTCAATCGAAGCAGTAATTGACCCTGAAAATTTTGCCTCAGAAAAAGTTTTACAAAAATGTGGTTTTGTTAAAGAAGCACATTTTAAAGAATCTGAATTTTATGAAGGTCGTTTTCTTGATAAGGTAATTTACTCATTACTAGAGAAATAAAATTGTTGCCAATTTCGCTTAAAAAAAATATCTTGTTAAATTAAAAAAAAATCATAATAGTAAGTAGGCTAATACGTTATATTTGCACGCGAAATATGAAATTAAACCTTATTTCGAATTCCGAAAACTTACCTTATGAAAAAAATACTTATTCTTCTAATTCTTTTCTTTTCCGTTCAAAGTCAAAGTCAGACTTATGTAAAATTTAATGGTGCAACTGCTTTATTTGCGATCCCAAATATTGGAATCGAAACTAGTATTGGAGAAAAAACTACTTTTAGCGTTGACGTAATGGCTTCTTTTTGGGAATCTGTAAATGGTCATAATCCTATGAAATTTGTTACGTTGACCCCTGAAATTCGTTACCACTTTAAAGAAAAATACAATGGATTTTATGTTGGTGGTCACATTGGCGGAGACGTATATGATATACAAAAATGGAATTATTGGGATAGCCCCAAATATGAGCATGGTTTTGGTTATCGTTTAGGTGTTACTGTTGGTTACAATATTAAATTAAATGATAAATTTCTATTGGATATTTTTGCCGGCGGTGGTTGGCATCAGGGCTTTTATCATGGTTATTATAATGATGGAACACCAGGTAGATATGACAAAGCTGAAAACTGGAATAAAAGTGGCGAATGGCTACCTTACAGAGGTGGAGTTATGATTTCTTATAAGTTATAATTATTCGACAAATTTAGGAAGTGACTTTACATATAAGTCTTCTACTTTTTTACGAGCCCAATCTGTTTTACGTAAGAA
This sequence comes from Flavobacterium sp. GW821-FHT11G01, assembly GCF_058808175.1. Taxonomy (NCBI): domain Bacteria; kingdom Pseudomonadati; phylum Bacteroidota; class Flavobacteriia; order Flavobacteriales; family Flavobacteriaceae; genus Flavobacterium; species Flavobacterium sp. GW821-FHT11G01. Next base: position 638,186 of record NZ_JBXARK010000001.1, on the reverse strand, counting down.
GGTTAAACTGGATTTTATGCTAGGATTTGAAGTAAAGCATTTTATTGGAATTAATTCTGATAAAGTATCAAAGCCATAATAAGCTACGAGCTTTTCTAATATCGATTGAAGCGTAATTCCGTGTAAAGGATCTTTAGATTGATTTTCCATTTTATATTTTTAAATAAAAATAAAAGACCATACTTAAAAAAGTATGGTCTTTCTTTTTTACAAAATTAACGAATTGAAATTAAATTTAAATCAAATCGACTACTATTAGAATATAAATTTAAATCCTACAGAAAGTGGTGTTGTTAAACTTGAACCTCCAACTAAATAAGCTGAATCAACATTTGCCATATGTGCTAATCCAAAATTAGTTATAGTAGTTTTAGTACCATCCTTTGGATCTATCGTTGTAGATGTAAAATTTGCCAAATCATAAGAAAACTCAACTGAGAAACTTTTGGTCACGAAATAATCAAATCCTCCTGATACAGACAAACCAAACTGATTTATTTTCGTATCAGATTCTTTTTCTTTGCCTGTGATAACCGGCAATGCTGCTTGTCCAAAGAAGTAAAGAGAACCAGCTACCTTCCAATATTTTCTTGCTAATGGCTCGATTACTATTAAATCTGTTTTTGCTGCTGTTTTTTCATTTAAATCCGACTTCATGTTAATATAACCAAGTCCTGCTCCAACAGCTACCGATGGTGCGATGAATGTACCTACAATTGGTATTACTGATAAATTTGTATTCTTAACATCTCCTGTTTTAGTTTGTTGATAACCAAATTGAGAAGTAGCAAACCACGCTCCTTTTAAACCTTGATTTGCATCTTGTGCTTTTGCGGTTAAACCGATTAACACAATACCAACTAATGATAAAATTTTTTTCATGTTTGAGTTTGTTTTAAATTATACAACAAACTTATATGTAAGTTTTTTCCTTAAACATGATCAAAATCATAGATTAAAAAAAATCTTTAATTATCTTAGATTGCATTAAAGTTTTTCAATTTTGTTTTACATTTGCAACTATGTTAAAAACAGTCAATATACTTAATAAAAGAGCCCGCTTCGATTACGAGATAATCGATACCTATACTGCCGGCGTTGTTTTAACCGGAACAGAGATTAAATCTATACGCTTAGGAAAAGCGAATATTACCGAAAGCTTTTGTGAATTTAATAACCTAGAACTTTTTGCAATCAATACTTATATTGAAGAATATTCTTTTGGAAATCAATTCAATCATAAATCAAGAAGCGAAAGAAAATTGCTTTTAAACAAGAAAGAATTAAAAAGCCTTCATAAAAGTGTACAGGCAAAAGGACTTACTATTGTCCCGCTAAAATTATTCACGAATGAAAAAGGTCTTGCAAAATTACAAATAGGTCTATGTAAAGGAAAGAAAAACTACGACAAACGTGAGTCTTTAAAAGAGCAGGATACAAAACGTGACTTGGATCGAATTAAAAAAGCTTACAATTAAAAGTGTAGCTTTAATTTTATCATAAAGAAGTGTTTATTAATATTTTATCGTTAATTTTATAGAAACAATTTAACTGTAAGATATGAAAAAGTACTTAGTTTTGTTAATCGCCGTACTGACACTTTCAAGTTGTGGCAGTAATACATCAATTGTAAATAGCTGGAGGGATCCTGATGTAACTGTTGCACAGGAACACTTTAAAAAAGTTTTAGTTGTTGCTTTAGTAAAAGATGAAGCTTCCCGAAGAATTACTGAAAACAGGATAGCAGCCAGTAATCAGATTTTCAAAACTTCTTATCAATTTTTAAACGAAACTACAAAGCAACTTACTCAGGAACAAAAATTAAAAATTTTGCAAGACGAAAATTTTGATGGAGTCGTTACTATGCGTTTGGTAAGTACTGAAAAAGAAACAAATTATGTCCCAGGAACTTATACTGGTATGTATTATGGCGGATTTGACGGAATGTATACCGGAATGTATGGTTACGGATTTGGGAACTGGTACGGAATGTATTCTCCAAATTTCTACGATCCCGGATATTATCAGGAAACCACATCTTATATGGTTGAAACCAATATTTTTTCATTAAAACAAAATAAATTAATCTGGACAGGAACGACTAAATCTGACTATGTTACTGATTTAGGACAAACTGTTGATGCCATTATGCAAGCTGTTGTTGGCGAAATGAAAAAAGACGGATCATTACCTAAATAAAATAATTAAAAGCAATATTTATTTATTGCTTTTTTTGTAAAATTTAAAATGACTAATTTTGTCAAGACATTTTAAATCATTTCTATAAAATGAAAATACTTCTTAAAAATGCAAGAGAGCAAAAAGGATTAAAAACTCGTGAAGTAGCACAACTTCTTGGGATTGATCAGGCATTAATAAGTAAATTTGAAAGCGGAACAAGAAAACCTACTAAAGACCAAATTTCAAAACTTTCTCAACTTTTAGAAATTGACTTTGAAACTTTAATGATTGCATGGTTAAAGGAAAAAATTTTATATGAAATTGGCGATGATGAGTTAGCGTTAAAAGCTTTAAAAGTTGCCGAAGATGAGATAAGGTACAATAAAGTAATATCAAATTTAAAAATATCAACTTCTTTAGAAAAGATTTTAAAAGAGATTGATATCCTAAAAGATAAATTAGATACTTATAGAAAATTTGACAGTTACAAGATTAAACAAGCTCTCGAATTGGAATATACTTTTGAAAGTAATAGAATTGAAGGAAACACTATGACGCTTCGTGAAACTGATATGGTTATCAATGAAGGTTTAACTATTTCCGGAAAAAGTATGAGAGAACATCTGGAAGCAATAAATCACCAGGAAGCAATTGGTTTTATCAAAGATTTAATGCAGAAAAATAATGCTTTGAATGAACGTGATCTTTTATCAATTCATAATTTAATTCTCCGTGGAATTATTCCCGAAGATGCCGGACGTTATCGAAAAGTTCAGGTCATGATTCAGGGAAGCAGTCATATGCCTCCACAACCTTTAATGGTTGCTCAGGAAATGGAAGAGTATTTTATTTGGTACGAAATAAATAAAAACAAATTACATCCAATTATCCTTGCTGCAGAAATGCATGAAAGACTAGTTACGATTCATCCTTTCATTGATGGAAACGGAAGAACTTCACGTTTAGTCATGAATTTAATATTAATGCAAAAAGGGTATTTGATTGCCAACATAAAAGGTGATTACGAAAACAGAATGCAATATTATCAATCATTAGAAAAAGCGCAAACAAAAAAAGATAAGGAAGATTTTTTACTTTTTATTGCTCAGATAGAAAAAGAAAGCTTAGAAAGATACATCAGTATTCTTACACAATAAGAAAGCCCAATTAATTGGGCTTTCTTATTAATTTTTATCTTCTAATAAAGGAACGAATCGAAATTCTCCAAACTCATGTTTCTCAAATTGTGTTTCATTTTTACGAATTAATAAAGTCATAATCTGTACATCTTCGCCTAACGGAATAACAAGCCTTCCTCCTATTTTTAACTGCGCCATTAAAGGTTGAGGAATAAATGGAGCGCCAGCCGTAACAATAATACTATCAAAAGGAGCATGATTTGGTAATCCTTTATAGCCATCTCCAAAAGAAAGATGCTTTGGGCGAATGTTTAATTTCGGAAACAAATTAGAGGTAGCTTTAAACAATTCATTTTGTCTTTCAATACTATAAACTTTAGCACCAAGCATAAACAAAACCGCAGTCTGATAACCCGATCCTGTACCTATTTCTAAAATCTTATGGTCTTTTTTAACTTCTAATAATTGCGATTGAAAAGCAACAGTATAAGGCTGTGAGATAGTTTGCCCAGCTCCTATAGGAAATGCCTTATCCTGATAAGCATAATCTTCAAAACTTGAATTGAGAAAAAGATGTCTTGGGATTTTTTTTATCGCATCCAAAACCGCTCTATCAGTAATTCCCTTTTGTTCTAAAGTGCTTACTAATTGATTACGAAGTCCTTGATGTTTGGCAGTGTCTTTCAAAATGGGTAGGTTTTATTTTGGCAAAAATAAGAAAGTAAAAAAGAAATCAAATATTGATTTTTAATTATTAAATTAATAAAGCCGAAAGTCAAAAGTCGAAAGTCAAAAGCCGCAACCGATAATTTACAATTCGCAATTCACAATTCACAATTAGCTAAATTCATTTTTACTTTCAACAAATAAATTCTATTTTTGTTTAAAATACATTCTCATGTTAAAAGTAGGAGTTTTAGGTGCTGGTCACTTAGGTAAGATACATTTACGCTTATTACAACAATCTGACAAATACGAATTAGTTGGATTTTACGACGAAAATCAAGAAAATGCCGAAAGAATTTCAAAAGAATTTGGCTATAAAAACTTCAACACTATTGCAAAATTAATCCACGCTGTGGATGTAATCGATATTGTAACACCAACACTTTCACATTACAAATGTGCTAAAGTAGCCATTAAATCAGGAAAACATATCTTTATAGAAAAACCTATTGCCAACACTGTAGAAGAAGCTGAAGAAATTATTGCTTTAGCCAAAGAATACAATGTAAAAGGACAAGTTGGTCATGTGGAGCGTTTTAACCCTGCATTTATTGCAACAAAAAACATGATCGAAAATCCGATGTTTATCGAAACACATCGTTTAGCTGAGTTTAATCCACGTGGTACAGATGTTCCTGTCGTTTTAGATTTAATGATTCACGATATTGATGCCATTTTAAGTGTTGTAAATTCGAAAGTTAAAAATATCAATGCAAGTGGTGTTTCTGTTATTAGTGATACTCCTGATATTGCAAATGCCCGAATTGAATTCGAAAATGGTTGTGTTGCTAATTTAACAGCAAGCAGAATTTCGATGAAAAATATGCGTAAAACACGATTTTTTCAAAGAGATGCTTACATTTCTGTTGATTTTCTGGAGAAGAAATGTGAAGTGGTTCGTATGAAAGATGCTCCGGAAGTTCCTGGGGATTTTGATATGATTCTGCAAAATGCTGAAGGTGTAAAAAAACAAATCTATTTTACAAATCCTGATGTAGAGCAAAACAATGCAATTTTAGATGAATTAGAGTCTTTTGCAAATGCTATTAATACAGATACTACGCCGGTTGTAACTTTAGAACAAGCTACAGATGCTTTACGTGTAGCATATCAGATTATTGATTGTTTCAATAAATAAAATATAATTTCAAAAATAAATTAGCCACGAATTCACGAATTTAATTGGTGAATTCGTGGCTAAAGTCTTAAATATAATACCTAAATTTAAATGAAAACTATAGCTGTAATTGGTGCAGGAACAATGGGTAACGGAATTGCTCATACTTTTGCACAAAGTGGTTTTACCGTAAAACTTATTGATGTTTCAGAAAAATCATTAGATAAAGGAATGGCAACTATTGCCGCTAATTTAGACAGAATGTTGTCTAAAGGGACCATTACTCAGGAAGATGTCGCAAAAACAATCACCAGTATTATTACTTATACTGATATTAAAGACGGAGTTGTTGGCGTTGATTTAGTTGTTGAAGCAGCTACAGAAAATGTTGAATTAAAACTGAACATCTTCAAACAATTAAACGAAGCTTGTTCTCATAATACTATTTTAGCAACGAATACTTCTTCTATATCTATTACACAAATTGGAGCCGTTGTTGCGCACCCTGAACGTGTTATCGGAATGCATTTCATGAATCCAGTGCCGATTATGAAATTAGTAGAAATCATTCGTGGATATAATACCAGCGATGAAGTGACTAAAATCATTATGGACCTGTCTGTAAAACTAGGAAAAACTCCAGTTGAAGTAAATGATTATCCTGGTTTTGTGGCTAATAGAATTTTGATGCCAATGCTAAATGAAGCAATTGAAACGTTATACAATAAAGTAGCCGGAGTTTATGAAATTGATACCGTAATGAAATTAGGAATGGGACACCCAATGGGACCGTTACAATTAGCTGATTTTATTGGGCTTGATGTTTGTTTGGCTATTTTGAATGTAATGTACGAAGGTTTCAAAAACCCTAAATATGCTCCTTGCCCACTGTTAGTGAATATGGTGAGAGCCGGAAAACTTGGAGTAAAATCTGGTGAAGGTTTTTATGATTATAGCGAAAGTAAAAAAGCAGAGAAAATCTCTAAGCAATTTGTTTAAGATTTTTTAAAAAATGATAACATTTGAGAGTGAATATAAAAATTTTAATCAGCGTTTTTTCAATTTAAATAATCTAACTTTTTTTATTGAGCTTACTCTTCTTTCACCAATAATTCTCGTTTTTAACCTTTCAATTTTATATACAATTATAATTGAGGTGTTTCTTCTGACAATTTGTATTTTTATAATCATCAACAGAAGCAAAAGCAATATCGATATAATAACTTTCGAAGAAAATAGCATTATACTACATGGAGAAACATTTAATACGAAATGGATAAAATCGATAAATATAAAACAAAGTTATATTGAGATACATAGTCTTGGTTCTCGGCAGGGATTAAGAGGTGCTACTTTTTATTTAAAAATAAAAAACAAAAAAAATAATTACATCATAAATTCATTCGAAACATATTCTGATGAAGGAATAATACAGATCTTTAATGAGTTTAAGAGGTTCAAGGAAGAAAAAATAATTGTAGACGAAAGACTAGTATTATTAAGAATTCAAGAAAAAATAGAAAAATGTCAATAGCATTAAATTTAAACATAATCAAATCCACATTACCTGAAAATGTAACTCTAGTTGCAGTTTCTAAAACCAAACCTGTTTCTGACTTAATGCAAGCCTACGAAGCGGGCCAACGCATTTTTGGAGAAAACAAAATCCAGGAAATGACGGATAAATGGGAAGAAATGCCAAAAGACATTCAATGGCATATGATTGGCCATGTCCAGTCGAATAAAGTCAAATTTATGGCACCATTTGTGAGTTTGATTCATGGTATTGATAGTTTGAAATTATTGCAGGAAATAAACAAACAGGCCTTAAAGAATAATCGAATTATAGATTGTCTGCTTCAAATATATATTGCTGAGGAAGAATCTAAATTTGGTTTGGATGAAAACGAATTAAATGAATTATTATCTTCATCTGAATTCAAAGAGTTAGAAAATATTCGTATCTTAGGATTAATGGGAATGGCAACTTTCACAGAAAATCAAATCCAAATTAAAAAAGAATTTACACATTTAAAATCTATTTTTGATTCAATCAAAACAATTGAAGATAAAAACTTACAACTAAATACAATTTCAATGGGAATGTCTGGAGACTACCAGCTTGCTATTGATTGCGGAAGTACAATGGTTAGAATTGGAAGCAGTATCTTTGGAGGAAGATAATTTAATTTAGATTAAAGATTGTAGATTTTAAACTGATTACTAAAAACTGAACACTGAATACTTGATTTGTACGCAATACTAGACATAGAAACCACTGGAGGCCAGTTTAATGAAGAAGGAATTACCGAAATCGCCATTTATAAATTTGATGGCCATGAAGTAGTTGATCAATTCATTAGCCTTGTTAATCCTGAAATTCCGATTCAGCCTTTTGTGGTGAAATTAACCGGGATAAATAATGCTATGTTGCATTCTGCTCCTAAATTCTTTGAAGTTGCAAAACGAATCATCGAAATCACTTCAGATTGTATTATTGTAGCACACAACGCCTCGTTTGATTACAGAATTCTACGAACTGAATTCAGACGTTTAGGTTACGATTTTGAAGCCAGAACACTTTGTACTGTTGAATTAGCTAAAAAACTAATTCCCGAACAACCTTCTTATAGTTTAGGAAAATTAGTTCGTGCGCTCGGAATACCAATGGCAGATCGTCATCGTGCCAGTGGAGACGCCATGGCAACTACAAAGTTGTTTAAGATGCTTTTAGAAAAAGATCTGGAAAAAACAATTGTAAAAGATTTTATAAAACTGGAAGTTGAAAAAGGTATTGCACCAAAATTATTAGATTTGGTCGGACAAATGCCAACTAAAACAGGTGTTTATTACATTCATAACGAAGGCGGAACCTTAATATACATAGGAAAAAGTCAGAATATTCGAAAAAGGGTAAATCAACATTTCACCGGAATTACAACAAAAAGCAAAAAAATCCAGGCTGAAGTTTTCACTATAACATATGACGAAACCGGAAGCGAATTAATTGCATTATTAAAAGAAAGCGAAGAAGTAAAAATAAACCGACCAAGACACAATCGTTCCCAGAAAAAAACGGTTTTCCCATTCGCTTTATATGCCGAAAAAGATTCAAACGGGTATTTAAACTTAAATCTTCAAAAAGCTGACGGTCGTAAAAAAGAAATTACTTCATTTGCTTCTTTGCAGGAAGGAAAAAATATGCTTTTCAAATTCACTGCAAAGTATCATTTATGCCAAAAACTAACAGGTTTATATCAAACTAAAAAAGAATGTTTTCAATATAAAATAAAAGAATGTGACGGCGCTTGTATTGGCGAAGTTACATCCGAAATTTATAACCTAAGAGTGCAACAATTCATTTCTGAGCATAGTTTCGAAAATAAAAACATGATTCTGCTCGACAGAGGAAGAAATATAAATGAACGAAGTGCCGTTTTAATCGAAAATGGTATTTATAAAGGATATGCTTTTTATGATTTGAATTATCAAATTACGAATATCGAAATCTTGAAAAACATTTTAATTCCGATGCAAAATAATCGTGATGTAAAAAATATAATCCAAAATTACATGCGCAAAAGCAAATCGCTTAAAATTCTTCATTTTTAAAATACCCTAATTTTCATTATCTTAGTCAATATGACAAAAATGAAATCTAAATACGAAAGCTTTCGGGAAAAAATCAAAGTAATTCTTTACGGAACAGATACCGTTTTAGGAAGACTTTTCGATTTAGTTTTACTCGGATTAATTTTATTGAGCGTTCTTTTGGTCATGATGGAAACCGTTCAGGGAATCAACCAAAAATACCATTCTCAACTCATTATCTGCGAATGGATAATTACAGTTTTTTTTACCATCGAATATATTTTACGTATTATTTCGATTCAAAAACCGGTAAAATATATTTTTAGCTTTTATGGCATTATTGATTTACTTGCTGTACTACCAATGTATCTTTCAATATTTTTCCCAGGAGCGAGTATTTTATCAGTCATAAGAGCATTACGCTTTTTCCGATTATTCAAAATATTGCACATTCCTCAAATTTCACATCAGTCCGTACAACTGCGTGAAGCAATTGAAGCCAGTAAAGAAAAAATCCTTGTTTTTATTTATTTCGTATTGATCAGCACCGTAATTATCGGTTCTGTTATGTATGTGATAGAAGGCAAGGAAAGTGGTTTTACAAGTATACCAGTTAGCATCTATTGGACTATAGTAACCTTGACAACAGTTGGTTATGGTGATATTTCACCTATAACTCCTTTAGGTCAATTCGTCGCTTCATTCGTTATGATTTTGGGTTATGGAATTATTGCTGTTCCAACTGGAATTGTAACTGCTGAATTTGCCAAAAACAGTCTAAAAAACAACACCGTAAGCGGTAAGAAGACTTGCAAAAACTGTAATTCGCAAGTCCACTTCGATAATGCGAAATATTGCTACGAATGCGGAACAGAATTACCTAATGTTTAATTTATGGAGCTATTTCCAGCTGTACACTCCAACTCCTCCTTATCTTTGTTGTTTTTTTAAGGCATAAAAGGAGCTTCCGCTGGTCGCTCTTTTATCCCAAAAAAAACTAACAAATATAAGTCCGGGGTTTCCACTCCCATCTGGGCTAGAAAAATATGAAATACTTAATTACCATTGTCGGACCAACAGCTATAGGCAAAACTGCCTTGAGTATTGCTTTGGCACAACATTTTAATTGCGAAATAATTTCTTGTGATAGTCGTCAGTTTTTTAAAGAAATGACTATTGGCACCGCAGTTCCTAATCCCGAAGAATTAAATGCTGCAAAACATCATTTTATCCAAAATAAATCCATTTTCGAAAATTATACCGTTGGTGATTATGAAAAAGAAGCACTTTTAAAATTAGAAGAATTATTTCAAAAGAATGATTTTGCCATTTTAATTGGTGGTTCGGGATTATATGTAGACGCAATTTTAAAAGGTTTTGACGAGTTTCCCGAAATTAATCCGGAAGTTCGTTCTGAAGTAAATTCAAAGTATGAAAAACTTGGAATTACCTATTTACAAGAGCAATTGCAAGATTTAGATCCGGACTATTTTCAAAAAATAACTTTAGAAAACCCGCAAACACTTCAAAATCCACAGCGAATGATGCGTTTTGTAGAAGTTTGCATCGGAACTAAAAAACCATATTCTTCTTTTTTAAATCAGAAGAAAAACAACCGAAATTTCACTCCTATTTTAATTGGTTTAGAAGCAGATAGAAAAGTAATTTATGATCGTATTAATCAACGTGTTGATATTATGATGAACGAAGGTTTATTAAATGAAGCTAAAGCTTTGTATCCTAATAAAGCGTTAAATGCGCTACAAACAGTCGGATATAGAGAATTATTTAGTTATTTTGATGGAGAATTTTCGTTTCCGTTTGCCATCGAAGAAATCAAGAAAAATACCCGAAGGTTTTCCAAAAGACAATTGACGTGGTTCAAAAGAAACGAAAATACGAAATGGTTTGATTACGCAACAAATAGAAAAGAAATTATAAATTACGTAGAAAAAAATTCTAAGTAAATCAAAAATCTTTTTTCTATACTCTTTATTCTATTCTCTAAAATAAATCTAAAATTCAAAAATGCCTATATCTCCAAATTTCACATCAGTTTTAAGCAAAGACTGGGAAATCAATTTCACGCAATGTACACCAAACGGTTTTTTAAAATATACTGATTTGTGCAATATTTTACAACTTACAGCGGCCGCACATTCTGAACTTGGAGGCATCAGTTTCTTTGACATGCAGGAATTTCATCAGGCCTGGGTTTTAAGCCGAATGAGAGTTGAAATAAGTGCTTTACCAAAATGGCAGGATATTGTTACTGTAAAAACATGGATTAACAGTTTAGAAAATTCACGTTCCGTTCGTGCATTAGAAATGTATGTTAACGGAAAAAAAATAGTAGGCTGCGAAACGTATTGGGCTGTTTTTAATACACAATTGCGCCGTCCTGAAGCTTTGGCTTTGCCCTACGAACATTTTGAATTATTTCCTGAAAACAGAGCAACAACTGAAGGTTTTTCAAAAATAAATATCAATCATGATAAAGAAGTCGTTTTTGAAAAAACAGTTTACTTATCAGATTTAGACATTGTAAATCACGTAAATAACGTTAAATATCTGGAATGGTGCCTGGATCATGTTGATCCAAAAAGAATTCTAAAACAAGAAGTTAAAAGCTTCGAAATGAATTTCATGAAAGAGCTGTCTCTGAAAGATAATGTTGTTATTCATGAAAGTGAAGACGATGACCATACTACAGCTACATTCAGCATTACAAAAAATGAAAAGACTTGTTTTGCTTTAGAATTGCACTGGAAATAATATTTCAGATTCAAATAAAAAAAAGCTGTATTCCAAAATTGGAAATACAGCTTTTTACATTTAAATTAAAAATCACTTTGATTTCTTTTTTGAATCCTTTTTCGATTTCTTAGGTTTCTTTTTATTTTCAAGCAACTCAATTTTGCCTTTAATTCTTTTTTCAACTTCTGTAATATCAGAATCAAAAGCGAACTGTAAAGTTGTAAGTTTAGCATTTTTAATTTCTTTTAAAGCTTTTTTAAACTCTTGTTTCGCTTCAAGAAGAATAGCTTTCTGTACAAATATATCCGATTTATTTATTCCCTTAATTGTCAACGCAAAATCGATCAATTTTTGAGCTTCCTCATAATCTTCATTCAGTATTAAGGTTTTAAGGTAATACGGATAAACTTCAAGCGCATGAATATTAATGGCTAAAGCCTCTTGAAAATAGTTTTTGGCTTCTTCATAATTCCATAGCTGCTCAGCCTGAATTCTTCCATACAAACACAAAACCATTGTATTTTTTGCATCATATGAAAAAGCATAATCTAAAGACTCAATTGTTTCTTCAAGCGAATAGGGATAATTATCCAAAGCCTGAAAAAGGTATTTATCAATTGTTTTCATTTCGTAAATCTTGTTTTAATTTCTGACGAGTTCCTTTATAACTTTTCGTTACTTTATTCCTTTTGAAATCACTTCCGGTAAAAACTCTCACAGGATTACCACGTTCAATATTAAGCTGGTTTTCCCATTGTTTACCAACGTGATTCTTAAGCTGAATCAGTTTTTCGTCTTCTAATTTTTTTAATAATCTTTCTGTTGCCAGTTTTTTGTTTTGGTGTTGTGAGCGGCTGTCCATTGAAACTACTGCAATTCCCGATGGAATGTGAGTTGCTCTTATCGCTGAACTCACTTTATTCACATGCTGTCCACCAGCTCCTGAACTTCGCATAGCCTGATATTGAATATCATTTTCTGAAACTGCTGCCTGTTTTTGCGGTTCGATTTCAAAAATCCCGATAAACCAGTTTTTGCGTTTGTGCATTTTTCGAAACTGACTCTGCCCAATCCATTGTATAGTCCCAATCCATGAATCTACAAATTGAGCTGCATTTCTTCCTTTTACAGAAATCGAAGCTGTCTCAACAGTTCCATTTTCCTGACCTGCTTCTCTTTGTAACAAAACAGTTTCTACTTGCTGTTCCTGAGCTTCTTCCAAAACTTTCTTAAGCACTTGGGCAACAACCCAAGTACATTCTGCAGGTCCACGACCTGCCGTTATCTGAATTATTTTTTCCACTTTAAATATCTTTTATCTGTCCATTCTAACGATTTTTGGAGTAAAAGTTCCCAGAACTTCAACCAAATCCGTTTGATTAGCCATCACTTTTGTAATGTCTTTGTAAGCCATCGGAGCTTCATCAATATTTCCTCCAATTAGAGTTACGTTGTTGGCTTTCAAAACCTTTTTGATTTCACTTTGTGTGAAAGTACTTTTACATTTCGCTCTCGAAAACAAACGTCCAGCTCCGTGCGAAGCCGAATTTAAACTTTCCGCATTTCCTTTTCCTTTCACAATGTATCCAGGCGCAGTCATCGATCCTGGAATAATTCCTAATTGACCTTCTGCCGCCGGTGTTGCACCTTTTCTATGCACAATACATTCTTGCCCGTTAAACATTTCTTTCCAGGCAAAATTGTGATGATTTTTTATCGTCACAACTACTCTTTTTCCTATTGCTTTGGCGATTCTTCTATGAATATCATCATGACAAGCTTTTGCATATTCTCCTGCTAAATTCATTGCCAGCCAATATTCCTGGCCGTCATGCGTATTTAAGTCTAACCAGGCTAAGTGCTGTACATTTTTAGGCAAGGAACATTGCTTTGTTGCCAAGTAAGTATAATGTTTGGCAATATTAGCACCCAAACCCCGTGAGCCGCTATGTGACAGAACAGCAAAATATTCTCCTGCTCCTAACTTCCATTCATTTTCAGGATTATCAATTTTTGCAATTCCAAATTCTACAAAATGGTTTCCACCACCAGAACTTCCTAATTGCTTATAAGCTTTTGGCAAAAGATTCTTTAACAATGGAATATACTGAAATTCACTTTTGTAAAAAACTTCATGATCTACTCTTGAAGCATGAACTTCATTCATTCCAAACTTGGTATTATCTTTTAAAATTGCTTCTAATTGATGTTCTTTTCCTTTGAAATACGATGACGGTAAATCAAAAATTGAAAGACTCATTCGACACCCAATGTCTACTCCCACACCGTACGGAATCACTGCATTGTCTGTTGCCAGAACTCCGCCAATTGGTAATCCATAACCTGAATGTGCGTCTGGCATTAAAGCCCCTGCAATTGAAATTGGTAATTTTAATGAATCATACAACTGAAATTTAGCTTGTTGATCAATATCATTTTCTCCAAAGATGGTAAAAGGTGCCCGTGTATTTTTCAACTGATGCATTCTAACCTGAACAGGATTTATCAAACCTTCTGCTACTTTTCCCCAGGTTCCGTTTCCTTCAAACTTTTCCGGATGAAGTAAAACCTCTTTAGCTTCTGTTAGAATAGATTCCTTTTTTTCTCTTTTTCTATATCTGTTTATTTGCCCTAAGGCAATGTTTATTGAATTGTTTTTTGGAAAGCCTAATTTAATCAGGTCTTTTCCGGATAATTTATTTCCCATAAATTTTTTAATTATTCTTGTCGTTTTGCAAACAGATGCTTTTCAAACTTGATTAGTCTGAATAAAACATGAGTGTGCGGAATCTTTTATCCTTTTCGGATAAATAATAAAATCAATTATTCGGGAAAATTTGAAGTGTCTAGAATAAAAAAGCCCGAAACTAAATGTCTTCGGGCTTTTTATATATCTAAAAAAGAATTTCTAAGATTGAAATAAGCCACGAAGAAGCGCTGCACCAAATCTGTTTGGTGTGAAGCTTTGTGATGTCGATGTAAGTACAAACATTTCTCTTCGTTTTAAAGGGTTATTATTTTTTTCGCCTGCAAATATTCAGAATTGTTTTTTGATTTTCCAAATTTATTTTAGGAAAATTCATGTAAAAATAATTTTAGCAGCAAAAATCATCAATAAAAATAAAATTATTGTGTTGATAATGAGCAATATAATAATTTAAGAATAAATTTATCATTCTTTATTTTTTGAAAAAATAAGGCATAAAAAAAGCTCTGATTTCTCAGAGCTTTCTTTACTATTTCATTAGTTTGGGTGAATCTTATTATTCAGTTACTTTGCTTTTAACAACCAATCTGAAACCTTCTCCGTGAATGTTTAAGATTTCAACATCTTCATCAGCTTTTAAGTATTTTCTAAGTTTAGCGATGTAAACGTCCATACTTCTTGAAGTAAAATAGTTGTCATCTCTCCAGATTTTTGTTAATGCTAATTCTCTTGGCATTAAATCATTTTCATGAAGAATCAACATTTTAAGTAATTCGTTCTCTTTTGGAGATAATTTTATTGGCTCTTCGTTTTCGAAAGTTAAAAATCTAAGTTTAGAATTTAAATGGAATTTACCAATATTAAATTCAAACTGCACTTGTTCTGCTTTTGTATCAGCAGATTTTCTTTGAATAATCGCTTTGATTTTCATCAATAAAACTTCTGAATCAAAAGGTTTATTCAAATAATCATCAGCACCAGCTTTATAACCTTTTAACACATCCTCTTTCATAGATTTTGCAGTTAAGAAGATAATTGGCACTTCACTATTCTTTTCTCTAATTTCTTTGGCTAAAGTATAACCATCTTTATAAGGCATCATTACATCAAGAATACATAAATCGTATACATCTTTCTTGAATTTTTCGAAACCTTCCATACCGTTTTTAGCTAAAGTAACTTCAAAGTCATTTAACATTAGATAATCTTTAAGAACTGCCCCAAAATTAAGGTCATCTTCTACTAAAAGTATTCTTTTGTTATTATTTTCCATATTTTAATTTATTAATGGTATTTTTATTATAAAGGTGCTACCTTTTCCTTTTTCGCTTTCAACATATACTTGACCATTGTGATCTTCCACTATTCTTTTTACATAAGCCAGACCTAAACCATGTCCTTTTACGTTATGTAGATCTCCTGTATGCTCTCTGTAAAATTTCTCAAAAACTCTTTTTTGAGCAACTTTACTCATACCAAGTCCATTATCTTTTACTTTTATCAGAATCATATCTTTGATATTTTCTGTAAAAATTTCAATTTCCGGAACATCTGGAGAATATTTTATTGCATTCTCTAATATATTTACCAAAACGTTTGTAAAATGCACTTCATTTACCAAACACGTAGTTCTTGAAGCATTTAGATGTTTTACAACCGTTCCGTGTCTATCTTCTAAAATTAGGTTTACATGTTCAATTGCATCATCAATAATATCGTGAATTGCAGTTGGTTCTTTTGTAATATCAAGTTCTCTTTTTTCTAATTTAGAAATACGAAGAACATTTTCAACCTGAGCATGCATTCTTTTATTTTCGTCCCTGATCATTTGGAGATAACGAAATACTTTTTCTTTATCTTCAATAATTT
Organism: Flavobacterium sp. GW821-FHT11G01; assembly: GCF_058808175.1. Lineage (NCBI taxonomy): Bacteria > Pseudomonadati > Bacteroidota > Flavobacteriia > Flavobacteriales > Flavobacteriaceae > Flavobacterium > Flavobacterium sp. GW821-FHT11G01. The sequence goes on along the minus strand of NZ_JBXARK010000001.1, from coordinate 622,099 downwards.
TAGGATTCTTTATCGCATCAAGTGCCAAATTTATAGTGGCAATTGGAGTTTTAAACTCATGCGTCATATTGTTTATGAAATCTGTTTTAATTTCAGAAATATGCTTTTGACGCAACAATTGATTCAATGCACTTGTGTAAGCAATTATTATAATCAATGTAAATACAATTGATAATATTGTAATACTTAACAACTCTGATAACAAAAATTTCTTTTTATATGGAAAGGTTATATATAGCTCATATTTACTATTTCCTTCATTATCAGTATATATCGGAATATGATAGCTTGCATCTTTATCAAAATGAAACGCATCCGATTTTACTTTTGTTGGCAAACCACTGTTAAGAACTCCAAATTCAAATTTGGTTTTTACACCATATTCTTCTAATTCTTTTTTTAATAACTTATTAAGTTTGTCTTTTGTAATCCTTCCTTCAATTGGCGTTAAAGAAGCAATATCTTTATATTGAATTTGTTGTTGTACTTTATTTAAAATATCTAAACTTCCTGATTTTTCAATTTTTAAATCCGGAATTATACTTTGTCCTAAAGCATTATTATCAATACCATTATTGTTATTATAAACTTCTGTTACACGTTTAGAACTGAAATTCTTAAACCTTTCACTACTGAATTTTTTATTAAATAGTGAGCCGCTTATATCATAATCTTCCGAAGTCAGCGTATTAGAATAAACAATAGTTTTATTTGTTTTGGTATTTCTCTGCACATAAAGAACTTCCAGTAAATCTTCTTTCTTAGGAATTTTACCAGTACTATCTTTTATACGATTATATTTGTCATAAAAACTGTATTCTTCTTGTTGCTCAAGTTTATCAGCAACATTACCAATTACCTGAGTAACGTGATATTTAAATTGTTCGTCATTATTTTTGAACGAAGAGTTGAACCAAAATACCTGAACCAGAATAATCCCTATTAAGGACAAACTCATAAGCAAAACAAGTATTCTAAAAAATAATTTATTCATCGAAACAAAATTAATATTTTAACAATATACTAAATAATACATTAACCAAATATTAACATTTAAGACTGATTTTGTTTAATATCTAAAATTTTAAGAATTTTAACAACTTCTTCTTTAGCAATTTTAAGATTTACGTTATTAATAACAAAATTGCTTCTGGAAATTCGATCTTCGTCTTTCCATTGCATTTGCATTCTGCTCAAAACTTGAGATCGAGTGGTATTATCACGCTCTAAGACCCTGTTAATTCTAACTTCTTCCGGTGCAGTAACTGTTATTATAAAATCACACTCTTTGTATCGGCCACTTTCGAATAAAATAGCTGCTTCGTAAATTACGTACTCATAATTTTTATGTTGCAATAACCATACCTCAAAATCGCTTTTTACGGCTGGATGTACTATTGCATTTAATTGTGCTAATTTTTCTTTGTCATTAAATACAATTTCAGCAAGTTTGGCTCTGTTTAAAACATTATTGTCAAAAACAATTTCTCCAAATACATTTTTCACCTCTTTTATAACATGTTCCAACTGCATTACTGCTCTTGCACCGTCATCGGCTATATAAACAGGAATTCCCATTTCTGCAAAATAATTAGCGATGGTTGTTTTTCCACTACCAATCCCTCCTGTTAAACCGATAACCTTTGTCATATTATATTTTAAAAAACATACGAGGAAAAGCTTCTTGTGGCTTTTTCTTTAAAAGAATAATTTTTACAAATGATTTTAAAAACCCTGTTCCATATCCATAGAATTGTTTCCAAACCGCTATTACTGACAAGTATCCTATTTTAATACTTTTATTTTGAATGCTTGCTGCAAGAAAAATCACAACGAAATATACGAAATATAATTGTAATAAAATATCAATATTGAAAATTAACAGTAAAAAAGCTAATAATAAACCTAGTATAAAAAAGGTAGGAAAGAAGAAGGTTAATTTATTATGTTCCGGATACCAACTATTTAATATTGGTCTTGCAATTCCAAACTTGTGTACCTGAATAGAAAATTTCTCCCAATCAATTCTACGTTTATGATAAACATATGCCTCAGAAAATAATCTCGTTTCAAAACCTAGATTCCATAAACGAATTGACAAATCCGGATCCTCACCTGGATGAATATTTCCAAATCCTTTCGAAGCTTCAAAAGCTTTTTTAGAAATCCCCATATTAAAACTCCTTGGCTGAAACTTATTGATTTTTTCAGAACCACCACGAATTCCTCCAGTTGTCAAAAATGAAGTCATAGCAAAATTGATTGCTTTCTGAATATCTGAAAAACTATCCAATGCTTTATCAGGTCCGCCAAAACAATCTACGTATTCTTTATTTAGCGCTTTACGCACCTCAGTTAAATAATTAGGCGGAATAATACAATCTGAATCAAATATGATAAAATAATCTCCTCTTGCCTTTTGCATCCCAAAATTCCTCGAATCTCCCGGGCCTGAATTTTCTTTAAAGTAATAGGATATATTCAATTTTCCCTGATAGGTCATCACCACATCTTTACATGGAATCGATGAACCATCTTCAACAAGAACAATTTCAAAAGGTTCATTATAATCAGATTTTGAGAGACTTTCTAAAAGCTCATCAACTTCATCTGGACGATTATACACGGGTATAATTAAAGAAAAAATCATAATGGGATGTGCGGTATTAAAGTGGCAATTTTTTTAATTTCAAAATTTTAACAAAGATATGGTATATTCATAAAAAAACCACCAACTTTAGGTTGATGGTTTTTACATATAGTGATAAGTTATTACTTAATACTTTCAATATTTACAACTTCATTTGCTTCAGCTTTATAATCAACTCCAGCAAATTCAAATCCAAAAAGATTTAAGAAATCATTTTTGTATCCAGCTAAATCTCCAATAGCCGGCAATGTTTCAGTTGTAGCTTCTTCCCAAAGTTTAGCCACTTTAGCCTGAACATCATCACGCATTTCCCAATCATCGATTCTAATTCTGCCTTTTTCATCTACAGGAACATCAGATCCAGTGTATAATCTGTCCTGGAACAAACGTTGAATTTGCTCGATACAACCTTCATGAATTCCTTCTTCTTTCATAATTTTATATAAAAGAGAAATATATAATGGAATTACCGGAATTGCAGAACTTGCCTGAGTAACTAACGCTTTGTTTACAGAAACATAAGCTTGTCCTCCGATAGATTTCAAACTATCAGTAATAGAGAAAGCAGTAGCCTCCAAATGATCTTTTGCACGTCCGATTGTACCTTTACGGTAAACTGCTTCAGTCAATGATGGCCCAATATAAGAATAAGCAACTGTTGTAGCGCCTTCAGCTAATAAATTTTCATTTTTTAAAGCATCCATCCACATAGCCCAGTCTTCTCCACCCATTACAGCTACAGTGTTTTCAATATCTTCTTCATTTGCAGGAGCGATAGAAACTTCTGTAACATTTCCGGTATGAAAGTCTACTGTTTTATTTGTAAAAGTTTGTCCAATTGGTTTTAAAACTGAACGATGTGTTACTCCTGTATTTGGATTCGTACGCATTGGTGAAGCCAAACTGTAAATAACTAAATCTACCTGACCTAAATCAGCTTTAATTAAATCTAATGTTTGTCTTTTAATTTCGTTTGAGAAAGCATCTCCATTGATACTTTTTGCATATAGACCTGCTTTATGAGCTTCAGCTTCAAAAGCTGCAGAATTATACCATCCCGGAGAAGCTGTTTTTCCTTCAACTGGCGGTTTCTCAAAAAATACTCCAATTGTAGCTGCATCAGATCCAAAGGCACTTGTAATTCTTGAAGCTAAACCAAAACCGGTCGAAGCTCCAATTACCAATACTTTCTTAGCACCTGCAATTGCTCCTTTTGATTTTATATATTCTATTTGATTTTTTACATTTTGTTCGCATCCTTTTGGGTGTGATGTCAAACAAATAAATCCTCTCATTCTAGGTTCTATAATCATATTTTTATTATTTATTCGTTCATTTCCAATCATTAAAGTGAGGTAGATGATTAGGTTATTTACGTTTATTGAATTAGTTTTAAGATGACAAATATAAAGTATTTCTTTAGTTCAACAAGGCTTTGGCATGATTTAAAGCCGAATCAGAGACAACTGCTCCAGATAACATCTGGGCAATTTCGATAACTCTTTCGTCCTGAGACAAAAGCTTTAATTCTGATTGTGTATCATTGTCAACTGTTGATTTAAATACTTTGAAGTGCGAATCGCCTTTTGCTGCAATTTGAGGTAAATGTGTAATGGCAAAAATTTGCATGTTTCTACTCATCTCTTTCATAATCTCTCCCATTCTGATAGCAATTTCTCCAGAAACTCCAGTATCAATTTCATCAAAAATTAAAGTTGGCAATTTTGAATATTGCGCTAAAATTGCTTTAACAGCCAGCATAATACGTGACATTTCTCCTCCGGAAGCTACTTTTTTCAATAACCCAAAATCAGTTCCTTTATTGGCAGAGAATAAAAATTGCAATTCATCTTTTCCATTTTGAAAATAGTTTTCTGATGGCAAAAGTTCAATATTGAAACGAACATTTGGCATTCCTAAAGTTTCCAGAATCGAAATTAATTTATTTGATAAAACCGGAATTGCATTTGCTCTATTTTGATGAATTTCAGCAGAAAGACCATCTAATTCCTGAACTTTTTGCGCTATTGAATTTGTCAATAAAGCGATTTCTTCTTCTATATTCCCTAATTCGATAACAGCGTTTTCTAAATTGGTCTGAATTTGAAGTAATTCATCAACAGAAATTACCTGATGTTTCTTTTGCAGATTATAAATCAATTGTAATTTCTGATTTGTAAGTTCCAGCTTTTCAGGATCGTTTAACAATTTCTCAGAAACATTTTGCAACTCTCTTGAAACATCATCAAATTCAATCGCTACACTGGTTACTCTTTCAAATAAACTTTGATATTCTGTCGAAAATGGGGCGATTTTTTGAAGAGAAGCTTTTATCTCGTTCAAATTATGAAAGACTCCAAATTGCTCTTCATTTGCAATAACCAAAGATTTATCTATTGATTCTTTTATAACTTCGACATTATTTAGCTTTTCAAATTCGGCTTCTAGTTCTTCCTGCTCGCCAGATTTTAATTTAGCAGCAATCAATTCATTTAATAGAAAAGTATTGTATTCCTGCTCTTTACCGGAATCACTTTGTTTTTTCAACAAAGCATTTAATTTTGACTTATCTGATTTATACTCTTTCAATAGCTTTTGGTATGATACAATCACATCAAAATTATTGGCAATAGCATCGATTATTTTAAACTGAACCGTTTCATCTGATAATTCCTGAGTTTGCTGTTGCGAGTGAATATCAATCAAAAATAAACTTAAATCTTGTAATTCCTGAAGATTTACCGGACTATCATTGATAAAAGCACGAGATTTTCCCGAAGGTAAAATTTCACGTCTTATAATGGTGTCATCTTCATAATCAAGATCATTTGCTTCAAAAAACTCTTTTAAGTTGTATTTAGAAATTTCAAATTGCGCTTCAATAATACATTTTTCTTCTTTATTTTTTAAAGAAGTTAAATCGGCTCTTTTCCCCAAAACCAATCCCAAGGCACCCAAAATAATAGATTTTCCAGCACCGGTTTCACCTGTAATTATAGAAAAGCCTTTTGAAAAATCTATTGATAATTTTTCAATCAGAGCATAGTTTTTAATTGACAGCGAAGTAATCATAGGATAAAATGTAAATAGTAGAAATTAATAAAATAGTAAAAATCGAAAATAAATTAATATTTAATTTGCGACCATTTGGTAGAATTCAGAGGCGACACTTTATTCAAAACATCGGACAAATCGCTTACTGTAATATTTGGACCTCCTGAAAAAATAGACACAATCTCATCTGATTTTGCATCAAAAAACACCCGGGTTAAAAAGGCATTCGGTTTAACCGAATTAAATTTACCAATAAGCAATAATGAAGATTTAATTCTTTCTTTAGCTCCTTTTAAATCATCACTCATTTTATCTAAACCATTATGATATAAATAAGTAACCTGACGCAAATCACTATACATTGGCGAGATCATATCGGTTATTAAATAATAACGATTTTGAATTCCATCAGCCTGGCTCCATCCTTTATAACCGCCCTGTTGTGCCACATTTGCAATATTTTGAGCAGTCTCAAGATATTGATTTCCTGCTCCCATTTGAAACGAATCTGCATCCATTCCCAAAATTAAGTAACTATAAAAAGAAACTACTGATACTAAATTAGATTCAAAAGTGGTAGGATTAAACAACAATGGTTCATACTCTGTGTAACGAAAACTAAAATCCTTATCGTTAAAATTAAATATAGGAGAAGAGTATGTTGAATTAAAAATCAATCTCGAAGATTGTACCTGAATTGTTCCTGAAAACTGATCAGAATTATTTGATGATAAGGTAATATACATCGAACAATTAATACGCTCGTTTTGTTTTAACACTGCCCCTGTCCAATCTGTTTTATTAAGAAATTCAGATAAGGACGTCTGGAGTGTTTTAAAAACCTGCTGATTAGGATTTGGCAGCCTTTCAGTATTAATAGTTACGGTGCAATTTAGCTGTTGCGCTTGTGTAAAGCCAAAAATTAAAAATACTAAAAGAGTAACTATTTTTTTCATAGAAAGATACTGTTTGCGTTGGCGTAAATATAAAAGACTAATGCTTGTAATGAAATCTTAAAATCAATTATAATTTTGCAAAATGCACAATCACCTTGTTTAAAATATCAACTGCTACTGATTCTTTTGATTTTAGTTCCATTGGCTCAATTTTAAAATCTTTATCAATAAAAGTAACTTTATTGGTTTCTTTTTTAAAACCTGCGCCTTCATCCTGCAGAGAATTAAGAACAATCAAATCTAAGTTTTTTTTCTGAATTTTCAGCTTAGCATTTTCAATTTCATTTTGAGTTTCCAGAGCAAATCCAATTAAAAACTGATCTTTTTTAATCGCTCCCAACGATGCCAGAATATCTTTTGTTTTTTCAAGCTCAATTGAGAATTCATCTGCAGCTTTTTTAATTTTCTGTAAAGCAACAACTTTCGGCTTATAATCAGCAACCGCCGCTGCCGCTATAGCAACATCAACCTGATTATAATGTAAATGACATGCATCGTACATTTCTTGCGCCGAAACAACATTTATAACTTCAACTAAATTATTTTTAGTTTTAAAATGAGTTGGACCAGCAACTAAAATAACTTGTGCACCTAATTTTGCCGCTTCATTAGCAATATCAAAACCCATTTTTCCGGAGGAATGATTTCCTATAAAACGTACAGGATCTATCGCTTCGTATGTTGGTCCGGCAGTAATTAGTATTTTTTTTCCTTTAAGTGGCAGTTTACTTTCTAAATCGGCCTCAATAAAAGCAACAATATTTTCTGGTTCGGCCATTCTTCCTTCTCCAGACAAACCGCTGGCAAGCTCACCATTTTCAGCAGGAATAATAACATTTCCAAACTGTTTTAAGGCAGTAAAACTAGATAAAGTTGAAGGATGCTTGTACATATCCAAATCCATTGCCGGAGCGAAATAAACAGGACATTTAGCCGATAAATAAGTTGCAATAAGAAGATTGTCACAGTTTCCTGTCGCCATCTTAGACAATGTATTGGCAGTTGCCGGAGCAATTAACATTAAATCAGCCCAAAGTCCTAATTCAACATGATTATTCCAAACGGCATCTTCGTCATCCTGATTAAAGAAAGTAGAGTGAACAGGATTTTTTGATAAGGTTGATAACGTAAGTGGAGTTACAAAATCCTTAGAAGCAGGTGTCATTATCACTTGGACATGTGCACCTGCTTTTATAAAAAGTCGTACTAATGAGGCTGTTTTATAGGCTGCAATTCCACCAGAAACTCCCAGTAAAATTTTCTTCCCGTTTAAAACTGACATTATACTATATTATTTGTTTGAACCTCTGTGGTAAGTTTTTCCGTCTAACCATTCCTGAACAGCTAAAGCGTGTGGTTTTGGTAATTTTTCGTAAAATTTAGAAACTTCAATTTGTTCTTTATTTTCAAAAACTTCTTCAAGACTGTCATTATAAGTAGCAAACTCTTCTAATTTTTCAGTTAATTCTTTTTTAATTTCAGAATTAATTTGATTTGCTCTTTTAGCCATAATGGTAATTGCTTCATACACATTTCCTGTTGGCTCTTCAATAACAGTTTTATTGTATGTTATTGTATTTACAGGAGCATTCGTCTTTTTTAAATCCATGACTTTATTTATTTAGTAAATTTTTGTAAATCTGTTTCAACTCTGGCATACATTTCGTCTGCCTGTTTTTTGTATTTTGTATCGCTTTTATACTTCAACAAGTTATTATAAGCAACTTTAGCAATATTAAGACGCTCTTCCATTTTTGAAGGAATACTGTTTATCGCTAATTGATATGCTGAATCATATTTGTAGAACAAAGCATCTTCTTTTAAAGGGGTTCCCGGAAAATCAGCAATAAAATTATCAAAAGCAACTAGTGCAGATTTATAATCTGAAATAGTATTATATCCTTTAGCATTTTCATATGCTTTTTTCTCTAACTTTCCATTCAAAATTTTCACTGCCTCGTTAGCCTGAGCGATGTACTCTGAATTTGGATAATTATCAATAAATGTTTGTAATTTCTCTAAAGCTTTTACAGTGTCAGCCTGATCTAAACTATAAACCGGGGCCAATTTTGAATAACTGTAAGCTCCTAAAAATGCAGCTTCCTGTACTTTTTCACTACGTGGATACCCTGAAACAAAACTTTCAAATTGATAACCAGCTAAATAGTACTGTTTTGTTTTGTAATAAGATTGTGAAAACATATAAAAAAGCTTTTCAGCCTGAGGTTTACCTCTATATGATGGTGCCAATTGCTCAAAAAGACGAATTGCTTTTGAATATTTTCCCGCATCATACATCTTTGTTGCCATTTCAAACTTAGCCGCAACATCTTCATTTTTCAAGGCTTTTTGGTAATCACTACAAGAACAAAAAAGGACAACAACAATTAATAGAGATACTATTTTTTTCATTTTCTTACTTTTATTATGATTTCTTAGACAATTATGCCAAAGCAAAATCACACCGAAGTTCCGGTGGCAAATTTAGTTATTAATTTAGCTACTACAAAATATTTTTTGGTATAATAAAATACCGGTAATTTTACTCTAATTTAATGCTGTTTTTAACAAATTTATTCAATCTTTCTGCCAATGAATCATCAACAATTACCAAAGGCAAACGTACTGTATTGTCAGCAATACCAAGGGCTTGAAACACTTGTTTGATTCCGGCTGGATTTCCCTGCTCAAAAATCATATCAATACAGTCTGACAAAAAGTATTGTGTTTTAAATGCTTCATTTACTTTTCTGTTCAGACCTAAACGGATCATTTCTGAAAATTCTTTAGGAAATCCCTGCCCGATAACAGAGATTACTCCTGCTCCACCAGCCAAAACAATTGGCAAAGCAATCATATCATCACCAGAAATCACAAGAAAATCTTTTGGTGCATTTTTTAGCAATTGCAAAGCCTGAGCCATATCACCTGCTGCTTCTTTTATCGCTACAACGTTACTAAAATCATTTGCAAGACGAATCACCGTTGCAGGCAACATATTACTTGATGTTCTTCCTGGAACGTTATATAAAATTACCGGAATTGGCGAAGCTTCAGCAATAGCTTTAAAATGCTGATAAATTCCTTCCTGCGTTGGCTTATTATAATAAGGAGAAACAGAAAGAATAGCATCAAAAGCAGAAAAATCTCCTGTTTTTAATTCCTCAACAATCTGCATTGTATTATTGCCACCAACACCAAGAACTAAAGGCAATCTTCCTTTATTAGTATCAATTACTGTCTTTATAACTAATTCTTTTTCGGCTTGTGTCAAGGTAGCATTTTCAGCCGTTGTTCCCATAACCACAAGATATTCAACTCCTCCATCAATCGAAAAATTAACGATGCGTTGTAAAGCTTCGATATCAACTGAAAAGTCTTTTTTAAATGGGGTTACAAGAGCAACACCAGTTCCTATTAATGATTGCATATTCTATTTATAATTTATTTTATACTTTTTAAATACTTAAACAATTCGGAAACGAATAGTTTATAATTTTCCAATTTGGTATCAATCATCCATCGATTTAATCTTTTATCGACTGAAGCTAATCCTACCTTAAACTTCGCTTTTGATTTACTTGTTGTCATCATTAAAATCGGTTTTTCGATATCATAATAGCTAATCAAAAGATCGAATTCTGTTTCAGTAAATTCATTCAAAAATTCTTCAGTAAACTCCCCTTTCCAATTAATCTGTTTTTTGGAAAAAGTAGGTCTCGAATACGTTTTTTTCTTTTCTAATTTACCTCTATATGCAACAATTTTTATGCTTTCAGGAGCAATTCCGTGAAGAATCAACTCTTTTACTAATTCCTTTGAATGACGAAATTCGCTTTCATCTATCAATAAACCAATTGTTTGCACATTGCTTGTAAAGACTTCGTTTTTGACAATATGCAGGCTATTTTTTAATGATTTTTTTACAAAAAATTCCTTTATATAATTTAAAAACATAGTACTTTTACCAGATTACAAAATTAATTATTTAAGTCGCATTTAAGATGGTAAAACTAAAAAAGTATAACGGATTTTTAAAACTTTTTGTTATATTCTTAACACTTTTTTTTATATTTTCCTGTAGTCAGAAAAATTATAATTTGACGAAGATAGAAGGAAAACAACTTCCGATAACAGAAAAAGGTAATGAAACTCCTCAAATTGAAAATTTTATCAAACCTTATCGCGATCATATTAATAAAGATTTAGACAGTGTTTTGGCTTATTCTCCTGAAACTCTTGACAAAAGCTCTGGAAAATGGCAAACTACTATTGGAAATTTAATGGCCGATGTTTGTTTAGAAAGAGGAAATTTAGTTTTTAAAACACGTGAGAAAAAAAGTATCGATTTATGTTTATTAAATCATGGTGGAATTCGTGCCATTTTGCCAAAAGGAAATGTAACAACAAGAACGGCTTACGAAATTATGCCTTTTGAAAACAGTTTGATTGTTGTTGCCTTGAGCGGCAATCAAATCCTTGAAATTGCAAGCTATATTATTAAGGAGAAAAAACCTCAACCACTATCTGGAATGACTTTTACGATATCAAAAGATAATACCGCCAAAAATATTCTGATTCAGGGAAAACCTATAGATGTTACTAAAACTTATTATGTAGTTACTAATGATTACCTAGCTAATGGTGGTGACAACATGAATTTCTTTTTAAAAGCTAGTGATAAATTTGACTTAAATTATAAAATCAGAAATGTGCTGATTGATTATTTTAAAGAGGTTGATACTATCCCGGTTAAAACCGATGTTCGAATTACTGTCGAATAAAACATTACTACTCAAAAATTAAATTACTGCACTTAGGCAAAAAATATATACAATGAAAAGAAGAGAATTTATCGAGAAAACAGCTGCAAGTACTGCCCTACTAAGTTTAGGTTTGTCATTAAGTAGTTTTGAAACTAACGATATTAAGCATTTAACTATTTTGCACACTAATGATGTTCACAGTCATATAGATCCTTTTCCGGCTGATGATCCGCGTAATGCAAATAAAGGTGGTGTATCTCGAAGAGCAACTTTGATTGAAGCTATCCGTAAGGAAAATCCAAATGTACTTTTGTTAGATGCAGGTGATATTTTTCAGGGAACTCCTTATTTTAATTATTATGGAGGCGAACTTGAATTTAAGTTGATGAGTATGATGAAATACGATGCCTCAACTATAGGAAATCATGATTTCGACAATGGTCTTGATGGTTTGTATGCACAAATGCCTCACGCAACTTTTGAATTTATCAATTCGAACTATGATTTTAAGAATACCGTAATGAACGGACTGGTAAAACCTTATAAAATCTTCAATAAAAACGGAATTAAGGTTGGTGTTTTTGGATTAGGAATTGAACTTAACGGTTTGGTCGACAAAAAAATGTATAAAGAAACTGTGTATAACAATCCGGTGGAAATTGCACAGGACATGACGCAAAAACTAAAAAAGGAAGAAAAATGTGATCTGGTTGTTTGTCTTTCTCACTTAGGTTATAATTACAAAGATGATGAATCTAAAATTTGCGATTTAAAACTGGCTGAATTGACACAAGATATAGATTTAATCATTGGTGGACATACTCATACATTTCTTGACAAACCAACTATTGTAAAAAATAAGGCTGGAGAGAATGTATTAGTTAATCAGGTAGGTTGCTACGGAATAAACTTAGGCCGTATCGATTTTTATTTTGATAAAGATAAAGCCCACACCAATCAGGGGAAATCAATTATTGTATAATACTTTTTTCTGTAATTTTGATCTTTCAAGAAAATATTCGACCATAAAATAGTAGGCCAGAATTTGCGTAACATCCCTGATTAAGACCAATACAACGGAGTATGAAAAGTATTCATTGAAAATATAAAATATATCTGAAAAGATATAGCAGACTGCCATTAATGACATTATCAAAGCAATATGTGTTCCTTTAGTTATGTAACGTACAAAGCAAAAATAACTCAAAACACTAAGAACAATACCGTAAAAAGTATAAAGCGTATTGAATTTTTTCATATTATCTGACTGCAGACTTAAAACAGATACCAGTAAATAAACTATAAATATTACCACTATTGATATTGGCAAGATATCTTTTTTAGTTAGTTTAATTTTTTCACGCTCCGATATGAAAATTTTTAAAAGAAGTAAATAGACCACCAAAAAACTTAACACCGCTCCAATTTCTGAAACCTCAACATCCATAAGATCAAACACCTGACCCACAAAACAAAATAAAAAAACGAAAGCTTCTGTTTTCCCTATTTTAAATTCACTGCTAACAAAAAAATAGAAAAATATGGCCGGCAATACTATTGCCTTGGCATAAATCGCTATATATTCCTGTTCTGTCCAATCAAAAATGATGGTAAACAGCAATGCCAGAAAATACAAAATCAACGACGGTTTATTCGCTTTCATTCAGTTTAGTTATAAAATCTTCCTCAGATAATATCGGAATATTTAATTTATTGGCTTTTTCTAATTTGGCTGGACCCATATTATCTCCTGCAATCACAAAATCTGTTTTTGCAGAAATGGAGCTTCCAACTTTCCCACCATTATCTTCGATTGTTTTCTTTAATTCATCTCTCGAAAACTGAGTAAAAACTCCTGAAACAACAAAAGTTTTTCCGATGAATTTTTCTGTAGCATTTGGGTTGATTTTTTCTACTATTTCGAATTGAACTCCATAACTTTTTAGGCGTTCAATTATTTTTTGATTTTCTTCATTTTCAAAAAACTCGATTACACTTTTTGCAATTCGTTCTCCAATTTCATCAACTAATATTAATTCCATTAAAGAAGCCTTACTTAGTGCATCAATATTTTTGTAATGTTTGGCTAATTTTTTAGCAACGGTTTCACCAACAAAACGGATTCCGAGCGCAAACAAAACGCTTTCAAACGGAATTTCTTTTGATTTTTCAACACCGTTTACCAGATTCTCAGCTGATTTTTGCGCCATTCTTTCTAAATGGAGAATATCCTCAACTTTCAATTCGTATAAATTAGCATAATTATGAACCAAATCATTCTTAAAAAGCAACGCAACGGTTTCACCACCAAGACCTTCAATGTCCATAGCTTTTCTTGAGATGTAATGTTGGATTCTACCAATAATCTGTGGAGGACATCCGTAGAAATTCGGACAATAATGATTTGCTTCACCTTCTGTACGAACTAATTCTGTCTGGCATTCCGGGCAATGTGTAATATATTCTGTTTTTACTGAATTTTCAGGACGTTGCTCTAAATCAACAGCTATAATTTTTGGAATAATTTCTCCTCCTTTTTCAACAAAAACAGTATCATTTATTCTGATATCTAATTTCTCAATCTGATCTGCATTGTGTAAAGAAGCTCTTTTTACGATCGTTCCGGCTAATTGCACCGGTTCTAAATTTGCAACCGGAGTGATTGCTCCTGTGCGTCCCACCTGGTAAGAAATTGACTTTAATTTAGTGGAAACCTGTTCTGATTTAAACTTATAAGCAATAGCCCAACGTGGTGATTTTGCAGTATATCCTAATTCTTGCTGATGCTGAATACTATTTACTTTAATAACAACTCCATCCGTTTCGTATGGTAATTTATGACGATGAACATCCCAATAATCAATAAAGTCGAAAACTTCGTGCATGTTATTCACCAACTTCGCTTCAGTTGGTACTTTAAATCCCCAATTCCTAGCAGATTCTAATCCTTCAATTTGAGAAGAAAAAGGTAAGTTATTGCTGGTAACTGAGTATAACAAACATTCTAACGGGCGTTTTGCAACCTCCGCACTATCTTGTAATTTTAAACTTCCTGAAGCCGTGTTTCTTGGATTTGAGTATGGCGTTTCTCCAATCTCAATTAATTCCTGATTCATTTTTTCGAAACCTTTTAAAGGTAAAATAATTTCACCTCGGATATCGAATTTCTCAGGATAATTTCCTTTTAATTGTAAAGGAATTGATTTTATTGTTTTAATATTATTTGTTACCTCATCTCCCTGAAAACCATCTCCACGTGTTAACGCCCGAACTAATTTTCCGTTTTCATAGGAAATACTAATCGAAGCTCCATCATACTTTAATTCACAGGTATATTCTAATTTGACATTTCCTAAAACTCTCTGAATTCGGTTTTCCCAATCTAACAGATCTTCTTTAGAATAAGAGTTATCCAAAGAATACATACGATATTGATGCGCAATAGTTTTAAAATTCTTGGTAACGGTTCCCCCTACACGTTGCGTTGGCGAATGTTCGTCAAAAAATTCAGGATTTTTTTCTTCCAAATCCTGTAACTGTTTTAATTTAATATCAAAATCATAATCTGAAATTGTGGCGTTATCTAGCACATAATAATTGTAGTTGTGCTGATTAAGTTCTTCTCGTAATGCCTGAATTGTTTCTTGAATACTCATAAAATATTAAAATGATGCGGATTGTAATGTTGAATAACTGAATATCAAAATTAGAATTATTTTCGCTGAAAAACATCAAAAAACAAAAGTTTTAAAAAATCAAAAATCAAGCTGCAAAAAGATGCAACTTGATTTTCTTCTTGTCCACTATTCTTAAAAAAGAATTAAACAAAACCAACTTCCAAATGGTTTCTTCGTTTTATATTTTTACACTGATTATCAAATAATTAGAGTGCAAATATAAAACTATTTTTGAATAATGATGAAGTCAGAACGTCTATTTAACAAATGTTCATCTTCTGTGCATTTTACTCCATTTTTACATTTATTAATCAATCGGCTTTCCCCATAGCCAATTGCGCTTTCGATTCGAGACGGATCAATATCCTGTGAAACAATATAATCTCTTGTTGACTTCGCTCTGTTATCAGAAAGTTTCAGGTTATATGAATCTTTTCCACGAGAATCAGTATGTGATTCAATCTTGATTCTGATGTTTGGAAATTTTTTCATAATAAAAACTACTTTTGTTAACTCTTCGATTGCAAGAGGCGTAATGTCATATTTATCGTAATCAAAGTAAATTGGGTTAACATCAACTTTTTCAACTCCTTTCTTTTTAACAACTAAATCATCATAATTGCTTAATTCGAAATTAATATCTTTGATCTCAGCACCGTTTTCCTTTGTCGTTTCTACTGTTTTCTCATCACTGCTATAATTTGGTTTTGCAGCAATCATCTTAACTATTTTTCCACACGGAACTTCAATAGCATATTTACCTTCATAATTAGTTTTGGTTTCGCCAAAAACATCACTATAAGAGTTATAGGCCATAATAGAAACATCAGGCAGTGGCAATTTAGTTTTACGATCTATTGCAATACCAGAAATGCTTTGATTACATACCGGTCTCCCTTTAGTAAATGAATAAATATCATCATCCCCTTTTCCTTCTGCTCTGTTGGAAGAAACATATCCGTAGTTTTCTGCGCTATCAATTACAAAAGTAAAATCATCTTTATTACTGTTAATTGGAGCTCCCATATTTACGGGATCTGAGAAAGTTCCGTCAGCTAATAATTTACTTTCATATACATCCAGGTCTCCAAAACCGTAGTGTCCATCAGAAGAAAAATACAGTTTTCCGTTGCGAAAAAATGGGAAAAGATCATTTCCGATAGTATTAATCTTTGGTCCAAGATTAACAGGTGAACTCATTGTTCCGTCAGCTGCTATTTTTACATAATACAAATCGGTTTCGCCAATACCTCCCGGCATATCTGAAGCAAAGAAAAGCCATCGTCCGTCTTCGCTTAAAGAAGGATGTCCCACAGAATAATCATCACTATCAAAGAAAACCTTTTGTGAGTTTTCTAATTTGTTATTTATAATCTCACCTTTAACAATTTGAAAATTATTCGTTTTAGTTTCATCGATAACCAACTTATTCTTTTTAACGATGTTTGTTGAATAATAAATTGTCTTTCCATTAGAATCAAAAGAAGCTGTTGCCTCGTGATATTTGGTCATTACATTTGGAAGAAATACTGTTTCGTTAAACAAACTTCCATCTGCAGGATTTCTTTCAGCAACATACAAGTTCAGAAAAGGCTGATTGTTCCATGTATACAGCTTTTCGCTAAACTTTGTTGTATCTCTGGCCGATGTAAATACAATCCGATCTTGAAAAAAGGTAGCTCCAAAGTCAGATTTACTCGTATTAATATCCAGATTTTTGACTGTGTAAAGAGATTTTGCTTTGGCTAAACTATCCATTTGCTTCTTTTGTGCAACGTATCTGTTTACTTCATTCTGATCTCCTTTTTTAGAAAGATATTCTTTTGTCATTTTATCTGCTTCATCATAATCCATAACCCCTTTCAAGGACTGAATATAACGCAGATAGTAAATATCAGTTAAATTATTGCCTTGAACCTCGTATAATTTTTTGTACCATTTTAAAGCATTTCTGGCATCTGAAATAAAATAATACGAGTCGGCAGCGTTCTTTAACGTTTGAGCGGTTGGACTTTTGATGTTCTGTAAAATTTCTTCGTAAGCTTTTGAAGCATCAGCGTAAGCATAATTTCTAAACAGGGCATCTGCCTTTTTTAAATTAGTCTGAGCAAAACTAAACGTAAAACTCAAAACTAAACTTAGGATATATAATTTTTTCATAGGTTTTACTTTTAGAAGAATCGAGGGGATTTAATTTTACTTTCGCCTTTGTTAAACTGATAACGCAAGATAATTTCGTGCGAACCATCATTGTATTTATTCAGATCGCTAACAGTGTAATCAAAAGCGTATCCAATATAAAAACTTTTAGATATCTGAAAACCTGCCAGGATGCTTATAGAATCATCTGTTCTATAAGAACCTCCTATTACAAATTTCTCGGCAATCATAAAATTCGCAGAAACATCTGCAGTAAGCGGAGCTCCACTCACTGCTTTTACTAAAAATGCTGGTTTAAATTTTAAATTTGGATTCAAATCAAAAACATAACCTCCCATTAAATAGTAATGCAAACGGTCATAGTCAATTGATTCCTGAACATCATCGTAATAACTACTTTGAATAAAACTCGGAACTGAAAGGCCTAAATACCATTTCTCAGTATAATAATAGATCCCCGCACCAACTGCCAGTTTTGCCTGATTGTCGATATTTTGATTTAACAAAACATCATTTGGATCATAATATCTCCCTTTTGACCAATCAACATTTAACATTCTCATCCCTGCTTTTAACCCAAAGGCTAATCTTTTTTCATAGCCTAAAGGGAGTGAATAAGCAAAGTTTCCGTCAAGATACAATTCGTTTGATGGACCAATTTTGTCATTAACGACACTTAATCCTAAACCTATTTGTTCATTTCTAAGTGGTGATTGAATGGTAAACGATTGCGTTTCTGGCGCCCCATCAATTCCAATCCATTGAGAGCGGTATAAAAGTGCTGCTTCTAAAGTGCCGGTAGATCCAGCATAAGCTGGATTTACCGCCATAGTGTTGTACATATATTGCGTGTACTCCGGGTCTTGTTGTGCACTGGCACAAAACGTGATAAAAGAACATATTAAGATGAAATACGTTTCTAATGATTTTATATATAGTTTCATAACGATACTTATTTAGTTTAATTAATTAGATGATTAATGCAGTTTGCTTATCTCATTATAGATAACCATCCTTTTTTAACCGTTCCGTCTCCAATGTCTATCACATAAAAATAAGTACCTGTTGGCAACATATCTCCTCTATTTATAACTCCAGATACATTGGCAGTTCCGTTCCAATCATTTTCATAATGTTGTTTACTGTATACTAATGCTCCATATCTATTATAAACTTTTAGCTCGTTATTTGGATAAGATTCGATACAGTCAATTCTGAAAAGATCATTTGCTCCGTCATTGTTTGGAGTGAACTCATTATAAACTGTCAAACAAATTGGATCAACAGAAACTGAAGCTGAATTGTTTGCTGCATCAACATCCAAAGGAGTTGAAATTTCAACAGTTGCGACACTTAAGTAATCACCGCCTGGCAATACTTCTGCAACAATAGTAAGTGTAACACTTTGACCAGCATTTAAAGTTGGAATGGTCCAAAGTGCCGTTGCCGGATTATAGGTTCCTGCAGTTGTACTGGTACTTACCAAATCATAACCGCTAGGTAGTAAATCACTAACTACTGTATTTATAAAATTACCTTGTCCAACATTATTAACAGTTACTGTAAATGTTATTTGTTCTCCAAAATTTGGAGTTGGATTACTCACTGTGTTGGTAATTGTTAAATCAGAACAAGTAGCAACCGTAACATTCAATGTTTTAGTGGTCGTTTCGTCACAATTATTGATGTACGTAACTGTCACTTTACCTGGTCCTATATCAGACCATGAAATAGTAGCAGAACCATCAGCGTTTCCTCCGCCAGAAGTAATTGTTCCGTTAGTTACTGACCATACATAGTTTGATTTTCCGTTTGCGATTGAATATGTCACTCCCTGGAAAACACATGGTGTATCATCAGTAGATGCAAGTTGTACAAGAGCATCATTTTCGAAATTAATTGTTACCCCTAATCTTGTAGCGCTTTCGCAACCATTTGTTGTATTACTAAGAGCACCAGCATAATAAGTTCCAGCCGTAAGTTGTGTATTTGCTGCTAAAGGTGTACCACCTGTTGCTGAAGAATACCATACTACGTTTGTTTCATTTACCAATATATTAGCAACAGTTGGTAATTTTGACAAACAGAATGTTTGTGTTGTTCTTGGTGTTGTTATAACACCAGGAGTGTTCACATTTATTACAACTGCCAATCTTACCGGATTCTCACAACCAATTGTACTTGAAACAGCACCATAATAAGTTCCTGTAACCAAAGCTGTTGTTGCTGGTAATGCTGTTCCGCCTGTTGCTGTGTTATACCAAACTACATTTGCCTGATTAACCTGAATATTGGCAACTGTTGGTGCATTTAATGAACAGAAGTTTTGAGTTGCAGAATTTGTAGTTGGTGTAGCAGCAGGATTGTTTATGCTTACTGTTACTTGCAAACGAACAGTACTTTGACAACCCGTTACCGGATCTAAAATTGCTCCGTAATAAATTCCGTTTGTTAAAGCTGTTGTTGAGGCAAGTGCTGTTCCACCAGTTAAAGTGTTATACCAAACTACATTTGTCTCGTTTACCTGAATATTAGCAACTGTTGGTGAACTAGTAATACAGAAACTTTGAGAAGCATTCATAGTTGTAGGTGTTGCAGGATTACTTACTTTAATAGTAACTTGTAATCTGATTGCACTTAAACAATTTGTTGTCGGATCTAAAATAGCTCCGTAGTAAATGCCACTTGCTAAAGCTGTTGTTACCGGAATTGCTGTTCCTCCAGTTTGAGTACTAAACCAAACTACATTTGCTTCATTCACTTGGATATTAGCAATTGTTGGCGCATTTATTAAACAGAAATCCTGCGTATTATCTGCTGTAGTTGGTCTTCCTGGATCTGTTACATTTATTGTAACTTGTAAGCGAACAGAACTTTCACAACCTGTTGCAGGATCTTTTATAGCTCCATAATAAACTCCACTTGTTAAGGCAGTTGTTGAAACTAATGAAGTTCCACCAGTTGCAACGCTATACCAAACTACATTTGCCTCATTAACCTGAATATTGGCAATTGTTGGCGCACTAATTAAACAGAAATTTTGTGTTGTAGCTGTCGTGGTTGGTGTTAACGGATCACTAATATTGATTGTTACTTGTAATCTTGTAGCACTTTCACAATTTGTTACCGGATCTAAAATAGCTCCATAATAAATGCCATTTACTAAAGCTGTAGTTACTGGAATAACTGTTCCGCCTGTCGGAGTGTTGTACCAAACTACATTTGCTTCATTCACCTGGATATTAGCAACTGTTGGTGCATTTACCAAACAGAAATCTTGTGTATTATCTGTAGTACTTGGCGTTCCTGGATCAGTTACACTAATGACAATAGCTAATCTAACATTACTCTCACAAGTAGTTGTCGGATCTTTGATTGCAGCATAATAAGTACCTGTTGTAAGCGCAGTTGTGGATGGAATCAAATTTCCTCCTGTCAAAGCATCGTACCAAACAATATTTGTAGCTGGGCTAACATCGATAGTGGCAAAAATCGGTGCATTTACCAAACAGAATTCCTGCGCTGTATCTGTAATCACTGGTGTTCCAGGATCGGTTACGCTTATGGCAATGGCTAATCTAACATTACTCTCGCAAGTAGTTGTCGGATCTTTGATTGCAGCATAATAAGTACCTGTTGTAAGCACAGTTGTGGATGGAATTAAATTTCCTCCTGTCAACGCATCATACCAAACAATATTCGTAGCTGGGCTAACATTTATAGTGGCAAAAGTCGGTGCATTTACCAAACAGAATTCCTGAGTTGTATCTGTAATCACTGGTGTTCCAGGATCAGTTACGCTAATGGTAATGGCTAATCTAACATTACTCTCGCAAGTAGTTGTCGGATCTTTGATTGCAGCATAATAAGTACCAGTGGTAAGAGCTGTTGTGGATGGAATCAAATTTCCTCCTGTCAACGCATCATACCAAACAATATTCGCAGCAATAGCTGGACTAACGTCGATAGTGGCAAAAGTCGGTGCATTTACCAAACAGAATTCCTGTGCTGTATCTGTAATCACTGGTGTTCCAGGATCAGTTACACTAATGACAATAGCTAATCTAACATTACTCTCGCAAGTAGTTGTCGGATCTTTGATTGCAGCATAATAAGTACCAGTGGTAAGAGCTGTTGTGGATGGAATCAAGTTTCCTCCTGTCATCGCA